>NZ_BAAFSK010000002.1:0-680641 GCF_054767315.1 Aurantivibrio infirmus
TTGCGCTCTAGAGTTAAAGAATTAATTTTCTTCGCGGTAAGTGTTTTAAACAGCAATCGATTGAGTACGTAGTATAAAAATAAGTACGGTGTTCTTTTAGGTAATCAATAATTAGCAGCGTGGCACATTAAACATCTTATTGTTCGTTCGCTCGTATTTAAAATTGTGGTAAGTTCCAACATGAATTTTTCGTTCGCGTTCCGAGGGGTGCCACTAGCAAAATTGCCTTCACAGTGGCTCCGGTACGTGTTTTAAATTAGCTGCAAACTGTCGCGGCTATAACAAGCGCAGGCACGGGAAAAGTTTTCCGCTGCGCTCCAAATTTTCCCGTGCTACGGGCGTTATATTTCAATCGAGGGAGACAATGACATTGGAAAGTACAGCTTCAGATAAAAATCTTCAGACGGTAAAAAGGTCGGTATCAATCCGGTGTATATGTGGGTTTTTTTGGTTCGTATTGTTTTGCGTCATTTATGTTTTTGCTATGACAGAGGCAATATCACTATACGCACATAGTGTCGCCTCAGGCGCGGAAGCTATAGAGTTAGATAAAGCTTTAGGTAGAAAGGCGGGTGGTACGGCTGGCGTAATCGGGTTTATCGTAATTGCTATTCTAGTTGCAAGGTTTAGCGTTAAAGGGATATTACCAGGAACCAAGAAAAACAAAAAAATATAACAAGTTTAGGCACTGCGAAAACCAGTCGTTTCGCTTCGCTACACAACTGTTTTCGCATGCTAAAGGCGTTATATTTACTTAGAGTCATCGAGATGATTGAGCATTATAAGAAGGTAGATATTGCGAAAGCTCAACTGGACGCTGCAATTAAACTCTACTTTATCGGCGACGAATATTTTTCATCTATTACTCTTGCTGGTGCAGCTGAAAATGTATTTGGTTCAATTTTAAAGTTGTTGGGTAAAGAACCCGCACTTTACTCATTTGCCAGAACGGAAAGAATGATCGTTCAAGCATTGCATGGCGAAGAAGTAGATGAAAATGAACTTCGTAAAGCTATGAATGATGTGAGAAATAATATTAAGCATTTTAGTGGTCTTGGTGAGCAAGAAATCTCACTTGACCCAAAAGAAAGTGCGGAGCACATGATTAATCGAGCGATTAGCAATCTAGAAGAGCTTAATCTACCGAAGTCTAAAGCAATAGAGCTATTTGAAAAGTATTATGAGAACTGTGAGCTATAAATATAACAAACCAACCCAGCGCCCACAAACCGCAAAAAGCGCGGTTTGCGGTGGACTCGCTACACTTCGTTTCGCTCGCCGCTGGTTGGAGCGTTATGAAACATTATTTACTAATCATGCCGCTTATGTTTTTTGTGAACTATGTATATGGAGACGCTGATATGGAGCTCATAGATGTAGAGCCCTTCAATGTTATTGGAATTGAAATTTCGACCACCAATGAACTTGAAATGAATTCGAGTGATCCGAAGATTCCCGGTCTTTGGGAAAGTTTTTATACAAAGCATTACGGAAAGTCTCTGAATGGCAATCCAATCTATGGGGTGTACAGCAATTATGAATCTGATGTTAATGGACAATATTCCGTACTAGCGGGTATTAAGGCCCAGGAAGCCAATTCGAGCTACAAGGTAGCAAAAGTTAAAGGTGGAAAGTATCTCGTTTTTAGAAGCGAAGGCGATCCGTCTAAAGCAGTAGTACTCGCTTGGCAAAAAGTATGGGAATATTTTTCAAATAAAAATAACGAGTATGAGCGGGCCTATACTAGCGATTTCGAAGTTTATGAAGGCGTGAATAGTGTTTCCATCTATATAGCGGTAAAGTAAATGCCTAACGCCCCAATAACCGGACGCGCGAAAAGCGCGCGCCCGGTTATTGGGGCGTTAGGCATTCCGTAAGTAAACCTATTCATCATTCGGAAGATTCAATGAGTGGCCAAAAAAATTTTTATGTATGGTTCTTATGTTTTATTTCGGTAATGTCTTAGGGGCAGAATACATCTGAAATAGGTAGTGGAGTTCATAGTAGCGACACGGGGAGCGATCATATGACGAGAGTAACAGGAATAGGTGGTGTATTTATAAAGGCGAAAGATCCAGTAATGCTTCAATCCTGGTACAAAAAACACCTCGGAATAGATGTTCAAGTTTGGGGTGGAACATCATTTCGATGGGTAGACCAATCGGGCAATCCTTATTCCGGAACTACGGCTTGGATGATTGGAGACGGTGAGAATTTTTCGCCGAGTAAATCATCTTTTATGGTGAATTATCGAGTGGCTGATCTTAATGCGCTCTTAATCGCTCTTCGAAATGAAGGGTGTAACGTTCTTGAAAAAACTGATGAATCGGAGTTTGGGAAATTTGGCTGGGTTATGGACCCAGAAGGGAACAAAATCGAACTATGGGAACCACCGGTTGGAGAATAAGTTTTTAAAAAATGCCTAACAAACACACCTACCGCGCCCAATTTGCAAAAAACGCAATTTGACCTGGACTCACTCCACGATGTTCCGCTCGCCGGTTGCGTGGGTGTTAAGCGTACTGGAGGGAACAGTGGTGGCTGAAAGAAAGACGCAAGAAACTGAAGCGAGCGTTGACGAATTTATAGAATCGATCTCAGATGAAATTAAGCGTCGAGATTGCAAGCAGCTAGTAGAAGTCTTTTCAGCTGCAACTGGTCAGGAACCCAAAATGTGGGGTGCCAAAATAATTGGGTTTGGGAAAAGGTTCTATAAATATGCGAATGGAAAACCTGCTGAACTCTGTAAAGTCGGTTTTGCGCCTAGATCTAAAACATTCTCTTGCTATTTAGCTGGTTTTCCAGATAGCGAGCAACTTTATCAAAGATTAGGTAACCATAAGTTTTCTGGCGGTTGTCTACATATTTCTAAGCTTGAAAATATCAATACAAATGTTTTAGAAAGCATAGTAAAAAAATCATACAAAAATGTTAAAACAGAAAGCGCCTAACAAGGCAGTGTTGTCGCCTTCGGCTGGGACTACCATTTCCCGCTGGCGCTCCATGTCAGCTCCAACCCGAGGCGTTAAGCTTCACCAGGAATCTAAATGAAACCAATTGTTAAAGTATGTGATATAGAAACATCGATATCTTGGTATGAAGATTTTCTTGACTTCAAATGTATTTATAAAAGCTCAATCAAAGATCCGGATTACGTAGTTTTGGAAAATGAACATGGTGAATTGTTGCTAGCTCAAGACCCTGAGAAAAAATCCTACGCATCAAATCTATTTCTGATAGAGGTAAGTAACATCAACAAAGCCTATGAGTATGTTCAAGTTAAAGGCTGCATCATTAAGCAGCCTATCGAAGAAGGGTTTTTTGGCGGCAAGCAATTTATTATTAAAGACTATGAAGACAATAAAATTATTTACAAACAAAAAGCTTAACAGAGTGTTCATGTGCGCACTTCGCATCGGACTCACGACGCGTTGCTCCGTTCGCCGTATAGCACGGCGTTAAGCATCAAAACCGTACGAGGCTACAGTGGATATATTAATTTTTGTTCTTGTTTCAATCGGTATTATCGTAATACCAGGACCCAATGTACTGGTAATAATATCTACAAGTATCACGCATGGTAAGGTTCGGGGACTGCAAACTGTAGCAGGTACAAGCGCGGCTATGGGGGTCCAGCTATTTATTGCAGCACTAGGAACATCATATTTACTTACAATACTCACCAAAGGGTTTTTCTGGCTCAAGTGGGTCGGTGTTTTATATTTACTGTATCTTGGGATTAGTCATCTTTTAGCGGCATTTAGAGGGGGCAAACGGCCATCACAAGTTTCGGCAATAGGATCTTTTCAGCGGGGCTTCTGGGTATCATTAACGAACCCAAAAACAATTTTATTTTTCAGTGCGTTTCTGCCCCAATTCACTGTTCAGTCACTGCCATATTTGCCGCAAATAGCGCTGCTATCTTCGATATTTTGGATTGTCGCGATCCTGCTTGACTCTATGTTTGCTATTTTGTCTAGTAAATTGGCGGGATTAGTTGATTCAAAAAGCCTAATTAGGTATGAGAATGGCTTCAGTGGTTTTGCTTATTGCGCTGCGGGTTCTTTGCTTGCAAGTTCAAAATAAGGACATCCGATTTTTTATTCTATTTTGGGTTGTTGCTCAAAAATAAAACCTAAAAAAATAAATAGATTAAATCGTTAATTTATATAGTTCTATATCTGGATGATTGTCTTCCGGCTGCTTTAAGCTTTTTAAGGAGCAATGATGAATAACCCATATAAGACACCTAATGAAACGGTTGAAGACGAAAGAGATGCGTTTGCAAGGCATGAGTATAAAGTTCGAAGGTGGGGAAGAGTTAAATATTTATGTTTTATTTTACTCAGCATGCCGTTTACCTACATTCTTTACTCTTCGTTCGCGACGAGTTTGATAAATTTTTATTATAGAGGGGTATCGGATAAACCAATATCTGATAGCACATGGATTTTTATATCGATTTATTTTGGGGCGATAGCGTGGGGAACTTCATATCGCTGTAGAGATGCAAATATTAGTGGCTGGCTTAGTGTCTTGATTTTTATACCCTTAGTCAATGTGGTTCTAGTTGTGGTATTGATGCTGATTCCCGGAACTAATGGTGTAAATGAGTATGGCGAGAAGCCGGCGATGTTTTTTAATACGTAGAAACGTATATAAAAAATATCGTTAGCAGATTGTGGTAAATTTTTTCCTTGATTTTAGTATGATACTCAAGGTCGTAATTACCTACAAAAAGCTTGAACATTTTCTCCTAAGATTGGTTGTTGTGACAAGTTTGACTAGTCTTTTCAGTGCTCATTTAATTCTTTTTGCTATCTATTGATAGCCAATCGGCGCCAAGGCCTTTGTTAAAAATAGATGGCCTTTCGAAAGCAGAAATGCAATGTTTCATTTTTAGTGAGCTTGCCGCACCCACTACCTGCCCACATTTTTAGAAATGGTTTAAACATATCTTCTCTGATTGGTACATTACGCAAAATATTAGATTCAGAATTTCATCAGTTTGTTTAGAAAATGGTGGAGAATTTTATTTGATGAGCATTGCGAGTTATGGACTTTGTTTTGGCTGACGATCGCAGATAGAAATCCTAAGTGGATAAACGATAAAGCGCTAATTTATTTCGCTCACTCGAAAAATAATTTAGTCTTAATATTCTTAGATCTACATTTTATTGATCTTGATAAGATTGCGAATTGTCCTCAGAGCGTTTTAGAACTCATCAAAGCATATGAGTCTTAATAAAAAGGCAATTAAATCATATGTTTTTTTTGCGGCGAATACTTCGATAGTCGTTGGCTATTAGTCTAAACAAGCCTTATTTCCTATTGATTTTTATTTGAAACCGATATCCGGTTTTGTCTGTAGCCATAAGTGTTGAAACTTCCTTTGACTTCTTTTTTAAGAATGATTAAATTCGGTCAGTTGTTGGTGTTATATTGCAGAAACTGAATTGTTGTTCGAATAATGAATTTCAGTAATAGTAGGCTAATAACAATAATAATCCTTCAGCAAATTTTCCGCGTTAATACAGCATTAAATCAATTTTTTGATGTTATATAGGGTGTTTTGTTTGGAGTCTAATAATCACATTGGAGTGAATAATGAAAAAATTTATTTTGTTGGTTGGGATGGTGTTATGCGCAATGAGTCAATTGGCTTTAGCGGATGATCGGGGTTTTTATATGCAGGTTGGAATTAATCAGTCGGACTTGCCGGCTCCTATAAGCGGCGAACAACTAGCTATAATTGCTGAAAATAGTATTAACAATTTGGGGGTGTTTTCTTCAAGCTTTACTAGTAGTAGCAGTGAAGACGAAGATGCGAATGGCTGGGCGATCACAGGAGGGTTTCAGCTCAATAGTATTATTGGATTTGAGGTTGCTTACGCTGATCTAGGGGAATCGCGTGCGACAGGCGCCGTTTCGGGCGTCGCTAATACGATTTCTGGTTTTTTCGTTGGTGATGTTACTGGTGAAGTGAGTTACGAGGTACAGACTTTAAGTGTGGCTACTACTGTATCAGCACCGCTGGGCAATCGATTTAGATTGTTCGGAAAACTGGGGCTTCAGCAATTTAGAACGGATATAGAGATCAGTAGCTTAGTCCAGGGGACTATTGGAGGTATACCGGGAACGGGCTCCGCCAGCTCTTCGGAGAGCGAAGATGGGACAAGCCTATTGGCCGGGGCTGGCTTTGCCGTTGAATTTGTTGAAGGCTGGGAGTTGATTGGTGAAATGGTACGCTACGCCGACATAGATGTCGGAGCGGAAGAGCTTGATGTCGATACCTTATCTTTATCATTGCGAATAAGTTTTTAGGTAGTGCTGAGGCAGGCAACAATGTGTGCCTGTCTCATTGTAGTTTCTATTGAAAACAATATGGCTGAATCCCCTGGCAGATTTGGCTTAATACCAGTTCGATAATAAAAATAATTCTACAAATTTCATTTTAATACCACTTCGTTTTAATGCCGCAAAAAATTATCCATAAAAAATGTTTGTTTCTGAGACGCGAATCTTTTTTCTAAATAGCCTTCGGTAGCAATAAGGAACTGAAAAAAGAATTTCGACGAAAATCTAAATCGGGGTGTATGCACGTGCTCTAAGGCGATTCTTATAATAGGGAAGTACAAAGGAGGGAAGATGTACATTTTGTGGGGAACGAAAAGGTTAAAAAAAGCTGGGTTTGATTGCTGATTTCTGTATTAGTTACGGTAAAATTAAAGCCTTTCAGCTTGATCAGCATGCTTGTAAATCCTATATTGATTATCTGTCTATTGGCAAGGATAAAGATCTTGCTCATCGTATTACCCATTTTAGTGACGCCACGAATTGGCTCGGCGGTATGCTAGCAGGTCGGGCTGGGCAAGTTGCTATTAGAATTTTAATCATAATAAATTGTTGGAGTAAACGTAATGCGTTTCCCTATCGTTCCTATTTTAGTAGCAGTTTTATCGGTTGGATGCGTAAGTGGGAATAGCTCTAAACCGGTGGTTGACCTTAGAGAGGAGGTCATCTCTTCGGCAAATAGAAATGTTCAGATTATTGATTTTCGAACCCAGGTGTCTGAATATGAAAAAGTATCTCGACGTCGGCATTTGCTTGGTGAAGCAATGATTAATCCGCCTGCGATTGATTTACTTGACGCCTCGGTATCGACTGCATATAAAAATACGTCTCTACTATCCATACGGGTCGATACCATTAAGGTTTATCATGACTACAATAGTAGCGCCTCAAAACCCGCCAACACTCTTTTTACTGTCGGAGACTCAGTGGTGGTGACTGACAATGTAAACGAACATTCAAATTACGTAGTTATAGAATTTGAGGGCCGAGTAAATAGCAGGAAGAAAACTTTAGAGATATTCGTGGCGTATGACGAGGACGTTCGCGATGGCGATTTTTGGTCGAGTCCTGGTTTTAGCGCAGCGATATTAAAAGGTTTTGATGTTTTAGCTGAAAAATTAATAGAAACAGAATAATCATCATACAATCAGCCAGTAATGACCAACTCGGTTATATCTCTGTAGCAATCAATTGTGAGCATTTAAAATAGGATACTAAAAATGAGCGAACAATCTAATCAAGAAATTTTAGATGCCCTTAAAATCGCCTTTACTTATATGCCAAGATCAATCGAAGTTAACAAATATGAGTACGGAGACCGTTACAAAGTCATACTTGAGCATATTGAGACAGTTAGAGAGGCATTGTTAATCGCAGGAATTGATCCCGATGAAGTCCACGGAGAAGTTAATCCAGACATCACTCCAAATTCAACTTACTAGGCGCGATAGTCGACCATCGTTATTTTTTACATAGAGTTTACCAAGACTCACATTATACTTTTTCGCTTTATGTTATATTTTTTCTTGAATCTATTGCGTCTGTAATGTTGCTTGCTAGGGGAATACGTAGTGAATAAAACTTCGAAAAACTTTCTCTCGATCATACCGTTTATTATTGTATCTGTGTTTCCCTCGAGCCATTTGATGGCAGATTCGTTTCTGCCAATCCTGCATGAACCCAATGAATTAATTGCAGCGGTATACGAGGCCGCTGAGTTAAAAAGAGAAGACGCGAAAGTGATAATCTTTGAATATGATTATATCAAGGCGCAGTGGCATATAGAGATAACGCCTACTGCGTTTTCATGTATTGATTGTTATCCAAGTTTTTATATAGAAAACAAACCTTTAATAACTGTTGTCTCTATTCCCCATGGCTAATACTAGCGACTGGAAACATTATGATTAAAGGCGCATGTCTTTGTGGTGGTATTCGTTATGAATATGATGGAGCAATTGATGAAATATCGATGTGCCATTGTTCACAATGCCGGAAAGCGCAAGGTTCCGCATTTGTAGCGGTTTGTCCAGTTGATGCAGATAAGTTCAAATTTATAAAAGGCACTGATTTACTGAAAGAATTTCGTGCTGTAGAAAACAAAGCAAGAGTGTTTTGCTCGAATTGCGGTAGCCCCATTTATAGTGCAAGAGATGATCTGCCAGAAATAATGCGCTTGCGAATCGGAACTATTGAAACGGCTTTTCAGTGTGAAAATAGATACCACGCCTATGCAGACTCCAAGGCGCCTTGGTATGAGATTGTAGATAAGTTACCGCGTTTTTCAGATGCAAAATCGTAACCTTTACAACAAGGAAATCTGAGTAAGTCTTATGAAGAATAAAACCAAAGTAATTACTTTGCTGATGGCGGCTTTGATTTTGTCGGGTTGTTCTCACAACACGGGGATCACACGTAAAAACTATGGTACTTGGGAAAAGGAGTATGGGTATTCTCAGGTCGTGAAAGCGGGAAACACTTTGTATCTTTCTGGCCTGGCAAGTAACAAAGAGAGTTTGGCGGCGCAGATTGAGGAAATTTATACAGTAATTCTCAGTATCCTTAAGGACTATGGACTCGACAGCGATGCCATCGTTAAGCAAGTTATTTATGCGGTTGACATAGAGGCGGTAAAGGCCGAAACAGAGCGCAGAAAAAAGTTCTTTAAAGGTAATCGATACCCTAGTTCAACTATTGTTGAGATCGAACGACTCTATGAAAAACAGCATTTACTGGAAGTCGAAGTCGTGGCTTTTATTCGTAAATAAAATGACCAATAAAAATAATTGATGTTAGGGCGACTAGGGTTTCCGCGGGGTTGTTATGCAAAAGTCCGTTGATATAAAGGGCCAGTGTTTGTGTGGTACGGTAAAGTATTCTGTAAAGGGCGAAATTTCTTCTTTTCACCTTTGCTATTGCTCTCGATGCCGATTGGCAACAGGTTCTGCTCACGCTTCCAATATGTTTTCTCAACCGCACTATCTTACGTGGATTAGCGGAGAAAATAATATCCAACGGTATGAACTGGAATCGGCGAAAAGCTTTGCGAAACAATTTTGTAGAACATGTGGTTCAGCTGTCCCCTATATTAACCGATCGAAAACGTTTCTCGTTATACCGGCGGGTACGGTCGTTGATGGGTTGAATGTTATTCCCGATGATAGAATTTTTTGTGCCTCAAAGGCGAGTTGGATAGAAGCGATCCCCGATACAGTCGAGTTTTCAGACTATCCCGATAAATTTTAAGTATTGATAGAAAACCTAAGTGTGGATTATTAGATGACGGAAGTAGAAGAAAATAATACTGTGAGCGATGAAGTAAGCAGTGAAGAGACTAATGATGAAAAATTAAAACGTTATTTGTTATACCCCAATCTCGGCGCATTTCTTTTAACACCCATCTGGTGTATTCGAAATGGTTTTTGGATTTCTGCAGCGATAGCCATCATTGGATACGCGAGCTATTGGCCTCTTGGAGTTGCTGTTAGCCTAGTATTTTTTATTATGGGGAATCGCTGGTCTTGGGGCGATGGCAAACGTTGGAAATCCTTCGAGCAGTTTAGCGACAGTCAGTATTTAATGAGTGGAGTCTCCCTCGTGATTCTTATTGCCGGTTTGGTTATTGTATATGTGTAATGGGATATTTTAAAAATCCCAGTAAACTTAGTTTACAAGTGCTCCAAAAACCATTGTGTTGCAGCGCTTGCCGCTTTTTCTAGATGCTCACCTGAATAAATTCCATAGTGCCCTGTGTTTACTTCGACTAATCTTTTTGGTTCTCTGGCTTGTTCAAAAGCAATCCGAACTGAATTCGGAGAAACAATTTTATCCTCGCTCGCTACTATCATTAACAACGGTTTCGGAGAAATGCGATTTACCCATAGTATCGGCGCGAACTCATAGATTGCTTCGAGAGAGTCAACGCTGATTCGGTTGATGAAGTGTGGTGCGTATCGTTGCTTCATTTCTTCTTGCCAATGAAATGTTTCGGAGTCCATTAACGCATTGTTAGCTCTATCGATTGCGGCGATTGGTATGTATTGGAATTCTTTACTTTCTGAAAAACGTTTTCTTTCCTTGGCGAAATTTGAAAATAATTCTCGTTGGCTATCTATAGTGCCGCGGGATCGAACGATGCTGTGTAAATCGGTCGGCGGTGTTTGACTGACTAAGGCTTTTACTCTTTCGTCCAGAGCTGCCACTTGCAATACATGACCTCCAGAAAAGCTGCTGCCCCAAATTCCTAAGCGCTTGTCATCGACCTCGCTTCGCATTGCCAAATAAGTCAGCGCGTGTCGGTAATCGTCAATTTGTTTTTGTGGTATTGCTTGTTCCCTTGGTTCGCCACCACTTTCTCCCCAATGCCTGTAATCAAAGAGTAGAGTGGCAATGCCCGCCTCGGCAAATTTTTCGGCGAATGGCATCAAGCCCATTTCTTTTAGCGAACCTATTCCGGGTGCCATAGCTACGGCTGATACCGGATTTTGCACGGATGCCTGCATTGGTAAATACAACCATGCCGCACACTCGCTGTCTTCACATTGGAACCGCACTGCGACGCGGCGAAAGGATGAAATATTGTCAGATCTTGGTGTTTGATTATTTTGCATAGAGTGAGGTCGAGTATTTGATGAGTTATGCGGGTCGCTATTAGCCGTCACCGCCGTGCTAATAAGGGCAACAACGAAAGCCGACAACAGATTTAAAAATTGTGAGTAAGTCATACAGCGAGATACCTGAAGAAAGAAGCTTGGCACTATAATTAATTGCATTAGTGATAGAAATAGATATTAATGCATAGTAATTTTGCAATAATGCAAAATTATAACAATCTAACTCGGGTTCGATAACGTGATGTGCAATGGGAGAAGATAGCTTTAACTGGGAGGATATACGCTTTTTCGTTGCGCTGGCTTCGACGGCGAGCGTGGCTGCGGCTGCGAGACAATTGGGTGTTAATCAGTCCACGGTATTTAGGCGGCTTCAACAATTGGAACGTTGCTCGGGCTACCGTTTGTTTATTCGCAAGCGGCAGGGTTATACCTTAACGCCAGCAGGAGAGTCTCTCTATTCACGGGTTGAAACGATCGGCCCGGTGATGATGTCAGTTGAGCAAGAATTCAAACTTTCAAATAGCAAAGCGCGAACAGTACGAATTGCGACCTTTGCTGCGTTTGCGGACGATCATTTTCCAGAGTTGTTATTGGGGCTTGAAAGACAGTTTCCCCAACTAGAATTTGAATTGATCGTTGATCAGGATCCTAGGGATTTAGTCGAACGGCACATCGATATAGCGTTTCGTAGTTGTAAAGAACCGCCGAATCATCTTGTTGGTAAACATGTAACCAGGCGAGCTTGGAGCTATTACGCGAACGCGAATTATCTCGAAGACAAACCGAAGAAAATAGACATCAGTGCGACAGATTGGTGTAGCGTATATCGTTTTTTTCGCTACCCGAACCTACAGCAATTAATTTCGTACCAATATCATTCTCAGCATGTACCGGAAGAGTATTGGCGCGCAGGTGCCGATAAGTTAGAGACAATCGCTGCAATGTGTAAAACAGGTTTGGGCGTTGCGCTATTGTGTGATGGAATCAGAACCGATGGCTTGGTAAAGTTAGCGACCTTGCCTGAACATACGATGAGTGATTTCTGGTTGTTGTATCATCCGGAACAGCGAAAAGATTCTGTTATTCCTGAAGTGGTGCGGGTTTTGAAAGAAAATATTAGTAATAAATTCTAGAGATAACATCCGGACAGTTCACTAAAACTGCGATATAGAATAAAGATGGAATTGTATTTATGCCGTATACGTTAAAAGCAGAAATCCCCAGCGTTGAAAACTATATTGATATTCGCGTAAAAGCTGGTCTATCAAGAAAGTCTATTGAAGCTGCGGAGCGAGGTTTACCCAATAGCATTTATGCTGTTGTTGTATATGCTGAAGAGCAGGCGATAGGTATTGGTCGGATTATTGGTGATGGTGGTTGCTTCTATGAGATTACGGATATCGCTGTAATACCAGAACATCAAAAGAAAGGGATTGGTGCAATGATTATGGAAGCTCTGGTTGGATATCTTAATACCTATGCGCCGAGTACCGCTTATGTTAGCTTGATGGCTGACCATGGTACGCCACACTTTTATGAGAAATTTGGATTTACATTGTCGCAGATGCCTGGTTCGTCGGGTATGTATATGCGAATAAAATAAATAATCTACATTTCTTGAAACCGAGAAGATCAAACTATGACGGATATTTATAATTCACCTGGCTCGGAAGTAAATCAATTTGAACCTACCGACCTGCGAAGATCGCAAAAAATATTGTGTACTCTGATGTCGTTTTTCCCGGCGTTTTTATACGGAATTCCACATAAGGCACTGCCTGAATTCGTGGAGACATTTGCTTCTTTTAATACGCCATTATCTGGCTTAACTGTTTTCGTAATCAATATTCATCCAATTTTCTACTGGTTAGGACTGTTAAGCTTGCTACCGCTTTTGGTTTGGTTAGGCGCAGTGTTCCAGTACAGAATATTGTGTTTTTTAAATATATTTTCGCGAGTAAATACAGTCCTTTCTTCGATAATATTTACTATTTTTTTATGGGCGGCATACTCGCCTATTTTTGAATTGGGCCAAGTGGTTTGACAGTTCCGCAGTCAATCTCAGGCTTAAGCAACATTTAGGTATTTGTGAGGTTAGTACACTCCGCTAAAATTGTTTGCTTTCTCGGTAGCTTTGCCGCTTAATCCTGTTTGCCTCTCTGAACTTAATTTCCGAAATTTTTGAGATATCTATCCGATGCATAAACTAGCGTTGCAATCTTTTGGTTCAGGTACTGGCTCTGGTGACGAGTCATCTCTATTCGATAATATTTCCGACGATATTCTTGAGAAAGGCTACAGCGTGCAACACAACGCTTTGCCCCCAGCCTTGGCGAGTTTGCTTTGGGAGCATTTGCAAGCTATGCCGACCTATAAATTCCGAGACGCGGGTATCGGGCGTGAACGTGATCAAGCCGTTAATAAATTTGTCCGGACCGACGAGATTTGTTGGATTACGGGGAATTCGGTCGCGGGGAGCACATGGATTGACTGGAGCGCTTCATTGCAGCAACACCTTAACCGCCGTTTATTATTGGGTTTGTTTTCCTTTGAAAGTCATTTTTCTCATTACGGCGAGGGCGACTTTTATAAAACTCATCGCGATGCATTTAAAGGTGAATCGAACCGAGTATTGTCTCTGGTAACTTATTTAAATCCGAATTGGCAATTCGGCGATGGCGGGGAGTTGGTGATATACACAGATGATAATGGCGCGAGCTCCGTTCGCGTTAATCCGATCTTTGGTACTCTGGTATTATTTTTGAGCGAGGACTTTCCTCATGAAGTGTTGGTTTCTAAAAATGACCGCTATTCTATCGCAGGCTGGTTTCGGCTAAATACTTCGAGTACTGAACGAGTAGATCCGCCAGTTTAGTTGGCGCGAAGTCAACTCATTGATATAGCGCTTGTTAATGATTATCTATTTTTATCAAATGGCCACTGCACTATGTTTGATGCAGTTTCCGCTCGTACCCAGGCACGCAGTTTCTCAAAGGACATGGGCTTTGCAAAATGATAGCCTTGGCCTAAATCACAATTACACGCCGATAAGAACTCCCGTTCGAGTGATGATTCAACCCCTTCAGCGACGACTCTAAGGCCTAGTTCATGTGCCATCTTGATGGTTGAGCGTATGATTGCTTGATTGTTTTTATCGTCATGTATTCCGGTAATGAAACTCATATCAATTTTAAGTTCCGAGGCCTCTAAATTTTTCAGATAGCTTAAGGATGAATATCCTGTTCCAAAATCGTCAATGGATATTTCAATATTCCTCTGTCTAAGTCTTTTGATGTTACTTAAGGAATTATTCCAGTTAGTATTTAGGGAGGTTTCGGTAATCTCAAATATGAAACGGAAATAGCCAAGCGAGTTATCAATACGTTTTAGTAGTTCAGAGAAAAATTTGTTGTTCGATAAAAGCCCGATTGAAATATTTATGGAAATATTACGGGGAAGCTTTTCAGTTTGCCATTCTTTTTCAATCTCCAAGGTTCTATCAATGGTAAACAGTGTTAATGGTGAAATAAGATTAGTTTTCTCTGCATTTTCTATTAAAGACGATATCGTAATTGAATTATCCCAGTAGTCTGGTGTTCGAAGCAGTACTTCACAACCAACAAATGCTGAACTTTCGAGATTTATTTTTGGCTGAAATGCGATAGAAAAATCAGACTTTCGAAGAGATTGACGAATTTTTCCAAGGACAACTAATCTATGTGGATAAGTCGTATCGTCGTCTTGCTCAATCCATTCTGATTCTAGCCCTCGTGTTCGTGCAAGTATTAGCGCTTTGTTCGCTTGACCTAGCAATTGCTCAATATTAATTTTATCGTTTTTGTTAGAAGCAACCCCGATATGGCAGAACACCTCTATAGATTGATCTTGGATAAGGAGGGGGCGATTTACGATTGTGATCAAGCGACTGACCAGATCTGACACCTCTTCTTTGTGTAAGTTGGAGAGGAGAATTGCAAATTCATTTTTACCCACGCGTCCGATATTGCTTTCGCCGTTTAATGGCTCGATGAGTCTTCCCGAGATGACCCGTAATATTTCGTCGCCGATTTCGTGGCCATAGATCGAATTGATTTCATTAAAATAATCGACATCTATTTTAATCAGGAAGCAAATGCTACTGGATGCCAAAACCCTATCGGATAAATTAAAAAATTTATCTCGATTGAAAACTTGGGTTAACTCATCATAATCGAGAGCAAAGGCGAGTTTCGCTTCTCGTTCATATCGCTCGCTCATGTCTCGGATAGCGACGGTATAAATTGTATCCGCGCTAGATTCAATAGGACTTATGCAGATTTCTACGGGCAAAGTATCGTGACTTTTTGTGAGTATATTCGTATCGAAGGGCTCGCTACTACGTAGCCATAACTCTTGATCAGCCATTGGGATAAATTCAGACATACTATGTCCGACTAATTCCTCCATCGAAAAACCGAAGATATCTTGGCTTTTCTGATTTGCGGATAAAACTAAACCCTTAGCATTTATTGTTAAAATACACTCGTTAGAAATCGAAAAGATGCTGTCAATAAACTTTTTCTGATTAGAAAAGGCGACTTGCAGCCAAACTTTCTGAATCAATGTCGAATCCAGCTTAATAATCGTGCTTGTGATATATACCGTACTAAGGATGAGAACAACCGGAAAAAGCGGGAGTATTAAGTTAAATTGGTGATAGAAAAAATATGCAACCGGCAAGAGTATGAGCAAACCCACTGACCCCAGTATCAATCCGCCTAACCAGTTATTTTTTTCGAAAATTATGCGTGCAAAAATTCCGATAAGAAGTAACAAGAGAATCGATATCGGCATTGATAATTTGTAAAGTCCGCCTTGTTGTAGCGTCTCGATAGCCAGCCCATGGAGTACTATCCCTGGAACGTTTTGATAGACCGGCACCGCGATAATATCTCCCAACTCAATGGCGGTTGCTCCAAGTAAGACATCTTTACCACTAAGCCGCGCCAGCTCAAAATTCTCTGATAACAAATCTGCAACAGAAATAAATTCGAATGATTCAATACCAATTGAATAATCTATCCAAGTTGACTGAATGTTTTTTCCGGATATTGCATTCCAGGAACTGTTATACGATTCTCCGTTCCAAGTAATCGAATGATTAACGAAGCGAACTAGGCCATCACTGCTCGGTTTAATATTAACTGACACTAATTCATCGGCAACGAATTCGGATATAGGTCTACGAAGAACGAGGTTGTTAGTGCGGCTAGATTCTGATTGAAGAAAAGTGGGTAAGCGCAGAGTAGTCGTCTCAGACAGATCAGAAAATGCCCGAGCTAGGTTTGCATCCGAATCGCTATCATTCGAATATGAACTAAAATCAATATCAATAAAAACAGAATTAACCTTAGCTTTGCTAAATTTATCGGCGACGGCAGCGTAAATGTTCCGAGACCAAGGCCAGGTATTAATCGCTTCGATACTTTTGGCGTCGACTTCGACGATCACGATGTCGGACGCGATTGTCCGTTGCTGCAATTTTAGGAAGTTGTCCCATAAGGTGAAATCGAATCGATCTAGAAGTCCGCTAGAATAGCTAATAAGGACTAAAAAAATCGCCAGCGCATTCAGCAAGAATTTTTTCCTGCTTTTCTTATTCTTCCCTAAATCTACTTGGCTCAACTAAAAACCTCGAAACGTTAGTAAGTGGTATTGACAGTAATATTAGCCTAATTAGTGTTCCCGTTGTTCCCGTTGTTCCCGTTGTTCCCGTTGTTCCCGTTGTTCCCGTTGTTGCCGTTGTTGCCGTTGTTGCCGTTGTTGCCGTTGTTGCCGTTGTTGCCGTTGTTCCCGTTGTTGCCGTTGTTCCCGTTGTTGCCGTTGTTCCCGTTGTTGCCGTTGTTGCCGTTGTTGCCATTATTTCCATTGGTCAACGAAGATCTGGAGTTTTGTGCTTGTTGTGCTCTTACAGCGGAGGAAATGCCGCGAAGATTATCGGCCGAGTTATTTGAGCCAATATTTGACGTTGACCGATTTGGAAGGTTGTTTTTGCCGCGGCCAATATTTTCTGATGCGAGTGTGTCGAGTGATGGCGCAGAGGATTGATTAGGGTTTGAGTCTGTTGGCTTAGTCTGAATCCTACTTAAGTTTTCTAATGAACTGGAATCACTGCTTGAGTTGGATTCCGCCTGCTGGTCGTTGTCTGGTCCCGCAAAGGAATCAGGAGTCGCTTCCGCCGATTTCGCTCGGATAACATCGCCGGGTAACATCATTTGAATTTGACCGGATCTTAGTTCTTTGATTTCAAGTGAACCTTCTTGCAAGGTAACGATAGAGGTATTGTCATCGCCTACGATGACAAAGCGGGTGCCTTTAACTGTGGCCGCCAAGTAAGGAGTCTCAACAACGAACTCGTTTGGATCACGTTCTATTTTATATATAACAGTGCCAATCCAATGCTTAACTTTGTCGACTAAGCCAATTGTGCGAACGCCGCTCGTCGATAATTCTATATGTGTATTTTCCCGTATCTGAAAATTTGATTCACCTTGCGTCAAACTTAAGTCACTTTCTTGTGCTGTTCTGATCTCAACTGGCAGTTTTAAATCAATTTCATTAGAAAGTAATCGCCATTCTTCATTGGCGCTAAATCGAAACTCAACTTTGCCATGTAAAAAATCGATATTAAATTTCGTATCTGTATCAGCTGATATTTGGATAGAAAAACAGCTTGCAAGAATAAGCAAAAAAATAGAAAGGTATCTACAATAATTAGAGACCCAAGAAAAGTAGTTTGTTTTTATTCCAGTAAGCATGTACATCGACCCAATTTAGAAATTAATGAAATAGATATAAGTAAGTTAACAAAATTGAACTTTGGGAATATCACAGTTTTTAAGTAGCTTGCCATTGTTGCTTACATTTAGACGATTGTAAATTTTACTGTGATCAAGTGCACATTTTACAAGCCCAATGACAGCGAAAGTCGTTACAAAAACGGTTACCATTGTTTTTTAATCTGAAATTAAAAATATTTTTTTAATCAATATTTTTATTCTATAAAACACCATATCGCTAATTAATTTCCATAAGCTTATGGATCAATGGCCTACAAAAAAAGTTAAAGTAGTTTGTTAAGTTATATATGAAAAAAAACAAAAACTCTTATTTGTTATTTCTGATCATGGTAATGATCAGTCAGTTTTCTATGTCAGAAATAAATAATTCGAGAGGCTATTCAATGATTTCTGGTGTGGTTACGGAAAACGCGACTGCTTTTCCCGCCCAGAATCTGATGATGAGTTACTTTGACTTAATTGGTTCTAGCGCGACTGAAAAAAATCTAGCTCTATTAGAAGAAGGGATTGTGAACCATTATCTTAAAAATGGTTATTTTTCACCGCAAGTATTTGTCGAGTCCCACCCTCAATTCGACAATATATTTTCGGTAAAGATATCTGAGCCTATTCTTCTATCTTTTAGAGTAAACGGAGGTAGAAGCGATACTCGAACGAAAGCGAATAGCTATTTAAATACTTTGATTGGCAGCAACTTGGTGAGTAGTAGTGCAATAAACTATTTGGTTTCAAGTCTCGAAAACCGATTGGGTGTAGGAGTAGAGCTTTCGTACACTGAGTTGACTCAGCCAGCGCGTGGATTTGATATAGCTGTTCAGTTGACCGGTGACATTAGTTCGTCGCTCACCTTGTCGAATAGTGGAAATAATAGCTTAGGGCGCGAAACAGTATTTGCAGAGATTCAATTTGTCGAGCAATTACCGGGTTTTAATTCAATCTATCTAAATACTTTCGATTCGCTTGACGGTAATGGTTACCGCAGCTTGGGAGCTGGGTTTAACTATGAGTTAAATTCAAACAACGAAGTTAACCTAAACACCAATAGATCTCGTGTTCGTTATAAATATGACTCGGGTATTAAAGATACGATTTATGATCAAACATTTATTTCATTAAAGTGGCAAGTAAATGTAGCGGAGGCTGCGAATACTGCCAAGTATTTTTATGCGAACTATATCAATCAACAATTAGAGCGGCGAAATACAACGACAGATTTAGAAGAAACGTTGAATATCGTCGAGCTTGCGTATTGGCAGCGGAATTTATCGAATAAAAGTTCAAATTATTGGAAGTTAGGTTTCGGCAAAGGGCTGGATACTATGGGTTCTGAACTCGTTGGAGTTGTCGCTAACTCAGATATCGAACTCGATTTTTCGAGGTATACCATGGAGCTTATACATAACCTTGATATTACGGAAAATACCTCGTTAACAATTGATTTTTCTGCGCAGTATTCTAATGATTATTTACCCTACTCCCAGCGATTTGTTGCTGCCAGTAATTCAGTTGCTCCGGCTTATGAGTTTGGTGAATGGAGCGGGGACTCCGGTGCAGGTTTTAAAGTGGAGTTGGCGCGAGGAGTTAATCTATCTCTGCTGTCATCTCGTTGGGTACCTTATTTATATTACGGCGCTGGTAAAGTTCGAGATAATTATCGAAAGGAATCTACCAGTGTCGGGTCAGTAGGTTTGGGCGCTCGCTGGTTTAACGAGAAGATGTCTTTTTATTGCGAGTTGGGAAAACCTCTAACTGAGGATTCTGTTTATCGAGGATCTCATGCGCGAGTAGATACGGGACTTACACTTTGGTTCTAATTGTTTTTCGATAACCTTAGCTACTAACATCGAACCATCTAAAAAAAATCATTCAAACACCTCACTGCCATCAGGTTCCATATGAGGCGTCTGGTTTACTTCCTGTCGAAACTTAGATAATTCATGGTACATCCGTTTGCGCGCTCGGTTTTGGTTGCCGAGTGGGCGATGATCAGGGAGTCCATGCCAGGGATTAATTGACAAACGTTTTCCGAATTCAAATTGAGCCGGCGAATCAAATTTTTGTTTTGGAATATGAATAGTTGCCGCCGGTATGAAGGGCGAAAGTTTTTCTGGCCAGCGGACTGCGGCATTTTCAATTGGCATGCGGTGAGGGTCGGTTTGCACTTGAACTAAAAAATCGAATTCAACATCTTTCTCGGCTAAAGTCTTTACCATATTTTCTCGCAGGTAATTGAAAGGGACTTGACCGAAGGGGACGCCAGGAATTGTTTTTATGACCTCAGTTTTGGGGTAGAAGGAGTATTGCATCGCTTGCCCTTCACCGAGTAGATATGGAACGCAACTCCAAAAGCGATGCCCCAAAGGGTTGTACTGCGTTTCGTTCCATAGTGCCTGCATCAGGAAATCAAGGATATGAGAATCTCTAGGATCAAGAAAATAATAGATGGGCATGTCGATCAAGCTCCAGTACTGGAGCCTGGCGTTTGAACGGGTATCCGGTGTTACGAAAGTCGGTGTGCAAATAGCGGGGAAGTCTTGAGTAAACTTTTCATCGTCAAATATTTTTTCTCCAGGCACGTCCATAATTTTTAACGCCATGCTGGTGAAACCCACGTCACGCATGTCTGCAGGTACATCTGGCCCCGGCCCTGAAAATCGAATGTAAGCAGGGTAAGATCGCACGCTCGAAAAAATTCCTTTCTGCATATGTTCGGGTAGGTCATCGCGAACGGTAATAGTCGCTCTCACAATACCGTGAGTTTTGGTATTGCCACCTCGTTCATACTGACCGGGTTTAAAATGCCCACGCATCTGATCGGCCATTAAACTAATAATATCGTTGAGGCTTTCTTCTTCGTATTCAAAAAGTTTTTCTTCCGCAAGCCCTAGGCCTTCATTTTTTCTGCGCACATTGATTAAAAATTGCAGCAAGCGCGCGGCGGGTTCGCGGGTCAAGTTATTCAAAGTAGGGCGAAAGAAGGGTTCTAAGCGTCTTTCCAAATGGAGGAGTGCTTCCATGCCTTGATGGATTTTACGCAGCAGCATCGCTTAGTTCCTTTTAGTGTCGGGATTAAATATGTTCAAAATTATTCTGTGTCTAAATAGAATTGTTATCGTTTGAGTTTGCAATAATAAATTTTAAGGCGCTTAGTCCCGGTAAGAAGAAGTAAGCTCCACCGCGCACGGTAACAAACTGCGGCATTCCTTTTATGCATTGTCGTGGCCCACTAGCCTGTTGGCGGGAAAAATTATCTGTTGGTGTTCCTCCGGCTAAGGCTTCGCGGTTTCCTAACAAGGGATCGCCTTCATTTTGTAGTGCGTTAAACGTGCTATTGGCGATCCAGGCATTTTGCACAAATTCAAATTGCCTAGCGATGCTCCCAGATAAACAAATAAAATGTAGGCCTCGTTCACCTTGGTTTGAATCAGTCGGTATTTGTCTAGCTTCCTCAAGAGAAATAGTGGAGCCGTATTGGCGGCCGCGACGAAGTATGCGATGAAAGCGAGTAGAGGCAACGAGATCATCGTGATTATGTTTTCCACGAAACCCTAGAATGCGCAATATGCGCTGTAGGAAAGTCGAGGTGTCGGGAGGGAAATCGCCGGTGCGAGGATTTGATCGACGAACGTGTGAGGCAATTGGGCACGCGATGCCTTTTGGATCCTCATCATAGTTAAAGTTATTTTTCTCTCGTGTGTTTTCGTGGGTGCCAGGAATGTGTTGAGGAGATAAGTCGACTAAAGGTGAGCCATCACGATTGCGGCCCACCATTGCCGCGGCGAGTTGGTCCGCCTCAAATAAATCACCCTCGGCGCTTTTTTCGATAAATTGCCAAAAGCCGTGGACATCTTGTTCGAGCTGTCGAAACACTAAGTAACTACCATTGCGCCCTAAATCTTTAAGACCAATTTGATCTGCTGCATCGGGCAACAAGTTAGCGTGACGCGCATCTGCCGGTATTAGTGGGCGGGCGGTAAACTCACCGTACTCATTTGGATAACCCAGCACTACTTCGCCAAGTGCCAATAAGTTTGAATAGGCATCACGGTTATGGCTGTCGGTGCTTTGTTCCTGTTGCCAATCGATTGCGGGCTGACTGATGCCGTCGGCAAAGCCAAAAGGTTCGGCGTCGACAATATTGTTACTGTCTAAACTATTGAGAAGATTAAAAGCCTGATTAAAGTTATCGCCGGTAATTTCGCTGTGCCAAGATTCAAGGTGTTCAGGCGTGGTATACAGCAAAAGCAAAATATGGGGAGTGTTGTGTTCCGAGCTACCCCATTGCCAATGTGCTGGATCGTTCGCACCAGTGTCGCCTAAACGCCGTGCGCGGTTTTTCGCTGTCATTCCGGAAACAAATTCCTCAGAAAAATTTTCTATAATCTCGGGATTCAAGCCTAAAGTTGTTAAACCACTGGCAGTAAACGCAATATGAAGTGCGGATTCAGGTATCGGCGAAACAGTTTCTGCCGTGGTGATCGGCGCGGTTTCTAGCCACTGTTTTGCTAACGATCGATCTTTAATATTCAGTAACAAAAATCGCGCTGCCGTCATTTTTCCGTGAGCGAAACGGATAATTCCTTGTAGATCTTTTAGGTCTAAATCAGGCTTTAAAGGCATTACTGTTCTCGCTCAGATATTTTTACGTTATCAAATGAACCTTGCGGTTAAATTGAAATTTCATCCAAAATTGCACTGTGACTAAATTAAAGAAAACCATTGTCGAAGTTCATCTTCATTTTTAAAATCACCGCCGTCTAATCCGCGACGAATGCGGGTATTTCTTGCCAGGTCGATATTAGTAAGATCAGGATAAGCCTTATACCAGACATCAGAATGTAGCCGTCGCCGGCCTAGATAGCGTTTGAATTTTTGCTCTTGCTCTGCGCCATCTTTTAAGAGCCAGCGTGTCGAGGGATAACCCACTCCATTGCTGAAAACTAAATTTAAACCCCAGGCGACTTTATTAATAAAGTCATCCATGTAACTTTCGAGACTGCTGTCGTAATTGCTGGCAAAAAACACCCGGGTTTTATCATCGAGCAACACCCAGCGGGCAAAATGAATTGAGCGTACGCGAGTTAAATAACCGCGGCGATAGATGTGTCGAGCGGCATAGTTTAATAAAAACAAAAGTACCACGATGGTGTAACGACGAAACCGGCCGGGCTTAACATCACCAAAGGCACTGAATTGATTGGTGACCAACTGATCTTCTGCTTCCGCTAGTTTGTCGAGATCCTTTCTGTTTGGCATAACAGTACTTTCAGGATCACTACGTTCGAGTCGACGTAATTCGATCAAATAAAATGGGGAAAGAATAAGAACGATTGGAGCGAGCAGTAATAAAACTATGGGTACTGCCAGTAAATGCAGCGTGTTTTTAATGCGCCAACACCAGGGCGTTTTTGGGGTGGGCTTTAGACTTAAACGTCCCGCTTCGATTTCAGTTAAGACGTGGTTACGTAGTGACTGATGTAGCTCTCGCAAGGGTAAGTCAGGCGACGTTAACTCCCCGTCTTTTTCTAGTTGAATTTGTAATTGATGTTTCAGTGCTAGATGGAGTTCGGCTTCTTCATGAATTTGAGTAACTGTTCGCCCGAGCCAATTTATGTAATTCGCCGCAGGTTTTACATTTCGTTCCAGCATCCAAGCGAGCAAAATATCTTTGTCTGCATTAAAGTTTTTGCAGTGGGCGAAAATTTTTCGTAAACCCGGCGCGGCTCTCACTGCCAGCTCAGCGAGAAAAGCTTGGTAAGGGCCATCGCAATCGCCGAGAAGAAATAGGCTTACTGGCCAAGGTCGCTTAGGTAGTTCATAAGGCCCTATTTCATCCATGGTGTTATGTTCAACAATAACCAAGCGCGCGACATGTAGTTTATTAAATTGGGCAAACGGGATAAGGGGATTCTTCGTGTCGACAAGTCCGGGAGCTGTATTCATGGTTGCCAACAGCGCGCGCAGTGGTTCTATCTTGTCTTCAAGAATTTCTGCGCAGACCATAAATGTTGACTGTGGAATCATGATACTTCTCTTATAAATGGACCAACTATAAGTGGATCAAATTGCTTGTCGCTAGGAAAAGTTAAGTCACTAGGAAAAATTAAGTCGCCAGGAAAATTATCTCGCTTGGTGATAAGTCAGCGCAAAATCGAGAATACGAGTTTTACCAAACCACACTTTACCAAGATAGACGCCAGGCTCGACCTCACGAATTTCATCACGAATTTTCTTAGCGAAGAATGACGTTTTTGAATAATCGATGACGATGGTTTCTTTGCCGTCCATCCAGCTTTTGTCTTTATAAACCTTGGCGACGATAAACGTTAAGCTAAACGCGGAAATCTTGTTAATAAGAATGCCCTGTTTATAATCGGGCGGAAACAAATCAAAGACTTTGCCTTGCCAAGCAAATAAGCGCGCAAAGCCTGCTAAAGATTTAGAGAATAACGAGCCAGTGACGATTGCGGTGCCGCGTGTATCGCCACTGGGTATGTCGCCGGGCTGTGCATTTTTATAAATTTCGTCCAATTCCTCTCGTGATAAATCGAGCCAACCCTTAACCGTACTGTTAATAATCATACTGTCTTGCCCCTTGAATTAATTTTTATCAACGATAATTAATAAAACCTATTTTTCTTGATTCTGTTGGTTACGAAATTCGCCGGATTCAGAGTAAACCGCTCGGCGTACTCTGTTAATTCCTCCAATAGGCTTATGCTCAGCGAGGGTTTGCCAAGGATTAAACGTGGCTTTTTCACAAGCGAGCATTGTTTCTTTTTCTTGAAAATCTTGGTTTGAAATAACCAGTGTTGCGACTGTTAAGAAAGGCGATTCTTCTTCATCCCATTCGACAGAGGCGTTTTCAATCGGCATTGTGATTGGGTCAATTTGAAATTGAACCATGAAATCAAAACAAACATTAGCGCTATCTAAATGTGCCGCCATTGTATCTTGGAAGAAATCTTCATGATCATTATCTGGCGTGTCGCTCTTAGCGGTCGAGCAGGGTTTAACAGAGTACTTAACCGCAACTGATTGGTCTGGGCCGAATCGGTAAGGTGTTGTGCTCCAATAGCGGATATCAAAAGGGCTGCTAATTTCTGCACGGCCGGTGATTAGCAATGCAGCGGAATCCCAATTAAGCGGGTTGATGAAAAATTTCCAAATCCCTCCCGAGGCATTGGCTTCGAGGAAAGATAGAAATTCATCAGGGTTTGCGGCAAATAAAGCGGGATAACTGTTGAGTGTAAAATCGAGTTCGCCATCCTTACCCCAAAGACTAGAACCCTCTACGCCATTTAATTTAATCGACATACCACGAAAATCTTTTTTGCTATCATCATCGCTGCTCGCGTTGGCAAAACGAACCATCGCGGGATAAGTAGTCGTTGTAGCGAAAATCCCCTGCTTTAATTTTTCAGGTAATCCTTCGGAAACGGTAAAATCCCCCTTTAAACAAGCGAGGCTCTTGCCTTGGTTGACGCGTTTTACCAAGCCGTCTTCTGCATCGTTAAGGCTAATGGTTTTAATCGCTTCAATCATTTTGTCGGTAATTTCTGGTTCGTCACTGGTAGATTTTTCTTCTCCTAGCGCTAACTTAGGATCATTACTACAGGCCACGAACAATAGACTCGTTATTAAAAATGGCAAGGTTCCTAGGCGGCGTTTCATTTTATTAAATTGCCTAGCATGCCTTCGCGCAGACATTACTATATGTTGATTTTCCGTTGTCACCGACTCCATAATTAAATTCCTTGTAGCCTTTATAAGGTTTAATAGCTAGCTAAGTTCGACACTATTTAAATGCAGGATCGTTTTCCGCACCTTCTCGTGGTTTCCAATCTAAAGAATAATATTCCCCGCGATCTCTCGCCCATGGGTCAAACACATTGACGACATGCATTAGCTCTTCACGCAGTTCGGGAATGTTGCGCATCATTACACGCTTCATGGGAGAAACGGGAATTAGATGCTCGTTGGATTCTTCGGGTTCGTTGCATTGCATCGAGCCATCTTTGGATTCAGTTAAGGCATAGGGACAATCGTCCAGAGGACCGTTGTTTAATACCCAATCGTAGCCGAGATGAGAATAAAACTCTGGACGAAAACTGGAGGTGAAAAATCGATCGCTAAATAAACGTCGTGAAGCATTGATAATAAATATATGAAATTGCGTTTCAGATATCGCGAAACCGTGAGGCCGGGTGTATTCCGCTAACCAACCGACAATCGTATCAACATCTTCAATATTGTCGACGACGGTTTTATCTGGGAAGCCTAAGCAGTCATTTAGTAATTCACCGTTCTCATCGCGCTGAGTTTCAGTAATGATTTTATTAATATCGCAGGTATGAGTCCCATAGACTTCGCGGAGTTTAACGATGGTTTCTTGTTGTTGTTTACGTGTGGCGGAATCGACGGGTAGACGTTGATCAACAAAGTCGTCAAAGCGCCGCAACGATTTAAGCCCTATCTGGCGACGGAATTCATTGAAGCGCGGCACGCCGTGTTCACGATCGCGAATGATATCTAATGCAATAACGTCGATTTGTTTGGTTTCAGAATCGATATGGGGCATCGGTAAGTTTTGCAAAAATTGAGGATGATTTTGCAAATGCAATAAGCCCAAACGTTGCCGCCCCATACTTAAGGCCCAATTTTCAATTCCACGGTCTTGCATTTGCGCACTTGCTGCGCCACGTACGGTGTCGATGACCGGAATTTTCAGTTCGATGTTATTGGGATCTTGATAATCTCGAAACTCAATGAGATCCGGCAATAAAGGATGTAATCGATATACCGTGGTAAATTCTTCAGGAAAATTAAAGGGCGAACCGAAATGATTAATACCGCCGTTCACATCCGCCGGGTTGGTAATATCCCAACCGTCATATTTCCACCAGAGATGGCCATCAGGGTGAGTATTGTTTAATCCGAAAATGCCGGCACCCGAAGCGAGTACGGAATAGATGGCATTGTTGGTGTCGCCGCTATTTCGATCGGCGGGATCGGATCGGCCTAACCAGCGAGCTATCTTGCTCGAGTAGCGACTAAAGACATTTTTATCTTCGCCAAAAATCCGACGCAATACTTTCGATACATCATCTTCATCTTGATTAAATAAACCGAACCAATTTGAGTTCATTGCCCGATACATGGGTTCGTCGTAGAGTAATTGGGTAGTCCATTCAATGGTATGAATTTTTGCAATCATCGCACTAACCACTAATCGGCCCGCTTGATAAATTTGCTCGTCGCTGACTTGGCTGTAAGTAATGATATTTTCGGGTTGTGATGGATCACGTAAACCTGAATCTCTATCCGGTGTTTGTTCTTGTAATTTTCTAAACCGATCAACAAAACTATTATGTTCGCGAACAAAAATATTGTGATAGAAGCTTAAACCAATGTTCCAATTGTCTGGGAATGCTGTGGCTTCTTGCCCTTGCCACTGGGGCTGGATGGGGCAGTTTGGGTCGCAACTATCGAACAGTGGTAGATAGCCCTCGGGTTGTTTTAATTTTGCGTTATCGTTTTCGTCACGAATAACCCGTTGTACTGATGTTGAATCGTAACCGTAAATTTGTGATGCATCCCACCACGCCGTAACGGTATTGCTGGCAGTTTTTAGTGAGCGTTTTTCGTATTTTTTGCCATCGTGTTCAAAGGTTTCTGGTTCACTGTCCTGTGAAAACAAGGCTGATTCCATTTTGTCGCCGGGTCGGCAGCCAAGATCTTTGGCTTCTTGAGAATCACAGCCGAGATTCATTAAACCTGGTTTATTCCGGCCTTCTTCCAAATGTGAAAACCAGTCATGGGTCATAAACTGAATCCAAAATGCAGCCAATACGTTAAAAAATGGCGCTTTTTGATAATCACAATTTGCATCGGCTGAATAATTTTCAGCACCTAAACCTTGATTGCAGCCGTTGTCTGCGTCTTGGTTTCGGGTAAAAAGTTTACGACTAATTAATTGCGGGTCTGGCGTAAGTAAATCGATGCGTTTGCCGTTGTCGGCATCACTGTGTCGAGCAGCAGTCAGTTCAGTTCTAGCGAGTCTCGGAAATGTGGATTCGAATTGCGCATTGCGCGCAAAATCAGTTCCGGTTGAGCCCATTTTGGGATTGTAAATATCATTACAAATTCCGGTTAAGGTTCGATAGCGAATCAGTTCATCTTCGCAGAGTTGGGGCGCTGCGCCGCCTACCTCAACATAGTTGGGGTGATCACTATCGAGGCGCATTTCATCCCACACTTTTACGCTGGACCCTGGAGTGCCGCCAATACCCTTGATATAAGTCTCGTAAGTGTAGTTATCAAATAAATTAAATTTGATGAGTTCAATCCGTTGGTACTCAAGATCCATGAGCGAACCATCAATACCACGGCCGTTGGGTTTCAAGTGCTCGCCAATTTTGGTGATCGCTTCAGCGCCTTCTTTTTTTGTGCTCGCATCGCCTGCGGCCCAGTTGTTTGACCAATCCACCCAGGGCGTGTCTCGTTGCGCTACTGCTTTTTCTCCACCTCGGCATCGAGCGGTTTCCTCGGCAACTTTGCCAAGAAAGCGATCGGAACGATCTTCTGCAATAGGTCGTAAGCCATCTTTAGCCATATCGATGCACGCTTGAACGTCTTCCGAAGAAGAGCCGCCGCAAGCATTTAGTATCCATGCCGTGAGCAAAAGCGAGATTAAACGAAAAATTTTAGTCTGATTCATTAGACAGTCCCCTGGATAAAAATAACCGTTATTGGCGCACTTAATTGCCGAAAATAGCAAAGCCGAATATTTTTTAGTTTTGCTGGTCAATGTGATTACAAAAAATTAACGGTAAAGCGATATGAGCCGCTTTTAACGTCCGCATTGACGAAAAATTTTGCGAATAGATAAGCAAAAATATTTTCTATTCTTTAAATCTATAATTTGCTAGGAATTAAATTTGATAACTAATGTGCATAAAGCATCCCGCTTAATGTTCAGGTTTTAAATAAAGCTGTTCGGTACACACTGTTAATAATATTGATGGGACCAATATCGATGAGAAAAATCACCAGTACACTGCTGGCTTAATTCAAAGCGCTTAATTAATAGGCGCATCTTTTTATTTTTCGATTTATTTTATTATTGCTTATTTTGATTCGCTCACCTGAGCTATCTTCATTCGTGATGAATTTCACAAAATTGAGATTCGCGAATCCAGTCCATTAAATAGGCGGTGCTAACTCTATCAATTCTTTACGTTGATGACTAGAAGTAGCTTTCAATTTCTGATGTTAGTTCTTATGTGAATTCACATTTTGGAAGATCGGGGCGGGAACTAGAACTTTATAGCGGCGTTTAATCTCGTTTTGAGATTTTCGATGCCAGTCTAATTGGGTGAATAAAAGATGGCGTCAATAAGGAAGGTGCTAGTTGATGCTGTATGGGAGAGAAGAGGCCGGTTGGTACCGGCCTCGGACAAATTACTCGGCTTTTTTCTTGCGTAGATGGCCGTAAAGTTTTTCTTCGACAAATTCAACACATTTAAAATCGAGCAGTTGCATGTTTTGGTCTAGACGACGATAGAGCGGCATGCTGATCTTCCATGGCTTGGTGTAGAACTCTGGGTCGGTAATAGTCGCTTCATACATCAACACATTTGGGCCTGCTGGAGTGTAACGTTCTTCGACGACCAATTCGTAGCCATGGTAATTACCGGCACTGTCAAACCAAGTCTCTTCGCGTTGATCGGTTACCTTAATGACGAGAGTATCGCCTTCCCAGTGACCGAGATTGTGTCCCATCCAGCTTTCAACAGGGGCTGCGAAATCAGCTTTATCCATATGGACGATGCGATCGGCACCCGCAAATTCATAGGTGATTAACATCGTGCCGGGAGATTGAATAATTTGAAATGGGTGGGGTAAATATGTCGCGCGAGGAACGCCAGGTAAAAAACATTTTGCGACCGGATCTAACTCTAACCAATTCGCTTGGTTTTCTTGTTTGCGTTTTAGTGCTTCAGGCTTGTAAGGGATTTTCCCACCTTCTACAACACCGAGACCGCCAGGTATTGCGCCAATGGCACCAAGAGAGGGGACTGGGCCTGCGGAAGCATTGTGAGCTTCTAAGTTCCAGTGCGCTGACCCCATAGCTTGCCAGATGCCATTGATATCAGGTTTGCCGTCCGGTGTGCGGGCGACTTGTGCATTAACGTTAAACGTTGCTAATGCGACAAAAATGAAAGTAGTGCTTACGCAGACTGCTTTAAATTGTGTCCGGCAAGCTTGTAAAAATTGAATCTTCATTCACGATACCTTTTTTTAATTACGTTTTAATACATTTTATTTTCGATTTATTTTTGTATCCGAAATGTGCAATCTGAACGGTTTTATAAAACATAAAACCGTTCAGAATAATTAAATTACTGTGCGTCTTGCTCAGCTTTTCTTTCACCAGCGAGGATGTTGTGCATTCCGTAGTTTCCTTCGTGGCAGGCATATTCGAAAATTCCATCCGCTGGCACCATCGGCACCAAAACTGTAAATGGTGCGGTAAAGGTCGTGGGATCATCGATCGTGAAGCTGTATTCCACTCGATCGTCTGCGACGCGAGTAAAACGCTCGGTGAGTTTCATGTTTGATGCCACGCCAGCGCTGCGAAATGTTTGTGTTTTATCCGTAAAGTTTCTGGTTTCGACGACGAGGGTATCTCCATCCCAACGGCCACGTGAATCACCACTCCACTGCGTCAATTCATCACCAAGGTGTGGGCGATCATCAATGGGAACGATACGTGCGTCGTGAATCATTTCTGTCATCAAGACAACATGATCGCCATTTTGAAAAATCTGCAGATTATTGTTGTACATGCTGGGCATAAACGGGGGGCCAGAATTAAAACCCATCAAACAGCGCTCTGATAAACCTCTATCTTCCGGGCCGTTCTTTGCGATTCCGCCAACACGAAAACGTACTGGTCTTTCTCCGGGAGTGTCGGGTCCAAGCCCACCGCGTTGAACAACGGCGCCAGGAACCATTTTTGGCATGCGACCATTCGGCGGATCGACAATCAGTGATGTCCGTAAGTTTTCGCCTTGAGCGAGACTTTCAACCCAAACTTGATTGTAGCCGCCGACACCACGACCGGTATCTGCACCGTCGGATGCTTCGGAACGCGCAATAATTTGCGCTTCAATTTTTGCGACTTCTTCTTTTGTTAAAAATTCCTTATCCGCATATTGGCTGGGCCGTTCGAGCGGCGTATTTGAACTAAAGTTCCATACACCCCGTAAATCAGGGTGACCGTATTCCGTTTTAGGGGCGACATATGCCTTGTCTTTTTCCGCTGCATTGCTAGCGCTTGATAGCGACAGTAATGAAAGACAGCTGGTGATCGCGATGATTCGTATCGAAATGTTCATAGTTTTAGTGCCTAGTGAATGTTGGGATTGGCGTGTGCAGGATTTATTCATAACAAGCTCCCGTATTTATTATTAAATTCCGGCCGCTAAGAATATCAACTAAGCGCGAAAACTCAATCGAATGAGCGTATAGAAGCGTATGGACATGTGTATCCCACGGCGCCAAATTTTGCAGGATCAATCAAATATTCATATGACTATTTGTATGGCTGATATTTATGAGTTAAAAATTAATGAAGTGAATTGAATTAGAGTTGATCGAATTAGAGTTGATTGAAGTGGGGAACTTGGCATTATGGGATGCTTTCGTCGGAAACGCTCAGTCCGGCAGTTCTCGGAATAAAAATGTAAAAAGGTAGTGATCTTATGTATGTCTTCTTAGCGGCTAAAAAAATCATTAAAGCGACAGTGTTAATCGGCATGATGTCGTTGTTTTGTGTCGGCGCACAAGCACAAGACGAGTCGCCAAAACATCAACAAGAAGACATTAAAGTCGCGGTGATGGAGGTTCTTGATGTTTTTATGGAGACTTTCAACCGGATGGATGTTGCGGCCATGGAGAGCACCTATCAATTTCCGCATTATCGGTATGCCAGCGGCAAAATGAATATACTCGAGGCCCCCAGTGGACGTTCTGGAGAGTCGTTAAAGAAAGCTATTGGGGCAGAGTGGCATCACAGTGCCTGGTTGCGTCGTAATATCATTCATATGTCAGATACAAAAGTACATGTCGATACTGAATTTGTACGTTATCGAGAAGACGGGACTGTTATCTCGCGTTTTGATTCATTGTATATTTTGACGAAAGAAGATGGTCGCTGGGGAATAAAGCTTCGATCAAGTATGGCGCCATAACTTGCGTCGTGCATTGCAAATTTTTTCTAAGACTCGATTTAACAACGAAACCCTTAAAATCGACTAAAGCATATTCAAGCTTTGGGAAATCATAAAAAATAAACGAGGAAGTTATGGAGCAAGATCCTTATCGGCCAAGCGAAACAACAACAGTTGCGGGCGCACATAATAAAAAGTCTGGTTTTATGAAAGCGCTCAAAATTATTCTCATCGTATTTGGTTCGCTAATGTTGTTGATCATCGCTTTGTTAATCTGGGCTGGAGTCAAAACCGGCACACTGTATAGCGAGTTTGATGGCAAAGCGGAGCCCTTCGCCAATCAGTTTTTAACGACGCAAAACCCCTGGAGTTACACGCAAGCGAAACCCCATTTAAGTCAGCTATGGCTTGAGTCGGTTGCGGAAGATGAATCAATTCAGCTGTTTGAATATTTTAATAACTTAGGCTCTCTGACATCGATTGGTGAGCTAAGTTGGGAAGGATGCTCTGCATTTGCATACGCTGGTGTGGGTTCTGTCAATCGTTGTGATTATTTAATATTAGCTAAATACGAAGAGGGAGACGCGCAGGTAAGAATGGGTCTTGTGCTAGAGGGAGAGGCTCCGAAAATTATCCAACTACGTGTCAATTCAAATGCATTTTTGAAATAGAGAAGCGGACAGTTATGGCGCCATTGGATTTGCTGAGATAAGGCAATTTATCTCTACCAGGCAGATACAAATAGATGAGTATTTGAATTGATCTAAAGCGCTATGGAGTTTGTGTTACGAAAGGAAAAGCAGTGTCTTTGTCTTTATTGTCATAAAGACGTAATAAAAATAAATCGAATAAGCGATAGCGGCGAATGACGCCGCTATCGTGACGGATCAACGAATGTTAACGTTAACGGCCTGAGGGCCTTTTTGTCCGTCTTCTACTTCAAATTCTACTTCTTGTCCTTCTGCCAAGGTTTTGAAACCTGGGCTCTGAATAGCGCGAAAATGAACAAAAACGTCATCTCCACCTTCTCTTTCGATAAAACCGAAACCTTTTTTCTCGTTAAACCACTTAACGCGGCCAGTTGTGGTAGCCATAGCTAACCTCCAAAATTATTAGTTGAATTGTCATTGGCGGCATAAGCCAAATCGGTATAGTGGTGAAAGATACAGGCCATGACGAGCGAATAAACTAGAGGTTTTATCAGAAGTGTCATCGAGATTGCATAGGCAGAATTAACCGCTGTAACCTTTACCAGCGATCCGAGTGTAACTGAATTTTTTTCAAAGTAAAGCGGGTATTTTCTAAAAGTCAATAGAAAATCAAAAATTTGTTGATCACGGGTAAATACTCTGTAATAAAGCCGTAAACTCAGCAGGATTTACGCCAAAACAGACCGTGTTAGTGTTTTTTTTATGGGAGAAAAATAAGAAAAAATACTTAGATGGCGCGTATTTAAAATAGTGAAACGCGCCCTGTAATTTAAGCGCTTGGTTCTGCCAGCTCCCAAAAATAGTTGTTTAGCTGGTTTTTTTGCCCGCCTTGTACAAGCAACTCCGCTTGTCGTTTACAAGACTCAATTAATTTATCGCGAATCTCAAGATCGTCAACAGTTTGCGCTAGCGTTTCCGCACCAATTAGCATCGCAGCCATTGGCAAGACTGTTTCGGTTTCCTTTGATCCGTGGTCATCTAGCATTTTTTTACACAGCGATTTAAATGCTTGGGTGTAGGCGGATCTTAGCGTCGGATCATTTTTCATTGAGTCATCACGAAAAATCTTACTTGCAAAAGAGAGGCTTTGAAGTCGTTGCGCACTAATTTGTAAATCACCCGTACTGCTATCTGCTAACAGGTTTGCATCGCATCGATCATCCGTGGTTTCGGTCGCAGCATCATTTTTTAAAATCGCTAAGGTGAACAGTTCTTTCTTGCTAGAAAAATGCGCGTAAAAAGCCCCGTGAGTAAGTTCACTGGCCTCCATAATTTGTTTAATTGTTATTGCCTCATAACCATTTTCAATAAATAAACGATAGGCATTTTCCATTATGCGTCGACGTGTTTGGTTTTTATGGGATTTACTGTAAGGCATACACTTCCTCCCTAGCACACTTTAGTGTTTTCATATTATCTTGATCATATAAAGTTGCAGATTAAACTGATTTTTAAACCGAGATCATAATAAGCCTTTGTTGGACCTTTAAACAATTAAAAAACTTGAATGAGCAGTCTTGGTAGTGTGTGAGAATTCCTGGTTTGTAATTAAGAAATTTAAATAGAGTAAGCGGGAGTAAGGATGAAAAAATCAGTGACCTATAAATATAGTAATGGCGTCAGCACCATCAATATTGACGACGGGAAAGCGAACGTGATGTCCGTAGAAATGTTAACCGCGCTAAATAGTGCTTTCGATGATGCGGAAAAAGATAACGGTGTTGTTCTGTTGATTGGTAGGGCGGGAATATTTTCTGCGGGTTTCGATCTTTCTGTTTTTGCAAAAAACGATGGGGAGCTTATTGAAATGCTAACACTCGGCGCTAGAACAATTGAGAGGATGATGTCGTTTCCTACCCCAATAGTCGCTGCTTGCACGGGTCACGCTTTGGCAATGGGAGTGTTTCTGTTACTTGCCGCTGATTATCGAGTCGCTATTAGAGACAATATAAAAATAAGTGCAAACGAAGTTGCAATAGGAATGACCGTTCCACATTTCGCCAGCGAGATATGTCGTTTTAAATTGAGCCCTGCCATTTTCAATCGCGCGATGACAACGGCAGAGTATTTTTCTTTAGAAGACGCATTAACAGGTGGATTTATAGATTCCCTTGAAGATTCTGAAAACCTGAGATCTGCGGCCACCAAAAAAGCTGAAGCCTTTGTCCAATTAGACCTGGACGCTCATCTCGCTACTAAGATGCGGATCCGTGAAGAAAATATAACGCGAATGAAAAAAGCAGTAGAAGCCGATATAGCTGATTGGAAAAATAGAATATCTTAAATAATTTTTAGCGGATACCTATTAAAACGAAGTGCAACCGCCGACGTCATCACCGGCGCCAACATTTGTTTGGCAGCGCCAGGATATTAACGCGCCATTATTTTTTTCATCAGGGATAAGCCAAATTGCAGTGTTAGATCCGAAAGCAGGTGATACGTCTAAATCAATGGTGCCGTCAAATCGTAAAGTAATGCTGCGTACTTGATCCGCAGAAAATAAATCCGATACTTCCAATTTTAAATCAGTAAGGCTGGTTGCCCATTGCCCATCATTCGCATAATGTTCTGTAGCGGCGGCTTTTAGGTAGCTTGTGCCCGTTAGTATGTTTACAAACCGAGTTCGGTCTTTATATTTACCGGTAAAGGTGTCTCGTATTTTTTCAAGAGTACTTTTTGGTTGTGGTGGGGGTGGCGTAGTTACCCGGTTTGAAACCGGAGACTTCAACAGCGCGACAAAATTTGGGTCACTTAATAATTGCAATGTTGCTTCATGAAGACTATCGCGAATTGCATAGGGTATGGCGCCGCGATTTTTTTCGTTACTCTTTGCCGCTCCTTCGCTGGTATTCTCGTAAATCAATTTGTCCGATGCGTTGTCGTAAAGTCTCCAGTTTATTTTCATCCAATTTTGTGCAATTTTAAAATCTCTACTGGTAAATTCATTTAAATTTTGCGCGTGCTGATTGTATCGTAATTTTATCGCGCAAGCTTCTAGCTTCATATCGACAATCTGTGCTTCCAAACGATGCGCTTGAGACGCTATTAGTTGTCGATTCATTTTTTCGGTTTCGGTTGCTGCAATTTGATAGCCATTGCCATAAAAGGCGCTAGAAATACGATTAAAATAGCGCGTTCCTTTTGGGATTACTTCGGGATAATATCGCTCCAGCTCTTCCCAGTAAATTGATGTGGGTAGTGCACAGTCGCCACCAAAATAAAATAACGCTATTTTGGGTTTTCCGTTTTGCTCAATTGGAGCATAATCGAGGGTGTCAATTAATACCCAGCGCGCTGAGTTGTCGCCGGAATAATAAATCGGTGACGCTTTAGTAATTTCCTTCGGCGCTGGCATCACGTCTTGCGTGATATTCATATCGATAGCATCTTCAGCTGGTTTTTTATCGGAATAGTGAACCTTTCCGTCATCATCTATCCATTTATATACCTGCGAATGTGAAGATAAGGCCAGCGAAGAAAGTATTAAAATAAGAATTAAATTTTTAATGCTAAGCATAAAATCTGCCACCGAAGCGCTGCTGTTTAAATACTACAGTTTAATAAACGTAATAAAGTATCGATATGGGGAGAGTATAGTCGAAGCTTCCCGTAAGCTATTTCTCGATTGAAGTAATCTTATAGGCGCATCGTCGCGCGCCAAGAAGGATATGTTCTATCCGTTCCACAAGCGCTATATTTTCAAATAGGGCTTGGAATACTTCCAGCTCCGAACGACAAAAGCCCTGACAAGATTCCGCAGCGGCGCAAATAGGGCAGTGATTCTCAATTAACAGCCATTCTCCTTTGCCATTTTTCTTTACTTCAGACATGTAGCCTTCTCGTTCGCGAATTTGACTGAGAGAGTTAATTCGTTCGGGTAAGCCAATGCTCGAAGCCAATTCCTGACGATACTGCTCAAGTGTCGTTGCTGTTCGTTGGTTAATAAGTTGATCTAAACCAGGTTCGCCGAAAACTTCCCGCACTGAGGCAATTAACTCAAGTGTTGCCTGTGAATGAGAATCAGGGAAAAACTGATGGCCTTTTTTGCTGAGCTTCCAGGGCTTTACGGGGCGTCCACGCAGTTGCTTAGTTTCTTCTATTTGTTCTACATAAGCTTTTTCGCTCAAGGATTTGAGGTGCTGCCGAACCCCCATGGTGGTGATATTTAACAACTCGGCAAGGGCTTTGGCTGTTTGCGGCCCCTTCTGTTTGAGCTTGAGGAGCAATGCTTCTTGGCTATCGGCTAGTTCGGTCATCGAATTCTATTTCGCGTTTTCTGAGTCGTTGGGTGAGTTGCTCGATAGTGTGCCATAGCGAGCAATTAAGTAAAGTTTTCACTTTACTTAATTATGCTCTTCTATATAGTAAAGTAATTGCTTTGCTATATAAGATTGAGAATTTTGAAATTAGGAGGCCAAGATGAGTTTCAAGCTAGAGCATATCAATATCAAAGTACCTTCCATCGCCAAAACCCAGGCTTTTTTAGCGGCAGCATTCAGTGATTATGTTGAGCGAGGCCGTGGTTACAGCGAGTCATTTGGGCACTGGCTGCACTTTGGAAATGACGACACGTACATTGCTCTGCTGCAAACCCGAGCGCTGGGACAGGAGCAGGCGGTATTAGTCGAGCCCTACAAATATGAGGAGGACTATCGTCTCATGCATGTGGGATTTGTTGTCGATGACGTCGAGCGATTAATGGCGCGATTAGAGGCTAAAGGTTTCTCCCCTGCTGACACCGGTGATCTTGATACGCATCCATTTCGCCGTCGAGTGTATTACCTGGACGGCAATGGTATCGAATGGGAGTTCATTCAATATTTGTCAGATCAGCCCACCCAGCGAAACGATTATTTACTTTAGTTTAAGTGGACAAATAAATTTTGGGATGATGTCCGAAAATGGCTAGGTTTCTAGCGGGCTCGCGTTAGAATGCTAGCCATTATGACGACAGCCAGTTCACTTTCCTTAGCCGAAACCAAAACCAAAACTGAAGTCTTAACCTCGGATCAATATCACGAAATTTTAAAATCTCGCGATCCGCGATTTGATGGCATGTTTTTCGTTGGTGTATCTACGACTGGGATTTATTGTCGTCCCGTCTGTCGAGTTCGTTTGCCTAGAGCCGATCGTTGTAATTATTTTCGTCATGCGGCAAGCGCAGAACAAGCCGGATACCGACCTTGTTTACGGTGCCGGCCAGAGCTTGCGCCGGGCAACTCTCGAAACGATGCGCTTAAAACCCTCGCACAAAAAGTCGCTGCAAAAATTCAATCGGGTGCGCTTATTGATGAGAGTATCGAAACACTTGCGCAAGAATTTTCGATAAGTTCCCGGCAAGTTCGCCGTGCAATTCAAAGTGAATTTGGCGTTAGTCCAATTGCCTTAGCCCAAACCTATCGTCTATTGATGGCAAAGCAACTATTAACTGATACGAAGTTAAAAATTACTGATCTTGCTTTTGCCAGTGGTTTTTCAAGTGTTCGTCAATTTAATTATGCATTTAAAAAACACTACGGCCTAAACCCTTCGACTTTACGGAAGAAAAATAAATTAACAGAAGAGTCAGCGGGAATAATTTTACGACTAGCTTATCGGCCTCCACTTGCCTGGCAGCAGTTGATTGAATTTTTGGCTAGTCGTAGTGCTGGTTATTTGGATCAAGTCGATGGCTCTCGGTATAGTCGCAGCATTTGTTTGGGTGATCACCGTGGCTGGTTTACCGCATGGGCTCTACCAGAAAAAAATCAAATTATTGTTGAAGTTTCTGATACCTTGCTGCCGTGTTTAACCTTGTTAAAAGCAAAGCTGCGTTTTCTTTTTGATCTCGATGCGAATCCCGTTGTAGTCGAATCTCATTTGTTAAAACAAAAAGTTCTCAAGCCCATCATTAAAAAACTGCCAGGCCTGCGAGTACCTGGTGCTGTCGATGGTTTTGAGCTTGCATTAAGAGCAGTGCTCGGTCAACAAATTAGCGTAAAAGCCGCCACGACTATTTTTGGGCGTTTCGTTACTGCTTTTGGTGAAGAAATCAAAACACCCTTCGAAAAAGTTTGCCGGCTGGCACCCCGTGCCGACATTATCGCCAATCAATCGCTCGAAACGATTATTGGCTTAGGGTTAACCCGGAAACGTGCGGAAACGGTTTTATTGTTAGCACGCGCTGTGTTTAAAAAAGAAGTTAATTTAACGATGGGTGCAGATGCAGTAGCGGCGGAACAAGCGCTGTTGGCTATCCGAGGGATTGGTCCCTGGACAGCGCAATATATTGCGATTCGCGCTTTTGCAGATGCTGATGCACTCCCGGATTCAGATTTAGGTTTATTTAAAGCACTCAATGTTAGTTCGTCAAAAGAAGTTATTGCGGCTACGGAAAAATGGCGCCCTTGGCGAGCCTATGGCGCACTCTATCTTTGGTCTAGCCTAAACTCGGGTGGATGATGAAACGAAACTCGATTCGATATTACTCCAATATAAAAAGCCCTTTGGGTGACTTACTGTTATTAGGTGATGGTGAAAATATTACTGGCCTATATATGAATTCGCAGCGATATCGGCCGTTAGAGCAAGATAATTGGAAACGACAAGACGCATTATTTATCGAAGCAAAAAAACAAGTCGACGCGTATTTTGCAAGTGAATTAGTAATCTTTGATTTGCCTTTGAAACCACGAGGAACAAATTTTCAAAGTACAGTTTGGCAAGCTTTATTGACGATTGCGTATGGCGAAACGACATCTTATAAAGCGATTGCTGAACAAATTAGTTCACCGCAAGCGATGCGCGCTGTTGGCTTAGCCAATGGCAAAAATCCCATTGGTATTATTATCCCCTGCCACCGGGTTATCGGTAGTACAGGGAAATTAACCGGTTACGGTGGCGGCATCACTAAAAAGCAATGGCTATTGAACCACGAAGCGAAACAAGCAGGATTGTTTTAGAGAATGAGTACCGATGAAGATCTGAGTCAGAATTGTATGAAAACTGTTGATGCGAATCCTGTGCTTCAAAAATGGGATGGTTTTTTAAAGGAAACTGACTTTTCCGCTGCTTATGATAGTCGACGTATTTTTCATGGCCGTGGTGGGTGCTTTCAAGGTCTCGAGTGGTGTTGTGTCGATGTGTTCGCACCCGTTTTATTAATAACCCTATTCAAAGCACCGCCAGACGATTTTTTGGAAGACGTACTAACGAAAATAGTACAAGGGTTGCCCACTGCGAAATTAACGAGCATTGCGCTGCAGAGAAGATATCTGTCTAAATCACCCATTGAATTTGTCGTAGGAGAATGTCCCGAGCAAGTCTTTGCTTTGCGAAAAGGTTTACGTTTTTGCTTGAACTTCAATCGGCAAAATGTCGGTTTTTTTCTCGATATGGAGCCTGGTAGGCGGTGGCTTGAAGAGAACGCTCGTGGGAAAACTGTATTAAATTTGTTTTCTTACACCTGTGCATTTTCGGTGGTAGCAAAAAGCGTTGATGCGCTATCTGTGGTGAATGTAGATATGAGCAGTTCAGCTTTATCGACGGGGAGAGATAACCATCGTTCCAATCAGCAAGATACCGGCAACATAAAATTTTTAGCCCTCGATATTTTGAAGTCTTGGAGCCGAATTCGAAAGCATTCGCCTTACGACATTATTGTTATCGACCCGCCGAGTTATCAGAAGGGTAGTTTTGTTGCCGAAAAAGATTACGTGAAGTTGATTAAAAAAATTCCGCAATTAGCTCGTCAGGGTACACAGATTTTGGCCTGCTTAAATTCTCCTGAATTAGCTGAGAAGTCTTTAAAAGAACTGTTTTGTAATAACGTCCCCGAGTGTGAATTCTTAGTGCGCCTAGAGAACAGCGAAGATTTTCCTGATGTATCCGGGGATAATTACCTGAAGTTACTTTGTTATCGTTACTCTCCAGTCTCATAGTCCTATTCTCAATGATCCCATGCTGATATAGAATGAAACGAATTAAACAAAGCAACTGTTAGGGATTCGATATTATGGCAACCGTCATCACTCATGCCTTAGTTGCTGGTGCCATCTCAGTTTTCTCACCGCAAAAATTTACTTCTCATGGTTCCACCTTCATCAAAGTTCCTCGTTTGCGTCTAATTTTTTGTTTAATCTTGCTGGCGGTGATACCTGATCTGGATAGTATTGGCTTTCGCTATGGCATTCCTTATAGCGATGTCTTCGGTCACCGAGGTTTTACACACTCTCTTTTGTTTTCTGTTGTTACGGCATTTTGCTTCGGACTAATTATATTTAGGTCGATGGGAGTTGGTACAAAAAACTGGTGGTATATCGTTTTTCTGCTTTCGGTGGCGGGAATATCTCACGGAATTCTCGACGCATTCACCGATGCCGGCTTGGGAGTGGGTTTCTTGATTCCCATGGACAATGATCGATATTTTTTCCCGTGGCGGCCCTTGGAGACATCACCGGTAAGTATTAGCGCGTTTTTTAATGGCCCAGCTAAAAAAATATTATTGAATGAAATGTTGTGGGTATGGTTACCTGTGTTTATGGTTACCGTTTTAGTCGTTATTTTTAGAGTTGCTGTTCAGCGCTTGGCAGATAAGCGCTCTGCAGATATTGTTGAATAAGTCGTTTATTTCTACATTTAAAAAAACATGTTAGGAAATTTTTATGAGTAAACATATTTGGTTTCAAGATAGTTCAATTGAATTTGCGTCACGGATGATTCCAAATACGATGGCAGGTTTTATGGGGATTGAAATAACAGAAGTAGGCGACGATTTTATTGTTGGATCAATGCCGGTAAGTCAAAAAGTTGTGCAGCCAATGGGTCTGGTTCACGGCGGAGCCAATGTAGCTCTCGCTGAAACGGTGGGGAGTATTGGGGCGAATTTAATCTTGGATCGCTCTAAAAAAGTTGCAGTGGGTCAGGAAATTAACGCCAACCATGTTCGCGGGATTAATAAAGGCGTCGTCCATTGCGTTGCTAGGCCCGCCTATATTGGTAGAACTTCTCAAGTGTGGGATATTCGTATTCATGATGACAGGGATCGTTTAAGTTGTATTTCACGCTTAACGATGGCGGTAATAGATCGGCCATAGTCGAGCGCGATAAAAAAAGGCCATCATGCGATGGCCTAGAGCTTGGGGACTAATACAACTCTGTTAATTTTAAAGCCGCGAACGGTTTAAAATTTCCAACTAAAGTCTAAACTTGCATTCAAGCCTACATCTTTCTCGATAATAGTGATGTTGCCATCGCTGATACTTTCTTGCTCGAATTCAGCTTTTTGATTTAGAAGATTTTGCAACTTCAACTTGACCGTGATGTTATTTGTTGGATAGTAAGAATAAACTAAATCTACTGAATGGAAGGGTTGTTCGAATGCATCGCCGTTGCCGTCGCGTCCGCCAAAGAAAACCCGTTCGCCAAAGACGTTGTAGACCGCAGATAAAGAATGAAAACCGTTTTCCGAATCGAAACCGAGTTGTGTATTAACAACGTACTTGGAATGACCAGTTAAACGTCGGGTCCGGTTGGTCTGACTAGAGTTAGCGCCCAAATCAATTTCAGAGTCGCTGAATACAAGGTTGCCACTGAGGAAAAATCCACCGGCTAATTCTTTTAAGCCCTCAAACTCGATACCATAAACTTCGCCAGATTCACCATTAATGTATTCAAGCTTTTTGTTCGTGTCGCTAGCCAAACCTTCGATTCGTTCGATTGGGTTAGTAATGTCCTTGTAAAATAAAGCGGCGGTGAAGTTACTACCTTCTGGAAAGAATAATTCCGCACGCAAGTCAACATGATCGATTTCAGAAAAATTCAGTAAAGGGTTTCCCGATACGCGGACATTTAGTTCGGGATCAATATACTGAACATCTGCGATTTCTCTTAGATCAGGTCGAACGACTGTTTGGCCAAAGCCCAGCCGCACTTGAAAATTTTGCGTACCTAAAAATTCAGTGCCGTTAATGTATGTTAGCGCAACAGCTGGATAAACAGCATCATCTTGAATCGCTAGTCTTTGCCCAGGCTCTTGTAAGTCGTTAATGAGCTGCGTGGTAGTAACACCAGAAAAATCCAGTAAATCGACCGGTAAAACCGCTTGTTGAAAATCTTCCCAGCGCAATCCTGCGCTCAAACGCCAAGTGTCTCGCCACGTTAAGTCGAAGCTACCGTAAACTGCATCGACGATCTGCGCAGCAACATAGCTTTCTGTTCCAAACCCAGATCCTAATGAGACTGTAAAAGGGTTGTTGGGATCTGCTAGGTTAGCGCTTGCCAGCACTTGTCCGGGTGTTCCGTTTAATGCAGCGGAAAGTACACCTACGGCATTAATATTTGCTGTATACCCGTAATATTCCCGTGACTTTTGGCTTTCGCTATAGCCCAGGGTCAACGAGCCATAGAAATTATCTGTTACAAACGGCGCATCAAAATTAGCGCCATAGCTTTCAACCTTATCTTCTAGTTCTAGAAAATTAAACTGTGCGACGGAAGTTGAAGCCGATAATCCGGTGCTTGCTACAGCGCCAGTGATTGGATCTAACTGATTCGAAGCTTGAATAGTGGAAGCGTTAGGAATATCAGTTGAGGCTTTGGAGTCCGAATAAAACCAATTGATATCGAGGCTAGTAAAAGGATCTGGAATTGGGATAAAACCGAATTCTTCATCTTCAATATTGTGTTCACCGATAATTTGGTTGATCACCAATTCACGTTTTTCTAGTTGCGTGCTGTAACCGAGTTTTTGTTGGTTGTCAGCCGCTAAAAAATTTAAATCAAATCCATTTGCAATTCTAGATTGGTCTTCGTCATTCTGAATGAGGTAGCTGTTAGTGCTGATTTTATGTTTGCCAATATATTCCAAACCAAAATTGAGTGCGCCTACCGTATTTTCTTCTTCAACGGTTTTGGAAATATTGTTATAGCGATTGCTCGGGTCAACTAAGTTTCTTTCAATCAAATTTTCGTTTCGCGTTTTTGTTGTTCTCTCTAAATTAGCCAATGTACCGAAAGTCCAATCATCATTAATAAACCAAGAATTGCCTAATGCCAATGAACCGCCGAAATCAGGATCAAGTGACTCCTCTTTAATCTCGACATTTCGGTTAAGTGATAATAATAATTCGCGGTTAATATCTTGCGCTTGTGCAATTTCGGCTGCGCTAGCAGCACCACCATTTGTATCTATTGTGCGTAGGATGCTATTGATTCCAATATCACCTTGATACGTATTAATGGCAGTTGCGATTTGGTCTGGGAGGTCGCCGCCATCGCCAGCAAGGGACAAACCTTTGTTTGAACTTTCTGATCCGTAACCTGTTGCGAGTGATATACCAAATACCGGCGAATCAGGAACACCGCGCGTACGTATATCAATGTTACCGCCCCCAAATGCGGCAGGTTGATCGGGAGAATAAGCTTTTTGTACTTTCACCGATTGTAAAATCGAGGTTGGAAAAAGATCGAGGGGAATAACATTTCGCGTTAATTCTGGCGAAGGAACTGCAGCACCATTTAAAGTAGTACTCGAATAGCGCTCACCAAGACCGCGAACATAAATATATTTTCCATCAACAAGACTCAATCCAGTAACGCGACGTAGAGCGGAAGCAATGTTCGAATCGCCAACGCGAGTAATTTGTTCGACGCTTAATACATCGGCGGCGAAGGGCTGTTCGATTCGTTCGATAGCGATGGATGTCGCACTGTCTTTTAGTCTCGTTGTAACAACGATCTCTTCGATAGTGGGTTCAACACTAATTTTTGGTTTTGGTGGCGCGATAATTTCTTGAGCATTTGCCGCGCCGCCCAGGCTGGCAGCGAAGGTGGCCGCGAGGATTGCATCAGCTAGCTTGGATATATGCCGCTTAGTAATTACTGTTTTCATGAGATTTAACCTGTTGTATGTGTACCGCAAAAACCAAGGGCACGTCTAGAAAATCACCTGCGCTGCTAGTACGGTGTTAAAAATCAGCTCAAATTAATCAGTTGTAGTGAATAAACGTTTTTTCCCGCTAATTTTTTGGTACTAATTGCCCGTCTACATGTTTCAGGAACGTCCTCGGATATTTAATTAGACTAAGGCGCCAATGAATATTGGCGCCTTCGTGTGCGTAGAAAATCTTTCCACGTTTTGTTTCGTATAAGTTTTTCGATAAAGATTCTTACTTTACAAACCAATTACCCAGGCGCTGACCCAGTCATCACTTGCGTCGACCGCACCGATGTAGTTAACCGCTTCGAAGAAACTACTATCACCTGAAGAACCTACTGCTGGAGCAGCATCGGCGGCGAAAGTATCGTTCAAGGTTGTTACATCAAATACGTTCACATTGACTGCTGCCGTGGTGCTATCAGCGAAGGCAGCGGCAGTGATGTAAGCACGAGGATTGGTATCCAAGCCTTCAAGAACAGTCGCAGGCAAGTTGGTGTCGATGACTACGTTGTCGCCAGGTGTTGCGGCTAAGAAGGCATCGATATCAAAAGTAGCGCTGTTGTTATCAGAAGTTGGCGCTGAACAAGCAATCAAATTACCGGCCGCTGCAGAAATTCCAGAGTTCGCGCCGTCAGTAGTGACGGTGTCTTTAATTTCTAAGCAGTAGTTTTGGCTGGCCATTGCAGCATCACTCGACGTGATGATTGAGTTGTACTGTTCGAAGTATGCGCCCTCGCGGTAACGCGGACCTTCAGAACTGCCTTTCGAAGAAGGCTCTGTGCCCATGTTCTGCGCGACGTTAGACGTTAAACAGGTCATGTTTGAGATACGCAGTTTTGTAAACGGCGCTTGTGAGTTGTTGCTACCGTTGTTATCGCCCTCGATACATTGGTTAGCACCGGAGGTGTGAATAACTAAGGCGAACTGAATGTTGCCAACGTAGCCTTCAGAGAAGTCGATAGAATCGTCACCGGCGTTAATTGCAACAATGTGTTTTAAATTAACTGCACCGCCAAATAATTCAAATCCATCATCTTGCGTCGTGTAGGTTTGTACATACTCGATATTGGTTCCGGAACCTATTGCATTCAACGTTAAACCATTTAACTCGTCGCCATCGACAACCTCAAAGCCTGCGTAGCGAATTTGTACGTAACGAAGAGAGCCTGAGTTTTCTGCATTGTTGTTGCCACCGTAAGTAGAGGGGCGACCTTCTGCTGTTACGTGACAATTGTGTGGATTAGATGCGGTCGCCATGCGCGAAGCATCGTCACACTTGTTGGTAATACCGTTGCCGTTTAATTGCACTCCGCCCCAAAGTCCGCGATCAGATTCAGTTGCGACGTTATTAATTAAGTCATCCACTGCACTGAAGATAATGGGGTTTGATTCAGTTCCTTCCGCAATAATTCGCGAGCCACGAGCAATGCGTACGTAGTCTTGTGAAGAAGAAAACGCAATAAGCGAGCCTGGTGCGACGGTTAAGCGTGGACCTTCTCCATCTTGAGGAATGCGTACGCCTGCGGACGCTGCGTTTGACGTAACATCTTCACCGACGAACAAGCTGTCTTCAAAAATATGCACACCGTTGCTAGCCAGCGCGGGAATGGTTAAGTCGGCAGTTAGTGGGTTTGTGTCACTAACGAAAGTGACGTCGTAAGTACAGTTGGTGCCATCGAAAGTGCCTTGCTTAGTTTGACCGGACACTTGGTAGCTCGCACAAGGATTGACGGCTGGAGTACCCGTACCCGTAGTGTTGTTTGAATTCGATGTGTTAGTCGTTGGCGCTAATGTAATACCGCTATCGTCTCCGCAACCCGTTAGTAATAACGTCGCGATCGTACCAACACTCGCCAATAATTTAATGTTCATTGTTAGGTCTCACTCCTATAAGTCGTAAATATTTAGATAGTTTTATTGAAATCTCTACTTATCAAGGAGCGGTAAATTTTCTCCTTGATCTGCGTAAGTTAGACAAAAACATCACGCGTAATTTATTTGTTACAAAGAGTCTCTATCTTTGAGACTCAAGCTAAAACCGAGTTTTGTTCTTCGTAGGATTTTTAATCGCTCTGTTCGAGACGAAAAAGTCAAAAGATTTCGTGAAGTAGGTTGTTACAGGCGGCAATTTACGGCACAAATATTTCAATCGTGTTGCAGATTTGTTGTGTGAATATGTCAACTTTTTGTTGCAAGAAATCGCGACACAAAATGAGTATTTTTTAATAAAACTGTCATATATCTTGCCTAAGGTAATGATGTGGAGTGGATTCTAGAAATCGGAATTCTAGTAAGAGAATAAATGGCGTATCAGGATGCTTAGCGTTCCAGATGCGATTAAAGTTGCACGGAGCAAAACTAGCGAAGGATCAGGGAGGGAATGTTAGGACGCGAAGACAATAAATACCTAAAAGCAAAACGTCTACTTCATTCTTTAGTTTCTTATATAGATACGACAATCAGCATCATAGGAAATGCAGTCAGTGGCGATAAGCCGTGAGTGCTGCAGCCCGTACATGGATATGTACCGTATTGATCTCTTATCTAGCGCCCCTATTTTAAGGGGCGTTTTTATTTGGAAAATTGATAGATAAATTAACAGCTTACAGAGATTTCTTTGCTATCCATTTGTGCCACCTCCAAGGCGTAGTCAACCAAAATATTAATGACTCGTTATTAGCCTTAGCAATGCCAATTTCCGAATTCTCTTTTCGATATTTGAGTGTTCGTCCACTTCGCATAATTAAGGTAAAGATAATGACCAGAAAACTATTCCCAAAAACGACAACGATAATCGCCATAGCACTGGCAACTTTTACGGCTTCCGCTTTTGCCGACGATGACGGACATGATAGTCACGGTTCGTCTTACCATGACTCTCCTCGCGCGAATAATGGAGGTCCGCGCGCGCATCGACAGGGTGGCAGAGTGAATCATGGGCTTAGAAAGATTGTTAAAGACTACATAGCAGAAAAAAAGATCAGTGGTGAAATCGATAGTTATGAATTTGACGTTCGTGAAGAACAGCTAGCGTTAATAAGAGAAGAAATGAAAGCCGCTCGAGAAATTAACGATCGCCTTACTATACAAGCAAAACGAGAAGCTTTACGAACCTTACGAGCGGAGGAGCGGAATGCAACTCGAGAGCTCGTTACAAACAATCCAGAACTTCAACAGCGTATTAAAGATTATCACCTTGCACGGCAAGAGAGACGCAAAGTACGCCGCGAAGATAGGCAAGAGTTTTTAGAATTTCAAGAACAGAAGCGGCAAGATCGAATAGACCAGCGAGACGCGGAACAAGTGCAATAAGCAATAGAAATATCTCTGTCTGGTGGAATAACACCGATAACATTACAATGCCCTCTCCAATTTTGTAGAGGGTTCTAACAGTGAAATATTGGCTCCTTAAATCTGAACCGGATACTTGGTCTTGGCAACAGCAGCTCGCTCGTGGTGCTAAGGGCGAAATGTGGGATGGCGTTCGAAATTACCAAGCGGCTAAATTTTTGCGAGAAATGAAAAAAGGCGACCTTGGTTTTTTCTATCATTCCGGAAAGGAAAAAGCGATTGTAGGGATTGTCGAAGTAATTAAAGAAAATTATCCCGATCCTACAGATGAAAAAAATAGATTTGTCGCAGTTACGGTTAAAGCCCTTGATAGCCTGAACAACCCAGTTACTTTGGCAGAAATCAAGAAAGAAAATAAATTGGAAGGGATGCTGCTGATCAAACAAGGGCGTTTATCGGTGATGCCGGTAAGTGCCGCTCACTGGAAAATTATTAATAAGATGGCGAAAAAACCACGCTGAATAATTAGCGTGGTTTTTTTGATGGCAGCGCTGCTACTCTACAATACTAACAATAAACAACAGATCACCAGAGGATACTTGTTGGCCATTGGTCGCGTTTAAATGTTCAATGCGATAGCGTTTGTCTGAAGGATAGAGTTCAGCGTCTGAGCGATTATATTGGCTCAATGAAATTTGACTGAACATTTTCATCGCTTCCATTAACGCCAACGTCTGATCGATATTAACGATATCGCCTTGTTTGACGAACTCAGGATCTGAGGGCGAAGACGAGGTATAAAAAATTCCTGAAGATTGCGCGAACACTTTTAGCTCTTGACTATCATCGACGCGTATCGCATCAGTGTCGATGGCATTTGCGCCATCACTACTCGCAGCTTCTTCGATTTCTACAATCAATTCATCCGCATCTAAAGTCGCCATGAATTTTGGTAGATATCCCGTATCGTATACACCGCCTCTAAAAGTTTCGTCTTTCAGGATTCGTTTTAATAAAGCAATATTTGTGGGAATACCTTCGATCACAACGCTATCCAAATAATCGTAGAGCTTATGAATAACATCGTCTCTGGATGAGCCGCGACATATGATTTGGGCGATTAAGCTATCGTAAAAGGGTGAAATCTCTATGTCCGTCGCCGCGATAGAAATAATTTCCACATCGTCTCGTTCGGGCATTATGCAGTTTGAAATTTTTCCTGGATTTGGCGCTAACTGCATTATCCCGTCGCTATCGACGACGACTTTCTCTGCGGTAACACGTACTTCAATAGCGTAGCCATTGTCTGCAGGTTCCATGTCTTCGATGCTGGCGCCGGAAGCAATATTATATTGTGCACTAACAATGTCGATGCCAGATGTCGCTTCAGTTACTGGATGCTCTACTTGTAAGCGTGTATTCATTTCCATGAAATACACCTCGTTAGCGTCAAGGTTGTAAATAAATTCAACCGTACCTGCACCCGTGTAGTCGACTTTGTCGGCGATCGCCAAGGTATCCTTTAAAACTTTTTGCTTGAGTTCTTCTGGCAACATTGTGGAGCCGGATTCTTCGACGACCTTTTGGTTATTTCGTTGTACCGAGCAATCACGTAAACCTAAGACGCGAGCATTACCAAATTTGTCGCGCAATAGCTGTACTTCAATGTGACGCATCGAGGTTACAAATTTTTCTAAATACAAATCACCATTGCCGAATGCGGATCGCGCTTCGGTACTGATCATCGTGTAGTACTTGTACATATCCTCTGGGGTTTGTACAACTTGAATTCCTTTACCGCCACCACCGTGTACAGCTTTTAATAATACTGGGTAACCAATTTCTGCAGCGATATTTGATGCTTGTTCAGCGCTAATTAGAATGCCATGACTACCAGGAACGACGGGAACACCACATTCCTGTACGGTTTGAATTGCATTTGATTTATTACCCATCGTCATCATGCTGTAAGCACTTGGCCCAACGAAATTTATGTGATGGTTTACGCAAAGGTTTGCGAATTGCGGACTTTCAGATAAAAACCCAATGCCGGGATGTAGGGCCGTGACTTGCTCATACTCCGCGACTTTTAAAATTGAATGCGCATTCAAATAACTTTCATCGGAAGAGTTACCGCCAAGACACACTAAACGGTCATTTTCTTTTAACATTTTTGCCGGTACTGCAGACATATCTGGGTCAGAGGCAACGAGTACAACTTGTAAATTGTTGTCGTGAGCTTTTCTAATCAATTTAACCGCAGTACAACCCCGTGCATGCACTAATACTTTTTCCAAAGGCTTCATTAAAGATTTTGGATCAACAGATAAGCTGACATCTTCTCCCAGCTCTCCGGGTAAGGCTTTACTGAAAGTGTTGTCGATAATCTCTTCAACAGTGAGTTGCGGTAGTGGAATATTCTGATCAATCTCTCGCAGCTTATCGTCTAGCTCTGGAGCGAAGGGGTGTTTCACCAAGCCGGCCATTGAATCGGGGTTGGTCGAAAGATAGTTAGATAAAGTTGAAGTTGAAGGTAGGTACGAAGGCACAATCATTTGTCCAGCAAAAGGCATATTACAGCCGGAAAAATAATAAGTTTGAACCAATGGGTGAGTAACAAAGCTTGCTTGTGCTCCACCAGTACAATCGCCATAACCAAAAATAACCACTGGTAGGTCGTTATCAACAACAAAGCGCGTTAAACGATCATTGACCGCTGACATTGAAAACAGAGCAGCCGCACCTTCTTTGGTCTGCATTCCGCCGGAACTAATAAAACAAACGATGGGCAATTGCTGTTTAGCACATTCAACTAATAAGTGGCAAAATTTCTCGGCACTGGCCATGTCAAATGCACCGGCTTGAAACGCCACATTAGATACAGCAACGCCGACATGTTTTTTGGTTTTGCTGTCACCCATTTTGTATTCAGCGAAACCTGTAACAAGCCCACAGGGCCGCATTTTCTTTTCGATTGCGGTTTCTATTGCTTGACGAAAACCAGGGAAATTTACCGGGTTTGAACTTGCTTTATCCGCATCCAGCTCGACGAACTTGGAGAAGTAGTGATTAATAATATCGTCCGGTGACATCTTCACTTCTTTTTTAACTTCAGTGAGTAACCTTTGAATCAATAAATCTCGATAACCCATGATCAGTCGATTCCAGAAATCTTTGCGACGACCAATACGGGCTGGATTGATAGCACCTTTGAATGTGCCGCCACTTTCACTCGAATAATATTCTGGTAATAAACTCTCAAAGAAGTAAGTCAGAATCACGAACAAGCTATCGTTCATTTGAGGAAAACCAATACCTTTCCATTCCTCAACTTTTATCAGTAATTCTCCGCGGTTTCTTTGCGAGGCAAGAAACCGTAGCCAGCTTTCAAATTGCTGCTTGCTCTTATCGGCTTCGTCTGAGTTCGCCTTGCTGGCGTCATTGAATTTAATTGCGGTGACTAAGGAGCTTTCGAGTAGCTTGCCGACGGAGGATTTAGACAAGCCTTTCGTTTCCATGGCCTCTTTTGCAATGGACGGCAAGTTGGCAACTACATTGTTGTAAAGCGCATCAAAAATTAGTACGTTTTTACATTGCAAAATAAAATCTTCTCGCAGATCTTTATGTAGCACTGTATCGAGAACGGTCATTTCATTGAGAGCTGGCCAAACGGAAGTTGAAGGCGTTTTTTCTTTGTCGGTTAAAAGTTTTATAAGCTCATTAAAATTGTGAGGCGCACTCACTTTCCAACGGTTGTAAAGCGAAAAACTCAAGTTAAACAGTAAAGCTTGTTTAGCTTTTTCGAAATTTTCTTTCGGTTCACCTAAAAGAAAACGTGTGACTTTATTGCGTTCCGCATCAATATCCTCACGTTTACTGATAAAGTTTTTCCATGCTTTTGCCAGCACATCGTCATAGATAATTTTGTCTGGGTTATCAATCCACGCGGTAAACAATTTCGCCTGTTCGAGCGTGAGGCGATCTTGTAAGTCACCTTTGGGTAGCGTTAATTTCGAAAGCCGGCCATATTCATTGGCTGAGATCGAGTGAATGCGACCGCGCAAACGTAAATAGCGCATGTAACGATAACAAAGTCCGAACACACTTGGTTGATTAGTTGGGCTGCGGACCAAAGTAATAGGGGAATTTTTTTCTAGCGCTTGGTTATATTCGGTAGGGTGTAAATAGCGGTCGAGATTGCGTTGATAGTGTTGAATTAAATCTGGCGTTTTATCAACGAATTCTAAGGCCGCCGTTTCAATAGCCTCGATACTAGAGACAATCGCTTTTTGTAAATTGTGCTGACGCTCGTCGATGTCGACAGGCGAGTAATCAATTACGCCATCGATACAGCCATTAGTAAGCAACTCTTCCGGTGCAACACCCACATTTTTTGCACATTCTTGCCAAGACAAATTCAATTTTCGAGAAATACTTTGTAAACCTTGGGGTTGAATAGTATTGAAAATACCGTCGCGCACCGACAATAAAATGTTCGCAGCGGCGAGAGGAATTGCACCGCCAGAATAACCGACACCCAAAACAATACCGACACTAGGCACATCAACGGCGGTACTTTCAGTAATCATTTGAGAGATGCTATGAGCTTGGTTGTTGCTATTGGCGAGTTCGCCGGCATCAGCTCCCGGGGTGTCGATAAGGTAAACAATGGGTAAGGATAAGTTGGCAAAGCGCCGAATGGTTTCGCTAGCGAGTAAATGGTGTTCTGGCATCCAAGAGCCATTCGCCGACGAGCGTTCTTGTGCAATTATGCCGATTCGACGATTGCCTGTTTTGAAAGGGAGTTCTATTTCAACGCTATAAAAAGAACCCTTTTCTTGAGTACTTATAATTTTGCCGTTGAGCCGAGAAATAATTTCTTTTGCGCCAGGACGTTTGCTGTGTTGTGCGGGTAAGACAACATCATTGATGTATTCGTCCACGCCCATCTTCTGTAGTTGCCGCAATCGGGATTTGAGTTTTCGCTCTTCTACCAAACCATCCAAATGTTTTGCCGTCGCCAAATTACTATTGTCGCGAAAAAGAGAGAAATCAGATGCTAGGTATTCTGCTTGAATGAATAGGGAATCAACATTAACAGTATCGATGGAAGTTTTTGCGGTCATAAATATACTTCTCTTCAGTTCTAATTTAGCTATGGTTAGTCGATGCAAATGATGCGGCGGTCAAATTTGATTCGATAAATCTGAAACAATTAACAAGTGCCGATGCCGAACGTTGACGTCTACCCTTGGAGGTCAGCCCCCAGTTTTAGCGGTTTCCAGGCACGATTTCCCAATTATCCCTATATTTAAGTGCTATGGTACTATTGTTCGCTGAACGCATTGTTCCAAATATGGGACAATGCCAATTCCCGTAATTTGATAGTTGTAGAGACCAGGAATTAGACGTGATTGATCTCAATGCCATGATGTTGTTTGCCAAAGTTGTGGATGCTCAAAGTTATTCACAAGCGGCTCGCGATGCAGGAATACCGAAATCAACAATCAGCCGCAAAATCTCCCAAATGGAAGAAGAATTGGGCGTTAGATTGTTGCAGCGGAATACCCGACAATTGCGTCTAACCCAGGTGGGGCGGGAGGTTTACGATAATTGCGTGAACATCTTAAGGGAAGTTCACGCCGTTCATGCAACGATAGAAAATGCGCGTGATGAGGTATCTGGGAGTTTAAAAGTGGTACTCCCGATCTCTTTTAATCAAGAAGTCATGGCGTCTCTGTGTGCAGGTTTTCTTAAGCTTCATCCAAAAGTCGATTTAGAAGTTCAGTTTTCTGATGGTGAGACGGATTTAATCGGCAGCGACAATGATATTGCTGTGGTATTTGGGCCTTTGGCGAATTCTGATTCTGTGGCGAGATTGTTGTTCGAACGAAAAAGAGTGCTGGTTGCCAGCCCGAGCTATGTTAAGCAGCATGGCCATCCCAATAGCGTCGAAGATTTGGTTGATCACCATGGCTTAATGCTCGGCAATTCGCGTTCCGCGCCCATTTGGCCCTTGGGTACACATCAAGAAAAGCGTCTCGCGCGGATTAAGCCCAAGGCCTGGGCGAATAGTTCGGCAACCATCAAGCAGATGGCGAAAGAAGGTTTGGGTATCGCGTTGATGTCGCAGACTCAATGCCAGCAGGAAATAGATAGTGGTGCTCTGATACGTATATTGCCGAATTTGAATATCGAACCCATTAAGGCTTACGGGCTCTATGCTAGCCGCTTTCAGTTAGCGCCAAAGATTTCGCGTTTTTTAGATTACTTTGCTCAACACATCGACAAACAGGAAATGTCTTACCCCTTACGGCTATCTCCGGTTAAAGCGGTAGACTCGATTCATAAAAAATCCGAGCAATAAAAAAGCCGGGAATCATCTCCCAGCTTTTTTCGGTTCTTCCTATTCGCACTTATTTTTCACTCGTTCTGCTCGGTCCCTACTTCCCTAAAATCAATCTCGCTATTGGCCGCTAAAAAATAAACCGCAGCCCAAGCAGCGACGTTTTGTTTGAGTGCTTCCGGGTTTATTTTGTCTAGCGTGTCATTAGCGGTATGGTGGTAATCAAAATAATCACTGCCATCTTGGCGTAAACGAATCACTGGAACACCGGCATTCATTAGCGGGCCGATATCGGGGCCGCCGCTGGTGGCTTCGCCAGTCACAGCAATGTCCATTGTCGACAATACAGGTTTAACGATTTCGGCAAATTTCAAACTGTTGGTGTTAAATTCCCAAACTTCACCAGCTCCTAGGTCGGATTCTGAAGCAAGAATATGCTTGTTTAATTCCTGTTGATGAGCATCGCGATAAGCGTTACCTCCCCAGATGCCTGCTTCTTCATTCGCATACAAAACCACACGGAGGCTGCGCTTTGGGCGTGTCGGAAGCTCAGCAATCAATTGCGCCGCCGCGCTGATAATGGCGACGCCAGCGCCATCGTCAATTGCACCAGTACCCAAGTCCCAAGAATCCAAATGCGCACCAAGCAATAAAATTTCCTCAGGTTTTTCACTGCCAGTAAGTTCAGCAATCACATTAAACGATTGCCCACTTTGTCGCAGAGACGTACCAATATCTAAACTCAAGGTTACTTGGCCATGGCGTGACAAAATTCTAGCCAACTGTTCTGCATCTGGAACGGATAATGCTGCCGCAGGCAGTGGATCATCCATCCGCGTTGTTGAGCCGGTATGCGGCAAGCGATTGTGATCGCTACCCACACTGCGAATTAATACCGCAGCTGCACCTTTTTCTTTTGCGACCACTGGCCCGTCGCGGCGAATTCCCACTGTTTGTCCGTAACCTCGGCCTTCTCTATGACGCTCCATAGCTTGATTAATAAAAACGAATTTTCCTTCGATATCGGCGTTATTGGCTTCCTTAAGTTCGGCCAAATTATCAAACTCAATAACATCGGCAATTAGCTCGCCACCAGTTGAGCCGCTGTAACCTAGCGCGGTAATTTTTAATTCTTGTGGGTAAGGTGTAAGAACGTGCGCGACTTCTTTTTGTCTTTCCCAGATCGGAAAATTCACTGGTTCGAGCCAGACTTTATCGAAGCCTGAATTTTCAAGCATTTGTTTGGCCCAGGCGACTGCTCTCGCATCCGCAGAGGTGCCGGCTAACCTTGGCCCAATTTCTGTGGTTAGTGACTCAACAATTTCCCACGCGCGATTTGATTGTAAGGCGGTGTCGCGTAACAATTCTGCCGTTTCGATATCTGAATCTTTCTTGCTGCACGCCGTGAGAATGAAAAAAGATAAGATTCCGATTTGTAAAAATTGAAATAGTTTTTTGGATTTCATTATTTGATCGCTATGAATGAATTAATGGAAGCTACTTATTATCTATAGATAACTTAAATTAAATTATCCCTACCTTCCTCTATCGCATGACAGGCAATTTTTCGCGTAGGCTCATTTTTTAAATTTTGAATCTTCATTTCTTGAATAATGGGCGTCTCATTTGCGCAGCGATCGTTGGCTAGGGGACAGCGAGGATGAAACAAACATCCCGTGGGTGGCGATAGTGGAGAAGGCAGTTCGCCTTTTAGCTTTGATAGATGTTTTTTGTCGCTGCTGCGTTTTTCGGGATCGGCAATTGGGCGCGCGGATAGCAATACTTGCGTATAGGGATGTTGAGGGTTGGCAAAAATTTCTTGGCAATTACCATACTCCACTGGGCGACCTAAATACATCACTAATAAATCATCGGCAATAAATCTGACCACGGATAGATCATGAGAAATAAACACATAAGTTAATTGAAGTTCTTCCCGTAGATCCGCCAATAAGTTCAGCACTTGCGCTTGTATTGAAACGTCGAGAGCCGATACCGGTTCATCAAGCACGACCACTTTTGGTTTTAACATTAAAGCCCGTGCAATCGCGATACGCTGACGTTGCCCGCCGCTAAACATGTGTGGGTAGCGATCGTAATGTTCTGGACGTAATCCCACACGCTCGAGCATTTCATTCACCGCTTTGCGTCGTTGTTGATTGTCCATATTGGTATTGATGATCAGTGGTTCGGCAAGTATGGAACCGATTTTTTGTCGGGGATTTAGCGAGCCGTAGGGATCTTGAAAAACAATTTGCACCATTTGCCTGAGAGCGATTTTTTCTTCTTTGGTTTTGACGCCGGCAATATCTAAACCGTTAATCGTTAGCGATCCGGATGTTGGTTTTTCAATAGATGTTAGTAGCCGAGCCAAGGTTGATTTCCCGCACCCGGATTCTCCCACGACTGCTAAAGTCTTGCCTTTCTGCAAAGAAAAACTCGCGCCTGAAAGGGCCCGCACTTGAGCCTTTTGAAACATCGTATCGCCGCTAACTTGATAAGTTTTGTGGAGATCCTTCGCTTCGATCATGGCAGAATCGTTTGTGGCTTTGTCTGCAGTCACTATGTTATTTGGTGTAGACATTTATTGTCTCGAATAAATAATAAAGTACTCTACTAGAGGGTTGTTTAGATACTCGTTTGTGTGGCTATCGCTAGTCGCCTACCAAAGGAAAATGACAGCGCACTTCGTTACCAATGGGTTGTTCTGTTCGACATTTATCTTGTACGTATTCGCAACGAGGGCTAAACAAACAACCTTTGGGTCGATCTGTTTGTCCTGGCACCACACCCGGTATAGAAGGCAAATGATTGCTAGTGGCGCGTTCCGGTAATGCATTTAACAGAGCTTGGGTATAAGGATGTTTTGGCGATTTAAAAAGGTCGATAACATTTTGTTGTTCGACTTGTTGTCCTGCGTATTGGACAATAACACGATCGGCAGTTTCTGCGACCACGGCCATATCGTGAGTAATCAAAACCAATGCCATTTCTTCGCTGGTCTGCAAGCTGGTTAACAAGTCGAGAATCTGCGCTTGGATCGTTACGTCTAAAGCTGTAGTGGGCTCATCTGCGATTAATAATTTCGGTTTGCAAGCAATCATCATTGCAATCATCACGCGTTGGTTCATTCCGCCAGACATTTGATGTGGGAAAACTTTCAAACGTTTTTCTGGCGCCGGGATGCCAACTTTACCCAGTAATTCAATCGCCCGCTTTTCACTTTCTTTTTTGTTGAACCCCAAATGTTTTTTAATGCCTTCAGTTAATTGATAACCAACACTGAAACAAGGGTTTAAACTCGTCATCGGTTCTTGGAAAATCATAGAGATATCTTTGCCAACAATTTTCTGGCGCTGTTTTTTAGACAGAGATAATAAATCGATACCGTCGAACTGCATTTTGTCTGCGGTGATTTTTGCGGTCCAAGGAAGTAAGCCCATAACCGCCAACATAGATACGGATTTACCAGAGCCGGATTCGCCAACGATAGCGATAACTTCATCGCTACTAAAATTAAAATTGACACCATCAACCGCACGAAACCAACCATTAACAGTTTGGAATTCGACGGAAAGATTTTGGATGTCAACTAAACTCATTTTTCTATGTTTCTAATCAGATTGCTAAGTTGCATGGGGATGCTTGAAAAGCTGAATACTTGCCATTCATGGCAATAACGCACCGTGCGGACGCCGTTAGAACAAAAATAGACAACTACCAACCCCGGATCAAGATCGTTTCATTTTCGGGTCTAGCGCGTCTCTTAAGCCGTCGCCCATTAAATTAATAGACAGTACAGTAATTAAAATCGCCAAACCTGGAAAAGTAATAACCCACCAAGCACTTAATACAAATTCTCTGGCTTCCGCCAACATGGTTCCCCATTCTGGTGTCGGTGGCTGCGCGCCCATTCCTAAAAAACCAAGCGCAGCTGCATCGAGGATTGCCGCAGAAAAACTTAAAGTTGCCTGCACAATCAGAGGGCCCATGCAATTCGGCAGGATGCTAATAAACATTAAGCGCAATTTCCCTGCGCCAGCGATGCGGCTGGCGGTAACGTAATCTTTCCCCGCTTCATTTATGGCTGACGCACGCACCAGTCGCACGTAATGAGGTAAATAAGTGATGGAAATTGCGATCATCGCATTACCTAAGCCGGGCTCAAGAATGGCGACAAGTACTAAAGCCATTAACAGCGATGGAACGGACAAAATAATATCCATAATCCGCATCACGATGGTTTCCCACCAGCCGCGAAAAAAACCAGCGGATAAACCCAAGATGACGCCGACACTCATGGTGAGAAAAATAACAATGCTACCGACGTATAAAGAGTAACGCGTGCCGTATATTAAACGGGACAAAATATCGCGGCCGACATCATCGGTGCCGAGTAAAAATTTAGAACTGCCGCCGTCAATCCATGCAGGTGCTTGTAGTAAGGCATCGCGAAATTGTTCACTAGGGTCGTGAGGGGCGACAATGTTGGCGAAACAGGCGAGAAAAATGATAAATAAAATAACGCAGAGACCCGCGACTGCGCCTTTATTTTCTGAAAAATAAAACCAAAATTCTTTAAGTTGAATTTTTAAGGGCGATTCATTCAGAAGATCCAGTTCGTCTAGCTCTGATGCATCGCGCTTGTTATCAATGTTAGTTGCCGACTCAGACATTCTTATCGCTCGTGACTTAAACGTGGATTTATGAATCCGTAAGTTAAATCGACAATTAAATTGACAATCATAATCATCGACGCGATAAGCACTAAAGCACCCTGCACCACAAAATAATCGCGACGGAAAATCGAATCAACGACCCACTTACCTACGCCGGGCCAACTAAAAATCGTTTCCGTTAATATTGCTCCAGCTAATAAAACCCCAACTTGTAGCCCGATAACGGTGACCAAAGTAATGAGTGCATTGCGTAAAGCGTGAATGGCAATTACCCGAAAACTGCTTAAACCTTTGGCGCGTGCGGTTCGCACATAATCTTCATTTAACACTTCTAACATAGCCGATCGAGTTTGCCGTGCGATCACGGCGAGGGGGATAGTGCCTAAAGCGGCAGCGGGTAATATTAAGTGGGATAGTGCTGAAGTCAGTGCGCCGGGTTCATTGCTAAAAAACAAACTATCAATAATCATAAAACCTGTTGTCGGCTCTAACCAGATCGTTGCGTCTAAGCGTCCGGAAACTGGCGTCCAACCCAAAACACCGGAGAACAACATGATTAACAGTAAACCCCACCAAAAAATCGGCATCGAGTAGCCGGTGAGCGAAACCCCCATAATGGTATGGTCGACGAAAGAACCTTGTTTGATTGCGGCAAAAACACCTGCGGGAATGCCGATAATTATTGCGAGTAATAAAGCGCAAATAGATAATTCTGCGGTGGCGGCAAAGCGCGGTAAAAACTCATCAAGCACCGGTTGTTTGGTGACGAAAGATTCGCCGAGGTCGCCATGGGCGAGATCATTTAAAAAAGAAAAATATTGTTGCCAGACCGGTTTGTCAAAACCAAATTCCCGCGTTAGTTCAGCGTGGCGCTCTGCGGGCATGCCTCGCTCGCCGGCGAGTAACTCAATCGGATCGCCAGGAAGTACGCGCACAAACGCAAAGGCGACCAAAGTCACTCCGAGAAAGGTCGGAATTAATAATCCGATTTTGGTAAGTAGAAGACGAATCACGTAAGCAAACTTAACTCAAAAATTGCTCGCCGCGTTTTTCTAGATATTTTTTTAAATAACATGATAAAAAATACTTCGCAGCGAACCTGTGAATCTACTAGTAAAACTAGAAAATTAATTATTGTATATCCACTCCGTAAAAAATATTGCCCCCGAGTGGATCAATTTTGAAATTGCTGACTTCTTTTCTGACGGGTTGAAATACAATTGAATGTGCCATTGTTGCCCAGGGTGCTTGCTCTTTAAAAATCACCTGCGCTTGCTTATAAAGTTCAATGCGCTCTTGTTGATCTGAAGTGGTTTTTGCTTGTTGAATTAAATCTTCAAAAGGCTGGTAACACCACTGTGAACGGTTGGCGTTGCCGACACCATCGCAACCTAGGAGCACGGCAAGAAAATTATCAGGGTCGCCATTGTCACCGGTCCAGCCCATTAACAAAGCGCCATCACGGGCAGTATCTTTTGAGCGTTCTAAATATTCACCCCATTCATAAGAAACGATTTCCGCTTCTACGCCGATCTTTGCCCAATCTTCTTGAATCAATACAGCCATACGGCGTGCATTCGGATTGTAAGAACGTTGTACCGGCATTGCCCAGATTTTAGTTTTGAGATTACTTACGCCGGCATCGTCCAATATTTTTTTCGCGGCGTCGGGATCGTAAGGGTAATCATTTACCTCGTCGTTATAAGACCAGATCGTGGGAGGGATGGGGTTCTTGGCTACTGTCCCTGCACCTTGGTACACGGCTTCGAGTATCGCTTCGCGGTCAATGGCCATTGATAGTGCCCGCCGAACTTCGGCCTTATCGAAAGGAGGCATCATTGTGTTGTAAGCCAGGTAGCCAACATTGAGCCCGGGTTTTTCTAGTAAATTCACTGCCGGATCTGTTCTCATCGCGACTAAGTCTGCGGGATTTGGATAGGGCATCACATGACACTCACCGGCTTTCAACTTTTGATAACGTACCGATGCATCGGGGGTGATTGAGAATATCAAGCGGTCAACGGGGGTTTTTCCTGCCCAGTAAGAATCGTGGGCGGCATAACGAATGATGGCATCATTCTGGTAGGAAACGAACTTGAATGGGCCGGTACCGACGGGCTTTTGGTCTACTTGCTCAGGCGTGTTTGCGGCGAGCATTTGATCTGCATATTCAGCGGATAAAATAGAAGCAAAATCCATTGCGAGGTTAGCTAGCATGGGCGCTTCTTGGCGGTTAAGAATGAATTTGACGGTGTGATCATCGATTTTGACGATCTCTTTTAACAGGTCAGGCATGCTCATGCTGTTGAAATATTCGTAGCTTCCGCCGGAGACCTGATGATAAGGGTGGTCTTTTTTCCATTGTCGTTCGAAGGTGTAGATAACGTCGTCGGCATTAAATTCTCGACTCGGTGTGAAGAAGTCTGTGCTGTGAAAGGTGACGCCTTTGCGCAGGTGAAAAGTGTATTCCAGGCCGTCTTCTGAAATGTCCCAAGATTCCGCAATACCAGGTACCAAGGTGGTGGTACCAATTTCAAACTCGACGAGGCGGTTAAAAACATTCTTCGCCGAGGCGTCAAAGGTGGTACCGGAGGTATAAAGAGAAGCATTAAAACCTTCAGGGCTCGCCTCGGAGCAGTAAACCAAGGTTTTGGTGCCCGAAGAACTCGCATTCTCAGGCTCCGAAGAAGATTGATTATCGCAAGCAACAAGAACGATGCTTGTAACGAATGCTGAACATATACTGATAAATCTCGTTTTCACCACAATCTCCTAAAAACTTTGGTCTCGGGTAGTTTGGTCTCGGTATGAAGCCGTATTCTAAAAGAATCTACAAGCAAGACGCGAGGGTTTCCCCGGGAATTGTACAATCCGTGTCCGATTTAACGGTTATTTGTAATTCTGACCGTGCTGCATACAAAGGATCGCCAGAGTTAGTTAGACGTCTGGCGGCTAAAGTTCCTCATCTGCTCGGAAATCTCTGCCGTTGCATTGTTTTAGATGAAGAGATTGCGTTTTGTCTGAGACGGATTGATTTGTAACTAAAATTGTCTCGCGAGTGTATATGTACAGGTTGGGCGATCATCTTCGCAATTCGTGATTGCAAATTCATAGGGCCAGAGCTAGCCTAGGCAGCGACTTAGCAATCGAGCAGCAGATGCCAGATTGGTGATGTAAATTAATCGGATAAATAACATGAAACGAAAACTTTTATCTCTCGCGGTTACTACCCTTTTGATACAGACACCGCTTGTCATTGCACAAGCTGATGTTGTACCGAGTGAAGAGGCGCAACATCGTGAACTACAAGGTGTGCATCAAGTATTGGATCCGAATTCGCAAACCGATGATCTTGGGATTTCCGTCCCTATTCCAATCAGTCACCCTGCCAGACGTTATCCGGCGACAGATGATTTCCCGACGGGTCCAGCTGTAGGGGAAACGTTGTTAGATATAAACTTACCTAACCAGCACGGTGAGCTGATTGATCTTCATAAGCGCGAGGGTAGTGCTAATGCAGTCGTAGTATTTTTTCGCTCCGCCATGTGGTGACCTTATTGCCGAACGCAGCTCGTGCAGTTGCAACGTCAATTAAGTGAATTACAAGAAGCCAATATAGAAGTTTATGGCGTTAGCTACGATACCGTCGAAGAACTAAAACAATTTTCTGATCAATACGGTATTACCTACAATCTATTGTCTGATGCTGATTCAGCAACAATAAAACGGTTTGGAATTCTCAATACATTAATTGAAGAAGATAATCCAATTAAAACCGCAGCGGGGAGATCCTATTATGGAATTCCATTCCCGGGTGTTTATGTGATTAACCAGCAAGGAGTCGTCACTGAGAAATTTTTTAATCGCAGTTATTCAACGCGTAACTCTGCCGGAACAATTCTCAATTCTGCCTTGGGAGAGGTGTTAAAGCCAGAAGCGGAAGAAACGGCAGAATTTTCTGCCGAGCAAATAAAGTTTTCCGCATTTTTAGCAGACCCCGAATTAAAGTTAGAATATTCCAGCACTCTTTACGTGCGTTTTGAATTGGCAGAAGGCTTTCATATCTATGCTGACCCGCTACCAAGTGGTTTCTTCGCCACGACCGTAACTGTTCAAGAAAAAGAAGGGTTAACTTTGGGGGATGCTATATACCCTTCTACAAAGATTAAAGAATTTAAAGAACTGGAGGTGGAGTTACCCATTTATGAAGGGAATGTTGACGTCGCTATACCCATTACTGCGAATGCAAAAATATTAAATTGGATGTTGCCAGAAAAACCAGAGAGTATAGATGTTGATATTGATGTACGTTATCAGGTTTGTAGTGAAAGTATTTGTTATTTACCCAAGCAAGAAACGCTAACAATGACATTGCCTTTGGGTGCTTTGCAGCGATAACTTAAATGTAGAAAGGAAAGATGTTTAATGGATCACACTGAATTTCTTCTGCCAATGCTGGCCTTGATCGGCTGGACGCTTGTCATTTTGTTGGGGGTGCCGATTCAGCGGTTTAAAGCCGCGAAGAAAAGAACGGTTACCGCAGAAGATTTTAAATACGGTGAATCATTAGATGTGCCAGGAGAGGCGAGTCTTGCCAATCGAAACTTTATGAATCTACTAGAGGTACCCTTGTTGTTTTATGTGGTTTCGATTATTCAATTTATAACTAACACACCAATTAGTTATTTTCTAATTTTGTCTTGGTTTTTTGTAGCACTCAGAGTCATCCATAGCTTTATACATTTAACGTACAATAATGTTATCCACCGTATGAGTGTTTTTGCCTTAAGCAATATCGCGTTGGTGATCCTTTGGGGTTCGCTATCGTACTCGCTGGTTTAGGGTAACGTTTTAGTCGCCATTCAACTCTTAGCCATCGATCTTATAAAAACTTAGTGCTTGCTAAGTTCGATAAATCTCAGTCCATATTCCGCTAGAGCTTACTAAGCTACCATCCGTAGTAACACCTTTTTTGCCTTGATTCTCGAATGGAAATATCAAATTCCTCGCATATACTTGTTTATACGAATGAGGCAGCCAAATAAAACACTGCCATTAGGGAACGATTGGTCAGATGTTTAGAAGTATTCGCAACAAACTAATAGCTATAACGGTGCTTGCCATCATCGTTTGCGCGAGTTTAGTGTTTTTGCTCTCTATTCGAGAACATGAAAAGCTTTATCTTAAGTCTGTTGAACAAAATCTTGACGCTATGTCCCTAAATTTAGCAGATGACTTATTACGTGTCATGTCTGAAGATTCTGATTTTTTTGCGCTAACGACAGAACTTTTGAGTCTAGATAGATATGAAGACGTTAAGTTTGTTAATGTTTTTGATGCTGAATGGAATCTGATTCAAATCTACGTTCATCCCAAATATCACGATAAAGACGATTTTGTTCCTCGCTTAATCAGCCGTGATGCGAAGACTCTGCCGTTTGAGGTTACTGTTGCAGATGAAGGCTTGGTAACGCTGAATCCTATCGGTGAAATTAATTTTCCGCTTGGTTATTTGCTCGTTGTACATGATTACGAGGGACCGTTAAATAATAGTAAACGAAATCTGTTTTACAGTGCTTCACCGCTTGCGATGGGTACAATATTTGTTGCAATATTTTTCTCATTTTGGGTATATCGACGTTTGTTGGCACCTTTAATAAATCTATCTCGCTTCACGCGGCGTGTCGAACACTCAGGGGATTACGGCTTGACAGTTGAGGTCAGCGGAAACGACGAAGTGTCTCAATTGGCTAAGGACATTAATAGTTTGTTGGGCACAATCGACGCTGAGACCCAGCTCAACGATGAATACACGCAAAAACTTATTCAACAGCAAGAGTCGATGCAACGTCTTGCAAACTACGATACCTTGACCGGTTTGCCAAATCGTATGTTTTTTATGGAGCTGTTACGTATTGAGTTGGATCGTAGCAGGCGTGCCGATGAGGATCTTGCAATATTATTTTTCGATGTCGATGGTTTTAAAGATGTGAATGATCGGCTTGGTCATGAAACCGGAGATTTACTCTTACAAAAAGTTTGCGATCTTATTCAGAATTGTATCCGACCTGGCGATATTCTTGCGCGTCTTGGTGGCGATGAGTTTTTGATATTGATTCCAAAACTATTTGATCCAGTCTTAGCTGTAAATATTTCCAATCGAATTATTGAAGTATTGGAACAGCCGTTGAAAATTAACGGTTGGGAGGTTCAAACTGGAGTAAGTATTGGGATCGCCAAAGCGAAGGAAGCGAACTTCGATTTGAATTCTTTCGTTAGTAATGCGGATATCGCGATGTATAGTTCGAAAGAACAAGGTAAAGGTAGATATACGATTTTTAATAAGAACATGTTGGAAGTTAACCGAAGAAAAATGCGCATCGCAAATTTAATCGGGCCCGCGATAACGAATGAAGAGTTTGAGCTTCACTATCAAATTAAAATATCTTCTGACGGGGTAGTGAATGGTTTAGAAGCTTTGTTAAGGTGGTCGAATCAGGAGTTAGGAAAGATACCTCCCGTTGAATTCATTCCCATTGCCGAGCAGGGTGGGAAGATTAAAGCGATAACAGAATGGGTGATCTCAAAAGTACTGAGCGATATGCAGGAATTGCAATCGTTATGTAGCGAAGATCTAGTCGTTTCGCTGAATGTTTCAAGCCATGATTTACAGGACAGGTCGCTAATAGGCTACATTCAGCAGTGTTTAAAGAAAAACACCGTAAACGTCTCTCATCTACAGCTTGAAATAACAGAATCGAGCTATCTAGTTAATTTTGATAATGCGAATGCTTTTTTTAATACCATCCGTGAAATGGGCGGGTCTATCGCACTTGATGATTTTGGTACAGGTTATTCCTCGCTGAGCTATTTAACGAAAATTCAAATTGATACACTTAAAATTGATCGCGAGTTTGTCAGCCCATTAAATAGTTCGACTAAAGACATTGTAGTATTGAAAACTATTCTTGATTTGGGCCAAAGGATTGGTTTAAAAATTTGTTGCGAAGGTGTGGAGACCGTTGACCAAGCACGTTATCTTATCTCTCAAGGTTGTCATCATATGCAAGGTTATTATTTTGCAAAGCCGGTACCTTTATCCGAATTACCCGAAGCAATTTTAAATGCAAGGAAGCAATTTAAAGAGATCTAAGATAATTTAGGGGTAGATAATGGTGAGTTCTGACGGTATCTCAGTTCCTACAGGAAAGTAGGCGATAGCTCCAGAATTAGCGAGCAAATAGTTAATGAGTTCTTCGGTAGTTTTTACCTCTGCAGGTGGCTTGCTGCGACCGGTAAATTTCATTTGTGCCCAATAAGACTGAATTCTCGATTCAGTTAGCCCTATTATTGTTGTATTAAACTGCACGCGCAAAGGATGTCCGGATGGTAAATTGATAGCTTGAAATTTCCGACTTAAGGCCCCACCCATAAAGATATGACGAATCTGTTGTTTGGTAAAAGTAGGCGGATTGCCGGGAGTGTTAATAACGACGATTAGCCCTGTTGTCGACAAGGCGTCATTCGCCACAGCATTCGAGTAAGTTAACTGGCAAATCAGGATCAATAATAATTTCACGATGAGGTGTCGTCGACTCACGGAAACTAACAAAGCTCTAAGCGACTGATTCATACTAAAACAACCACTCTAAACCAATCAGATATAAATTTGCCTTTCGATCAAAATTCGAAGAATTTATAATGTCAAAAAATGCATCCTCTCCTGGTTTTCCTTTCAATTTAGTATGTTCGATTTTAAGTGCCATATTCTTTCTAAAGTCCCAGCGTGCGCCAACGGTCCAGCTTTTTAAATTATCGCGACTAATTGAATTAAATACTGCATCGTATCCGAAGGCTAGTTGGTCTAATGCGGGTGAAACGCCAATAGGGATTTCTTGTTCTTGAGTGCCAACAGAATTTTTACTGTTGGCGTAGGTAAGATGAAATGTCATCGGAGACAAGTAAAAGCCTAGAGTTAGATAGTGACTCTTAACTGCAGGAGCTGTCTCTAAATCGGTACGGATATCAACCCATTCTGCTCGCGTAAAATATTTTAGGTTATCGTAAACTAATCCCACTTGACTAACGTCTACGTCTCCATCAGTACGAAGTGAATAAGCACTACGTGAGAATCCGAATAAATTTAATGTATCGGATAATGTCGTAATTGGACCGTCATCAAAATCTACTCGGGCACCGTAACGAGCCAAGCGTAATTCCAGATTGGAAAAATTTATCTTTCCGATAATCCCTTTCATGCCGCGAACAGAGTAGTCAGTGCTTTGGCCACTTAGCTCTATGTCCCCATCATATTGCCCTGCGTATATTTCTATACTTGCTTCGAACGTTTCACCTGCATAGCCGTAATTTATGTCGATTCCTTTAAAAGTATCGAATAAATACGCGTTATAGACTTGTTGGGGCGGGTTGATCCAAGGGTAAGCGTAACCTACATCGGTCACATCGCTAAGGGTGAAAAAAGGCGTTCGTAATTTACCAACTTTTAATTGAATATTTTCAATGGGTTGATAAGTAAGATAAAGCCATTCAATTTCTGATTCATCGCTTTTGTCAGCGCGCAAAATCGCTTGGCTTGTGAATGAAAGATTATCAAGGGCGTTATAGGTCGCTTGAATGCCAAGTAAGCTGTCTGGTCGCAATTGCCAGCCGTCATCGTAGCCTTTGAATTCTGCGTCGTCAGTATCCAGGTGGCCAGCTATAATCCGCGCGAAGCCCGATATATCAAGATCTTCGTTCGCATGAACTGAACAACTTAAGATAAAGCTAAAGGCTATTAAAAACGATTGTAATATAGTTTTCTGCAACGAATTTAGCTCAATTTAAAAAGGATTGGTCTTTTGCAGTGAAGCATTCTCCTTTTGAGCATAGAACGCTATGAGTAATTAGCAACCAAATACTTGAACTTTAGCGTTTGAAATTGAATCGTATTTGTTTGCTATTGGTCTGAATCGAGCGCCAAGGGGTGCTGAAAAGAGAGGCTGAAAGCTTAGATCAGAATACGAGGTAAAGCGGAGTTCAATCTCACCCCGCTTAGGGATATTAATATAGTTAATCAAAATTCGTGCATGCGGACTCCACATTGAATTGGAGTAGCTTAAACTATTTACAAATTTCTAAATTATTCGCAGGCTTCGTAAGTTTTTTATCTCTTCTGCTGAATAACCTAACTCGGACAATATTTTATGAGTGTGTTCGCCCAATGTGGGCGCTCTTTTCTCAATGCTTGGTGGAGTCCGCGATAGTGTCACTGGGGTGTCGGCAATTTTAACTGGGACTGGAACGCCAGGATATTCTACCGATTTAAATGCACCCACAGCGTCCGCATGTTCGTCATCTAGGGTTTGCTGTAAATCATAAACGCTGCCAGCGGGTAGTTTCGCTGCCGCGAATTCTTTAAGAACTTGTTCGGTTGTTCTTTCGCCACACCACTGTGCTAAGCATTCGCTGATGATTTCTCCGTTGTTGCCGCGAGAAATATCGTCTTTGAAACGTTCATCACCAATCCATTCATCTTTGCCCATTAGTGTCGCCCAGCGCGCGAACATAGCATCGCCAACGGTTTGTACCAAAACCCAACCGTCTTTCGTTTTTAAGGTGTCTCCAGGTGAGCTTGTTTGTAAGCGGTTCATCGTGCCTTTACGGTTGTAGCCGTGAACACTTTGTTCTGCTAAAAAATTACCAACAAAATTTAATCCGGTTTTGAAAAGGGAGGCTTCAACAATTTGTCCTTTCCCGGATTGTTTGCGCTCTAAAAGCGCGGCCATGGTGCCATAGGCGCTTAAGCACGCTGTACCGAAATCACAATAATTGGCTGCTGCTTTTACGGGATGATCTTCTGGGCCGGACAAATGCATGCCGCCAGACATCGCTTGACCAAGGCCATCAAAGCCGAGTCGTTCGGAATAGGGGCCGCCTTTTCCAAAGGTTGAGCCCCAAGTCAGAATGATGTCGGGCTTAATCGCGGTAAGACTTTCGTAATCAATGCCCATGGTAATAAGTGTTTGCGGCGGCAAGTTTGCAATGACGACGTCGGCGGTTTCGACCAGTCGACGAACAACTTCCTTTCCTTCGGGTTTGGTGGGGTTCAGGGTCATGCCGAGTTTATTGCGAGCCATTTGCATGAAAGCCGCGCCGCTGCCGTCTTCAGCGACCGGTGCGGTAAAGCGGTCTTCACCGCCATCAATACGTTCGATTCGAATGACTTCTGCACCCATGTCAGCTAATAAAGCCGCGCAAAATGGTCCGGCGATGTAGCGACCAAAATCTAAAACTCGAACACCCTCAAGTACCTTACTCATCCTATTCTCACAGTCAGTCAACAAAACGAACGATTGTAACAAATCTTGCCGGAAGGGCTAAGTTAAAGGTAGGGGATAAATAAATTTTAGCTCAGTTTGTTTTTACGTGTTCTACGGCAGCAAGCCAGCGCGAGTAGAACGCATCACGTTTTTGCTTTTGCCATTGTGGCGAAAAGCGTTGCTCTGACTGCCAACGTAGGCTGATATCATCGAGGGATTTGAAAACACCGGCTTGCAGCCCTGCCAAGTAAGCAGCACCAAGTGCGGTGGTTTCAATAATGGTGGGGCGTTCTACTTCTGAACCGAGAATATTTGCGAGACTTTGTAACAACCAATCGTTGGCAACCATACCACCGTCAACGCGCAACACTTCTGGCCGCTCGCCATCTTTTTCCATGGCTTTTTGTAAATCCTTGGTTTGATAGCAAACCGATTGTAGTCCAGCGGTGACGATTTCTTTTACCCCGGTATCCCGTGTTAAACCAAAAATTGCACCGCGTGCATCAGGATCCCAGTAAGGCGCACCTAGCCCCGTAAACGCGGGAACAAAAAAAACGCCATGATCTTCGGCAGTATCTCTTGCAAGCTCTTCAGTTTGTTGCGCATTTTCAATAATTTTTAATCCGTCACGCAACCATTGGATGGACGCGCCAGCAATAAATATGCTGCCTTCTAAAGCGTAGGTTACTTGTCCCTTGAGGCGATAGGCCACAGTGGTAAGCAACTTAAATTGCGATTTTAAAGCTCGGCTACCGGTATTTAAAATTAAAAAGCAACCAGTCCCGTAGGTACTCTTTGCCATGCCTTCCTGGAAGCACGCTTGCCCCACTAGAGCAGATTGTTGGTCGCCTATCATTGCCAGGATAGGAATTTGAGATGAAAAAAGTTTTTGGTCTGTTAAGCCGAAATCATCAGCGCTATCACATACCTGTGGCAGCATTGATGCAGGTACTTTAAATAAATCAAGCAGCTCATCATCCCATTTTTGTGTGTGAATATTAAATAACGCAGTCCGACTTGCATTAGTCGCATCGGTTTTATGTGATCTTCCGTCGCTGAGCTTCCAAAGAATGTAAGTATCGATCGTGCCGAAAGCAAGTTCGCCGCGTTCGGCTTTTTCTCTTGCGCCATTTACGTTATCGAGTATCCAAGCGATTTTTGTTGCTGAAAAATAGGGGTCTAATAGTAAACCTGTTTTTTCGCTAACAAGTGCTTCTTTGCCGTCAGCTTTTAATTTTTGGCAAAGTTTGCTCGTACGACGATCCTGCCAAACGATCGCATTGTAAATTGCGTCGCCGGTTTTTCTATCCCAAACAACTGTTGTTTCGCGTTGATTGGTAATGCCAATGGCAGTAATTTCGCTGGCGTCAACTTGCGCCTTGGTAATTACATCTTGGCAGGTGGCGAAAACAGTATTCCAAATATCTGTGGGATCATGCTCAACCCACGCGTCGTTAGGGAAGTGCTGTGCAAATTCCTGTTGTGAAATAGTGAGTTTCGATGAGTCGGTATCAACTAAAATTGCTCTTGAGCTTGTTGTACCTTGGTCGATAGATAGTAGAAATGCCATAGTTTTAATTATTGTTCTTGGGTGGTTAAAGTTTTAGGTTTACTTCAGTTTTTAAAATCGCTGGCGCCAACTTTTAAATCGTTTTTCACAATATTTATCTAAGTCATCGTAATCGCGAAAATAAAGTTCGCTGCTCTCTTCAATGCTCGTGTCGAACTCACAATGATCGTTACTATGTTCCCGGCAAATCATCGGGCGCTTTTCGTAAATTCCACATTGGCCATTTTCTTGAAGGTGCTGACACTCGCTAAGGAATAATAAATACCAGCCATCGCAATCTTTATAAATATGAACCAGTTTGTGTGAAATTTGCCATAGTAAGAAATCGAAATCGCGTATCCCGCGCGGAGTTTCTATTGATTCAGTAATGTATTGACAACATTTGGATCCTTGGCAGTGACTACACTTATTGTCAGTGGTGATGATTGTTCCGGTCGAAATTGTTTCAAGCATATTACGTTAATAATTATTGGGTTCTAAAAGTTTTGTAGGAAAATGCCAATTGGCTTGCGTCAATAAAATGGCATGTTAAGCAGGCTAACTGGTCGAGTCAATCCTTCAAGTAGATATTTGGCGTTATCGTTCATAGCAGAGGCAGTTTTGTGAAGTGCGAGTTAATCTGCGTGCTGCGTCTTTCGATCGTCTATTCAGAAAACTAGTTTAACTTCTCCCTTACCTCAGAAAACTGGATCCATCAACCAGTCACTTAAGAGGGTAAGTAAGAGACTTTAAAAATTATTATAGTGTTAAGTAATTAAAATAACGATGCTAGTTACTGATATGCAGATCTTCCAATAAATTAATCGGCTCCAAAGCTTATTATGTTCAGCAACTTTAAATAGCCTGGCTATAATTTTATTGACGAGAGGTGTTTTCGCGTTCGACAAGGGAATTTTATGATTTCGAAGCTAGGCAATGTATTTTTAAACGTGTTACTCAAAGGTGGTGCTCTAGCTGGGATATTGTTGTGTCAACTAGGGACGTTAATTGGCTTTGTAGCGCTTTCGGAGGGCCCACTTAGACTATTGGCAATCGTTTTAGGTGTGATTTCCCTGAGCCTAACTGCTTGGGTACGGATCAATGTGGGTAGTACCGTTTCAATTATTAAGGTACTGGAAGCAATGAAACGAGCCAATCAACCTATTGGCGACCTCACCGAAGACGTGAATCTTTCGTCGTCTGGGATCACTGGCCAAATGGCATCAGAATTTAATCTATTTTTAAAAAGAGTTCGAGCCATTTTAGATTCAAATCAACATCATAATTTAAGTATGGGCTTGGCATCTGCCGAGGCGCGAAAGTTATCGATGAATGCGCGGGATGACTCCAAAAAACAAGAACAAGAGTCTGATTTAAATTTTCAATCGAGCGATGAAACAGCCAATGCTATTCATGAGCTCGCGGAACGCAGTACCCTAATCGCAGATGTGAATTCAAAGAACTTAGATCTGGCTCGTGATTCTTTGGCTGAGCTAGGCGATGTGATCACGGATATTAATTCTGTTTCACATATGATGCAGGACTTTGCGGGTAACGTCGTTAGATTGGAGTCGAGTTCAGGCAAGATTCGCGAGATTCTTGGTACGGTCCAGGCGTTTGCAGCGCAAACGAATATGCTGGCTTTAAACGCCGCAATTGAGGCTGCCCGCGCTGGTGAACATGGCCGTGGTTTTGCGGTAGTAGCTGATGAAGTGAGAACCTTAGCCGGTAAAGTGCGAGGCGCTGCAGATCACATTGATGAATTGGTTGGTGAGATGGGTGGCGCTGTTACGCAGACGGCTTCTGGCACTCAAGAGATGATTGAGAGCGCAGAAAAAGCACAAAAAACAATTAGCGCATCGACGGATAAATTTGCCGACATGGTTACAGATTTTGAGACCTCTCATTCTGACTTGCTAATGATTAGCTCCGCTATCGAAGAAATGTCGGCGACTAACATGGAAACGCGACAGCGCAGCATCGCAATTCGCGAGTTAAGTTTGAGTATCAACAAAGATATGGATGTTGCATATAACCAAGCAGAGACAATGCGCGACGCTGCCAATGTGGCGATGCGTAATTTGGTGCGTATGCGTACGGGAAAAGGCGTACTAGAGGATGTTATTGAGGTACTGCATCAGCGACAAAGCAAAATGGAAAATATTTTAAAGCAATTGCTCGATCAAGGCGTAGATATTTGGGATAGAAATTATACGGAGATACCCAATGGTGAATGGCCAAAGTATGACGTCTGTTGGAATGAGCCTTTGCGGAATGCGAGCCAAGCACTAATTGATAGCTGGGAAAATACAGAGGGAGTATTGTATTCACTTCCGATTGACGAGAATGGTTATGTATCAGTGAATCGAACATCTATTTCGAAACCGCCAACTGGTGATATTAAAATAGATCGTAAGCAGAGCCGTAGTATGTATTTTGCGGTTACCGAATTAGAAAAGAAAAATATCTCGAAAGTAAAAGATATCAGTATGTCTACTTTTTTACTGCCTGATGGCAATGTAATTTTTTCTGTGTATTCAGTAATAAAAATTGACGGAAGACGATGGGGAACATTTAATGCAGGGGTGTTACCAAAAGCTTTCGGATTCGACTAGGGCTTAAGTTTTACCAAGCATTTTAGCAAAAGAGAAAATTGATAAAATCAAAATTCTCAAAACTAAACCTGCACAACGTCAATCAATTGCGGCTGCGAAATCGCCCGTTTACCCATAGATTTTAATGCTGTGATTGCAGCAATCATCACTAATGAAGATACTCCGATCCAAATTGCTGAAAATAACGGGTGTTGTGTAAACGTGCCTGCTTGATAAATCAAGGCAGCTACGTAATAACCTAAACCTGTACACCAAGAAAATACGATTAGCATATATCGCCAGCCTGCTTCCTTCGTAATTGCTCCAAGTACCGCTACACAAGGCGCATACAACAAGACGAAAACGAGATAACAAAATGCCGCAAAGGGGCCTGCGAAAAGACTTGCCATGTTGGTAAGTGTTGATGTGTTCACGCCTTGGTCTTCCGCTACCGCTGCTTGATCACTAACGTCACCAATTGAAATACCTAATGGATCGGTGAGCGTGTCAGCTAAACCCATTAATTCGTCTCGAACTGATGTAAGTGCTTCGCCGGTTGCGGCCAACAAATCTGGAATTGCGTTTGCTTCAATTTCTGCTGCTGTTGCGGTTTCCGCTTCGCTGTAAAGTGAATCTAAAGTGCCGACGATAGCTTCTTTGGCGAAAGTCCCGGTGAAAAGTCCAACTGTTGCGGGCCAATTGTCTTCTTCGACTCCAATAGGGCCAAAGGCGGGGGTGATTGATTTGCCGATAACACTTAATACGGAATCTTTCGAATCTTCATTACCGAATGAGCCGTCGACTCCGATGGAGTTCAGCATACTTAATACCACCACAACGGCGACGATGGTTTTACCGGCGCGAAAGACGAATGTTTTTAGTCGAAACCAAGTCGTTATAAAAATATTTCGTACAACTGGAATGTGGTATGCAGGCATTTCTTGGACAGAGTGAGAGACCTCGCCAGGAAATAATTGCCGACGAAAAACCCATCCGGTTCCAACCGCCAAAGCAATACCCAATAAATACAAAAGGAAAACAATATTTTGTCCGTTCGAAGGAAAAAAGGCCGAAGCAAATAAAGCGTAAACGGTGAGTCTCGCACCACATGACATGAATGGTGCCATAGCGATTGTCATTAAACGTTCACTATCTCTATTGAGACTGCGTGCCGCCATAACGGCGGGAACATTGCAGCCGAAACCGACGATTAGAGGTACGAAAGCATTTCCGGGTAAGCCAATTTTCGCCATTAAGCGATCCACTACAAAAGCCGCTCGTGACATGTATCCAGAATCTTCTAATAAAGACAGACACAAATATAAAAAACCAATGACAGGAATAAAAGTCGACACCAGAACAATACCGCCACCGAGTCCATCCGCGAGTAATATTGTTAACCAGGTCGGTGCAGAGATCTCGACCAATAGCCAGCGTGTCATGTCGACAAAAACAGCGGCAAATAAAATATCAAAAAAATCAATAAATACAGCGCCTAAATTAATGGCTACCGTAAACATGAGATACATCATGAGCAAAAAACAAGGAATGCCGAGATATCGATTTAGAACCCATCGATCAATTTTTTCGGTGAGAGTTTGATTTATTGGTGTGAATTCAATAACGCCATTTAAAAGCGCTTGTGCCTTGTGATATCGACCCGGGAGATCGATAGCAGCGCTATCAACGACAGGTTTCTTATTGGCGTTTTCTGCCTTGGTTTTCTCTGTTGCTTGGCGGGAAGATAAAAACTCGGTGAGAGTTTGCTTGAGTTTATCGACACCTTGGCGGCGCGACGCTACGATAGAAATTACTGGAATCTCTAATCGACGTTGCAGTTCATCAGCTTTAACGTGGAGCCCTTGTCTTTCTGCCACATCTAACATGTTAAGAGCGGCAACTATTGGTAGGTTCTTTTCAATGAGTTGTTGGGTGAGAATTAGATTACGTTCTATGTTACTCGCGTCAACAATATTAATGATTAAGTCGAAATCACCTGTTTCTAAAAAGTTTTTTGCAATTTTCTCGTCAATGCCCATGTGAGATTGATCGAGGTTGTAGATACCTGGTAAATCGATAATTTCTATGGGCTGCTTGGCTAAGCTTAAAGTCCCAGTCTTGCGTTCAACAGTAACACCTGGCCAATTACCTACTTTCTGATGGGCGCCAGTGAGCACATTAAAAAGGGTTGTCTTTCCACAGTTGGGGTTGCCGACTAAAGCAATCTTGAAGCTCATACTATGCAACCTCAACGTTGACGGGTTCTATAGATATGGTTTCAGCCTCAAATTTTCTGATACTTATCAGAGATCGCCCAACTTTTAATTGAATGGGGTCCCCCAGAGGGGCATGGCGTAAGACTTTGACATCAGCACCTGGAAAAACCCCAAGGGCATACAGTCTGCTTAGAATCTCTCCTTCACAGTCAATTTTAGTTACTCGAAAGCTATCACCGGCGGGAGCCTGCCTTAAATTCATTTGGGAAACCTGGGGGATTATCAAGAGGTCAGATGCGAATTGTTATCATTAACGATATCAGAAAACGACCTTAGGGAGAAGTTTTTTTGTCGTAGGGTGGTTGGATGAACCTTGCGATGAAGATCCTAGGGCATTGCAATTCCTTACATAACTGCTTTGTTAGCAATCTCTAAAATATCGGGTTAACTGGGCCTAGACTGCCGACGAAGCGTATTGATATAACCTAATCAACGGTCAAATCCGCGACTATTGTAAATTGATATAAGACCAAGTTCTCATTTTCTCGCTCTTTTGCTTTAAAATTCACTCTCTCACTATTGTGGGTTGCCTCTCTATTCGAAACCTTCCGCCGTATTGATGTTTTTGTTGGGGTAAGAATTATACCCGCCTATCACTATGATCAAGGCAGCTGTATTAAATCGAAATACTGAAGTCGCTCCGAGCTCTTTAAGATGTTCATCTGTGGATAGATAGGCAAGAATGACAAAGGCTAAGCTTTTACAGAAAGACAGGAAGTTGCTGAACACTAATTGCCCCGACCCCGAATTACTATGATTGAATTAAAATCTAATTACCGCGCCTTTATGGCCTATCAGATATATTGTGTGGTCGGGTTTTTGGTCGTTCCGTTTGCCTTAGTGGCGCTAGTTAAAGGCGATCTTATTACCGCTTTAATTCCTCTTTCAACGGCTTTGCTTTGTATTGTAAATGTTTTTTCCTATCGAAAAATAAATAAACTCGTCATAGACCCCCAGATAATTAGTGTTCTCTATATCATTGATAACGTGATCGTGATTTTTAGTTTAGGCGGGGTGGGAGTGTATTGGGCTTTTCCGACTCTCTTGGCTTTGTACTGGGTACATGAGCGCAATACAGCTTTGCATCTAGTAACGTTGTTTTATATTTGCGTTTGTATCACTTCTTATATTGTCTTGCCATTTGATGCAACTGCACGGGTAGCTGCGACCTTATTGATGACAGCAGTATTTTTTAATATCGCTGCTGGAATTTTTGAAAAGCAGTATGATGAATTAAAAAAATTAACCATCACAGATCATTTAACAGGTGCGTTTAACCGCCGTTTTATGGATGATAAAATCGATCAATTAATTGCAAGGCATGAACGTCTGGGCGCGGAAGCCGCGTTGATTACACTTGATATCGATCATTTCAAAAAAATAAATGACAAGCATGGCCACAGTGTTGGTGACAATGTATTAATCGAAATAGTTAAATTAATTAAATCAAGAATCCGTGTTTTAGACAGTGTTTGCAGGGCAGGAGGAGAAGAGTTTGTTATTCTGTTGCCAGATACAAATGAGCAGCAAGCGGAAAGCTTGGGTGAAGAATTAAGACAAACCATTTCGGATTCAAGTATTGTAAAAGGCTCGTCAGTGACAGTGAGTTGTGGTGTTAGTGCGGCACATTCAACTGATAGCAGAGATAGTTGGTTGCGAAGATGTGATCAAGCGCTGTATGCCGCAAAGCGGAAAGGACGGAACCGAGTTGTTGTGAATCCGGGTTCTTCGATGACTGAGCTGTTAGGTGGCGAACTCGCCAGCATAGAATAAGAAAAATTTCTTCTGTTAACTCCCTCATCTCTACTGTTTCAATCAGCCTTAGTTATGCTTTATCTTGTCAATTCGTCAAAATCGAATGGTAAGTCCTGTTAAATTCAATTTTTTTTTCTGAAAATGTCGTTACTATGTCGCGCCATTACATTGTGATTTCCAAGTACAAATTTTCAGAAGAGAGTTGGAATGGAATATTTTAGAAGTGCAGATAGTCGCGGCAGAGCAGACGTTGATTGGTTAGACAGTCGACATACTTTTTCGTTTGGCAGTTATTACGATCCAGAACATATGGGTTTTGGCGCATTGAGAGTTATTAATGAAGATCGAATTGTTCCCGGTGGTGGTTTTGATACGCATGGGCACAAAGATATGGAAATCATCTCATATGTTATTAGTGGAGCTCTTGCCCATAAGGATAGTATTGGTAATGGTTCCCAGATAAAGCCTGGTGAAGTTCAAAAGATGTCTGCCGGGTCAGGCATCGAACATAGTGAATTTAATGCTTCAAAAACTGAGCCCGTACATTTTTTACAGATTTGGATTCGGCCCAATCGAGTAGGTATTGATCCGAGTTATGAGCAAGTTTATTTTGCGCTAGAAGAACGTCAAAATACATTAAAATTAATTGTTTCTGGAAGTGGAAGAGAAGGTGCGATTCAAATTTCTCAAGATGTAGAAATTTATTCTGCAGTTCTTGACGTCGATAAGCATCTTAAATTTGATGTTGCGACTGATCGTAAGGTTTGGGTTCAGGTGGTTAAGGGCGAGCTAATAATCAACAGCGTTAAACTCGCAGCAGGCGATGGTCTTGGATTAGAAAAAATATCCGAAGTATCATTGGCGAGTACAAGCGACGCTGAAATACTCTTGTTTGATTTGGCAATTCAAAAATGAAAAAAGGTTCAAAATATGAGTAACAAAATTCTTTTTCTTGCAGGTAGTGCGCGTAAAGATTCAATGAATAAAAAATTGGCGCGGCATGCGTATGAAGTTGCCCTGAGCAAAGGCGCTGATGCAACATTTATCGATCTAAAAGATTTCTCAATGCCGATTTATGATGGCGATGATGAAGCAGAATCGGGCTTACCAAAAAACGCGCTTAAGCTAAAACAAATTTTTGTGGAACATCAAGGGCTTTTCATTGCCTCTCCAGAATACAATAGTTCATTTTCTCCTTTATTAAAAAATGCCTTAGACTGGATTTCACGTCCGGGAAGTAAAGACGAAAAGCCTCTCATTGCATATGCTGGGAAAGTCGCCGCGTTGTCGGCAGCTTCACCCGGTCACTATGGCGGTATCAGGGGGCTAGTGCCCTTGCGAATGATGTTGGGGAATATTCAAGTAAATGTGTTGCCGCAACAGGTAGCGATTCCATTTTATGGGAAAGCTTTTAATGATCAGGGTGTATTAGAAGATGAAAATTCAATAATGTTAATCGATACTTTGGTTTCGCAATTAATTGAACACGTTAAATTGCTAAATTAAGAACCACCATAAATTTTTATTCGAGTTACATCTTTCTTAGTGATTCGGCAAACTGCTTAGCGACCGGGCCGAGCTTGTCTTCATCGGTGACAACTAAAAAGAGATCTGTCGATCGAACTTGACCGCGTTCAAGGGGTAATTTTTTTAATGCCCCACTATCTAGATGTTGCGCGATTTTTGTTTCAGGCAGCCAAGCATAACCAAAACCTTCGCAAATTAAGTTTATTGATGTATCCATGGTGCTAACAGTCCAGCGTTGTTCAGCACCTAGCCAACCAGAATCCTTCTTATCTAAAATTGCGGAATCGCGCACAACTATTTGTCTATGAGATTTCAGTTGCTCATGTTTAAGTGGTGTGGGCTCTGAAAACAATGTGTGGTGTGGCGCCGCGACGGCGTAGAAATTGACGCTGCATAACAACTCGACTGGCAATTGTCGCGGTGCGAGTGGGGTTATCGCTATCGAAACTTCACCATTCTCAAGTAATTCGTTGCTACCCGACAAAATCGTTTCAATCAATTCCACTCTGATATGTGGATAACGAGCGGATATCGCTTGAAACGCTGAGTAGAGTGGGGCGTAAGGGAAAACTGCATCGACGGCAACTTTTAAGATGGTTTCTTCGCCCTGCACGAGGCTTTCGGCAATTGCCTCAATCCGACTGACCTCATCTAATACCAGGTTGCTTCTGCGTAATAGCAATACTCCTTCGTCGGTCAGAATGGTGCGGCGACCTTCAACACGCAATAATTGAACCCCAAGGATTTGCTGGAGCTTATGAACTGCGGTGTTAATGCTCGACTGGCTTTTGTGAATAGCTTCAGCCGCTTTTGCAAAACTGCCGTGTTCAACGACGGCCTTTAACATACGCCATTGCTCAATAGTCGTCTTCATGGGTAGCCATTTATGCTCGTCGTTTGGTTGTTACTAAGTGGATGCTTAGTCGTTGCAAATTAAGGTGGCGTTTATTCTACTTTTCTTCGAGCAATTCGTAACTAGAGCACGCCTCCTGACGACAGAATTAATATCATTTTAGTTCATGGGTAATTATCAATTCCGTTTGCGGGTATCTATTTGTTTTCATTGGTGATTTTTGTGGTGCGTTGGCTTGGAAATAACAAGTTCGTCCAGTCATGGTTAAGATATGTTGTCACTGACAAATGCACTTTGCGTAAAACGTCTCGATTAGATACCATCTTGCTCCGTGACTGTTGGGGCAGCCCATTTCAGTTGTTCAGCTCTAGTTCAGCTCCGTTAACTTAGAATAATTGGCACACTCAATTTATAGTTATTTAGTCGCGTGCTTGATGTAGAGCAGATACAACCCAAATTCAATAATGTATTAATAAACATCATAATAAACGATCTATACCAGAAGGTTTATTACCAGAGAGAGAAAGCATATGGTTAACCAATGTTTCCGTAAGGGATTCCTTTTCGCGACTTTAATTTCCGCTTGCCTAGTGTCGGCAACTTCGACTTTTGCTCAGGTGGAGGGCTATGAGCCACCGAGAACGGCTGGGGGCAAACCTGATTTCAATGGCGTTTGGCAGAGTATGGGGCGCCATAATTTCAATATTGAGCCACATTCTGCGCAAGCAGCTATGGCAATGCGTGAGGGGCCATTTGTTCCTGTTCCCGCTAAGCCGGTTGTTGCTCTGGGTGCGGTTGGTTCTGTGCCAGCAAGCTTAGGCATTGTTGTTGATGGCAAAATTCCTTATAAGCCAGAAGCGCTCAAGCAGCGTGATGCTAATCGCGAGAATTGGCTGACGGCGGACCCAGAAATTAAATGCTATTTGCCAGGCGTGCCTCGTGCGAATTACATGCCTTACGCATTCCAAATTTTCCACAATGACGATGCTTTGTTCTTTGCCTATGAATATGCAGGCGCTGTACGTAACATACTGTTGGAAGATCCGGGTGAAACCGGTATTGAGTCTTGGATGGGTAATTCCTGGGCGCGTTGGGAAGGGGATACTTTGGTCATCGAAGTAAGCGGTTTAAATGGTCAAGCATGGTTAGATCGTGCGGGTAACTATTTGACCTACGATGCGAAAGTTACCGAGCGCTACACCCTAACAGGGCCAAACACGATTGCTTATGAAGCGACCATCGAAGATGAGTCTCTATTCACTAAGCCGTGGAAAATTGCTTATCCGATATACAAGATGACGGGTAAAGATGCGCAATTACAGCAATTTAAATGCGTAGAGTTTGTCGAAGAGCTCATGTACGGCCATTTACGTAAAGAGCCATTGGAATAAGCTTGATGATTGGGGTCCAGCGAAAGAGGTTCCGCTAGGCTCCAAATAACACCGATGGGTTTGCAATGCCGTATTGGGAAGCAAACTTTTAGCTCAGGGAAGAGAGAAATACCAGACAACAAAAAAACAATCGACATACGATAGACTAAGTTTTACACAGTGAGGATAGGATTATGAAAATTAGATTAGCAGCACTAGCAGCGCTTATCATGACGTTTATGCTGAACATGAGTCAGGTTAATGCTCACCACGCGTTTGCGGCTGAGTTTGACGCCGATTCACCGGTTCTTTTAAAAGGGCAAGTATCGAAGGTTGAGTTAATTAACCCTCATTCTTGGATTCATGTCGATGTTAAGAATGATGACGGCAGTGTCGAGGAGTGGATGGTTGAAGGTGGAACGCCAAATACTCTATATCGTGCCGGCGTAACTCGTAAGTCACTCCCTATTGGAACCGATGTAATTGTTCGTGGTTACCAGAGCAAAGACAAAGTGTGTGAGCCGAAATGTAAGGCAAATGGCCGCGACATCACATTGTCGAATGGCGAGAAAGTCTTCATGGGTTCTTCAGGTACTGGTGCACCAAGTGACGGTTCTGATCCAACTGAAAGATAAGAAGCTGCTTCTTTAGGTGCCGGATAATTTAGTTCGGCCCCTTTTAAGAACGACAGACATAAAAAAACCTCGGGCAACACCTGAGGTTTTTTTATGTCTGTCGTTTTATTAATGTCGAGAAAAAAGTTGTTGGATATTGTTCGTTGGACCGAATAACTTCTTAAATTACTTGTTTGTTCTAGATATGAATTTCTCTGATAGTTTTAAGCTCGTAAACTATCATAAGCTTGATTCGATCTTAGGTGCAGCAGCGTCTAACCGAAGTGGTATTCAATTAATCCTGTGCCGACAATATAGATTTGAGTTCCCCAATAAATTAAGGCTGCTCCAAGTATCGTGGCAGATAGAGTTAAGGCTATCACTTGCTGTTTATCGAGTTTTTTATCTTCAGACATAATTAAATTTCTCTTTGCTTTAATCTTCTTTAGTCATATTTCTGATGAGTTAATCACAAATAGGCTTATTATTATTTTTTGCCGGTTCTGCAGTTACTTTTAAATCTATTTGCCAAGTCTATTAGGAAAATCCGATCCAGCGACCCGCAGCGGCAACCGTAAACCAAGTCATAATTGAGGCAATCGCGATTAGTTTCAATGTCCAAGGATTGACTTGTGTTAAATCTCTATTGAGCAGAGGTTTTTTAATTAAGAAAACAAACAGGATGCCGGTTAAGAGTGCGATCATCTTCACCCAAAAGGACTCTTTTGTATAACATTTAATAGCTACACCAGCCAGCATAAAAATCCCGGTAAAGATAACGACACCTAGGCCCCATTTAAACCACTTGTGGGCGCCCTCAGCGACAACATTTGTTGGTACATCGCGCATGATCACATTTAACAAACGTAAGTCAGTAGCGAGTACGGTGCCGCCAATTAACGCTAATGAGAGTAAGTGAAAGGTTTGAAAAATAACGTAAACCCCATCATAGGATTTAGATGCTTGGCCTAAGAGTGACGATTCTAGCCATTCGAAAAACGGTAACAGCTCCATTGGGAACTCCTGCAATTAAAATTCAAAATAAAATGTTATGTAATCAATTCTTTCTTCAGGTCTGATAAGAAAAGCCTGAATAAATCTTGTAATTCTACTTCCCGATCGAGCAACCTACTGCCCAATTAATAAATGCGCCTTGCTCGATATCGCAGTCAAACCAGTTGTAGGCCATTGCTCTGCCGGCAAAAACCACTAACATCCACAAAATTAAAGACAGGCCCGCGCCGACTCTGATTCTTTTTGGTGGTATCGGGTCGCTATCCCACGTATCGACAGACTTATTCATTGCACGATGAAACAGCCAAGCATTGATGGCTGCTAAGACTAGCAATACCATCTTCAATCTAAACCAAATGCTTTGTGTTTCATGTAAAGCATTCGCGTAGTAGAGAAGTAAACCCGTGATGATCATTACGATGAACCCAATCATCATTGGCATATTTAAGCGAGCAGCAATTGTTGAGGCTGGAATATTTGTCATCGACCAACCCAGCATGCGTAAATCAATCATGAACAACATTCCCAATGAAATCATCAGGGTGAGAACGTGTGTGGACTCCAGCCAATTCCACAGATATAGGGAGCTAATTATAGATTGGCTAAATTCCTGGCCTGATAACCATTGCGAGAAATTTAATAAGGCTTCGTTTAACACCGGGTGTCTTCTCCTATTTAGAGGACCAGCGAATCGCTGGTGTTTTATACGTTATTTATTGTAATCAAAGATAGTTAATAACTTTTACATTCTAATGTTGAAGTTATCGGTTTTTCGGATGTTTATTTTTTTAATTTATTTGAAGTCGCGCTCGTTTTCAAAACCGTCTCTAAATTCAGTGACTTGAGGAAAAAACCCTGTTGCGTTTAGTGTGATGGTTATTGTTGAAGTATTTCTATTTTCCCAATACCAGCCATGAATACCCGAGAATGGGGCAGTATACGAGCCATATTCCTTCGCGCTTTGACGCTGATCAAATGAAGGTGAATATTCTTCAGGGGATACACCATCTTTCTCTGAGTGCATATCGAAAAAGACCTCACCGCCGGTACTCTCCCACTTAAACAACATCGTCGCCCCTTCGTCCAATCGATATTTATATTCTAGTGATTCAAATGCTGCCAAAGTGACGGTATAGGTATCTTGGAAAAACTCCCCATCTTGCCGATTGAGTGCGCCCACAGTCTGTTCATCTTGAGACATGCCGGTGATGCCAAGTAGCTTTCCCGTGCCAAGCGGATCGATGTTAAATTCTGCCGGTAAAATTGCGATAAATAGCAATGCGCAGGCTACGATCAGTGCAGCGCCAGTGGCAATAAGTATATTTTTCGCTGAGCTTTTATTGTTTGCTTGCATAAGTAGAGTCTTTCTTTTTTGCTTTTACAGTTTAAGTGAACCGTTATGCGAAATAACCCGTGAGTTGATAACCTGCCAGTAAAAATCCACCGGTCATGAGTAGGGAATTCGCTAAAAAAGCGTGTTTATTAAAACTGGCCATTTGCCGCCATCGCCAGAATAAAATCAGAATAAAAGAGAGGGCGATAATTTGTCCGATCTCGACGCCGATATTAAAGCTTATGATGTTGGTGATTAATCCGTCTTTGGCAATTGAAAAATCTTGTAGTTTTGTCGCTAAACCTAAGCCATGAAATAAGCCAAAAAATAACACAGCTATTTTAGTGTTGGGCTGAAAATGAAATACTTTTTCAAACCCGCCCATATTTTCAAAAGCTTTATACACAATCGAAAAGCCAATGATGGCATCAATTAAATACGCATTGACCTGTAAGCCGCCTAGTACGCCCCCTAATAAGGTAATGCTGTGCCCAAGCGTAAAAAGCGAAACGTAGAGTACGACGTCTTTTAAGCGAAATAAAAAAAAGATCACGCCGACTAGAAATAGTAAGTGGTCGTAGCCGGTAACCATATGTTTTGCGCCTAAATACATAAAAGGAGCAATGGCCGCTCCCTCTACGCCTTCAACGAATTGCGCATTGCTTTCAGATATATTGTGGGACCACAGGGAAAAAGATAGGCAGGCGGAAAGAATGCCAAACGTTATCGCGAGTGCGCGTTTTTTTTGAAAAAGCATCAATCAACTTCTGCCATATCAATAAATTTAAGATGGCAAGCTCTGCAGACGTTATACAGCTGCCCACCGAGATCAAAGATCGCTTGTTCATCGTGGGCTTCTGCAGCGGCAATCAATTGGTTGCCCGTATCGATAATGGCTTGCGAATAAACGAGCCAACTTTCATCGCGACCGTCAGCTCCGTCCACACGACCTGGCATCATCAAAAGATTTCCTGCTTCAGCAACGATAGTGGCGCCATTAATAACAACCTGCCATTCCGCATCCGTTTCAGGAAAAAGCTCTCGCTCGCCGTCTTTGTCGATCACCCAGCCAGAATTTAACCAAATCATATCTGCGCCAGGGTCGAGAACTCTGTACATCAATTGTTCAATGTCGGCACTGGGCTTATAGGGAGTTGCGGCCTTAGTTGAGTTATCTGAACTGCATGCGCCCACTAGCAGCAAAGTGAAAGAAATGAGTAGGGCCTTGTGCATCGGAACTCCTATTGGCGAGAACAGGTATTATTCTCGGCTCAAATACATCGCTATAAATTGGGGTTTAGTTAAGGCAAAAGAACAATAAGCCCGAATGATCTTATATTCAGGCCCCGTAGTTCAAGCTCGTTATGGTTAAGAATGATTCTCTGCTGTTATTGTTATGGTTACGAATTATTTAACAATGTTAACTTAACGTAACTGATCTCCCAAGCCGTAAGCGTAAGAGCCAGGTGATATTCGTTCATTTCTTGCTATGATGCGGCCCGTCGCTACAATGTAGCCTCGCTTTTAATAGAGCGCGTGATAATAAGTAAATAAAAGAAACATGAAATACCCAGAGACGGCTGTTCAAAAATTAATCGAAATTGGTATCTTAGTGACTGTCATTTAGAAAGTTGGGGAAGTGTGGGCAAGATTCAGTTAACAATTAAACGTTGGGCGGCCTGGATGCCAGAAGCTCAAGATAGGCAAGCGTGGGTAGCTTGGAGCCAACGCCCAGATCGGTCTGGCGATAGGCAAGATTCTGGGCTCACCAAAGAAAACGCTCAAGAAAGTGTTGTCTCAGCAAAACCTTCCGTCGATCAAATTCCTCCCATGCTGCGCCGACGCTTAAGTCCCTTGGGTAAGATGGCGGCTTCGGTAGCTTGGCCCTTGTTGAGCGACGGGCAATTGATTCCCAGCATATTCTGCAGTCGACACGGAGAGCTTTCGCGCACCGTCGACATGTTGAGAGACCTAGCTAAAGGTGAAGATCTTTCCCCGACTCATTTCAGTCTGTCCGTTCACAATGCAATTGGAGGCGTATTCTCCATCGCCCGCAAAGATACCGCACCAATATCTGCGTTGGCTTGCGGTGATGATGGGATTTGCCAGGCTTTGCTAGAGGCGGCCTTAATCTTACAAGAAAGTGAATATGATGAAGCGCTTTGTGTTTTCTACGATGCGCCGATACCCGGCGTTTATCGTGACACTCTAACTGGCCCGGCATTTTCTTATGCTGCGGCATTTGTTATCGGTTTGGGTGATCCTGTTGATTCTTCCGATCAGCAAGTCGCGTTGGAAATGCAAATGCAAAAGTTGGCGCTTGGTGCTGCTCCGAAACCGATGTCTGAGCCTCATGTTTTAAGTTTTATCCGTTTTTTGCTAGCGAACAATAAGGAGGCCGTAACGATCGTCGCTGCAAGACATGCATGGATGCTTGTCAAACGGTCAATAGGTAAGTAAGTCGTTTATGTTGCGAAGTGGTATTCATACTCTGATAGGCAAGCTAAGTAAGCTCTGGCGAATCATTGCGACTGCAATTGCGTTTACGGTTTTTGGTCTTGGCGGTTCTCTACTGCCCTTTATCGTCGTGCCCATTCTCTACCTTCTTCCCGGAGGTCCAATGGTGAGAGAGCGGCGTGCAAAAGCTTATATTCACTATATAATGCGCTGCTTCGTTGAGACCATGCGTTGCTTAGGCATACTGACATATTGTGTAGATCGACGAGCCGAATATAATCGGCCGGGCCAGCTTATTCTGGCTAATCATCCATCGCTTATTGATGTTGTGTTTTTGATTGCTTTTATTCGTCGTGCCGATTGTGTTGTTAAAAGCTCTTTAACTCAGAATCTATTTACTCGTTTTTCAATTGGCTTAGCGGGCTATATAGCGAATGACGATCCTGAAAAAATTTTGGAAGCTGCGGCTGCTTCTTTGGAGCGTGGTAATAGCTTAATAATATTTCCAGAAGGTACCCGAACAACGCCAGGGCAGCCTATGGAGCTACAAAGAGGTGCGGCAAATATTGCCTTGCGCTGCGAGGCGCCAATTACACCAGTCGTTATTACTTGTGAGCCAACAACCTTAACCAAAAATATGCCCTGGTATCGAATTCCACCGCGTCGGTTTCATTTCACGATGAATATTCGCGATAAAATACCCATCGAAGAATTTTTAGATGAACCGCATCCATCAATTGCTTCACGACGATTAACAGAATTTTTACGAAATTATTTTACACAGGAGTTAGCAAGTCATGAGTGACCTGGATAAAGATCTGAAACAGCTCATTATCGACGCCCTCGACCTCGAAGATATAACGGTAGAGGATATTGATAGTGAAGCGCCTTTGTTTCTAGAGGGTTTAGGTTTAGATTCCATTGATGCGTTGGAATTGGGCTTGGCAATACAAAAACAATACGGCATTAAATTGGAAGCAGATTCCGCGGAAACCAAAAAACATTTTGCTAGCGTAAATAGTTTAGCTGCTCTCGTTAAAGCTCATGCTTAGTGGATGAAGATATGAATAATAAAGAAGAAATATTCAAGCGCATCGTTGAAGTTCTAACTGACTTATTTGAAATCGAGGCTGAGCGAATTAAGATTGATTCTAATCTCTATACGGATCTTGATATCGATAGTATCGACGCGGTTGATCTAGTTGTTGAATTAAAAAAAATAAGTGGCAAAAAAATTAAGCCAGAAGACTTCAAAAGCGTAAGAACAGTTGGCGACGTTGTTGATGCTGTAGCCGAATTAATGGGCGTTTAATGTCAATATTTATACGTGTCGCTATCGTTTTGGTGACATTGTTATATCCTGTTGGTGTTTATTTTGGTTTGCAATACTTCGATGCTCGAATCGTTGTTTTTATGTTGGTGCTCGTTGCAGCCTTGCGCCTTTTTAACTTAGATCATTCGCCTACCAAGCATTGGTTATGGTTGCCTTTGCTTGGGATTATAGTGCTGTGGACTTGGTTGTCTAATTCTGACGCCGGTTTAAAACTTTACCCGGTATTTGTAAACTTCAGCTTTTTAGTGTTATTTGCATGGAGTTTAAAGCAGCCGCCACCCATGGTGGAGCGTTTTGCACGGCTACGAAATTCTGAATTCCCGCCTCAAGCAATTGCATACATGCGAAAAGTCACCATCGTATGGTGTGTGTTTTTCTTTTTCAATGCTCTGGCTGCATTGTCGACTAGCTTATGGGCGAGTGATGAAGTTTGGGCTTTGTACAATGGTTTTATAGCTTATGTGATTATGGCGAGCGTTTTCGCAATCGAATGGCTGGTAAGACTATGGATAATGAGATTAGAGGATGAATAAGTATTTTTCACTCGACCAGTTGTTAGCTGTTGAGCGTGATGCAAACGCAATCCAAGGTTTGCGCAATGGCAAGACCTTAAGTTGGCAGTATTGGCGGCAGCGAGTTTTAAATTGGCAAACCGTTTTGCAAGCGCATTCGGGTAAAACGTGGGCGCTTTATCATTCTGATGCGGTAGAATTTTCAGCGATTTTATTTGCATTGTGGGCGAGCGAAAAAGTTGCTTGCGTTCCAGGTTCAAATCAGACCCTTATTGTTGAAAGCCTCGCAAAAAGAGTCGATGGTTTTATCGGTGAGTTTGAAAGTGATTCAGCACTTTTTAATTCAAAAACACGCTTACAAGATATCGACCTGGATCCGAGTTCAGATAAAAATCTATGCTCGAAAAGTCAAACCTTCGAAGCCGTTCAACTCGATAGCAAAATGCTCGCGATGGAGGTCTTTACTTCTGGTTCTACCGGTGAGCCTCAGGCTATTCCCAAATACCTGCATCAACTAATTGCCGAAGTAAATAATTTAGAAAAAGTGTGGGGTTCGCAGGCAGGGCAGTCGCTAACATTGGCAACGGTAAATCATCATCATATTTACGGTTTGTTATTTAGAGTCCTTTGGGCTCTTTCTGCTGGCCGCTGCTTTGAGGCGGAGGTATGCGAGTTTTTAGAAGATATACATTATCGTGCCGCCGATTGGGATAGCTTTTTATTAATCTCTAGCCCCACCCATCTAACCCGCTTACCTGAAAAAAATGATTGGTCACGGGTCACTAGTCATTGCCGAGGCATTTTTAGTTCTGGCGCACCCTTGCCGCGAGATTCTAGTTTGCACGTTGCCGCTGAAACAAAATTAACACCGATAGAAGTTTTTGGTAGCTCGGAAACCGGCGGTATCGCTTGGCGACAACAAGCTTTTGAATCAGATACCTTATGGGGAACCTTTCCTGGGATTCAAATTAGCACTGAAGAAGATTCGCAATGCTTGCAAATACAATCGCCTTATTTGCCAAGCATTAGTGAGTGGTATGTGACGAGCGATAAAGTAGAGCTTATAGAAAAGAATAAATTCAAAGTCATTGGCCGAGTTGATCGTATTGCAAAAATTGAAGGCAAACGTGTTTCCTTAACTGAAATGGAGACTGCTTTGTTGGCCAATAATTTAATTGATCAGGCGCGCGTTGTAGTTATTACGGGAAAACGAACTGAAGTGGGAGTTGTCGCTGTTTTGAGTGCCCAGGGTTTGGCTGAGCTGAATGAAAAAGGTAAGAGAGTCGTAAATTTAGCATTACAGGATCATTTACAACAACAGTTTGAGCGGCCTGTTGTGCCCCGACGTTGGCGCTATTTGAGTGAATTGCCTCGTGATAGCCAAGGTAAAATAACGCAGCAAAACTTACTCGATTTATTTTCTAAGCAAGTTGAGAAAAAAGTAGAATCGAGGCCTGAACTTCCTCTGGTTCGCGCGCAAGAATTGGCAGGCGCGAAGCTTACTTTGCAAATAGAAATTCAGCCGAATCTCATTTTTTTCGATGGCCACTTTGAGCAGGCTGCAATATTGCCAGGCGTTGTGCAAATACGGTGGGCTAAATACTTTGGTGAGACAATGTTGGGATTCGTTGGTGAGTTCTCACACCTTGAAGCGATCAAGTTTCAACAGGTAATTCGACCGGGGCAATTAGTGACGGTTGATTTGGAGTTTAATCGAGAAAAAAACAAACTCGCTTTTTCTTATCATTCTGAAGTAGGTGCGCATTCCAGTGGCCGTATCGTTAATCGAATCAATGAATCGGTAAGTTGATGTGGACAGTTGGCGACCTTGTATTTTAATTCCAGTTTTTAATCACGAGCATGCAATCGTGCAGGTCGTCGAAGGCGCCCTAGAATTTGATACCGATATCATATTGATTGATGATGGTAGCGATAATTCATGCGGCAAAGTATTGCAGTCGCTCTCAAATCGCTACGAATTGGTTTCACTTATTCAGATGCCGGAGAATCAAGGTAAAGGTGAGGCCGTTAAAAAAGGTTTTCTAGAAGCTGAAAAGCGCTCGTATAGTCATGCGCTGCAAATCGATGCAGATGGGCAGCACACGATTAGCGATATACAAAAATTTCTTGATCTGGGTTTTGATAATCAGCGAGCAGTCATTTGCGGCTGTCCTATTTACGGTGACGACATTCCTAAGATCAGATTGTATGGCCGCTATCTCACTCACGTTTGGGTATATATAAATACCTGGTCTCTAAAAATAAAAGACTCGATGTGTGGTTTCCGTTTATACCCATTAGCTGAAACATGTAACTTAGTTAGGCAAGAAACTGTGGGCTCGCGAATGGATTTTGATACGGAAATTATTGTGCGCTGGGTTTGGCGAGGCGGTAAAGTTATCAACCTCTTTACCAAGGTTAATTATCCGCTCGACGGTGTTTCGCATTTCAACGCATTAGCTGACAATTGGCGGATAACAAAAATGCACACGCGGCTTTTTTTTGGCATGCTTTTTCGGTTGCCTAAAATATTGCATCGTAAATTTAGATCACAAGAGGGAGTCGATTTAAGCGGGCGTGATACTTCATCAAAGCGTGGCAATGGAGCTCCATAGTTATGAAGAAGACATGGTCTGAAATTGAGGAAACTACCAGTGTGTTTGGTATGCGCTTCATGTTTTTCGTATACAGAATATTAGGTCGTTTCGTTTTCTCCATATTCTTATTTCCCGTCATTGCTTACTATTATTTTACGCAGCCGGTTGCGCGACTTTCTTCAAAAGAGTTCCTGTCTAGGGTTCAAAAGTTAGAAGAGAAATTCCAGAAAGAATCATTAAACCGCCTAAGCTATCGCCATTTTCTGCAATTCGGGAATAGCATGTTAGATAAGTTGGCAGTATGGGCCGGAAAGGTGGATCTGGCCACCGTAAGTTATAGTGGTCGCGAGGAGTTTCTAAAGACCGTTGATGAAGGCAAGGGTGCTTTAGTTATCGCGTCACACCTTGGCAATCAAGAAATTTCTCGTGTGATGGCGGATTCACATAAGCGGGTAAAGCTAAATATTTTAGTGCACACAAAACATGCGCAGAAATTTAATAAATTACTAAAAGACATAGATGAAACGAGTAGCCTCAATTTAATTCAAGTGACGGAAGTGTCGCCTTCAACCGCAATGATGCTGAGCGAAAAAATTAACGCAGGCGAGGTTATCGTGATCGCAGGTGATCGTGCGCCTATTGGCGGGGGCCGCCAAAGTTCAGTGAATTTTTTGGGTGATGAGGCTGTGTTTCCGCAAGGGCCGTATATACTTGCGTCAATTTTCAAGTGTCCGGTATTTTTATTGTTCTGTGTGAACGAAAATCCTGGTTACAAAATTATTATTGAACATTTTGCAGAAATAATTAGTTTGCCTCGCAAACAAAGAGATCGATTGCTTACCGAATGGGCGCAAAAATTTGCTGCTCGACTTGGTTATTACGCGAGACAATACCCATTACAGTGGTACAATTTTTTTGATTTCTGGCAGGATAATCCAGAGCGAAAATCAAAACTTGAATAACGAATAATATTAACCATAACGAGTTAGATACTATGATTAGCTTTAACAAAGACCCCTTATCGATTGAAGATATTGTTGCAATCGCAAATCTTGAGCAATCGGTAGAGTTAAGTGATGACGAGGAATTTACTAGGGCAATTGCGCGGGGGAGTGAATTTCTTGATCGATTGTTGGCGGAAGATGGCGTTATTTACGGTGTGACGACGGGCTATGGCGATTCTTGTACTGTTTCCATTCCCTCGCAACTTGTCGAAGAGTTGCCTAAACATCTTTATACGTTTCACGGTTGTGGCCTGGGCGAGATACTTTCACCTCAGCTCGGGCGTGCTGTATTAGCGGCGCGACTCGCATCGCTGTGTCAAGGTTTCTCTGGGGTCAGTATTGCGCTATTAAAGTTACTGGCAACTTTGCTTGAGAAAAATATCATACCGCTGATTCCCGAAGAGGGTTCTGTTGGTGCGAGTGGTGATTTGACGCCTTTGTCTTATGTCGCAGCAGTTTTGTGTGGAGAGCGAAAAGTTTATTTTGAAAATGAAATTCGAAATACCGCGGATGTGTATAAGCAACTAAATATTCAACCTTTAGTGCTTAGGCCCAAAGAAGGTTTGGCAATTATGAATGGTACTGCGGTGATGACCGGCATCGCCTGCATGGCTTTTCATCGCGCGCACTATCTATCACAACTCGCAACTCGAATTACAGCGATGGCGACTTTGGTTACCAGCGGGAATCCAAGTCATTTCAATGAAATATTATTTAGCGTAAAGCCTCATCCCGGTCAGCAAAAAATAGCGCAATGGTTGCGCGGCGATTTGAAAGCGGGAGAAGCAACTCGAAATTCTCAACGTCTACAGGATCGCTATTCCTTGCGCTGTGCACCCCACGTCATTGGTGTGATGGCAGACGCTTTACCTTGGTTGAGACAAGTTATTGAAAACGAATTAAATAGCGCGAACGATAATCCTATTATTGATGGTGAAGGTGAGCACGTCCTTCATGGTGGCCATTTTTATGGTGGTCATATTGCTTTGGCTATGGATACCCTAAAAAATACCGTTGCTAATATTGCGGATCTTCTCGATCGCCAAATGGCATTGATGATGGACACCAAATATAATCACGGGCTGCCAGCAAACTTATCCGGTGCTGAAGGTGAGCGAAAAGCGATTAATCATGGCTTTAAAGCGGTGCAAATTGGTACCTCTGCTTGGGCGGCGGAAGCCTTAAAGATGACCATGCCGGCGAGCGTGTTTTCTCGCTCAACTGAGTGTCATAACCAGGACAAGGTAAGTATGGGAACCATCGCTGCGCGGGATTGTATGCGAATATTGCAGCTGACCGAGCAGGTTGCTGCGGCGGTACTTATTGCTAGTTGTCAGGGCGTGGAATTGCGTATCCGGCAGGGCGATATTAAGGAGAGCGATCTTAGCGACAGTATTCTCAACACAATTAAAGAGGTTCGCATAGAAAGTGATTTCCTGAATGAAGATCGCGCCCTTGAAGATGAATTACGCAGGCTTATTGAAAACATTCAGGGACAAGCATTGTCTTTGTACGAAGGATAGTTTTAATGTCGTCTAAGGTTTTAGAAAAGAGTACAGAGATTCTAGTCCCCTTTCATGATGTCGATTTGATGGCAATTGTTTGGCATGGTCATTATGTCAAATATTTGGAAATTGCACGCTGTGCTTTATTTGAAGATCTTGACTACAACTATTTACAAATGAAAGAGTCTGGTTACGCATGGCCAATTATTGATGTGCGAATTCGTTATCCGGGTTCCGCGAGATTCAATGAAGTGATAAAGGTAAATGCAAAAATCGTAGAATGGGAAAACCGTCTCAAGGTCGATTACGAAGTATTCAATAAACAAGGTCAACGTTTAACGCGGGCGCATACCGTTCAGGTTGCTGTTGATCTCAGTTCTAACGAGATGTGTTTAGAATCCCCGGATATATTGCTCGATAAATTAGGCGTCAAATAGCATGACTGGAAAGAGGCGAGATTATATATTTCCGAATATTAATTTATTGGTAATTTGTTTTTTTCTTTTCTTTGTATCTAATGCCTTGGCCCAATATGTTGAAACTGATGAGGCTTCCAATTCTGAAAAGTCTGTTGATCTTGATGAGGCAAAGATCGAACTTTTTTCTCAACTAGAAAAAATCATGGTCGTTGCTGAAAATGTTGAAGGGCAATTTTCGCAAAGAAAGTTTATTAGCGTGCTGCCGAATCCATTGTTATCGAAAGGTGTGTTTAGCTACGGGAAAACAACTGGTTTAGATTGGCGTACGCAAACACCGATTGTTAGTCGATTGGTTTTCAATGAGCAGGGTATTCGGCAGGATGTTGAAGGTAATACCGTGTGGGAAATAGATGGTATGCAACCTGCGGTCGTCAGTATTACTCGCGTTATGACCGGCGTGCTTTCAGGAGATTGGTTAGTGCTTAATGAATTTTTTGATATCAGCGGTAGCGTAGATTCACAAAATTGGGAGCTAACGCTGACGCCAAAAGATGAAGTTATTCAGCAGTTGATTACATCACTTAAGGTAAGTGGCGCAGAAAAATTAAAAAGCTTGACACTTTTCGAATCCAACGATGATCGTACCGAAATTACTTTTTTGATCAATTAATTTTCATGTAAGTCGCTCTAGTTAATTGGTGGTTATTGAAGTTGCAGTTTTTGTTTGGCTCGTTGGAAAAGTTAAGTTCTCGGTAACGAGCAGATATATAACGTTAATAAAAAGGCGATTCCAAAAAATCTACATATTTTGGAAGTTCCGTAAATCAGTCGGTACGACATGTCAGTATTGCGACATCGAAATAAGTTTTCTCTGCACTACCTCATCGTAATGTTGAACCGATGGCCGGTGGCTGTCGGTTGGTTGGCGATAGTTATTGCGAGTCTAGTTTGGATAGTGCTGACCTTTGTTAATGGCCGCCACTTTGATACCAGCGTCCTTGCCTTGTTACCGGAAGAAAATAACTCTTCGATTGAACGCCTAGCGAAGCAACGCTTGACAGACTTGGCGAGTCGGCAACTTATTTTTTTAGTTAGTAGTGAAGATAGAACAGAAAGTCTTAACGCCGCAGAAAAATTTTCAGCGGCGTTAACAAGAAGTAAATTATTTTCTGAAGTGAATGGTAAAATTGACCAACAGCAAACCAAGCTACTACAGCAAACATTTTTTCCCTATCGTTATAACCTACTTGATCAAAAATCAAAAGCAATTTTGATTTCCGATGACGCTAATTACAATCAATTGGTGCAGCAAGCACTGGCAAGGTTGTATAGCCCAATGGCGAGTGTGGTAAGTCAATCTTTATTGGATGACCCTTTACAGCTACATTTTCAATGGCAGTTAGAGAGCGTTCCGAATACCGCATTTGGTTTGGAAAATAATTGGTTAACCAGAGAGTTTGAGCAGCGCGTTTATCGGATGATTCGTGTCGAGCTTAAAGAGAACCCCTACGATCTCACTTATCAGCAACAAGTACTTATGACGGTTGCGAGCGCAAAAGTCGGAATGGCTTCTAGTACGCAAGTTTTGGAGTCGGGACTATTGTTTCATGCTGCCTATGGCGCCGATCAGGCGAAGCGGGAAATATCCACAATCGGTATTGGTTCGTTGGCAGGTATAACACTTTTACTGCTTTATTGTTTTCATCGTGTTCGCTTTTTAATCGCGGCTTTTTTACCAATCTTTATTGGGTGTACTTTTTCACTCGCAGCTTGCTTGATGTTATTTGAAAATTTACATTTGATAACCTTGGCCTTCGGTGCCGGCTTGGTAGGGGTGGCTATTGACTATTCCCTACATTATTTGTGTGCCGATAGAGAATTTTTGTTGAACAACGCAAGAAATCCCGATGGATTAAATCCTGTTAAATTATCAACACTTTATAAAATTATGCCTGGGATTAGTTTGGGTTTGGTATCGAGTGTTTTGGCTTATGCCGCACAAGGGATTTCTCCTTTTCCCGGCTTGCGCCAGATGGCAACATTTTCAGTATTAGGTTTGTTTGGAGCGTGGCTTACCGTTGTTTGCTGGATGCCAAGATTGCGATTTAGGAAACAAGCTTCCGTGAGTATTGCGCGCTTGGGTTTTTCCAAGGTTTTGCAATATCTACTAAGTCGGTGGCCAACGATAGCAAGTCGAACGACAGGAATTTTCCTTGTGCTATTAACTGTGGTCGCGGCGTTTTTTGTCAGCCAAGTGACATTTGACGATAGTGTTCGCCGATTGCAGACTTCGCCTGACGCAATGTTAGAAGAAGATATTCAAGTGCAAACACTAACCGCGGCTTTAAATCCCGGACAATATTTTATCGTTTCCGCGCCGAGTATTGATGATCTGTTGTTGAAAGAAGAGTTGCTGCACTCTGAACTCAATGCTTTGGTGGGGCGGGGCGATATTTCTGGTTACCAAGCCATATCTAGGCAGGTGCCTTCCATCGCCCAGCAACAACAAAATAGACAGCTAGTTGAGCGGGGAATTTATGCGAATGAAGCGTTATTGGATTCTTTTGGAGAAGCATTAGGGTCAAAGGATCTCGCGAGAGAGATGCGAGAAAAGTTTGCTGAAACACCAAATGAAGTGATTACAGTGAATCGCTGGTTGGAGAGTCCAGCGGGAGAGTTGATGGGGCATTTGTGGTTGGGAGAAGATAACCAGCAATTCCATTCCGTAATTTTGTTTTCAGGCATCCGCAACACAGCAGTACTTACCCAGTTATCAGAGCTCGCTCAACTAGATTCTGCGTTTCTATTCGTGGACAATGTTGCCTCCATTAGCAGTGTCCTAAGTCATTATCGGATTCAGTTGCAAAAATGGATTGTGTTTGCCTATTTGCTTGTCATTTTTGTTTTGGTGTGGCGGTATCGCCGACAGGTTTGGCGAGTTGTTGCTGCGCCCGCAATAGCCAGTCTGTGTACCTTGGCTATATTGAGCTTGGCTGGTATATCGTTAAATATATTTAATCTTTTGGCTTTGCTGTTGATATTGGGTATTGGTTTAGACGCAAGTATTTTTCTAAGAGAGAGTGGGCGGGATATTTATACTTGGGTCGCCGTCACACTTGCAGCTATTACAACGCTGTTAGCGTTTGGACTCTTAGCTTTAAGTGTTACGCCGGTTTTGCATCAATTTGGTATTACAGTATTTTTGGGGATCGTTGCAGTTTGGTTATTGGCGCCCTGCTTCGTTGTGAAACGGGTTCAATAGCTATATTGAAGAATATTTTGAGAATTGGTCAGTGTTTTTCGCATGTGAAAGACATTAAAAAGAGGTAGTTGGGGTATGAATAAGCCTGTAGTTGATTTCGATGTGGTTATCATTGGGGCGGGTCCCGCCGGAAGTGTAGCGGGAACGATTTTAGTGAATAAGGGGTATCGCGTACACATCGTGGAGCGACAGCATTTCCCGCGCTTTTCAATTGGTGAGAGCTTGTTGCCGCAATGCATGACTTTTTTAGAAGAGGCGAACATGTTGGCAGCAGTGCAAGCTTCTGCCGATGAGCTCGGTTTTCAATACAAAAATGGCGCAGAGTTTGTGCGCGGTGCGGCAAAAACTGAATTCGATTTCCGGCAAAAATTTAGCCAAGGTTGGGGTACAACTTACCAAGTCCAAAGGGCGGGCTTTGATCATTTACTTTCTCAGCAAGCAGAGCAACAAGGCGTAAGCATTGCTTGGGGACACGAGATTACCGGTGCAGATATGGATGGGGATTATCCTATTCTTAGTGCGAAAACTGAAGCAGGTGAAGCTTATCAGTTAAGCGCGCAATTTGTTTTAGATGCCAGTGGCTTTGGCCGAATTTTGCCGAAGTTGTTGCAGCTGGATCGACCGAGTAACTTCCCATCGCGCTCGTCTCTATTTACTCACGTCGAAGACAATATTCCAGCGGATCAATTTATTCGCGATAAAATTCGTATCACTATCCATCCTGAACATAAAGATGTTTGGTTTTGGCTTATCCCATTTTCCAGCGGTAGATCTTCACTTGGCGTTGTTGCGCGAAGTGAGTTTTTCGAAGATAAAAGTGAAGATTTAAGTGAGCGCCTGCAATTAATTATTTCTCAAGATCCAACACTCAAAAAACTATTAAGCAATGCGAAATTTGATACGCCAGTGCGACAGATTTCTGGTTATGCCAGCGATGTTAGCAGTTTGTGGGGAAAAGGCTTCGCTTTGCTGGGTAATGCAGGTGAATTTTTAGATCCGGTATTTTCCTCTGGTGTAACTATCGCTATGAAATCCGCAAGTTTGGCCTCCGCGGCTCTGGATAAACAATTTCGAGGTGATGAAGTTGATTGGGAAAACGAATACAGCGTGCCTTTGAGAAAAGGCGTTGATACCTTTCGCGTCTTTGTCGATGCTTGGTACGACGGCCGCTTTCAAGATATTATTTTTGCAGAAAAACAATCTCCAGAAATTCGCGAAATGATCTGCTCAATTTTGGCGGGCTACGCCTGGGATACTACCAACCCCTATGTGAAAGATAGTGAAAGAAGGATGAATACCCTGGCGGAATTATGCAAGCCAAGCTCTTAGCTTATTTCTTCACGGCTTTTTTGGTCTCTGCTTGTTCCAGTTTAGAAAACGGCCAGCATTTGCCTGAGCTACCCTTGTTGCCGCCAGCTGATCTAGGTGTGAATTTACAAATATCGCAGCAAGTGAATATTACGATCGAAAGTGAAAGTCATACTATGTTGGCGGCATGGGTCGTAAAGCAGGATACTTTGAGTTTTGTTGGCCTGAGTCCCACAGGCCAACGCTTGCTAACATTGTCTTACGACGGCCTGAGATTTAGCGAAGACTACAGCCCAATGTTGCCAATAAAAATTCCTGGTAGGCAAGTGTTAGCACAATTACAAATAGCTCATTGGCCAGAGGTAAGTGTTCTTAGTGCGCTGGAAAAATCCGCCTGGCGAATGAAAGTGGAAGATGGGCAGCGACATTTATTTGTAAACCGCAAGAAAATATTTTCTATCGAAAATAGTAGCCCAAGCAGATACGAAAAAGATGCGAAGGTTAATATTAGAAGCGATGTAATAGATTTCAGCATTGATGTCACTACACTGAGCGTCAATGAGCTTTAGCGTTGTTCTTGCTTGAAATTGGCCGCGAACTTTAAAACAATAAAAATTTATTTTTTTGAAACCTTGAACTATTGAATTTATTAATTATGAGTCAAAACACCAGTGTATATTTGCAAACACTCGGCATCGTATGTGCTTTGGGCGAAGATAAAACTGATATTGCAAATAGTTTGTTTGAAACTTCACCGGACAGTTTGTCGTCAAGCGAGGACTTTACTCCAGGGCGAGGGCTCCCCCTAGGTAAAGTAAATTGCGAGCTGCCGAGTCTAAGTGAATATCCGCCTCATCAACAAACACGTAGTAATCAATTGCTACTTTGTGCTTTTGCACAAATTAAAAATGAGTATGATCGACTTGCGAACAATATTGATCCGTCGAGAATTGGTATCGTTTTGGGTGCTAGTACTAGCGGTATTGCAGAAGCTGAGCGAGCGTTTAAGTGTGCTGAAGTCGGCGGCGAGCTTCCGAAAGATTTTAGTTATTTGCAACAAGAAATGTCCTCACCCGCACAGTCGTTGGCATCTTGGCTTGAGTTAAGCGGACCAGCATTTACAATTTCCACGGCTTGCTCGTCAGGCGCAAAAGCGCTGGCGAGCGCACGACGCTTACTGAGGGCGGGTTGGTGCGATTTGGTTATAGCCGGTGGGGTAGATGCTTTGTGTGGTCTAACAGTAAACGGATTCGACGCTTTAGATTCTATAAGCGACGAGCCCTGTCTGCCTTTTAGTAAAAACCGTCGGGGTATTAATATTGGCGAAGGGGCGGCTTTGTTTTTATTGTCTAAAGAATCAGGCCCTGTTGAACTGGCCGGCGTGGGAGAAAGTTCCGATGCTCATCATATTTCTGCCCCAGAACCAGAAGGAAAAGGTGCAGAAGTGGCGATGGTGATGGCGATGAAAGATGCGGGTGTTTCAGCGCAAAATATTCAGTATTTGAATTTACATGGTACCGCGACACCGCAAAATGATCGCATGGAAAGTAAAGCTGTTAATCGTATTTTTGGTGACACGCTTTCCTGCAGTTCAACCAAAGGTTATACCGGTCATGCCTTGGGCGCTGCCGGCGCTATAGAAGCAGGTTTTTGTTGGCTGGCGATGACCTATGAAAACAAGGCAAAAGGCGCTCCTCCTAGTGAAACCCCCACGAATCTGCCAATTCAAAAATGGGATGGGCAATTTGATTCAGAATTATCTGCTATTAATATTGTCGCAAAGCCCACGGCTGTCGGTAAATTAAATTATACGATGAGTAATTCTTTTGCTTTTGGTGGCAATAATATTTCTTTAGTTTTTAAACGAACATAAATAACATTTTATGAATAGACATTTTGAAATATCTGAAGTCGTTCCTCATTCCGGTTTAATGAGTTTGTTGGATGATATTGTAGATTACGATGAGGAGTCGCTGACCGCGAGTGTTGATATTCATCCAGGTGTCATGTTCGCTGAAGTGCAAGGCGTTCCCTCTTGGGTTGGTATTGAATATATGGCGCAAACTATTGCGGCCCATGCTGGCGTATTGCAACGCTTGAATGGTTTGGAAGTAAAAGTAGGATTTTTAGTAGGTACCAGAAAACTTACTTGTAGCCACTCTTATATTCCCTTTGATTCGAAATTATTGGTAAAAGTTGAAAAAGAATTTCAAGCGGATAATGGTTTGGGAGTTTTTAACTGTAGTATTCGTTGCGGTGATATCGCTATGGATGCTGGTCTAAATGTCTTCCAGCCAGAAGATGTTAATGAATTTTTAGAGAACGGAAAAATTTAATACTGTATTTAGTTGAGTAATCTACTCAAGTGAACAGTCTATGGCTGAATAATTTATTGCTAAGCAATGTATAGGTGAACAATGGACAAAACAGTTTTTGTTACGGGATCAAGTAGAGGCATAGGAAAAGCCACCGCGCTTCGTTTGGCGCAAGATGGTTACGATATTGTTTTACATTGCCGAAGTGGAATAGAGGAAGCAAAAAAAGTACAAAGTGAAATTCAAACCCTCGGCAGGCAAGCTCGCATTTTACAGTTTGATATCAGCGACCGAGAATCCGCTGCAAATATACTCTTAGCTGACGTTGAAGAGCATGGTGCGTATTATGGCGTTGTGTGTAACGCTGGTATTGCTCGTGATAACGCTTTCCCCGCGATGAGCGGTGAAGAATGGGATTTAGTGATACATACTAATCTCGACGGCTTCTATAATGTCTTAAACCCTCTGACGATGCCTCTAGTTAGACGACGCAAGCCCGGCAGGATTATTGTGTTATCGTCGGTATCTGGCGTAATGGGTAATCGCGGACAAGTTAATTATAGTGCCTCTAAAGCAGGAATAATTGGCGCTTGTAAAGCGCTAGCTTTAGAGTTGGCGAAGCGCCAGATTACTGTGAATTGTGTTGCTCCGGGTTTGATCGAAACGGATATGGTAGAGGGTGATGCGCTTGATCCCACTGTAATAGAAGAAGCAATGAAAATGATACCTGCAAAAAGAATGGGGCAGGTTAGTGAAGTGGCGGCAACAATTAGTTTTTTAATGTCGGAAGACGCGGGATATATCACCAGGCAGGTCATCTCCGTGAACGGCGGTATGTGCTGATTAGCGAGAATTTTTCGGGCAGCATTATTACAAGAATAAATTCGGTAATTATGAAATGAAACGAGTGATTATTAAATGAAACGAGTGGTTGTTACGGGCATGGCTGGTCATTCTCCAATAGGTTTGGAGTGGTCGCGTATTGCTGAAAATTTAAAAAACATGAAAACAGGCATTGTTCATATCGAGGATTGGGACAAGTTTTCTGGATTGAATACTCGTTTAGGTGGGCCGGTTCTCGATTTTGAAAAACCTGCGCATTATTCTCGGAAGATGATTCGTAGTATGGGGCGAGTCGCTTTAATGGCGACGCGGGTAACTGAGTTGGCATTAGAGCAGGCTGGCTTACTCGATGATGAAACAATTAAAGATGGTCGAATGGGTGTTGCCTACGGTTCTTCAACCGGATCAACCGATGCGGTAAAAGATTTTTCCAATATGCTTATAAACTACACTTTGGATGGTTTAAGCGCGAATACCTACGTAAAGATGATGGCGCATACATCGCCGGTAAATATTGGCGTTTTTTTTGGACTTAAAGGACGTGTTATTACGACCTCCAGTGCGTGTACTTCTGGCAGCCAAGGTATTGGTTATGCTTATGAAGCGATAAAATATGGCGCCCAACAGATGATGGTTGCCGGTGGCGGTGAAGAACTTTGTCCGACTGAAGCGGCGGTTTTTGATACGTTATATGCGACCAGTACCTTGAATGAAACACCAGAGTTAACGCCAAAACCTTTTGATGTTGATCGCGATGGTTTGGTCGTGGCGGAAGGAGCGGGAACGTTAATTTTAGAAGAGCTTGAGCATGCCCAAGCACGCGGTGCAAAAATTTACGCTGAACTTGTTGGCTTTGGAACGAACTCCGATGGCGCCCACGTTACTCAGCCGAGTTCTGCGACCATGCAAAAAGCGATGGAAACTGCGCTCAACAATGCAAATTTAAAAGCGCAAGATATAGGTTATATAAGCGCTCATGGCACGGCAACTGATCGCGGTGACATCGCGGAATCACAAGCAACCTATAATATTTTTTCCAATAAAGTACCGATAAGTTCGTTTAAAAGTTTTACCGGACATACTCTTGGCGCTTGTGGTGCTTTGGAAGCAATGGTTGCGATTCAGATGATGCGTGAAGGTTGGTGCCATGCGACGGCAAACCTGAAGAACGTTGATCCTGAATGTGCCGATCTTGATTACGTCATGCATGAAGCACGCTCATTAGATACCGAGTATGTCATGAGCAATAATTTTGCATTTGGTGGAATTAATACTTCTTTAATTTTTAAGCGCTGGGATTAATTGCTAACTCAGTTTTAAAATTCTAAGTACTTCGACGTGGAAGTTAAACAGTTTTGAGCTGCTCATGAAAACTCAGCTTCCTATCCTCTATTCTTTTCGACGTTGCCCTTATGCCATCCGTGCGCGTTTAGCTTTGTATTATGCTGGTATCAAGGTAGAGCTTAGAGAAGTCGTACTAAAAGATAAGCCCGAAGCCATGCTCGCTGCCTCAGCAAAAGGTACCGTACCCGTCCTAATCTTAGATGATGGTTCTGTGTTGGATGAAAGTCTCGACGTGATGTATTGGGCCCTCCAACAAAATGATGTCGATTCATGGTGGCCGATAAATGTTTCTCAACGAGAAAAAATAAGCCAACTTATCGAGTTTAATGATTTTCAGTTTAAACCTTGGTTAGATCGATACAAATATCACGAAAGATACCCCGAACAAGATAAAGATTTCTATTCTCGAAAAGCATGTGAATTCCTAAATAGCTTAGAAGAAAATCTACAAGAAGAATCGTTTCTTGTTATGTCAACACCATCCTTAGCTGATGTCGCAATTTTTCCATTCATTCGTCAGTTTGCAAATGCAGATAAAAAATATTTCGATCAATTGCCTTATCCTGAGTTAAAAAACTGGTTGACGTATTTCTTACAGTGGCCAAGCTTTGAATGCGTAATGAAAAAATATTACCAGTGGAATGAAAACGATTTTCCGGTGTGCTTTCCATGAACCTAGCTGCTCCCTGAATTTCAATACAAGGTCCGATACTTTATGGCTGAACTTATTTATCAAAGCGCTGAATCACTGGCAAAGCTCATTCGAAGCAAAGCAATTAGTAGTCGTGAACTTCTACAAGTTTTTCTGAACCAAATTGAAAATGTCAATCCGAAACTAAATGCTATCGTCACACTTGATATTGAGTGTGCATTTCGACGTGCCGATGAATTAGATAAGCTGGCGGCAAAAAATAGCTTTATTGGGCAATTACATGGCTTACCTATCACCGTGAAAGATACCCTGCAGACGAAAAATGTTCGTACTACGGCGGGTTCGTTACATCTCACGGATAACTATCCAAAACAAAATGCACAGGTTGTACAGCGCCTATTGGACGAAGGCGCAATATTATTCGGTAAATCAAATACCCCTGAATTCGCGGCTGATCTTCAAACCACTAATAAAGTTTTTGGTAGAACAAATAACCCTTGGGATCTTAGTCGAACCCCGGGCGGGTCCAGTGGTGGTTCCGCCGCTGTTGTTGCAGCGGGCATGGCAGCCTTTGATATTGGTAGCGATATTGGTGGGTCGTTGAGGACTCCAGCACATTTTTGTGGTGTCTATACCTTAAAACCTAGCTATGGAATTGTGCCTAGTGATGGGCTTATCTCGGGTTTGCAGACACCGGCGATACCAAGAGATATTAGTTGCATTGGCCCTTTAACCCGCAGTGCAAGTGACCTAGCGCTATTGACGAGTATTCTGGCGGCGCCAAGTTATGCTCAGGAGCGTGCTTGGCAATTAAACTTACCCAAGACGCAAACTAAAACCATTCAAGAGTGTCGTGTTGCGGCTTGGTTGGATGACGAAATATTTTCTGTCGACGATGAAGTTCGCGAGGTAATGGAAAATTGTATTGTTGCGCTCGAAAAGGAAGGGCTTAGAGTTGATCGAAATGCAAAACCTGATTTTAAACTAACAGAAGCATTTGATGTGTACTTGCGCTTATTGGCCGGAGCAACTTCAGCGGGTATGTCTGATGATGCTTACGCTAGGCGAATGGAACTTGTAGCAAATGCCGATGCAGCAATGAGAGGCAAAGATATAGCGTTTCGTTCAACCCGCTATGCTTTACAAACTGCACAAGAATTATTTAAGGCACAACAAGCACGTTTGCAGTTACAGCAACAATGGCAAGAATTTTATCAAGGGTTTGATATTCTTTTATGTCCGAATAATATTGTTCCTGCTTTTTCTCATATTGAAACTAAGGCGAATTTTTTTCAAAATATCATCGTTAACGGCAAGCCAAGAGAATATGCAGAAATGTTGGTGTGGGTGGGGGCGCTTGCTGGTGTTGCTCACCTTCCTGCGGTTTCTGCTCCAATCGGGCTGTCACGGAATAACTTACCCGTTGGTATGCAGATAATTGCTCCTTATCTTGAAGATCACCGAGCGATCGACTTCGCTCACAAGTTGGCAAGCGTGGTAGGCGGCTTTCAAATCCCTCCAATCTCTTAGGCGAAAAATGTCAGTTTCTTTTTTGTCTTCGACTATGTAAACCCAATGTAAACTTTCGACGCAATACTTTTACAATTGCGTGCCTTATCCCTTTTCATTCCTTCCTCTAAAGTAAAGGCTGCTTTGCTATTTCTTCTAGAATTTTGAAAAGGAATGACCTTATGACCAGTATCAGATCTCGCTATCTAAAACACATTTTTTTACTCCTTGGTTTCGCCGCATTGTCAGCGACGAATATGCCGGCAATAGCCACAGAAGGTTCTCTTGTCGAAGACTCGTCGCGCACTAAGACCCATCATCAAGATCGCTCGCGCCACCCCCACTATGCACCGCGAGTGCAAGTTGCAATTCTACTGGATACAAGTAACAGCATGGATGGTTTAATCAATCAAACACGTGAACAATTGTGGCAAATGGTCGACGAGTTGTCGCATATGAAAAAAAACAATGTTTCCCCCGTCTTGGAAGTCGCAATTTACCAGTATGGGAACAGCCGGCTTTCACAGAAAGTCGGTTACGTTCAAGAAGTCGCAGGATTTACTAGCGAGCTTGATCGCGTATCAGAGGCTTTATTTTCATTGACCACTGATGGTGGAGATGAATATTGTGGTTTTGCTATTCGTACCGCTGTAAAGCAATTACATTGGAGTACTAAATCGAGCGATATTAGGATGATTTTTATCGCGGGTAATGAACCTTTTACTCAAGGCCCCATTAATTATGTTGATGCGATTGTTTTGGCCAAAGAAAAGGATATTAGTATTACGACAATCTATGCGGGAGATTATCAAGAGGGTTTAAGCACCGGTTGGCAGCGTGGAGCATTATTGGCGGATGGAAATTTTATGAGCATTGATCACAACCATGCGGTAGCACATGTTGATGCACCACAAGATAAAAGAATCAACGAATTAAATCGTCGCCTAAATGACACGTATATCCCTTACGGAGCAAAAGGACAGGAGGCGGCGGTGAGACAGTTAGAGCAAGATGATCGTTCGCAGCAAGTATCATCTGCATTCGCTGCAAAACGTGCGAAAGCAAAAGCATCAGCGGTTTATAAAAATTCGCAATGGGATTTGGTCGACGCAATTGAGTCCGGAGAGGCGGAACTTGAAGCCCTAGACGAAGAAGCATTGCCTGAGGCGATGGCAGTAATGAGCGCTGAAGAACGAGTTGATTTCGTAGCAAGCAAAAAGAAAGAGCGAAAAGAAATTAAACAGGAGATTGCAAAACTGGGAAAAGAGCGAGATAAATATGTCGAGTCTGTACAAAGCGACGCTCCAGCAGCCCCGACCATAAAAGATGCGCTTTCAAAGTCGATTCGTGAGCAAGCGAGTAAAAAGGAATACGAATTTAGTGTTGAATAAGGAAGTTGCTGCAATTTTAAACCTTGATTACATATCCTATATACAAAAAAGCCACCTTAGCGGGTGGCTTTTTTGTGAGGAAAGCGGCAGCATATAAAAATCACTCTGGAATAATCCCTTAGTTTATATAATCAGATAATAATAGAGGATGCTTATGGGTTTGCTCGGCGCTATTTTTAAACTCGTTCTAGGTATTTTTGCCGTTGTAATCATAGTCTTTGGAGGGTATTGGCTAACCGCCTTTGGTTTTCAATTCTTTCCGGTTAATGAGGATGTGGTTTCTGGTCCTGAAGAGTTCGAAGCTTATATAGTTAACAATGGCGTACATGCTGATTTCGTATTTCCTGTACAAAGCGCGGTGACTGATTGGAGGGATTTTTTCCCGGTAGAAGATTTGCCCGTAAGACCCTTTTCTCCAACATGGATAAGTATTGGTTGGGGGGATCGTGAATTTTATACCAAGACTCCGGAGTGGAAAGACCTAACACTAGAAAGAGCTTGGGATGCGTTATCAGGAGGGAATGCAACTTTATTGCATGTCGCGTATTTTCAAGATAAGGATTTACCGATGCAAGCCTATAAATTAAACCTCAGTAAACAAGAATACCAACAGCTTGTTGGATATGTTGTCAATTCGATGGCATCTATTAATAGTAAAGCTATCCCTTTAAAGGGGTATTCCTACGCTGACAACGATATGTTTTATGAGGCGGTAGGATCTTATAACGTACTGACAACGTGCAATACTTGGGTTGGAGACGGACTAAAATTTGCAAATTACAAGGTAAGTGCTTGGACACCGTTTGCGAGCAATGTGACTTGGCATTTGGAGCAGCGGTAGATTCGCAGAGCTATTTTATTGACTGACGATAAGCCTGCGAACAGAAATAGTGTTGTTTGGAAAAAGCCCCTGATATTTTCAGTATGCAGAAAATATCAGGGGCTTTTTTTATTGATTAAATTATTTGGCGCTTAAGTAAAAATAATTATTTCAAAGCTTCGAGCGTTGCCATTGCATCAGCACTTGGTTTGTGCGTGATACCGAGCACAACTCCAGCCAAGGCTTTTTCATCTGCGGTTGCGGAGTCACCGGCAATGATTTTTTCTAAGCTGGCCTTGTCTTCGCCTTTCACCGCATGCTGCATGTCATGGATTGCTTTAGCAATTGCTTGTGTCGACGCGCTATTGTTTTTATCGGCGCTGATATCCATAAGTGTTGCTTTCTCCTCGGCAGAAGGGAAATGATTTAAATGCGACAAAATGGCAGCCATTTCCTTGGTCGCATCACTTGCAAAAGCAAGTGGCGATAAGGCAAATAATATGGCAAAAGAAGCGACGATTTTGGTGATAGATTTCATGGTGATCTCCTAAGGGTTTTGGATTTTGTTTTTATGATTCATTTAGTTGAGTCAGGTAAATCTTTATTCTTCTAAAAGCGAAACGCGTGATGGCTGCCACCCGATGTAGCTCAAGGTCCGAAATAGCGTTGCCAGATTGTAACTCAGGGGACGCCGCTAAACGATGAATTTGATCACTTCTAGGGTGAGCTTTCGACCATAAACTAAGTCTTAGGGTGGCTGAGCTTGCAAAGAGACTATTGGCTGAAATAGGGACGTTAAATTGATTCGACTTATAAGTCACGACTTCGGTATCCCATTCCTATGTTAACTGTGTTAATAAATGTTACGTCTGAAAATATCCGATGACTCGGCGTCTATAATCTGGTCAACTAAGTGGCTTGAAAACTGGTCATATGATAGTTTTCATAATCGATGTTCGTATAGTAAGAAGTGACAGAAGCAGCCATCGATTACGATAGCTAGCCCTCCCAATTTAGAACCTAATAAAAATATTTATATTACGACAAGACATACGCTAGAGGAGTTCACAGGTGAATAAATTAATCGCATTACTTGGCATCCTGGTTTTGGCCAGTGTATCCAGTGTTAGCATTGCCGCTGATCGAGTAGGAGATTTCGCCTTACTAGATCAAGATGGTTATTTCCATAAAATGAGTTATTACGACGATCATAAGGCGATAGCCTTTCTGGTTCAGGGTAATAGCAGCAAAGCGACAGCCTCCGCTATCGATCAGTTTGAAGCGCTGCAAGAGCAGTACTCAGAAGTTAAATTCTTCATGATTAATTCGAGCGGCAGCGAAAGCAGGGCTGATGTTAAAAAAGCGCTAGCGAAATACAAAAGCGATATTCCAGTGTTGATGGATGATGCCCAATTAATTTCTGAGGCAATGGGTGTCAGCCGAACTGGTGAAGTGTTCCTATTTAGCCCAACAAACTTCACCGTGCTTTATCGTGGCCCTGTTAAATCAGGTTTAGATGCTGCGATTAAAAATGTACTTGCTGGCGAAGAAATTAAGAATCCACAGATCGCGATGAAAGGATCTGACGTTAGCTATCCAGCTCAGAAAAAGCACGAAAAAGGCATTTCTTACGCAGAGGATGTTGCTCCGATCTTGGCAGACAATTGTGCGCGTTGCCATCGTGAAGGTGGTATTGCCCCCTTTGCTATGAATAGTCATGCAATGATTCAAGGTTGGGCGCCAATGATCCGCGAAGTGCTACTAACTAAGCGTATGCCACCCGGTCAAATTGACCCAATGGTAGGTCACTTCAAAGAAACTTATACACTTACACCATCAGAAACGCAGACAGTTGTGCATTGGGTAGAAGCTGGTGCGAAAAAAGATGGCAAAGAAGATCCTTTGGCGCAATTAACTTGGCCTGAAACTAAGTGGGCCTTCGGCGAGCCTGATCTAATTATCAAAGTGCCTGAGCAGAAAATTCCTGCTACCGGCGTGTTGGATTACATCACTGTAAACGTCCCTATTGATATTGATAAGGATCGCTGGGTTCGTGCGAGTCAGTATGTTGCGGGTGATCGCACTGTTTTGCATCATACTTTGAACAACGTTGTTCCCCCTTTGAAGCCCGGTGAAAAACGCCAACGCGGTGGATTTCTAGGTGGTGGCAATCCAGATGCACCCAGCATTACTGCTTACATACCCGGTGCTGAGCCTTATCATGAGCCGCCAAATACAGGAGGTTTGTTGAAAAAGGGTTCATCTATTAATTTACAATTGCACTACACCACAACGGGCAAAGCCACTACCGATGCGAGTGAAATTGGCGTTTGGTTTTACCCTGAAGATCAGGTTCCGACTGAACGGATGGGTGGCCAGTGTGCCTGTATCTTTATTAACGGCTGGGATCCAATCCCTCCGTTTGAGCCTGATCACGAGATGACGAAATCGGTAACGCTAGATCGTGATGCGTACTTATATAGCATGCTTCCTCATATGCACTTTCGCGGCAAGCGCATGCGTTTCTATGCTGAATTTCCAGATGGTAGACGCGAGCAATTAATTAATATTGCGAACTACAACTACAATTGGCAGTTATCTTATCAGTTAGAAGAACCATTATTTTTGCCGGCCGGTACGAAAATGGTTGCTGTTGGCGCATTTGATAACTCGGCGCAAAACAAAGCGAACCCAGACCCAAGTCGAACTGTACCTTGGGGTCAGCAGAGTTGGGACGAAATGTTTTTTGGTTCGATGAATTGGAAGTATGCGAATCAGAACACTAGTACAGATGATAGTGTCGCTAGCCAATAAACACAAAGCATCGTGTTGAAAAGCAGATCTTCGGATCTGCTTTTTTTTGGGGATCGAGAAATTATTTTTTGTGAAAGACAAGATCATTAACGATAAGCAGATATAAATAATCTATGTTTCTTTGCTCATGTGAGCGAGGGTGTGAGCATGGTCTTCCCAATTTTTACCATTAAATTTTGAGATACTCATTGTTTCCGGTCTTGTACTGAGGCAATTAATATTAATATCCATTCCATCGGGGTTAGATCGGGGAATGTAAAAAGGTTTTATGCCGCAAGTCTTACAAAAAAAATGTTTTGCGATAGCGGTGTTAAAAGTATAAGTCGTTAAGTTTTCTTCGCCGCTTAATACATTGAAGTTGTTCAATGGAACAATGAGATGCAAAAATCCGGTCATCGCGCATATTGAACAATCACACTCCACCGCCTCGATAGAGTTTGGCGCTTCTACGGAAAATTTCACAGTGCCGCAATGGCATGAGCCTTCATATCTCATATCGTTTATCTATCCTTAATTTATACTTGGCAATTCTAATTTTTGTACCTCGTAACCCTGCGCACTTAATTGTTCAATTAGGCCATCTTTGCCGACTAAATGGGCCGCGCCGACCAAAATAAATTCAGTATCTTGATCGCTAAACATCTTTTCTATTGCGGGCATCCATCGATCGTTTCTGTCTTTTAAAAGGAGATTGTAGATTGCGGGATAATCGTCAATCATGGGCGCAATAAACAAGGATTCCAGTTGTTCGACATCCCCCGCTCTCCATACCTTTAACATCTTATCAACGAGGCTTGTCATGTCATGCATTTGATCCAGCTGGCTAAGAATAAATTCACTGCCGGCATCTTTGCTCATCAACTCAAACATTCCTAGTTGTTCATCCAAAGTCTCGAAGTAAGCTAGTGTTTTACGATCGTTTTTGGCTTGCTCCTGAAAATAGGCGTCGACGCCGGCTGGCGTAAAACCCATTTTCATAAATTCGCCGACGATTAATGTCTGTATGGCCAAAAAAGGTTTCATCGACGCGAGCATTTCAATAGGTAGGGCGCTTTTCTGTGCGTAGGCGCGCAAAGCCTGATATGCCTCGGGCGTTAACTCAGACTCCAAATTTTTTCCCGCTTTATAGAAAAATTTTTCCATTATTGTTGCCTGTAGCGCTGGTTCGTTCATCTTTGAAATATCAGCTTCGAGAAATATCTTATCTGAATTGAAATAAGCAACTTGATACTCTTGCGGTAAAGGGTAATCACTTGGTCGAAGTAAATGAATCGTGCCGCCAAGGTAAACTGTATTGCCTGATTTTTTTGCCACCCAAACAGAAGCCTCGGCGTAAATATAATTCGGCAAGATTGACATGAGAGCAAGCAAAAAAGTGGTGATCAATATGCGCGATCCAGTGTGCGTGTTCATCATAAATACCTTTTAAATTTGATGGCAGGTAGAAGTGTAATTTACGTTATCTAGACGCACTTTGTTCTAGCTAAACAGGCGATGATGTTTAGCTTTGCAACCGAATAAAGCGCTCAACTTGGCGGATTATAAGTGAATGAAATACGATTAAGAAGCTCGGTCCATGGATTATCCGAAAATCGTGATGTCTTTGTTCATTCTTGGGGGTGTAAAGGCGAACTTATCACAGGGCTTGGCAGCTTGTTTCGGCACTTAGATAGATTCAGCGGCTACTGATGTTGTATAGAACTTTTGTTTTAGTTTCAGTATATTAGTCTCGCCTCGAAAAAATGCGGGGTCCTAAAATCACTATTATTTATAACATGAACACAAGGGTTAATAATGCGGATAGTATCTTGGAATGTGAATGGCATTCGTGCAGCGATGAAAAAAGATTTTATGACTTCATTCGAGTCGATGCAGACTGACGCCCTATGTTTGCAGGAAACCAAAGCACAGGACGATCAGGTATTTGAAGCATTAGCTGAAGTTAATGATTATCAAGTCTATTGTAATTCTGCGGTTAAAAAAGGTTATTCAGGAACGGCGATTCTAAGCAAAAAAAAACCTCTATCAGTTCGCTATGACATGGATATAGAGGAGCATGACCAAGAAGGGCGAGTAATAGCGGCTGAATATAAAAACTTTATACTGGTAACTGTGTACACACCTAATTCTGGTAGTGAGTTGAAACGCCTCGATTACCGTCAGCAATGGGACGCAGACTTCCTCGCTTATTTACAAACTCTTGAAGAGGAAAAACCTGTGGTTGTGTGTGGCGATCTGAATGTTGCCCATCGTGATATCGATCTTGCGAGACCCAAACCTAATTACAATAAAAGCGCAGGGTATATGCAGGAAGAGATCGACGGTATGGATAATTTAATCGCCGCTAACTTTATTGATACTTATCGCCATCTAAACTCAGAAGCCGTGAAATATTCTTGGTGGAGTTATCGAGCTGGAGCGCGAGCCAAAAATGTTGGATGGAGGATCGATTATTTTTTGACATCGCCCTCGCTGGAGAAAAAACTTAAATATGCCGATATATTAAATGATATTCACGGCTCTGATCATTGCCCAGTTTTATTAGATCTCGATAGTTAATCGTCAAGTCAGTGTGGCGATTATTATGACCATGCTGCCAGATTCTTTCATCGTGTATGTGATTAAAAGAAACTAGCGAGTCGTGAAAAATCCTTTTTCTTCGACTCGCTAGTTGGTATCGTGTTTAGCTCGAATTAAGTCTGCCAGTATAAAGTAATCGAGTAGATTAAAAGGAGCACCTACAATACGGGGGCTCGGGAAATATTATATTTCAAGGTAAATTGAACGATGGTAAAAGTAACTTTTGTAGAGCACAGTGGCGGCGAGCAGTTGGTTGAGGTAGAGCCGGGCCAGACATTGATGAACGCGGCGATTGATAACTTGGTGCCGGGGATAGATGCAGATTGTGGCGGCGCTTGTTCGTGTGCCACCTGTCATGTCTATATTGATCAGGATTGGGTTGAAAAATTAGGCAAGCCAAATGCTACGGAAGAATCGATGTTGGGTTTGAGTACTGATCGCCGTGAGAATTCTCGACTATCTTGTCAGATTAAAATTACCGAAGATCTCGATGGCTTAGTCGTAACCACTCCAGAGTTTCAATTTTAAAATATTTTAATTACGCATCTATATTTGATATTTATTTAATACTTACATTATTTTTTTATCATTTGAGTTTTAAATGGGGGTGGCTATGAGCGATACAATAATTGAACCCGGCACAGACGAAGCGTTAGCTGAAGAAAAGCTTAGCCGCAGTATGGTTGGGCGAGATGCCTATACAATGCCGCTAGAAGAAATTGATTTGTCTCATCCAGGCATTTGGTTCGCCAACGAATACCTACCATTTTTAGAGCGCTTACGAAAAGAAGACCCCGTCCACTATTGCGCTGATTCCGCTGTAGGTCCCTACTGGTCTGTTACTAAGTATCAAGACATTATGACAGTCGATACTTCCCCTGAAATTTATTCCTCAGAGCCCACTATTGGTATTACTGACCCCTTAGAAGAATATACCCTGCCTATGTTCATCGCTATGGATCAGCCAAAACATGATGTTCAGCGCAAAACAGTTCAAGGCGTTGTATCGCCGATGAACTTACAAAAACTCGAAGGGGTTATCAGAGAAAGAGCGGGGAATATCCTCGACTCACTACCTTTGGGAGAAACTTTTAATTGGGTTGATAAAGTATCGATAGAGTTAACAACACAAATGTTGGCGACTTTATTTGATTTCCCATTTGAAGATCGCCATAAACTCACTTTTTGGTCCGACGTTGCAACTTCTTTGCCTGGCAACGGTATTATCGATTCTTATGAGCAGCGCTGGGAAATACTTCAAGATTGCCACCAGTATTTTACAAAACTATGGAACGATCGTGTTAACAGTGAGCCTGGCGATGATATGGATTTAATATCGATGTTGGCTCATGGTGAAGCAACGCGTGACATGCCACCGATTGAGTTTTTAGGCAACGTTTTGCTGCTAATTGTTGGTGGTAATGATACGACGCGAAATTCGATTACCGGTGGTGTACTTGCACTCAATGAGAACCCTGCGGAATACCAAAAATTACGTGAAAACATTAATCTGATTCCAAATATGGTCTCAGAAATTATCCGTTGGCAGACTCCTCTCGCTTATATGCGCCGAACCGCGAAGGTCGACGCGGAGTTAAATGGTAAACACATTAAAGCCGGCGACAAAGTTGTGATGTGGTATGTCTCAGGCAATCGCGACGAAGAAAAGATTGAGAATGCTCATCAATTTTTAATTGATCGAGATAAAGCGCGACAACATTTGTCTTTCGGGTTCGGTATACATCGGTGTATGGGAAATCGTTTAGCGGAGATGCAGTTGCGCGTGCTTTGGGAAGAAATAATGCAGCGCTTTCAAAAAATCGAAGTTGTTGGTGAGCCGGTACGTATTTATTCAAGTTTTGTTAAAGGTTATTCGGAATTACCCGTACGCTTACATTCAAAGTAGAGTGTTATTAAAAAAATTCTGAATAGGTCTCTCCTTGACCTATTCTTTTATACTTCCATTGTTTTTCTAAAATAGAATCTGCATACTCCTGCCCCTGATTCGTATTTTTATGTAATACATATTTCCTCAGCGCGTTAGAGAAATATTCTATGTGGAATATTTGCGTTTCTCTCGCTTATAACAATGAATAGTTGGTAAGACAGGAATCATGGATCCCATAATTTCAATTAATAAGCTCAGTAAATTTTATGCCGGAGGCTTTTGCGCTTTAAAGAGCATAAGCCTTGATATTCAAAAAGGTGAAATCATTGCCTTGCTGGGCCCAAATGGAGCCGGGAAGACAACCTTGATTTCTACCATCTGTGGAATCGTTAAACCCAGTGAAGGTAGCGTTAAAGTGGCGGGCTTCGATATCATAAAAGATTTCCGTGCAACTCGAGCACTTATCGGCCTGGTTCCGCAGGAGCTCACTACTGACGCGTTCGAATCAGTATGGTCGACAGTTAGTTTTAGTCGGGGTTTGTTTGGCAAAGCGCCTAATCCAGCACACATTGAGAAAGTGTTAAAAGATTTATCTCTTTGGGATAAAAAAGATAGTGAGATGATTACCTTGTCTGGCGGCATGAAGCGAAGAGTCTTAATCGCAAAAGCGTTATCTCATGAGCCTGAAGTTTTATTTTTAGACGAGCCCACCGCCGGAGTGGATGTTGAGCTGCGTAAGGACATGTGGCGTTTGGTTAAAGACCTTCGTGCTGCAGGTGTGACTGTAATCCTGACGACGCATTATATTGAAGAAGCGGAGGAGATAGCAGACCGTATTGGCGTTATAAATAAGGGTGAGCTTATTCTTGTTGAAGAAAAACAAGCCTTGATGCAAAAACTAGGAAAACGGCAACTAAGTATAGATGTTAAGCCTGCCGTCAGCGTGCTTCATGATTCGCTTAAGAATCACGATATCGAAATTAAAAATGATGGCAATCAACTTGTTTATACCTATAGCACTCAAGAAAATGATACAGGTATTGCATCCTTGCTAGAGGATCTGCGGCAGGCGGGAATTGGCCTTAAAGATTTACAAAGCAAACAAACGTCCTTAGAAGAAATTTTTGTTGAGCTGGTTAAGGAATCAAAATGAATTTTTATGCAGTTAAAGCAATTTATCGATTTGAGATGTCCCGAACCTGGAGGACCTTGCTGCAAAGTATTGTTTCACCTGTATTGTCTACGTCACTTTATTTCGTCGTGTTTGGCTCCGCTATTGGTTCACGAATCCAAGAAGTAGATGGTATTAGTTACGGGGCATTCTTGGTGCCTGGTTTGATTATGTTGTCCCTGTTAACGCAAAGTATTTCGAATGCGTCCTTTGGGATCTATTTTCCAAAATTTACCGGGACAATTTTTGAAGTCATGTCTGCTCCTATTTCAATGACAGAAATTCTCTTAGGTTATGTTGGGGCGGCAGCATCGAAATCAATTATTTTAGGTCTTATTATATTAGCGACGGCAGCGCTTTTTGTTCCTATTGAAATTAAGCATCCCTTCATCATGTTGTTTTTTCTAGTGCTTACGGCAATTTCTTTTAGCTTGTTTGGTTTTATCATTGGTATTTGGGCGGACAACTTTGAAAAATTACAGCTTATCCCATTGCTTGTCGTCACGCCTTTGGTGTTTTTAGGCGGAAGTTTTTATTCGATCAGTATGCTTTCACCGGTTTGGCAAAAAATAACACTATTTAATCCTGTGTTGTACTTGGTGAGTGGCTTTCGTTGGAGTTTTTATGAGATTTCTGATGTTAGCGTGGGTATCAGCTTGTTGATGATATTGCTGTTTCTTGGGATATGTTTAGCGATAACCACGTGGATATTTAAAACCGGGTATCGCCTTAAAAGTTAAGCTAGTGTCGCTATTGTGGGGAAAAATACACTCTTAGTTTCTAATACCGATGCTAAGGGTTAATTTCATTTTCAGTAGCTGCGTCCACTTCCTTAATAAAAAACGCCAAAAAGCGCGCTATGCGTTCTAAACCAGGTTCTGAGATGACTTCAAGAACTTCACCGCTGGTGTGGTATAACGGTGGTGCCTGCATAGTTGTAACGATAGGTACATTCATACTTCTATAGCCTCCACCTTCGCCACTTGCCATACTTGAGTCGCCTGAGACGAAGTTCGTTCCATAGCGTTCTACGCCGATATCAAATAAATTTTTCAAAAACGGACTCTGATTAGATATACCGGCGACAATTGGCGCCTCGTTTGCATCGGCGATATATTCACGATAACCATCTTCAAATAAGCTTCGCGCAGGAGAAATATTTCGCTGCGCGACATGTTCAATGTTGATGACAAGGCTAGAACTTTTGGCAACTTCAGAATTCATTGCAACAAAATTTCTCGGTCCATTTAAACCCGGCGAGTGATGGCCAGCACTCGCGACAAAAATGATATCTCGCTGAAGTTGATATTTCGGTTTTGAAAAATGTTTAGCTAAGGCGATCATTACCGCCAGGCCGTCAGCATTGTCCCCCGCCCCATCGAACCAGGCATCGGTGTGGGCATTAACAATGATATTTTTTCTTTTAATTTCTTGTTCTCCTTTTCCTGGAATAACCCCTATCGCGTTCGTTGCTTTGAGATTCGATCGGAGCTCAGTTTGTAGTTGAATTTCCATTTTCAGTTCAGGGTTAAGCGATTTTTCGGTCACTTTATTCATGACCGAGAGTAAGAAATGCCCGTCTCTTCCGCCTAAATTAAAACAAGGCCCGCCGCAATTTCTAAAATCGATGGCACGTTCGTTACCCGGTTGCTGAATCACATTGATCACTGCGATAGCTCCACGGGAAAACAATTCTCGAGAGTTGGGAACAACGGGCTGACGTTCAAATACCAAATGCCCTTGCGGTATCACTCGCTGCACTGCAATTTTTCCAGCAACATCTACCTTCTCTAACTCGGCAGCGCTAGCGCCACCAACGTAGATCAAGTTTGCCTTAAGCTTTCCGCCGGGTATGCTGGATGGTGACAAAGGCATGGCCGATTCAAGCACTATGTCTTTGGATTTTTCGCCGAATTTACTGTTGGCCAAAAGTGTGAGCTTCCAGCTTAGAGGCATCCAGAATTCACTATCAGCGTCTTGGTTAAAGGATTGGCGGCTTGTTTCTGTAATGCCTGCTTCTGCGAACTTGCCAAGAGCCCAATTAACAGTATTTGCGCCGGAACTGAAACCCGATAAGCGTCCCCATAGCTGGCCTGAACCTATCTCATTGCTGTCTCTGCTTTGTTTCGAAAACTCTATAACAGCTGCCAAATCTTTTTTTATTTCTGCTCCTCGTAGATGCTCAAAATCGGCTTCTCCCTCTGGGGCGAATACAGGCCGAGGGCCTCTATCGCTCAAAATCAACGGTACGCTATGAGCTTTGAAACCAGGTGGGTGTATAATGCCGAACCACGATAAGTCGGTATCGCCGCTTTTAGCGGGGTCCTGAATCATTTGGCTTTGAGCGCCAAGCGATGTAATGAGTAATGCTAGAACAACGAGAATTCTATAGTTCTTACGTTCACCTCTAATATTTGTGGCAAATTGAGCTTTCATCACATCTAAAGTTTTCATGGAAGAGTCCTGCGATTCGACACTGTGGCCCTCAAGAATAACATGGGGAAGCAGCGAATTAGCAAGTCCTGAAATTTGTACCGAGATCGTTCATATAAAACTTTTTAACTGTAGTGAGCTGATATGAGTTTAGTGTTTCCCCTACATAATGTGACGATTGAAGAAGCGGATGAGGTTCGTCTTTTACTGCGAGAAAACGAAATTTTGTTTTACGAGACAGATTCGGGAATATTCGGTACTTCTATCGCAGGGATTTGGGTGAATGACGAAACGCAAAGCGAGTACGCTAAAAGTTTACTAGACGAGTATTCCGCTTCGCGATCAATTCGAATGCGAGAAAAATTTGAGCAAGAAAAGTTAGCGGGTGAAGCTGAGACACTTTGGTATAGATTTAAAACCAGACCATTTTGGTTTTTAACAGCAATGTTTTTTCTCGCCGTTGTTGTATTTATAACAACAGTGCCTTTTATAACTTTGAAATTATAATAACCGTTTAATGTTGGTGAAGTGAATAAATATTTACGTAGATAAAAAGTTAGTGAGTATTAGTGAATACATATTGGAATTTTTTATTCAGCAATAAAGCGATTTTGGGTTTCAGTTTTATCGCGATATTCTGGGGTAATTTCGGTCAGTCGTTCTTTGTTGGCTCTTTTGGAGAGGGGATTCAAGAATCTCTTTCTCTGTCTTCCGGAGATTATGGATTAATTTATTCGATAGCAACATTGGCTAGCGCGGTTATGGTCGCCTGGTTTGGCGGTGCAATAGATCGTCTTCCGCTTAAGCGCTTCAGCTTAATTATTGCACTTGGACTTTTTTTCGCCACGGTAATACTCTCTCAAGCTCAGAATATGGCGTCGCTATTGCTCGGATTTTTCCTATTGCGATTATTTGGTCAAGCGCTTTTACCGCACGCTGGCGTAACAATGGCGGCAAAAAGTTTCGATGCAGATAGAGGAAAAGCGATATCGATTGTTTCATCAGGCGTACCCGTGGGTGAAATGATATTGCCTAAGTTAGCCGTGTTTTTAATTCTGATGTTTGATTGGCGCACGGTTTTTATCTTTGTCGGTTTGAGTATCCCTTTGATTTTCATGCCCCTGGCATTTCGTTTAATCAGGAAAGGATTTCCCGAGGCTGAGATAAAGCAAAGCGTCAATGACAAAGTTGGAGGTAGTACTCAAAATACATCTCAACCAAATGTAAAATCTGCGGGACGGCGAGCGGTCTTAAGTGATTATCGATATTGGCTGGTTTTGCCCGGCATAATGGCTGGCCCCTTCGTCGTGACGGGTATTTTTATTCAGCAGCCTTTTATCATTAAGAGTATGAATTGGACGCCTGAGTGGTTCGCCACTTGTTTTATCGTTTATGGAGGGTTCCATTGGGCGAGTTCTTTGGTGTCAGGTTTGCTGGTGGATCGATTTAAATCGGTAAATCTACTACCGTTTTTTTCCCTACCTATGGCTCTCGCGTTATTTATCGTCGGGAACTATCAAGGACAATGGGTAGCTTTGGTTATGATGAGCCTATTAGCAGTAAGCATTGGCAGCAGTCCACCAATCACAGGATCTTTGTGGCCAGAAATATACGGTACTAAAAATTTGGGTGCCATCCGCTCAATGAATATCGCACTAATGGTTTTCGCAACAGCTTTGTCGCCGACCTTATTTGACAAGTTATTTGATAACAATGTGTCGTTGGCTGCAACAATGAATTTTTGTGGTTTTTACGTTATTGTTGGCAGTATTTTAATGTTTTTCTCCTATACTATTAACCCTAAGCGCCATAGCCACGCAGCAAGCTAATTAGAGATAATTAAAATAGGTATCACGGTAAAAGTATCATATGAGTGCGACATTCGATAAATTGATTGCTCAGCAAGATCAGCAAATAGATATTTGTGTAACTTTTATTTTGCTTTGGATCGCAGCTAGTGATGGCGCGGTTGATATAAAAGAACATGAATTTATTCATAAATATTTCGGAAGTTTGGCTGCGGATTCCGCGGTCTACGAAAAACTTATGAGAACTGTGGCGGACAATGAAATTGATAGCTTGATCGCCGCATTTAAAGCACTTAAATTCCAATTGAAAAATGAAGAGCGAGATTTTTTTATCGATATCGCCATCGGTATGTCGGTTGTCAGCGGGCATATATCAATATCACAGAACCACATCCTGCGTTTGTGCTCAGATCTTTTGGGTTTTCCAAAAGAATATTTAGCCAAGAAATTTCTTAAAAAAACCGGCGAGGCGCTGCCCGAATTGGGCGATCCTAGTTCAGTTGATTGGTGGTTCGAAGAAGAAGGCGACCCCTATGAGAGCACTGGATGGGAAGATAGCACCGCGTCAAAAGAGACTATGGGGAAGTCGGAAGCTTATCGAATTCTTGGCGTAAGTCGTAAAGCATCAGCTTTAGAGATTAAGCGCGCTTACCGAAAACTAGCGCAACATCACCACCCTGATCGGCATCAAGACAAAGACAGTGATTCTATTGAAGCAGCAGAATTGGCATTTCTACGAATTAGACACGCATACGAGACTTTAAAGCTATGAAAGACTTGTATCGTCGCAACAATCTTAAACCCTGCGAATCCGATCCGGTTAAGATTCACAATTGTGAAGGTGGCAGTGAAAAAGATAAAGAAGCTGCATATACGATTCTTCTTAATGAAAATAAAAAAATTGAATATGATCGCGTTTATAAAGCCGTAGATTCGATCGGCTATATAAGAGCGCATTTCGGCCTAAATAAAACGTCAAATTGGGATCAAGTATATTCTGATTTTGTTCGTAGCGATAAAGATCAAATTGTCGTTAAGGCAGAAAGTAAAAGTAGTTATCAGAAAGATTCTTTCGATAAAGAACCTGCAAAAAATACTCGTCGTTATTTACCTCTTGCTTTTACCGCAATTGGCATTGCTCTGGGCTTGCTGCTGATTTCTTCGACGCTAGTTAGTAAGCCGAAGATTGATGACCCTAGCGAAACGAGATTAATGCATGCGAATAGAGATATTAAAGTCACCTTGGAAGCTGATCCAGATTCACAAGTATTAAAAAGCTTTGATAGATATGATGATGTACGAATGATTTATGAGAGATCTAAAGCTAACTGGGCGGTTTTGGATTTGGGAGGTTACGAGGGCTTTGTTCCTCGGGGGCAGCTTAATGAAGGCAGTGGTGAAGAAGCTTATATAAAGAGTTGTAGTATTTTAGGTGCGTCGAGTAGGCCAGAAAATGGGACGCATTTTATACCTTACAGTAAAGGTAGGTACGTTTTGGTTGTTGTTAATCCTTCTGCGGTCGATGCCATAGTAAAGCTAAAAGATACTTTAGAAAAAGATATTGGATTTTTTTATATTCGAGGTGGTAGCACTGTTACGCTTGAGAATTTTCCCGAAGAAACCTTCCGAATTTTTTATGCCCACGGTGAGAATTATAATGCGAATTGCGAGAGGTTTTTGACCAAAATGCAAGTTATGAGAGAAAGAAATTTTCAGACAGTGTATGCCGGTAGCCGTTCACAATTTTCCAGAACTTATACTTTACGTGGCGGTGGAGATTACGAGCAAATTCCATGGAAATATTTTTAGTGTTTTCATCGTTTAGTATGCTTTAGGTAAAATCGTATTTATTTCGTAAGTCAAAACTCTACTAATTTATAAAGGTAGCAAAAATGAATATTCGTATATCTTCTTTGTTCGCTATTGTCTCGCTGCTTATATTAACAACTGCTTGTAGCCAACAAGTTGAGCCTGATGCTGAAACCTTAACTTCACTTGCCACCAACACTGGTGAGAATATGGGTACAGATGTTAGCGCAAGAGTGGAGCAAGAAAATAACAGTCAAAGTGGCGAGCTTAAAACTCTCGATGTCTATAAAACAGAATCTTGTGGTTGTTGTGGCGGATGGGTTACCCATATGGAAGATAATAATTTTGCTACGCGGGTTCATCATCCAGAAGACTTAAATCAAATAAAAACCGAGTTAGGCATCGACACTAAATGGCAATCTTGTCATACCGCTGTATCGGAGCAAGGTTATGTTTTCGAGGGGCATATCCCCTCAAATGTAATATCCGACTTTTTGGCGAGTCCGCCAGAGAATGCATTAGGTTTGGCGGTTCCCGGAATGCCTGTCGGTAGCCCGGGCATGGAAGTCGAAGAGCGCTTTAGCCCTTATGATGTATTACTGTTAAAGAAGGATGGTAGTGTAGAAACCTATCGGCATATTGCCACCCGAGAAGAGCAATACTAGTCTTACTTTAATTGGCTGGAGATGGGCTGATGAGGGAATGGTAGCAAGGGGGAGACTTGAACTCCCGACCCCAGCATTATGAATGCTGTGCTCTAACCAGCTGAGCTACCTTGCCATTACCCAAAATCGCGGGCCGACATTCTGATGAATCGGCCCTACCTTGTCAAGAGAGCAGTGCTTGTCTTTAAACAGTTTATTCGGCTTATTTTTGGGCTTCTGTTGTTTAGCATTTCACAGATGAAACCGCTTTTCGACCTTCTGGCACTGGTACTTGATGCTGATCAATGGGTGTAGAGATTATCGATATTTTGCTTTGAAATTGATGCCTTCTAGGTTCAATTCGACGTTTATAGCTTAGGCTGGGCAGATGAGTTTCCTGGTGATGAATTATGACGATCTTTGATTTGGAGATAACATGGCTCGACTAACATTTTTCGGCGCGGCTCAAGAGGTAACGGGTTCTTGTTACTTATTGGAGTCTCCTAGTATTGGCCGAGTTTTAATGGAGTGCGGAATGCATCAGGGCGGAGATGCCGTTGATCGCATTCAAAAAGAGAGCTTTTCATTTGACCCCCATGAAATCGATGCGGTAATTTTATCCCACGCCCATCTCGACCATTGCGGATTATTACCTAAGCTGGTCCATGAAGGGTTTGGCGGCCCTATTTACTGTACATCTGCAACGGCTGACTTACTTGAAATCATGCTAAATGATTCCGTTGGTTTATATGAGCGAGATCTCGAGCGTGAAAACCGTCGCAGAGAAAGAAGTGGGCGTAAGTTACTGAAAGCAGAATATTCTAAAGCGGATGTTCAAAAAACACTTAAGCAATGTGTAGGAATGCCTTATAAAAAACAACAGAGTGTAGGTGATTCGCTATCCGTTCAATTTTTTGACGCTGGCCATATCCTTGGATCTTCTATTGTAGAAGTGACAATAAAAGAAAAAAATGAAACCAAAAAATTAGTTTTTTCTGGAGACTTGGGAAAGAAAAATTCGGTGTTAATGAACGATCCTACGTTTTTAAACGAAGCAAATTTTGTAATGATGGAAAGTACTTATGGAGATAGAAATCATCGCACGCTCGACGACACTATGGAGCAGTTAGAGAAAATACTAAATGAAACATGGGAAAAAGGCGGAAACGTAATGATTCCGGCTTTTGCTGTTGGTCGTACCCAAGAAATTATCTTTCATCTAGGTTGCTTATATCACCAAGGAAAGTTAGATAATTGGCAAGTTTTTCTCGATAGTCCAATGGCAATTCGTGTTACCAAGGTCTATGACCGCTGGCTCCATGTTATGGATGACGAAGACATAAAGTGTTTGAATGAAAATGATCGTCAATCTCTCGAAAAATTCTTACCTACTTTGAACCTTTCTGTTACACCTGAAGAATCAATGGCTATCAACAGAATATCTCGTGGTGCGATTATTATCGCTGGTAGTGGTATGTGTACCGGAGGGAGAATTCGCTATCATTTTAAAGAACGAATTTGGAATGAGTCTAATACAGTAATATTTGTTGGTTTTCAGGCCGCGGGGACTATGGGGCGTTTACTTGTCGATGGGCTTAAAAGGCTAAAAATCTTTAATGAGGAGTTCATTGTTAAAGCAAATATCGAAACGCTCGGTGGATTTTCTGCCCATGCTGGCCAGACTGAGCTTGTCGAATGGCTTTGCCAGTTTAAAACTGATCCACGAGTTTTTTTGATTCACGGAGAGCCAAAGGCACTTGAAGCACTTTCCTGGAAATTGTGGTCAGATCATGGAGTTAAGGTGGATATTCCAGCACAAGGAAGTAGCGTAGTATTGTAAACCTTTTAAATTTAATTAAATGAATGTTTAGTATTTTGTATTTTATTGAGTGAGAAAATATTATGAAAAATATACTGGTTATTTGGGATCACAATGATTCTTCCGGAAAATTGCTTGAAAAAGCTAATCGTATAGCATTGCCTTTTTTGGCAAAAATTCAGGTGGTTGTTTTTGTTAATGCGGTTTATGGCAAAAAATTCACAGAAAATAACAATGTGTCCCTCGCAGATAATGTCAAAAATCAACTGGCCGAGAAATTCAATCAGTCACTGAAAGTAAAAAGCACTATTGTTGTTGATCATGATATTGCGAGATGGGTAAAGCAAAATTGCGACACTAAAAAAGTTGATCTGGTAATTAAAACAGGGAATCGTTCCGAAAATATGTTTCATACGCCGACTGATTGGCAGCTTATCCGTCAAGTAAACTGTCCGGTGCTCATCGCGTCGGCGAAAAAGTGGAAGGCGAAATCTAGGATTTTGGCAACTGTAGATTTAGTTGAAAAGAACAAGAATCAGGAAAAGATTAACACTAAAACTCTTGTAACTGCGGAACATTTTGCTGCTAAGAATAACTCGGCATTACATGTTGCTTATAGTATTCCTATTACCAAAGCCTTGACTGAATTAGACATCGTTGAGCCATCTGATGTTCTTGCAAAAAAAGGCAAAAAAATGGAGCAAGTTTTAGATAAGGTCATTCTCAGATGTAAGATAAAGTCAGCTAATAAAAATATAGTTGCAGGAGATGTTGCGGATACCATCCCAAAATTAGCTCATCAATTAAAAGCAGATTTAGTGGTGATGGGAAGTATCGGGCGCACGGGTGTAAAAGGTTTATTACTTGGCAATACGGCTGAACGCGTTATTCATAACTTGCGCACCGATGTACTGGTGATTAAACCATAATTGGCCAGAATGGTGTGGTGACAGATTTAGAGACTAGCGCTTAAATATTTATTTCATTCTTTGCATCGTTTTCATAGTTGGCTTGCTGAATGATGTTTCTTTTGGCAAGAGGTGGGCCCATTAATTCAAATAAAATGGTCGCCCCTAAGGCGCATGTCAATAAAGACTCTGCTAGATCTGGAAATATTTGCGAGGCGCCCAAAGCAATACCAATGGCCACACCTGCTTGCGGAAGTAAAGATTGACCAAGTGCGAGACTGCGACGTGTCGGCCAGTTTTGATGCACACCAAAACACCAAGCGCCGATAAGTCGTCCAATGATTCTTGCGGCAATATAAATACCCCCCAAGAGCCCTAGCTCGCCAATTTTTTCTATTTCCAGCGATGCGCCAGCCAAAATAAAAAATAACATCATAAAAGGCCATTCTATCTGTTCGATCGAATGGAATGGGCGCTTGTGGTGGCGAGCTGCATTGGTCACAGTTACTCCCATTGCAATGCAAGCTAGCAAATAAGATAACTCGAAGAAAACTGCGACTCCGGCGCAAAGTATAACGGCGCCGAGCGCTTCTACTAATAAAGGTTCTCCGTCGGAAGAGCGGCCACTGATCCAGGCGAAGGGCAATCCAATGATTAACCCGAGTCCAACTGAACCCACCAATTCCCATAAAATTATCAATACGCTTTGTGTATTGGTATCGATAAAGAAATTAGCTATCACTAGTGAAGTACTAAATAATAATAAACCCCATACATCGTCTAAAGTAACGATACCTATTAACAAATTTTCAAATTTACTGGAAAGTTTGAGCTCTGTAATGACGTCGCTGATGGCGGCAGGGTCTGTTGCAGTAGCAACCGCTGCTAAGAGAACAGCCAAAGCCCAGTTCTGCGTAAATAGTCCAATGGCAACGGCGACAGTAAGCCAAGTTAATAAGGTAATCCACAGCGAAGCGCTAATAATAAATTTACCCTGGCGGCGTAAAAAGCGGCGGTGTAATTTTCCACCTAATAAAAAGCCCACCATTGCAAGAGTAAGATGGCTTATCCAAGGAAAAGCATTCTGTGCGACTTCGCCGATTAGATTAAAACCCGATGGGCCGGCAATAAGTCCGAGAAAAATTAATAAGGTAACACGGGGAATGGCAGTTTTTTGCCCCAGCCACTGCATTGCTAGTCCAGCGAGAAGGAGACCACCTAAAGAGATAAAACTAATTGCGAGATTATTCTCCATCACTATCAGTTCTCTCGAATTTTGCTTTAAGTTTGCGAATAAAATACTTTATCTGGGGTGAAATATTTTATTCGCCGCCTCTTGTGGTTCTTAAACGTTGAAGCGAAAGTGGATAACGTCCCCGTCTTTAACGATATATTCCTTGCCCTCTAAGCGCCATTTTCCGGCATCTTTAGCGCCCGCCTCGCCCTTGTTGTCGACAAAATCTTGGTAGGCGATGACTTCGGCTCGGATAAATCCTTTTTCAAAATCAGTGTGAATTTTCGCTGCGGCTTTAGGTGCTGTTGCTGCTTTAGGAATGGTCCAGGCACGCACTTCTTTTACGCCTGCGGTGAAGTAAGTGTGGAGGCCTAATAATTCATAGCCGGCTCGAATTACGCGATCAAGCCCTGCTTCCTCCATGCCGAGCTCGCTTAAGAACTCGATTTTATCGGCTTCATCTAGCTCGGCAATTTCTGCTTCGAGCTTATTACAAATGGCGACGGTGATAGCGCCTTCTGCGGTAGCAATTTTCGTGACTAGATCCAAGTGCGGATTGTTGGTGAAACCTGATTCGTCGACGTTGGCAATGTACATGGTTGGCTTGAGCGTGAGCAAAGACAGTTCACCTAGCAACTTTAATTCATCATTGTTTAAGTCAAAGGAGCGCAAGGGTTTTGCTTCATTCAAATGCGGTAATATTTTTTCAAGTAAAGATTTGATTGCAATGGCGTGTTTGTCTTGTCCTTTCGCAGCTTTGCTAAACCGCACGATCGCTTTTTCAACCGTTTCTAAATCCGCTAAGGCGAGTTCAGTGTTGATGACCTCGATATCGGCAGCGGGATCAATTTTTCCTTCAACGTGTATAACGTCTTCGTCGTCGAAGCAGCGTACTACGTGCGCAATAGCGTCGGTTTCTCGAATGTTTGCTAAAAACTGATTCCCTAGCCCTTCACCTTTGGATGCGCCAGCGACTAGGCCTGCAATATCGACGAACTCCATGGTGGTAGGAATGACTTTTTCGGGCTGAACGATTTCGGCCAGCTTCCCCAGACGTGGATCTGGTACGGGCACAATTCCAGTGTTAGGTTCGATAGTACAGAAGGGAAAGTTCTCTGCACCGATACCCGCTTTAGTGAGAGCGTTGAATAAAGTTGATTTACCAACATTGGGAAGGCCGACGATGCCGCAATTAAAACCCATAAATATTTCTCTACGCTGAAGGGTGTTGAGGTAACAAGCTAATCTTGCTTAGTACACTTATTTTTTTGTTTGTGAATGCAGTACATTCATTGCTTTTTCCCATTCTCCATCAACAGCAAAAGGGAGGACTGAGGTAGCGTTAAGCATACTGTCTTCAATTAAATCTCGATCTGACGCGCTCGCTTTTTTTAAAACATAATTAGTGACTTGAGCGGCTGAGCCAGGGTGGCCAATCCCAATTCGTAAGCGGTTGAAACTATTTTGGTTACCAAGACTGCTAATAATATCTTTGATGCCGTTATTACCACCGGCACCGCCACCTTGTTTTAAGCGTGCTGTACCCGGTGGTAAATCTAGCTCATCGTGAACGACGAGAATTTCTTCTGGGGAAATTTTAAAGAAGTTTGCCAAACTCGCAACAGCTTGACCACTGTTATTGTAATATGTCGTTGGCAACAGCAAGCGAACATCTTTGTTAGCGATGCGGGCGCGAGCCGTTAGACCAAAAAATTTTGTTTCCGGCGATAGAGAGGCGTTGAACTTGTGTGCAAGTTGCGCAACAAATGTGGCGCCAGAGTTATGTCGAGTGTCTTCGTATTCGTGGCCAGGGTTCCCTAGACCGACGATGAGTTTAATACTCAAAATAATTCACCGCATGTAAATGGAAAAAAAGTGAACGGTGTTAAGGTTCACTTTTGTTTGTTTGCAGTCAAAGTTTACTTTCAAATACAGCCTTGAAAATTAACTTTGAAGATTTGGTAGGAGATCAGCAATAATTTAGTCTTCGCTGCTCTCTTCATCTGCTTCAGGTGCGCCGGCATCATCAGTGTCTTCGCTGACTGCTTTCGGCTTGTTCACGGTTACTACTGGTAGATCGTGATCGGGGCCGTGAGAAAGTTCAACGGACTCAACGCCTTTAGGCATAGTCAAATCAGAGATGTGAATTATTTGCCCGATCTCAACCGCTGCCATATCGACTTCGATGTACTCAGGTAGGTCAGCAGGTAAACAGCTGATTTCTAATTCAGTTTTAGTGTGAGCAATGATGCCGCCATGAGTTTTGACACCGACACACGTGTCCTCATTAATAAAGTGCAATGGAACTTGAGTTTGCAGCTTTTTGTTTTTAGAAACGCGCAAAAAATCCGCGTGAATAATTTTTAGCTTGGCGGGATGGCGCTGGAGATCTTTTAAGATCACATCTTGACTCGAATCACCTTGTTGAATGGTGATGATGTGTGAATAAAAAGCTTCATTCTCCAGGTGCTTAAGAAAATCCTTATGAGAAACACTAATGTTCTCAGGCTTCTTGCTGCCTCCGTAAATAATTGCCGGTACTAATTGTGCCTCGCGACGTAGGCGGCGGCTCGCACCTTTCCCTACGACATTGCGGGCTTCGGCGTTTAATATAAAGTCTTGCTTAGACATAGCCTTATCCTCTAAATATCACGAATGTCTGCGACCGACGAAACGTGAGGTTAATAAAAAACACTCGGTGAGTGTTCGGTAAATTAAGTGTAATGTTTTAGTTAAACATCGCACTCAAAGATTCTTCATTGCTAATGCGGCGCATTGCTTCCGCCAGCATGACACTTAATGTTAGCTGGCGAATTCGCTTACAAGCTAGGGCTTGATCACTTAACGGAATCGAATCAGTAACGACTAATTCGTCCAGTTGAGATTTTTCAATATTCGCTAAGGCATTTCCGGAAAGCACTGGATGGGTACAATAGGCGACAACCGCTTTTGCTCCCCGCTCTTTCAGGGCACCGGCGGCATTGCACAATGTGCCAGCCGTATCGACCATGTCGTCGACCAAGATACAAGTGCGACCTTCAACTTCACCGATTAAATTCATAACCTCGGCGACGTTCGCCGCGGGTCGGCGTTTATCAATAATCGCCAAATCGATTTCAAGTTGCTTTGCAACAGCTCGTGCACGAACAACACCGCCGATATCAGGAGAGACAACGATCGGCTTATCAAATTTTTGCGCTTCAATATCGGCGAGTAAAATGGGCGAGCCATACACGTTGTCCACAGGAACATCAAAAAAGCCCTGAATCTGCTCAGCGTGTAAATCGACAGTCAGTACACGATCAATACCGACACTCACCATCATGTCGGCAATCACTTTCGCACTGATGGCTACGCGCGCAGAACGGACTCGACGATCCTGCCGTGCATATCCAAAGTAAGGAACCACGGCGGTGATCCGCCCTGCTGATGCACGACGTAGTGCGTCAACCATCACCATCAATTCAATAATATTGGTATTGGTGGGAGCGCAAGTCGGCTGCAACACGAAAACATCACGGCCACGCACATTTTCATTCAGTTCGACGTAAACTTCGCCGTCTGAGAATTTGGATACAGTGGCATCACCCAATGGAATGCCCATCTTGGCGGCGACTTTTTCTGCTAATTGGGGATTAGCGTTGCCCGTGAAGACCATTAAGTCTGACATGGAGGGTACCTTGTTTTGTATCTTGTTCTTTGGCAATTGCTGGACCAGTCGTTGAATCGACACGTTTTGCGACGATTTGGGAGGATTCACTCACCCCGTCCTGGGGTTCGCCCATCGGGCTCGCTTCGCTCGTGCAAATTTGTTTCTACAAATTTGTCGAACCTGGTTCGAATCCCGGTCGAATACTTTGCTTATTAATCGGCTACTTAGTGCGATTCAGCTACGTAGTGTATATGGCTGGGGTGGGAGGATTCGAACCTCCGCGTGACGGGATCAAAACCCGCTGCCTTACCGCTTGGCTACACCCCAATAAACTTTGCGAGCAATTGATGTACCGGAGACTGGTTTACACCTTTCGCTACAAATCCTCGCCATGGGCTATCAGCGAGTACTTGTTGAGCGATTGTTTCTGAATCGAAAGAGGCGAAAACACTAGCACCGGAACCCGACATTAATGCAGTTTTAGCTGTATTAAGAGGGTGTCTTTGCAGCCACTTTAGGGCTTCTCCAACTTCCGGAAAGAGCCTAGTAACTAAGGGCTCACAATCGTTTCTGGTACCCTGCTCAAAAGAGGCCGCTACTGTAATGGGGGGCGTGTCTCTTGTCAATTCAGGGTGGGAAAAAACCAAGGCCGTGGAGACCATAACTGGGGGGCTTAATACAACGAACCAGGGACAAGGTAAGTCCATCGCTGTCAGTGTTTCTCCTATACCTTCTGCCCATGCACTCTGACCGCGGACGAATATCGGGACGTCCGCCCCAAGGCTCAAGCCAATTTTTGCTAGCTGGTCAATATTTAGACCGCATTGCCACAGCTCGTTAAGCGCGAGCAGGGTTGTTGCCGCATCTGAGCTACCGCCACCAAGGCCGCCACCGAAGGGCAGGTGTTTGTCGAGGTAAATTCTCGCGCCTAATTTCGAGCCGCATTCTTGTTGTAAAGCTCGAGCGGCTTGGCAAACCAAATTATCGTTATGGCTCAAGTCGTCGATATTGGCAGAAAAACTGATCTGCCCACCTTGACGCAATTCAAACCGCAGTTCGTCGCCGAAGTCGAGAAGCTGAAAAATGGTTTGTAAGCGATGATAGCCATCAGGACGGCGCCCAAGAATGTGCAGAAATAGATTAATTTTTGCGGGGGCAGGAAGAATGAGTTCAGACATTTTTATTTATTGCTTATATGGGTCTAGTTGACGTCATCCAGGGTCCAATCGTTAACGACTAGAGTAAGCCTGACTTCGTCGCGTTCAGCGATTATTTTACCCGGTAAGTTCCAGCGTCCTACAGACTTATATTTGCTGTATTGTAATTTCCAGCCTGACTGCTCCATCGACATGAGCATGCCTTCGGGAGCGAGTTGCGGACTTGTGACTTTATTGCGAGGGGAAGGTATGCCACGAACCCAATAATTCATTTCGCTAATGGGGATATCCCAACCGGTTTCATTAAATAATAATGTTTCGGGATTGTTGGCCATTACGATTGCTTTGCCACCCTGCTCGAGGCTAACACCGTTTTCATCACCGTTGATGTAAGTTGTTCCGATGCCTAGGGCGCCACTTAATCGAATTGAATATGCGCTCGAAGAGTTCTTCCAAGCAAGACGAGCTTGATCGGTTTCTTCAGAAAAACGAACAACGATTCTTCCTTTTAATTGCCAGTCGTCAATCTTCCGTAGCTGAGATTGATAGCGTTGTAAATTTTCAATGGGCGTTAAGGTTTGTTGTGCGCAGGCAGTAATTAATAAAGAAAAAACAATGAGAGAGAATCTAAAATGAAGTGAATTAGTGTTCACGGAGATTCATCTTTTAGCCGTTGCATCACATTGGGAATAATTTTGCTGTCGGGGTTAATCTCTAAACCTTGTTGCCAAATTATTTCTGCTTGTTCGGTCTCCCCGGTAACCCAAAGCACTTCTCCTAAGTGAGCAGCAATTTCATCGTCAGGGAAAGCTTTTAACGCTTCGCGTAATCGTAATTCAGCTTCTTCATAATTTCCAAGGCGATATTGAACCCAGCCCATGCTGTCGAGAATGGCGGGGTTGCTGGGTTCGATATTAAGCGCTTGAGTAATTAGATCATAAGCTTCTTCGAATCTATCGGTGCGGTCAGCTAAGGTATAACCCAAGGCGTTAAGCGCGTTGGCATTGTTTGGCTGATATTTAAGTACTTGCCGCAAATCCTCCTCTGCTAATTCGAGAAAATCCCTGTCTTCATTAATCATTGCGCGAGAGAATAAAAGGTCGGTACTATTCGGATTATTTTTCAGAGCATCGTTTAAAAGAGATATTGCAGTATCTAGCTTATCGAAGCGCGCAAAGGTTTGCGCTTCTAGTAAGTACAGGCGATCGACCTCGTCAGGTAGTTGTTCGCGAAGGCTTTGCATTTTCTCATGCGTATCATCATAGCGCTCTAGTTGCACCATGATATGAATAGCTCGACTTAGTGCAGGAAAAAAGTCTGCACCACTTTGTACTTGAAGATAATGTTGCAGAGCGGTTTGGAAGTTTTCAGTGCGCTCGTCGATTTGGCCTAAATAAAAATGCGCCGTATTGAGTTGCTGACCATTCTCAATCAAGGTTTGAAAAGCAGTTTTTGCGCGCTCAAATTCGCCTAGCTCCAACGACACTAAACCGAGTGAAAATAAAAACTCAGGATCGTTGGGTGCGCCGTCAACCAAAATTTGAAATTGTTCTAAAGCGCGAGGTAAATCAATGTTTGCGAGTAAGCGCGCGTATTGCAAACGAAGTCGCTGATTGTTTGGAGATTTTTGCAACAACGACAGTAAACGATCAAGAGCTTGTTCGGATTGATCTAATTGATACAGCAAACGAGCTTCCAAAATCGCGGCGGCAATATTATCTTCATCAAGTAATAGTGCTCGTTCGGTCACGATTAATGCATCGCTATAATTTTGTTGCTGTTGTAAAAGCATGGCTTTGCCAACGAGCAATTCTAAATCTTCAGGGAATTCTAATAAGAGCTGGTTGAATTTTTCTAATAATGTCTCTCTCTGGATGTCTGTTATCTGGTTCGCTTGTACAGCAATATTTTGAAAGCCTGAAGTGCTACCCATGCGCTGCAATTTTTCTGATACTGCAAAGGCCTCAGGTAGGCGACCAACTTTTGTTAATTCCGCAGAAGCGGTTAGCAAAGCCTCAGAATTATATTCTTCGACTTCAATCCATAGTAAAGACAAAGGCAGGGTAACTTGGTCGGCATTCAATAGGCGCGCTATACGAGTCGCTCTTGCAACCACGCCAGGGTCGCGAGTCCGTTGAGCTTCCTGCATATAATTTGCGAGGGCAATATCGTAACGGGCACGATCGCCAGCAATTTCTGCAACTAACAGTGCGTAAAACGTTTCAATGGGGAATTCTCTAGCCGGTGGTTTTTCTTTAATGCTAGGGGTATTGGCAATCTCTTGGTTTTCTTGGGCAGGTTCTAAGTTGTTGGGTTGACTCGCGTGATCCTGATTATCGATGCTAGAGCATCCAACTATTAGTACGCTTAAAAACGCCATTAAAACTGCTAATTGTATGCTTCTCATAACGACCTAATTGATTGTGCGGCCAGCAACTTGCTTATTATCGCCGATTACCGCTCTTGTCTAATTGATTCTGTGGCCTTCGACAACATCTCTAGTAGGAGTGTTTCAGTCGATAGCGGCTAATTCATTTCATTCTTAAAGACGATTAACATCACTAAAAGCGCGGTGCCGGAGTAAATGTGACGGTGCCGTATAGTATAGGCCATAGAGTCATTATCCAAAAAGTTAAGTCGTCACACTGTGATAACTGGGGCCAGATCTGGACCGATGAAGAGTAACAGTCCTCATAGTAGAAGCGATAAACACAGTGTTTAGTTCTTAGGTATAATGGCGCGATTTTGCGTCGCCGAAGGCTTGAATTTATCCGCTTCTGCGCTTTATCCACATCAAAGCGTAAGAAACGTAAAGCGCTTTGCTCAGCTTAAATATACTTTCTATATAAACCTATTATCGGTATTCGCGGTATTTTCCAACTATGACACTCTTGGCTTTGGGCATAAATCACTCAACGGCGCCTCTTGAGATTCGAGAGCGGGTGGCTTTTGCACCGGATACCATCACCGATGCCTTAAATACTGCGCTTGGTAGTCTGCAAATTGATGAGGTTGCCATACTCTCTACTTGTAACCGGACGGAGCTCTACCTCACTCCAGCGCCGCAAGATGAGAATGTTTCAGAACAAGTCTTGGATTGGTTGGCAAATTATCACCAAGTGTCTGCCCATGATCTTAGTGCTTGCTGCTACTACTTTAACGGCGAGGAAGCCGTTAGGCATATGATGAAGGTGGCCTGTGGTTTAGATTCCTTAGTTCTTGGTGAGCCGCAGATTTTAGGACAGATGAAGTCAGCTTATGCCGTCGCCAAAGAATCCGGAACCGTTGGCAGTGGCTTGCATAACGCCTTTCAACAAGTTTTTGCGATCGCGAAGCGGGTGAGAACCGAAACAGCAATTGGAGAAAACCCAGTTTCCGTTGCGTTTGCTGCCGTGTCGTTGGCTCAGCAGATATTCTCGAATTTAAAAGAAGATACGGCTTTGTTAATTGGTGCGGGAGAGACAATCGAGCTCGTCGCGCGGCATTTATACGACCAAGGTATCAAGCGATTAATTGTCGCTAACCGAACGTTGGGTAGAGCAAAAGAGCTTGCTGAACGTTTTAATGCAGAAGCAATTTTGCTTTCGGATATTCCTGAACAATTACATCGTGCCGATATTGTTATTTCCTCGACAGCTAGCCAGTTACCATTATTAGGAAAAGGAGCGGTAGAGTCCGCACTCAAAAAACGTAAACATAAACCGATGTTTATGGTTGATATAGCAGTGCCAAGAGACATCGAAGTAGAAGTGGGCGAGTTAGATGATGTCTACTTATATACCGTGGATGATTTACGCCAAGTTATCGACGAAAGTAAACGATCCAGAGAACTTGCTGCAGAAAAAGCTCATGTGATAGTCGATGAAGGCGTTGGTTTTTATCAAAGCGAACTTAGAGCATTAGATGCGGTAACGACAATTAAAGCGCTAAGGACTAAAAACCAAAGCTTAGTTGATGATGAATTGAAAAAAGCGCAGCGTGCTTTGCAAAGCGGTAGTGATGCTGATGTCGTACTACAGCAATTAGCGCGAGCTTTAATGAATAAACTAACTCATGTACCAACCACAAAATTAAAACAAGCTGGCGCAGCAGGGCGAACTGAGATAATTACGCTAACCCGCGAATTGTTTGATATTAGCGAACAAGATTTAAATGACAGTGAGAATGAATGAAAACCTCAATTTTAGAAAAATTAGATAACTTAGAAGAACGCTATACCGAAGTGGGCGCTTTGTTGAGTGACGCTGAAGTGATTGCTCAGCAAAATAAATTTCGAGAACTATCAAAAGAATACGCTGAACTGGAGCCAGTTGTTCAAACTTATATACAATATCGAAACTTGCTGAAAAATGTGGAAGAAGCGAAAGCGCTGATCGCTGAAGGCGATTCTGAAATGCGTGAAATGGCGCAAGAAGAATTAGATAGCTGTAACCAAAAATTAGAACCCTTGGAAGTAGAATTACAAACTTTGTTACTGCCCAAAGATCCTAATGATGATAAAAACGTTTTCTTGGAAATTCGTGCTGGGACTGGCGGTGATGAAGCGGCAATTTTTTCTGGAGATTTGTTTCGCATGTACAGCAAGTACGCCGAATCTAAAGGGTGGAAAGTAGAGATATTGTCGCAGAGTTTGGGTGACCATGGTGGCTACAAAGAAATAATTTCGCGTATTGAAGGTAAAGGTGTTTACTCAAAAATGAAATTTGAGTCTGGCGCACATCGTGTCCAGCGTGTTCCTGAAACTGAATCCCAGGGACGTATTCATACATCGGCGTGTACAGTTGCCGTTATGCCTGAAGCAGACGATCTTGATGCAATTGATATTAATAAAGCAGATTTGCGTGTGGATACTTATCGCGCTAGTGGTGCGGGCGGCCAGCACGTTAACAAAACCGATTCCGCGATTCGTTTAACGCACTTGCCCACTGGTCTCGTAGTCGAGTGTCAAGACGAACGTTCGCAACATAAAAACAGAGCCCGTGCGATGTCATTGCTTGCGGCGCGTTTGCAAGATGCACAGCAGGAAAAAGCGGCAAAAGAAATTTCCGATGAACGAAAAAGCTTAGTCGGTAGCGGTGATCGTTCAGAACGAATTCGCACGTATAATTTTCCTCAAGGTCGATTGACAGATCATCGAATTAATTTGACCCTGTATAAGCTTGACGAAATTATGGAAGGCCAACTCGCCCAAGTTGTGCAGCCACTAGTGAATGAGTTTCAAGCGGATCAATTAGCGTCTCTAGCAAGCTAACAAATAGAATATATTATCGATTTATAAAGTGTTGATTGACCTAAATGCCCCATGCTTTGAATGTAGCACAATGCCTTAAAGAGGCGGATAGTTTGGTTTGTAGCAGCGACACGGCGCGATTAGATGCTGAAGTTATGCTATGTAAAATTTTATCGAGACCGCGTAGTTATTTATATTCTCATCCTGAATACGTATTGAACGAACAAGAAAAAAATCGTTTTTTTGAATTTGTTGCTCGCCGGAAAGATGGCGAACCAATAGCCCATATCACCGGGGAAAAAGAATTCTGGTCGTTGAGTTTGCAAGTGGATAACTCGACCTTGATTCCTCGGCCAGAAACAGAACTGTTGGTTGAAACTGCATTAGGTTTACTGACGGATAAACCGCAAGCAATATTGGATTTAGGAACCGGAAGCGGTGCTATTGCTTTAGCATTGGCTAGTGAACGGCCTTTATGGCAGATTTTTGCGGTAGATAGATGTGTGCGAGCGCTTCAAATAGCTAATAAGAATTGTAGAAAACTCGAATTGAAGAATGTTGAAATTTATCAAAGTTTTTGGTTCGATAAAATTACCAACAAAAACTTTGATTTAATAGTATCTAACCCGCCTTATATTGATAAAAACGACTCGCATTTATCTGAAGGTGATGTGAGATTCGAACCACACTCCGCATTAGTGGCCGATAAAGCGGGTCTCGCCGATATTCAGCATATTATTTTTACTAGCCGCGCCTATTTAAACGAGTGCGGATGGCTTATGTTGGAACATGGATTCGAACAGGCTGAGTCGGTGCGCAGTATATTCACAGAAAATAATTTTTATAGAGTGAAAACATTACAAGATTTAGCGGGTTTGGATCGAGTAACCTTGGGCCAAATGAAATAGTAGAGATGCCATATGAAAGATGACGAGCTACTACGCTACAGCCGACAAATTTTACTACCAGAAGTCGATGTCGAAGGGCAGGAAAAACTACTCGCGAGTAAAGTCCTGATTATGGGAGCGGGCGGTCTTGGTAGTCCGGTAGCAATGTATTTGGCGGCGGCGGGGGTTGGCGAACTAATCATTGCGGACTTTGATGTGGTTGATCTCAGTAATTTACAGCGGCAAATCATTCACAACAATACCAGCATTGGCCTTACAAAAGTTGAGTCCGCAAAATCAGCTATCGCAAACCTTAATCCTTCTACAAAAGTTACCACTGTTAGCAGTAAGTTAACTGTTGAGAATTTACAAAAGATCGTCGCGGATGTTGATGTAGTAGTGGATTGCACCGATAACTTTACAACTCGTTTCGCGATTAACAAGGCGTGCGTGGAAAATAAAAAACCTTTAGTTTCAGGTGCTGCAATTCGCATGGAAGGTCAAATTTCTGTTTTCGATTTGCGTCAACATGATTCACCCTGTTATCGATGCTTGTACGACGAAGTCGATGACGAAAATTTAAGTTGTTCGCAAAACGGCGTGCTGGCACCCCTGGTAGGAATAATCGGCAGTATGCAAGCTTGCGAGTGCCTAAAATTGATTGCGGAATTTGGTGAGCCTTTAGTTGGGCGACTACAAATTTTAGACGTGAAATCGATGAGCTGGCGTCAGCTCCGATTGACGAAAGATTCCAATTGCCCGATTTGCAATTAATGTGTCAACGGATATTTTTTGCAAATATTCTTAGCCAAGAATAAAATAAACTAAAGTCGAGATAACTAGCGAACCAATTAAATTTAAAGCTAAGCCCTCTCTAGCCATTTCTTGCACGGTTATTTTATCTGCGCTGTAAACAATAACATTCGGTGGTGTTGCGACGGGCAGCATGAAGGCGCAACTTGCACTTAGCGCAGCGGGAACCATTAATAGCTTTGGGTCAATCCCCGCACCAATTGCAGCGGCGGCAAGAATAGGCATTAGCATTGTTGCAGTTGCAGTGTTGCTGGTGATTTCGGTTAAAAAAGTTACGCTTAAACAAACAATCAAAATAATTACAAAGGGGTGTAAGGCCGATAAACCGCCGAGTGCGTTACCTAACGAATCGCTGATTCCTGTTGCTGTAAATGCAGAGGCTAATGCGAGACCGCCGGCAAATAAAATAAATATTCCCCAAGGAATTTTTATCGCGTGTTCCCAGTCGAGCAACTTCCCATTTTTGCCATCGTTCTCGCCATCGGGAATAAGAAATAAAAATAGTACGGCGATAAAAGCGACTGAGGCATCATTGGCGTTTGGTAAATTTAACCATCCTTGCCAGCCGCCATCATTGGGCCAGCTGCGCGTGATCCATGCGATAGCCGTTAACGCGAAAACCAATACCACGCGTTTTTGTGCGGTTGTCCATTTGCCCTGGTCGGGTATATCAATTTTGCCGCCACTCTTTAGGTTCCGAGTTAGCCAAAACCCTGCGATTGGCAACATCACTAGAACGACGGGTATACCCCAAGTCATCCAGTCGATCAGCGATAAGGTTTCGCCTGTGAATTCCTCATAATTACTCATGAATACCAAATTAGGTGGGCTGCCGAGATGGGTGCCCATGCCGCCGATGCTACAACCATAGGCGACCGCTAATAATAGCGGGACTGGTAACTTGGGATCTTCTGCTTTTTGTAGTACGGCTAAAACGATGGGGAGCAGCATTAATGCGGTGGCGGTATTGGAGATCCACATCGACAAAAATGCAGACGCAATCATAAAACCAAATACAACTCGGCGACTGCTGGTGCTACCAATGAGTCTTACAGTGCCCAAAGCCAACTGGTGATGAGTCGACGTTTTTTCCATTGCTTTCGATAGCAAACTTCCGCCAACGAATAATAGAACTAAAGGGTGGCCATAAGCACCGGCAACTTGCGAACCATCTAAGACACCCGTCAACGGGAAAAGGCCCAGTGGAATAAGCGAGGTAGCCGGAATCGGAATCGGCTCGAATATCCACCATGTCGCACACAGCGCAGCAACTGCACCAGCAATACAGCCTTTTGTTTCCCAGCCATAACTCGACATAACTACACCGACAACAACGGCAAGCAGTGGACCAATCCAAACCGCGTTGGCTTTTAGTGTCAGACTAAATTGATGGAGTGCTTGAAAGGGCATAAGCGTTCTCAGGGATTCTGGTTTCGGATTATTATATTTTTAACATCATAACCTTTTGGAAATAGCCGCTCTAGGCGTAGTTAAACAATTTGAATTACAAATGCAGCGAAAAGTGTAAAGAAAAAGCAAATAAACCCATCTCGTTTTATTAACACAATTATTCAAATTGCTTGGCGTGAAATTCAGGACCTCGATAGTAAATCCAAATGGTTAACACGACGGCAACGATGGCTAAGCCTAAGCTCAGACACCACCACAATGCTTGTATACCATAACCTAGGGTGATTGAGGTCCAATACCCCAATGGGAGACCGATGACCCAAAAAGCTACAATGATTGCAATAGTAGAGGGCAATGGTCGACCCATGCCTCGAAGTACGCCAGAGCAAACCACTTGTATGCCATCAACAATTTGAAAGGCAGCAGCAATTGGGAGAATGGACGCGCAAATTAAAATAACTTCTACATCATTGGTGTAATAATCTGGCAAGGTGTAGCGCATTAATACAAAAATTATTGCAGAAATCATCATGATCAAGCCGCCAAATATAATTGCAACCCACGCTGCGTGTTTTGCGTGTGTAAATTGCCGCGCGCCGATTAAATTCCCTACACGTGTGGCAGCACCTTGAGCGATGCCGAGAGGTAACATGAAGGCTAAAGAAGCAATGTTTAACGTAATTGAATGAGCCGCTAAGAAACTCACGCCTAATTTACCAGCGATAATAGTGCCAGATGAAAAAGCTAAAATTTCAAAACCTATTTGTGTGGCGACAGGTAGGCCGATACGAATTATTTTTGAAAACTCGGACCACTGATAAATTTCTCGCTGCAATGGTAACCAAGATCCTGACATCAATTTAAACTTAATTATCCAAAACCAAAGACCAAAAAACATAAAGCATCGAGTAATAGCGGTCGCAATACCGGCGCCTTCGATTCCCATACTGGGAAAACCAAAATGGCCGAAAATAAGTACATAATTTGCGATCGCATTGATGACATTGGCAATCAATGCGATCCACAACATCGGTCGAACAATTTCTCGACCTTGCAAGTATTGTCGAAACGCAATAAACAAAAAGAAGAAAGGTATTGACCAAATTTGTACACGCAAATACTGTTCGGCGAGCACTGTTAATTGTTTTTCTTGATCTAAAAAAAGCAGAATTTCTTCGGTGAAAGCAATGCAAAAAATTAAGGGAACGCAGATTAATAAACCAAGAACTACGCCACGTTTCATCGCAATCAAGGCATGATCTTCTCGCTTTGCGCCATGGGCCTGAGAAACAAGAGGATCAATACCCTGAATGATGCCCATTCCAAACCACAAAATTGAAAATAACCAAGCATTCGCAATAGCGGTTGCGCCAAGTGCTTCCTTGCTCAGCTGACTAACCATTAGTGTATCGACCACGCCCATTAGCATCATGCCAATTTGCGCACCCATAGCAGGGAGTGCCAGTTTGAGAAGTGGGGGGAGTTGTTGGGAAACTATTTTCACGGTAACGATTACTGCAATAAAAGGATCAGCAGTTTACGTAAGGGTCGTAGCTTTGACTATCTTTAAATAAAATTGAAAACCTAAATGGAATAAAAAAAGGCCGCAAATGCGGCCTTTTTTTAACTTAAACTTCTGTTAATTAAAATCTGGTGAATAGGTAAGGTCTATATAGAACTGCCGGCCAAAAGGAGTATGTAGGCGTGTTTCTAAACCACCGAATACAGGTAAGGCATCCGGTTGGCTGTCGAATAAGTTTCGAATACCAGCGGATACATCCCAATTGCCGCCTAAGGCTTGATCGAATTCGGTACCAAATCGAACGTCGATAACAGTATGTGAAGCTATCTTTTTAGGCGCGTTGGGCGCTTTTGGATTGCCAGATGGAGCGCCGCCTATGCCTGGTACCCCAGTGTCGGCCGTACCATCGAACTTAATGGAATCAAGGTAGTTCAGTGTGATACCTGCACTATTCTTTTCACCTCTCCAGCTTAAGCCAGTATTGATTTTCAACCTGGTGATTGGAGGAGCTAAATTGGTGTCAGCATTTCGGTTTGATACAGCACTGATTGTTGATTGATCGAAACCTGTGTAATCGTATTTCTTGTAACTAGTAGCATTGAACGTTAGGCCTATGTAACCAAAATCCGTGTCGACACCATTACGCATTTTAAAATCAATAACATTAACTTCAATGGCTGAAGCGTTGTCTGGGTAGGTAGATATTTCAGTAACTTGATTGAATGCACCACCACGCTGAATACGAGGGTTCATCATTCCTGATGCGACCCAGTCAGCTAATGTTGCTAAACCAGATGCTTGGAATGCTGCAAAATCTTCATCAAGTACGTCGGTTCTTGAAAGCGTAATGATGCGATCGTCGTAGTCGATAGTTTGGTAATCGAGATCGACGGTGAAATACGCATCGTTGCGCCAGGAGATGCCAAAGTTTCGAATGTATGAGGTTTGCGGCTCCAAATCAGGGTTACCAATCGGACAACTATCAGCTCCAGCGAGTGCACCTTGACCAAATGCGGGCAAGAAGGGGTCCAAGCCGAAATTAATAGGCGAACAGCCTTGGTTGTTTTGAACAGAGATTTGCGTGGCCGTTGGGGCTACGAAGCTATCGCCAAAAGATGCTCTTAACGCTAGATTCTCGATGGGTTCCCAGCGAAAAGAGATTTTCGGAGTTGTAGTTGTTAGATCGAAATCAACGAAGTCTTCATAGCGAGCAGCGATAACAGTTGTGAAGGAATCGAAAACTGGGATGTCGATTTCAACGAAGGCTCCACGAACTTCAGACCTGTCGCTTGTGTTAAAAACTTCATCGGGTTCATTGTAATCGTCACGAATTAACTCTAGCTGGCTTTGATAATCACGCTCAATGTCTTCGCGAACTTGCACACCAAAGGCCATTTGTATGGGGCCAGCTGGTAGATCAAATAACTCCCCAGTAACGTGGGATTGGAAATATTTCAAATAATTTCTCGTGTCTTCATAACTTTCAGGCACGACTAGCCAATCAACTAAAGCTTGACTGTTGCCCATGAAGGTTCCTGTTGTACGAACATCAGCTGTACCAAAGGGGTTGAAATACTCACAACCTGCACCAGGAACAGCGGCACCTAGAGTGATCTGATCAGTTGCGGGGTCTTGACCAATTAACACGGTATTATCAAAACCACAGTTGGCGCCACCTAAGCCGTATAATGCCGACTGAAGCCTAGATTGAGAAATTTGATGGGAATCCACAACCCGATTATAACGTTGAAAGCTAAAGGCAGTCTCACCCTGCCAGCTCGTATCGCCAAAGGCGTAATAAGAAGCTAATTTATAGCGATCAGTTTCATACTCGTAAGGAGTTTTAGATTTGCCGCTAAATAAGAAAGAAGGCAATTGACCAACTTGCTGGAACGGGCTCCACGCTCTTGGCGTAATTGCGAATGGCTGAAAATTCGCGGGATGACTAGCAGGAACAACCAATAAACCATTACTTGTTGTGTTCCCGACTGAAGGAGAGCCAGTTAAAATTGATTCGCGTCTGTTAAAGTTGGCTTGGAATTCCACTTCGATAGAGTCATTGATCTCGTAAGAAATGTTCATGTAAGCATTAAAATCTTTTGATTCTCGTGCTAAATCTTGGAATTGGCCGAATTCTCCAATACAGCGATTTCCGAAAGCGGAAGCTCCAGGGTAGCCACTTGGAAACGCGTTATCTGTAGAGTCATCAGTATTTTGCCCCGGGAATTGACCACAATCAGGGTCTAAATAGGTACCGAATGCCGCTAGTCCACTAGTTCCTCTCCAAGTTCCTGGTGACCCAGTGGTGAAATCATCGTCATATGCAGCTAAATATTCAGGGCGGTCAACTAATAACAGCGGAGACTTTTTCGCGTAATCAATGGCGCCAACGGCTTTTATGCCGTTTTCAAAGGTCTTGCCCAGCATGAATTCGATTTTTGGTTCTCTTAGATCGCCGTCTTCATCCTGGTTGTAATAGGTTCTAACTTTGAAGCCGTCGAACTCTTTGATTGGAATTAAGTTAACAACGCCAGCAACCGCGTCGGTACCGTAAATCGCAGAACCACCATCGAGTACTACCTCAATTCTTTGGGTTGCAATATCAGGTACCACCGCGCCGATGTTTCCCGTATCGAGCATACGGTGACCGTCAAATAAAGTTAGAGTACTGTCAGTACCAAGCCCGCGAAGGTTAAATCTCGCTGAGTTGGAGTCTTGTTGTCCATCTTGAACAGACAGAACGTTGGCGACAACGTCGGTATTTTGTGTGTAAGTTAGGTCGCGTACAAACTGGCCCAGGGAAGGTGTGCCGGTCAATTTTATGTCGTCAGTAGTAAACGACTCCATTGGTGAAGGCGAATCAAATTTTTCACGCTTTATGTAGGAGCCGGTTACGACTAGCTCCTCCAAGACTTCCTCCTGAGCTGATACTGTATAGGGGACCGCCACCATGCAGGTTGCTAGACCAAGGTATAGACCGTGCTTTTTCATAAACATACTCTCCTGAACAACTTATTTTTATTTATATAGTTAGATTGTAAAGTTGGTTTGTAAAAATCGTAAATACGAATTACGAGGCCTTCATGGCCTGTTTTTGTTTAATACTTTTGAGCGTAATTTCTCGAATTAGAGCGCAGCCAATATTGGTTTGCATTCCACCCAATCTTGCTGAGCAACTCTAGCTACACGCTAGAGCCGATTATCAATCTTTCATTTATCTATTTTGCCTAAAATGCGGTCATTGCGAATGGAGGCATCAACTTCAAAATTGCTGGTTACTAGCGTTGGGTGGTAATGCTTAAAGTTCGCAGCTAAAAGTTGTTTATCACCCACATATATTTTAGAAAGCTTGACATCGGTGTTGTTTGGCGAACGGAAAAGTTTTCTCACGTGAGCAAACTTATGCAGTGTCAACTTAGAAAAACCAACTAGTATGTTTATGTGTGGGTTGCAGCGACGGCATATTTATTATTGCTTTAAATCGCTTGTATTCACTTTGCATTATGATAAGTAATGCTATTTTCTTATATTATTCTTTATCAAAAAAGGTTGAATGGACAACTATAAAATATACTAATCTTATTGATACTGCGGGGTCAACTTTTAAATCAAAGATTTTAGTTTTTTTACAAGTAAAGAAAGATTATAAATATTATTTTTCTGAACTTGATCATTTCGTAAAAAATCCAAGCACAAGTGCTTGCAAATATGTTTCATCAATTGAAATAAGCAAAGAATTCAAGGCATTGTCTGAAACGCTTGCACCTAAGATTGATCTTCGCTTAGTAAGGAGGTAAGACAAGTATTGGCTGTTGAATTCCGGATGGCCTTGCAAGCAAAAGATAAAATCATCGATAAAATAAGCGCCGATCGTACAATATTCAGATGTTGCGAATAAGGTGGCGCGAGAGGGTAATCGGGTCACTTGATCCTGATGACTAACTAAAATTGTAAAGCAGTCAGATATTTGTGCTGCCCAGCTGGGTTGATGAACCGTTTCAAATAACTTGGCTCCAACTCCCCATCCTTTACTATTACGCTCTACTTCTCCGCCAAGAGCTTCGGCAATGATTTGGTGACCAAAACAAACGCCAAAGCATTTTTTTTGTGCTTTATAAAGTTCGCGAATAAAATCTTTTAGATCATTTATCCAGGGGGTATCGTCGAAAGCATTGTAGCGGCTGCCTGTAACAATGTATGCGTCACACTCATTGATTGTAAGCGGGAGGTGCTGTTGATCCACGGCGTAAAATCGAAAAGAGAAGTCGTTTGGGGTTTTATTTAAAAATGTAACAAACATTTCTCCGTAGCTGCCATATTCTTTAATAATTTTTGGCGGAAGGGTTTCTGCTTCGAGTAGGCCGATTATCATAAAAAATTTTGAGAGAAAGAAATTCTAAATTACGGTTTAAAAATTCTAAGCATGATTGAGTAACATCAAAAAATAGAAGGCCATCGAATTTATACATTTGATGGCCTTTGCTTACCTAGACTTATCTTGGTTCCAAAAAACGTAGAAATGGTTCGCGTGTGTTTCATGGAATGAGTAGAAGTTTTGATGTTAAGCTTAGATTCGTTGACCGGTCACTGGTGCAGAGCCGAACATGCCAAGACTAACTTCACCAGAGAGTGTGTCACCATCGGCAGCAACGTTAAATTTTAAAGTTACTGGCATGGGTTTGGTGATATCAATTGAAAACTCTGCCGTGTTGCCATCTGTCGTGCCGTCTGAAAATTCCTGACTAGCCAAAGCTGATTCAACTTTGCCTGAAAGATTTGTGCCATCTGCCTTAAAAGTAACAGTCGCATTTTGTTCGCCCATGGGAGTGCTCATTGAAACTGCCCAGTTTCCATCGATTGACATAAGTGATCTCCAAATTAGTGTTTAGGGATGTTAAAAGATTAGATTAGGTCTTATTCGGACTGAATAAACTATACCAACGTTCTTGTTCAATACAAGTTTCGCAATGCTTAATTGCTCGATTGGTTTCTACTGTTTTATTCTTCCCTTGCTAGGTCAACTTTAATTAAGCTGCTCAAAATAATAGTTGCTAATTCCTCTCGACAGCTAAGGAGGTTTTTTTGCTTGCTTATCATTTGAAACAGCTTCATTAACTTTGTTTTCTCGCTAAGAGAGAATGATGTTAGAGGGTTGTCTGTAGTGTCCTCAAGTAGGATCATCTTGGTTTGGCTCGCATGGGTTCGTTTGCAAATAAAACGGTGGTGGTTTAATGCCCGTCCTAGCAATACGAAAGGTAAATTGGGGTGTTTAGCGGGGCCATACTGTAATGTTTGCCCGCCGGTAGGAAGACCTTTAAAGGTGAATTTCGCGATGCGGTGAGAAAGCTTCCAGGCGCTAAGTCCGCCGGTGATGCCGCCAATAGTGGATCCGAGAAGCAAAGAGCTGCCACCAAGCCCGAGATCGATAACGGCCCCAGCAGAAGCTCCAGCGCCCGCAGCGAGAGTGAGCAGTTGTTTTTTATTTAGGCCAAATAAATACCAGCTTTCTTGATCAAGTAAGTCGGTGGACTCGAAAGTAAGTTCATTTTCAGTCCTCTCTATCTTGAAGTAAGCGTAGATTTCTTCGATTTTTTTTCTACTGGTTGATTCAATTTTCCGGATGTAATTTTGGTATTTTTTTTCGAGTAAAGTTTCAACGGGCGAAGTGGGTAAGCCGAGTGCTAAATTTTGGCGCTCATAATGCAAGAGTATGTCCACAATCGCGCTCGCCAAGGTGTCCGCTGCATTTTTGTGACTGCTTAGGCGTTGCGCTTCCAGTACTTTTACCGCTTGTTGCAAAGGTTTTTGCCATGATTCGCTTAGCTCACCGAATATTTTTAACAAATTAATTTGTTTATAGAATTCTGCATTGTGAGCATTAAACACACGTACGGTTTTAAAGTATTGTTCTAAGGCGTTTTCCCATTCAGCAATATATTCATCACCTTCTATTGGATTAATAAGAGCAAGACTAGGTTGTCCGGTCCAGCGAAGAATTTCCATCTCTGCTTCATACTCCGCGCCGTAGGGTCTAGAGCCATCGACAACGTAAATAATTCCTGCGCCGTCAATAATGGGCTTTAGCAGCTCGCACTCATTGGTAAAGGTCTCGCCTTTATGGTTATCTTCGACGAATTTTCTTACGGCTGCTGCACGCTGTGATGCATCGTTACAATGATTGATAAGATAGTCATAGCAAGCGTGTGCGCGTTGAAAACCTGGAGTATCGATGAGTTCATAGAGAGTTTTGCCATCTACGATCATTGGAAACGTTTGGGCTTTTTTTGTCGAGCCTGAACGCTGCTCGATAATAACGCCGTCATCGTGCGCCAATGTTGCAACGATGCTAGATTTTCCCTTATTAGGGTGTCCGACGACGGCAAAGCGTGGGATGTTCATATTCGTTATTTCGACTCGCTTATTGGTCCGTTGGAATCGATATCTTCCATATCGCCACCCAAAACTATTTTTATTCGATCATCACCAATAAAAAAATCATACCAGTCCCTTTGTTCGCTGAGGCCAATTTTTTTCCCTTTGAGGGGCACAAGTAAGATCTCGCAACGTATTGAAGCATTGAGTCCGTCTAAGAAATCTCGCAATTCCTGCAGGGGTGGCTCCCAAGCTTTGACGGCGACAATAATATTTTTTAGTTTTTTGTAACTGTTGTTTATATCTTCTTGTGCTTTTTTATTCTGAACCAGGCTAATTCCAGCGGTAAATACTTTGCTGCTATTGATGCCTAGGGTACTAAGGAATTCACTTGCGTCATTCTTATCGATAGCTTCTGCCCAATTAATAACAATTGTTTTATCCGAATTAGCAAGATATGTACTTGCCTGTGATTTTGACATCTTTGACGTAGTGTCAGACGAGCTATCATTTTTTGTTTTTATAACAGATGTGTTCATCCTGTCGAAAATTAATCGTGCGCCAGGGTAGTGTAGAAATGTATTGGTGAGGCTTCGGTTGTATTTAAATTGAAACACAATAAACAATATTAGTCTGGGTAGAAATCCATAAAAAATAATGCAAGCAAAAAGAAATGGCCACCACTGTCGCATTAGGGCTAGTTGGTCGACCGAAAATTCAGTCTGTAAAGATTGGTAGCGTGTGTTGGAAATGATATCTGATGAGATCAGGATGTCTGGCAAAAAAAATTGCCAGGGTAAGGAGAGTACGTTGGTGAATTTATAGAGAGCGTCATCGCTCAAGTTCAGTGTTGAGCTCCATCCAAAACTACGATCAGTAAAAAGTAATATGACTATGAAAGCGATAATCCCGCCAAAGTTAAAGGCCATGCCAAACACTTGTCCCCATCGTAGTAAGGCTAAGCGGCTCACTTCGGTAAAATATTCCCAGCGAACATCTTTAGATAAGCGCCGAATAGACCGCCGAAAAAAAATACGCGCGGGATTTAAATTTTCAAAGGGAAAGAAATTTAGCCTGGTATAAGAGCGTGGTGTGAGCGCGATTAATAACGTGATACAGATCAACAATGCTTGACTGCCAATGTATAGGGTTAAAAACATTAAGACGTTAACTGGACGTTGATCTTCAACTATGAGCAAGCCAGCCATTGTAATCACGCCGAAGAGGCTGCCAAGAATACTCATCCAAAAACTAATCGTTAGTTCTATGCTTTGAGCTGAACTGTCATTTGCTTTGGCCTCCATTTTAGTTAGCCAGTACAGCAGCATGTTTTTCTTTGAGTGTTGTTGTGCTGTTATTCCTATTTCGCGATCGCGATGCTGTAAATCTACTAATGAAGAATCACTATCTCGTTCGATATATTTTGCAAAATCGAATAGGCGATTGAGATTAAGTTTAGAAGACTTCACGTGTGAGTTATGTTCCGAGTCAGCAAGGTGTTAGATTTGTTCAAGTTATCCAGTTTAAGCACTTAGAAATCTGAAAAAGTTGGAGCTTGGCAGTTTATAGTATTCAGCGCTGACCTTAGAGCTTTTTTAATTCTCATGCAATCGCCAGTCAACTTGATGCATAATATCGCCGTTCACCAATTCCATTTTTACTCAATCGGTCGTTAAATGTATGTCTAGCTTAAAAATATCCGTGCTCGATCAATCTCCAGTAAAAAGTGGCGGCACAGCAAAACAAGCTCTAGATGAAACGATCGACCTAGTAAAGTTTTGCGAAAAATTAGGCTATCACCGATATTGGGTTGCCGAGCATCATGCTTCAGATGCTTTAGCGGGCTGCTCGCCTGAAGTGTTGCTTGCACGTTTGGGTGCGGAAACTTCTCAGATAAGAATTGGGTCCGGCGGCGTCATGTTGCCACACTATAGCCCCTATAAAGTCGCCGAAAATTTCAAGCTCTTGCAGACACTCTATCCGAATAGATTGGATTTGGGTGTTGGCCGAGCGCCGGGAACAGACCCCTTTACTGCTTCTGCATTACGTTATGGATCAACAGTTGGGCCGCAGCACTTTCCCAATATGGTCGCTGACTTATCTGCGCTCCTATATGACGTTGACCCCCCAACCAAGGGGATGGAACGCGCACGCGCTTACCCTAAAGTAGAGGTGCCTCCTGAATTGTGGATGCTGGGTTCTAGTGAAGATAGCGCGCTTTTTGCGGCATTGGCTGGTCTTCCCTATAACTTTGCTTATTTTATTAACCCGAATATCGACCCCGATATTTTTGATTTGTATCGAAAACGATTTAAGCCCAGCTTGGTTAGCAAAAAACCCCACACCTGTTTAAGTATTTTTGCCTTGTGCGCCGAAACTGAAGAAGAAGCCCTTTTGTTATCAAGCAGTAGAGACTTGTGGTTTATTCGTCTACTGAGTGGAAATCCAGGGCCATTTCCATCGGTTGAGGAAGCCTGTGAGTATCCCTACGCAAAATCTGAGTTGGAATTAATAAAATCGAATCGAAGTAAGCGCGCAGTGGGTACGGCTAAGCAAGTGAAAGAAAAATTATTGTCTTTGGCGGACCAGTTCGGCGTTGATGAATTTATGCTGGTAACTATTACTCATGATACTGAGGCGAGAAAACGTAGTTACGAATTGCTCGCCGAAGAAATGATTAAATAGTTTTGTGACGCGCACTTATTACTTGAAAGCAAGTTATCTGAATATTTTGTTGTCGCTTTTTCTTATCGGCGCAGCGGGGCGGTGTGTAAGTGAGTGCCGCCGTCGACAATTATTGTTTCTCCAGTGCTCCAATCCATTCCGCTAATAATGCCGAGCGCCGTTTCCGCAATGCGTTCTGGTGTAGCGGTGTCATTTAAGGGGGCGATTTTTTTCATCCCTCCCAATAATTTGTCGTAAGCTTCTTTGCCGAGTCCCTCTTGTAACCATTCACCTTGGACAAAGCCGGGACATATGGCATTAATTCGAATTTGTGGACCAAGTGCGCGGGCTAGAGACATCGTCATCGTAACCATTGCCCCCTTTGATGCCGCGTAGGCAACAGAACTGCCAATACCCGTAATTGCCGCGATCGAAGCCATGTTAATCACATGTGCAATGTCTTCCTTACGGAGTGCTTTTTCTGCGGCTCGTATCATTTGAAAAGCACCCACGGTGTTAACAGAATAAATATCAAGAAAATCCTGTTTATCTAAACCTTGCAAGTTATCGTGATCACAAAATTTTGTGGTTCCCGCATTGTTAATTAAGATGTTTAGCCGCCCAAACTTTGCGAGGGTCGCCTCCACAAGAGCACAACAGTCGCTGTCTTCAGCAACGTTCGCTTTTACTACTAAGGTTTTTACACCGTATTGCTGACATTGATCTGCAACCTTATCTGCACCCTCTGAATTGCGGCTGTAAGTAATAACTACATGGCAGCCTTGTTCTGCAAGCGCTATGGCAGTTGCGGCACCGATACCCGATGAGGAGCCCGTGATAATGGCTACAGAATCTTGAAGTTTCATCTATGTTTCCTTAACAGTTGTTCTATGTTGGTCCAGTGCTAGTGATAGCACTGTTAGGTCTATCAGTGGAATTGATAATAACCGGTGTGAATTTAAATTGGCGCGTAAAGATAGCACAGCGGCTTCGTGATTCTCAATATCCTTATTTTTATTTGATGGATAGCATCTCGAACTCGTCTTGAATATGTGATGTTGACAATACAATAAAATTCAGAAGTGGTTTTTATAAAATATCGTCAAAAACTTTACAAAAATTATGGTTGTGAGAAGAAGTGGCGCGTCAATTCGTTGTGTGAAAAATAACTTGTCTGTATAAAGGCTTATTAGTACTTAGTAAACACAATAAAAAATATAAGATGTTTTTAATTTCAGCTGTCTTGTTCTTTGTATCGATCAATTAAAAAAATATTCGTTTCTTAACTTCAAAGACTACTGCGAGAAAACTATGAATACACTGCATTCTGTAACTCCACAAAAATCTTTGTCAAACTTCGTGAAATATTTTGCATCGGTTCCCTTATTGTTTGTTAGTTCTGCGCCTCTTGTTTATGCGCAAGTTGAACCGCGAGCACAAACTATTGAAGAAATTGTAACTCTTGGCACACGAAAAAAGGGCCGAGTATCAACCGATCTTGCAGTTCCTGTTGATTCTTTAAGCGCTGAGGATATGGTGAGTACCGGTCAAACCGAAGTGGGTCGGATGTTACAAAATCTTGCACCTTCATTTAATTTTTCCAGTTCAACAATCAGCGATGGTACTGACGCATTGCGTCCGGCGACATTGCGCGGTTTAGGTCCGGATCAAACCCTCGTATTAGTGAATGGCAAACGCCGCCATACCGGCGCACTAATTCATGTGAACACATCCGTTGGGCGAGGCTCCGCCGGTGTTGATATGAACGCGATTCCTGCCGCTGCAATAAAAAGAATTGAGGTGCTACGCGATGGTGCCGCGGCGCAATATGGTTCTGATGCGATCGCTGGCGTAATAAATATTGTTTTGAAAGATGATACTAATCTGGGAGCGCTGAATGCTTCTTATGGCGGGTACTCTGAAGGCGATGGCGACACGTTTACCTTAAACGCAAGTAATAGTTTTGAGTTGGGCCAAAACGGATTTCTATCAGCGAGTTTCGAATACCGCGACAGAGAAAATACTAATCGCGCTGGTTTGACGGGTCAGTGTCAATATACCTGTACGACGGTTGGTGGAGTTCAAATTGCCTCGGTAGCGACTGAAGCGCGTGAGCGCGCTTTCGATCGACAAAATTTTCGAATTGGTGATTCTGATTCCGAACAAATAGCAGTGGCCCTCAATGCAGAGTTAGAAATAGGTCAAGGTGAGCTCTACGGCTTTCTAACCTATTCCGATCGCGAGAGTGAATCCGCGGGTTTTTATCGACGTGCTAATCAAGGCGCAAACAATCCGGTGCTTGATGATGGTGAGGCGTTTTATCCCGACGGCTTTTTACCTTTAATCGGTACCCAAATTGACGATATATCTTTCGGCGGAGGTTTTCGCACCGAGCTGGGAAATAATCTAAATCTAGATGTATCCCTTACTCATGGCCGGAATGATTTTGAATTTATGATTAGCAATTCTATTAATGCTTCCCAAGTTCAACTTGCGGTTAACAATTTAACTCCCGCAGCGCAAATTCGAAGCCAGACCCCTCGTTCGGCCGATGCCGGTGAATTAGGTTTGACCTTGACGACTTTTAATGTCGACATGTCTACCTTGTTGGGTAATCGCAGCTTCGCTTGGGGTTTTGAATATCGAATTGATGATTACAGTATCGACGCCGGAGAATTTGTTTCTTATGGCGACTTTGACGGAATTGGCGGTGGTAATGCGGGTATTCAAGTTTTCCCTGGTTTTCAACCCGGGAATGAAGTTGATGAAGATCGTGATGTTTACTCACTTTATTTTGATGCGGAAAATGAAATCACTGAGAGCGTTTTACTGAGTGCGGCGGTTCGTTACGATGATTACAGTGATTTTGGCGATACATTTAATTTTAAATTAGCTGGACGAATATTCGTTTCCGATTTTGTCACATTAAGAGCCGGTGCTAGTACAGGTTTTCGGGCACCATCTATGCAGCAACTTTATTTTAATAATGTAAGTACACAATTTAACGGTATGGGCATGCCCGTCGAAGTGGGTACTTTTAGAAATGATAGTGTATTGGCAAACGCAATCGGCATCCCAGATTTAAAAGAAGAAGAGTCCGTCAATTTTAGTTTGGGGGCGGTATTTCAGTTGTTGGATGGCTGGAATTTAACAATCGATTATTACAATATCAACATTGAAGATCGAATTGTGATTAGCGAGCAATTAACCGCTGGTTTAGGTAGTACGGTTTTAGACAACGCCTTAGTGGCGAATCAAGTAACGGGCGCACAGTTTTTCTTGAACGCTATCGATACAGAAACGTCCGGTGTTGATCTTATTTCTACTTATAACACTGGTTTGGGTGATGGGAATCTCCGCTTAACTTTCGCGGCGAATTTTACCAACACTAAGATCGAAGATGTGTTTTCTCCAGGTGGCTTGCAAGGCGTTTCGCCAGATAATATATATGGTGCGCAAGCGCGATCCATTATCGAAGATTGGCAACCTAAAGATAGAATCAACATTTCAGCAGATTACAGTCTCGACAATTATTCAGTATTTCTAGCCTTCAACCGATTTGGTGAATACACAGTTTTGGATGGCGGGCAAAGTCAAACATTTAGCGATAAAATTCTGACAGATCTTCGTTTTGTGTATTATTTTAATGACAAATTTAGCGCAAATATTGGTGGGAACAATATTTTTGATGTCACCCCTGATAGAAACCGAGTAGGCCAGTCACGTGCGGGAACAATAGTCGATTCAAGTATGAATCAAATCGTCCAGTCAGCAGGTGTGTTTGAATTTAATCGACGTTCAGCCCCTTTTGGTTTTAACGGTGCATATTATTATGCAGGGGTAAGTTATAGTTTTTAAGTAATAAAAATATGTCTGAAATTTATTTTCTGCCACAAGCAAGGTAATAAATGTTTGTGGCAGAAAATATCTTAGTTTTAAAAACTAATTCTCATCTAGTGTAACAGCTAGTATTTAGAACATCATAAATCCGCCGTCGATAACAAATTTATCACCGGTATGGTAAGCGCTAGCATCGCTCGCTAGGTAAACCGCTATACCACCAAAGTCATCAGGCGTTCCCCAGCGTCGCATTGGAATTCTCGGCATAATTGCATCGACAAACTTTTCATTTTGGTAATTTCTGTCAGTCATGTCGGTATGAATATGCCCCGGCAAAATACTATTTGCAGTGATGCCAAAGCGCGCGTATTCAACCGCTAAACCTTGCATGATTGAAATGACCGCGCCTTTCGTTGAAGAATAATGTTCCGCTTGCGCCATTCCGCACAGTGCCGCGATTGATGCAACACCTACTAATCGTCCACCTGGATCACCATTTTTTGCGCGTTCCACCATGTGTCCCGCAGCGGCTTTGAGTGTGTAGAACAAACCATTTACGTTAACGTCATTTACGCGCTTCCAATCTTCACTTGGGATTTCGTGAAAACGATTTCTTTTCGAGCCAATGCCGGCATTGGCGATACAAGTATCTACGCGCCCAAATTCATTTAAGGTTTCTTCAAAACATTTGGCGACCTGTGATTCGTCAGCGACGTCGCAAACCATAGTTTTTGTTTTGACGGAAAACTCACCAAGTACTTTTGCAGCGAGTTGGTTTTTTTCTTCGTTGCGGCCCCAAACACAAACACTGGCACCACTTTGGGCAAGTGCTTTTGCGAAGCCGAGTCCAATTCCCCCGTTGCCTCCGCTGATAAGTATCACTTTGCCTGATAAATCAAAATAAAGTTTGTTCATATATGCCCTCTTTAGCGCTATAAAGTTATGACGAGTATGTCGGTTATTTCGAATTATATAGTCGCAGGTTTAATATTGCAGGATAAACCGAATTTTTAGTTGACGAAATTTTTAGTAAAAAAACTATTTTAACTGAGTTTATTTTTTTGGTTTATTCTTCAAAATTAGTAGTAATTATTTCACTCAAATAGAATGAAAATCATGCCCTTAGACTATTGCTTAGCAATTTCGCTTCCCATATAGTCAGGGGCTTCCGAGGTTCGGTCAGGTATTCATCGATCTCAGAGGTGGTTTTTATTCACGAATAAAAATAAATGTTTTTCAACAATATAAAAACAGCGTTAAGGCATTGCCTTACTTACGGGAGGTTTCATGAAAAATAAGCAACATATGGTTGTATCATCCGCATGCATTTTATTTGCTGCGGCGAATGGTGCTGTTGCGCAAACACAAGTTGGCGGTGCGACGCTCGAAGAAATTGTAATTACTGCTGAAAAACGCGAGGCAACTCTGTCTGATACAGCTGCTTCAGTTACGGCATACACTAGTGATTCAATGAAAGAGTTGAATATTAGTGATCCTGCAGATTATCAAGCGTTAGTGCCATCCTTGTCTTATCGAAAAGACCCTAACCGAATTTCTATTCGTGGTGTAGGACGATTCTCAAATTCACTCGGAATTAATCCTGGCGTAGGCATTTACAGTGACTACGCGTATACGGCGGAAGCAACATCATTGGGCGCACGACCAATGAACACTGAGCGTGTGGAAATTTTACGTGGCCCACAGGGAACTCTCTACGGTCGTAACACAACAGGTGGTGCGGTTAATATTATTTCTCGACAACCGACGGAAGAGTTTACTTTGGAGACTTCCGTGAGGGTTGGGAGTTACGATACCCGGGAGTTCGACATGCTTGTGTCAGGTTCTATTGTTGATGGTTTGCGATTTAAATTATATGGCAGCGATCTCCAGCATGATGGTTATCAAGATAATAACGCAGGCGCGGACGTTGACACTGATGATCGTGAATACTATGAGGGTCAAATTTCTTGGGATATTACGGATACTCTAAACTTCGCAGTGAAGTATGGAGAGCTACGTTACGATTATATTCCTGGGCGCAGTGTCTTGATTGATGCCGAGCCTGGCATGTCGCCTTGGGATAATACAAACTTTACGCGTTCTTCTTTAGAATCGTCGGCCCAGTTTGGCTTAAATCCCGCTGTGACTCCTAACCCTTCAGTGCAAGGTGGTGATCAATATGATGTCACCGTGAATGATCCCGGTCATATTGAACTAAATGATGCCCATAACACGACAGTTTTTCTCACCTGGGACGCGCCGTTTGCACAAATAAAATATATCGGAAATAGAAACCGATATACCTATGACCAAGTGGGCGTCGATAATGATGGAACACCAAACCCTACTAACAGAACTGTTTTAGATATTGGCCAATACCAAGATCAAACGACTCATGAAATTCAAGTTGTGTCGAATGACGAAGGTGGAATGACTTGGATAGCAGGTCTTTATCATTTTGAAGATGAAAATGAACAGCCCTTTACTATTAAATCTTTAACTAATACGGCATTAGCAAATGTCGCATGTAATCCATTGTTTCCATCGTGCGCTGGCCAATCTTTCTTTGTTCCTGGTGCGAACCCAGATTTAATTTTGTATCACCAAAATGGTTATCTTGAGTCTAACTCTTGGGCTGCTTACGGCGAGCTTGGTTTCTATCTAGGTGGAGATTTTGGGCTTACAGTTGGTTTGCGTTATTCCGAAGATGAAATGGAGAGTTCAGAAGTTCAGGTGACTTATGGTAGTGGCGCAATCTATGGCGTGCCAGGTGTCGCGATTGACTTTTCGACGCTTGCCGGCCCTACGCATGGTATCGATAGTATTGACGATACTCATAAGCAGACTTGGGATAACGTTTCTGGTCACATTACCTTGGATTACACACCAAGTGATGACCATCTTTATTGGGCAAAAATTGCAACAGGCTACAAGACTGGTGGATTCCGACTTGGCGCACTGCAAAATATAACCACTCAGCGAGCTCTAACGGATGCGGCAATTCCTTTTGATCCAAATGAAGATTTTGCGGAATTTGATCCCGAAGAAATTTTAATGTTGGAGTTGGGTTGGAAAGGAACTTTCAGCGATACTCTAAATATGAACACTGTATTCTTCGCTTATCAGTATGATTCCTTGCAGCAATTATTTTCACGGCGAGATCCAGTGAGTGGAATTAACTTGTCAGAAGTAGTGAATACCGATATGGAAATGTACGGACTAGAAGTTGAGATCGATTGGTTGGCGACCGATAATCTTAAACTAAAGGCGGCGTACTCATATAACCATACAGAGTTCACTGAGGATGTAATCGTTACCGACTCGTATACAAATACCTTGGTCAATATTAATGGTAACGAGAATGATCAGACACCAGAGCATAAATTATCATTGAACGGAAATTATTATTTGGATACCGATTTTGGAGCCTTCGTATTTGGAGCGACGACCTCGTATGTTGACGAACGGTATGATGATATTTTCAATCGAGAATTTACCACTTTGGATGCTTATACTCGTGTCGATTTAATTGCGAACTGGGAATCAACGAATGGAAGCTATGGCATAACAGCTGCAGTTAAAAACGTGACTGAAGACGATAGCTATGATTCGAAAAGCTTTTCTCAAAGCGCTGGCCCGGTTGCGCCTGTTACCGGTGTTGCTAGCACTCGATACACTGGACGTCCTCAGGATCCAAGATTATGGACAGTGGCCTTTGATTACCGCTTCTAATATTTAGTTGTAAGCAGTGGTGGCGTCACGCTGCCACTATTGAAGCAGTTCCCCCTTTTTGCTACCGGGCTTTTAGCCCGGTTTTTTTATGCCTAGTTTTTACGAAGCGATTCGACAAAAAAACTTTCTTCTGCTTCATTAAAAAGATTGCATCGCGAGAATATTGTCCCTATATTCGCCGCCCAGATTTCCAGATCAAAACTCGGTTCTCAGTTCTTTAATCACGTTTCTTGTTTGAGGTAGTTAAGGCTTATGTCTGCTCTTTACCTTGTTATCGATGACCCAAAAAGTCTTCCGACGAGCTTTCCCACGGGTTCCGTTATTAGTTTTGATACCTACCTGAAAGAGCATCCGCTTAAAGGCCAACGAAAAACACGCATTATAAATTTATGCGATATGGGCCGTTATTTGAGTAAGGGTTACTATTGTTCCTTACTGGCAGAAGCGAGAGATCATAAGGTTTTGCCGCCCGTAAACACGCTCACCGATCTTGCGAGCCAGCAGTTGTATCTCTTGCAGGTTGGAGAATTGTTGGCGAAATTGAACGAGCAAGGCCGGGCTCCCGAGCTTGAAGCGGAGAAAAAATTCAAAGTTTTTTTTGGTCGGACGAAAGTGCCGGAACTGAAGGTTTTGGCGAGAAAATTATTTGAACGTTTCCCGTGCCCGATTTTGGAAGTTGAACTGATATCGCAGCAATCGTGGCAGATCAAATCGATTAACCCAGGACAATATGAGGGACTTGATGAGAATGAGGCTACGCTTTTTCTTGAGTCACTGGAAAAATACACCCAGGGTGCTTGGTTAAATCCGCGCAAGCGCAAGACGAGCCGTTGGGATTTGGCGATCCTTGTTAACAAAAATGAAACGCTGCCGCCGAGTGATAGTAAAGCCCTAAGCCGAATGGAGAAAGCGGCGTCAAAAGTTGGATTTAATGTCGAATTTATTGGGCCCTCAGATTATTCGCGCCTCGGTGAATTCGATGCCTTGTTTATTCGCGAAACCACAGGTATTGATCACCATACTTATCATTTTGCGCGTAAAGCAGAGATTGAAGGTTTGGTGGTCATGGATGATCCGACTTCGATTTTGCGCTGTTGTAATAAAGTGTTCTTACAAGATGCTTTTACTTATAGCGGCGTACCAACGCCGCGAACCAAAATTGTTTCTGGAGATTCACAAGCTGATATCGCGGCCTTAGAAGATTACTTCTCCTATCCCATCGTATTAAAAATTCCTAACGGCTCATTTTCTGTTGGTGTTATGAAGGCCGAAAATAAAGATCAGTTGGTGACTATGCTGAAAGAGCTTTTGTCGAAGTCGGCGTTGATCATTGCGCAGGAATTTTTGTTTACAGAGTACGATTGGCGAATTGGCGTTATCAATAACCGCCCCTTGTATGCCTGCCGTTATTACATGGCCAAAGACCATTGGCAAATCTACGATCACGGCGGGGATCGAATCGGCAGTGGTGGTTCTGAAACGTTGCCAACTTATGAAGTGCCAAAGGTGGTGCTAAATGCCGCATTAAAAGCCGCAAGAATTATTGGTGATGGAATTTATGGGATTGATATCAAGCAACAAGGTAATAAAGTTTATGTCATCGAGGTGAACGACAACCCTAGCTTAGAGCATGACGTTGAAGATGCGTTTTTGGGCGAGGAATTATACATGCAAATAATGAGTGAGTTTGCGAGGCGGCTCGAAAATCGCGGTAGGTAGATTTTGGCCCTAAAAAATAGTTTGCGAATTACTTTTAAATAACGACTTATTTGTAAATCACAACGGCTGTCCTTAATTTTTCGCGGCCAAACTGCGACATCTTATCAAAGTCATCACGTGCAATAGGTAAGTACTGGCAGTCCATAGGGCTTTGCTCGCCTTCGGTAGGATCGGGATCGTGAACATAAAAACACAGTTCATCCATTGCGGCGATGGTTACCCAATGTGGCGCCTTTTTAGAATCCATTCTATAGGTGCTAATAAGCATCAGCACCAAAGCGTCCTGAGAGAGCCAGGTTTCTATATCGTCTTGTGATATCTCGCTGTGGTAAATGGGTATCGATTTGTCTTTTGCTGTTGTTACAAACTGGTTATGAACGACTGTCATAATTTTCTTTTTCTCAAGCGAACGTACACTTTCCAAAAATGGCGCTTGAGTTTGGTTGATATAAACGGCTGCATTAAAGTTACGATTTTTTGCGGCAATAGCAAGACCGATTGGGTGACAACCACCGTGCCCAGACGTCATAAAGATCGTCGTCGCTTCTCGCCATATATCAAGTTCCAACTCTTGACTAGGTGCAATGTTTTTATCTAGCGCAGCCATTGCCATAATTGCAGAGGCGGGGCCGCAAGTGAATTCGGTTGTTTGTTGGTACCAAGGAACGGAACGATGGATTTTATCGCTAGCGATATGACGAATACGTTTTTGCATTCGTAACGCATCATCATGATCTTCGTAATAATCGGTATAAGTACCGAAGGTTTTGTAAGACAGTGATTCATAGATTTTAATGGCCGAATGATTGTGCTTGGCTACTTCTAAGCGCATGAACAAACGACCGCGTTTTGCGGTTAATCGTTCCGCCTCTTTTAGTAGCTGCGTGCCAAGCCCTTGGCCTTGGTGGCTGCTGGCAACGGCAATGGAGTAAAGGCGCGCAAGCTTTGTACCTCGATGTAAAAGCACCAGAACGTAGCCGGCAAGCGTAGCACCGTCTATGGCAACGAGGAAAATTCCGTTTTTAGCACTTATCCAATGCTTAATACGGCGGCGACTAATACGATCGCTACGAAAGCTTTGGATTTCTAATTTAGTAAGCTGAGCGAAATCTTCGTCAGTGGCAAAACGAATGGTAAGTTCAGTTTTCGCAGCTTTTAAATTTTTTTGATTTTTGGTATTCATAATCTATAACTAAACTCGATAGCTGGGTACGCTAAAAACCGCTAGAGAATAGCAGTAGATTTAGCAAATAGCACATAGTTTTGTTTTTTAATCAAAAGAGAGGTAAACATAATCCCTATATGAAATTCAATCATGATCGAATTGAAACACTTGTACTCGGCAGGTCGTTTAAACAGCCGCAATTGACAAAATTATTGTTGGCGGAAGAGGGTAGTGAGCGTCATCGCGACGTAGTTCAAGTTCAATTTAACGAAGGAGAAGCCTGGGTTTTTGACTATGGTGTGCTTATTCTTTGGGGCGTCGTCGAAGAGAAGAAAATTTCTTTGATCAAAAGTTTGCAGGAACTCGTCGAAGACCCGCTGGAAAAGGCGGAATATGAACGCTATCGATTTATCATCGGCGCGCCAGAACATCGGATACATCAAGATCTCGTTTCATTGGCTGGCGATTCAGCATTGGATCGGCTCGCGGTTTCCCATGCTTTCGCGCAATCAATTAAGCTTGCGGTGTTTGAAGAAAAGGCCCAGCAAGTTATCGAAGAGAATGCCTATGTACCCAGAGCTTTGGCTAAAAATGGTAAGGCACCGCTAAACCGAAAATCATTGGCAAGACAGCGGGGAATTCTATTCAGTACTAAAAGTGATATCGTATTAAATTTTAACTTATTGGATACTCCTGAATTTTTTTGGGATTACCCGGAACTTGAAGCGCTCTATTTATTAGTGTCGCGTTATCTAGACGTTATACCACGGGTTAATTTGTTATCTAAAAAATTAGAGACTATCCACGAGTTGTTAGATATGTTGGCGAGTGAACAAAACCACAAACACTCGTCATTTTTGGAGTGGATTATTATAATACTCATTGCCGTAGAGATCGTTATGGCTTTGATTGAAAAGGCAATTTGATTTTAAAAAGGTAGTGGCTTCACTACCTTTTTTATTTTTATAACTAAAACACTAAGGCTGTTGATTCTTTCTTGTTAGACGCCTGGTGAAGGATAATTTGATTACTGATGTTTTCAATTTTTTCAGCAATGACGAGGTAGCGTAACGGTCCACCGGCTTGGCTCGCATTGAAAGGGTAACAGGTCGTCAGCACTAGCATGTCGTCACGAGGATTTATTTCTTTGGTTATTTTCGTGTTAATTATTTGCTTATCGACTACGCGATAATGCGATTCGATACCATCCCTGGTTGTTAGTGTTAATTCGTCCTTAGTTTTTAATTCCTGCAAATATTCAAAATGACTATCTCGGTGTCCGGCGAGTACGACTGCGCCTTCGGTCGAAACCATTCCAGGGCCAAACGCCATCGCTTCTCCACTGTGATCATTAAGAATAACTTGTTGTATTTTAAGCCTAGGTACTTGGAGCAAAGCAATCGGATAAATATCCGCCCAGGGCCAAGGTTTGTTCGCTTCACGTGTATTCATATTTTCATGCCAGGCACTGACCAACAATACTTGCGCGAGCCATGCTTTACCGCTCATATAAATCGCCTTTGAGCTGGCGACACAGGTAATTGAAACCAATATCGCCGCTAATACTAAACGTAACTTATTCATACCTGTTTCACTCTTGTCGACAAAAAGCGAAACATTTGCTGATGATAGAGAAACATTAATCCGAGCAAAGCCAGTAAAGCGATTTGCCATAGCGATTTAAGTCCTAGTGCACCCTGGGGGACTGGAACGGACATGGTATTACCTTCGGGCATTGCGTTAGGTGCGATACGCTTCGCTAGCAGCGCATCACTCGGGCGAGATATTTTCTCTTCAACAGCGACAAAGCTGGTGTATTTCGACATTAAGCTATGGTCAAGGGCGAGCTGAATGATGCTCTGTTTTATATTTTCCTTACCCTCTGGTGATCCGGAAGAAAATCCGAGATTGCGTTCATCATCATAGAGTTGGTGTAGTTTTTTTCTTGCCCAAAGTTTACTAATATCATAGGCATTTGCGTTTTGAAGCAAATCCAATTGTTGTTGATAATGTTTTCCGTCGCCATTAGCGTCGCCGCTTTTCCTGCCGCTCACGCTAACGTAAGAAGGTAGTTCGCCTGAAATTTTTGCCGCGACAATAATGGGTTCGCCTGCATAAAGATCGGGTGCTTGTTTTGGAAAAACTTCGATCAACGAATTCTCAGTTTCTAATTGGCCAAAATCTATTTGTATATCTGTCATAACCGGGTTTTGTAGCTTGTGGAACAGGGTGGCCATCGACTGAGAAATCTCTGACTGAGAACCGATATAGGTAAAACTTCCGCGTCCGGCCTCCGCTGCTTTCGACATAAAAAAACTATTTGGTGCCGAGCCAATCCCAACGGTAAAGATTCTGGTTTTTCCTCGTTTCTTTTCTATTAATTCGAAGAGAGCGTTCTCGTTGCCAACGCTCCCGTCGGTTATAAATATCACTTGTCTGACATAAGCATTAGGAGCGTCGTCGGCTAAAGCAAAATTTAATGCACCGGACATTTCTGTGCCGCCGTTTGCTACAAGCTGGCTAATCCATCGCGAAGCAGTTTCAATGTTGTTTTGATCGGCGGGTACAGCTTGCTGCCAAAGTGGATTGGTAACGCTATTAAATTCGATAATGTTAAAACGATCTTGTGGTTTTAAGCGAGTTAGAGCAGAACGTAAAGCATTCTTCGCCTGCACGATGGCTTGCCCGCTCATGGATCCTGATGTGTCGATAATAAAAACTGTTTCCCGTGGTAGAACGGCAGCACTTTGTAATTCTTGGGGCGGCACAACCATTAACAATAAATAGTTGTCATCGTTGATTTTTTCATTAAACAGTGCCGCTACTGGCGCCTGACCGGTAGCGGGAACCCAACGTAATACAACGTCTTTGGTTAGTTTCGCAGTGCTATCGAGGTTTATAGAATAAGTATTTTGTGTTTGCTCTATGGTCGCAGGGTGATAAACGCTTTCTATCGTGTCTAAAGCCATTCCCGCATTGATTGTTGCATTTAAGGTGAGAGGTGAGGCGTACTTAATCGCTGTCATAAACGGTGTAATAAGGTGTGCATCTGGAACTTGATCTGTCGGTCGAGCCCATCCGCTGCTCGCGTTGACCGAGAGTGCAGGTACTGGTTCATTGTTGTTGCTTTGATAATGCTGAAAGGCGGTGCCAGGGATATAGCGCGGTGTTATTGTCGTTGGAATGCGCAGACTTAGTTGGCCTTGATCGTATTGCAATGTTTCAAAATAATGTAGTTCAATTTCAATCGTTTCTCCCGGTGCAATATTTGCAACCCGATTGGTGAATAGGTTGGTGCGTTGTTGCACCACCAGGCTGGCTTTCTTTCCCGATTTTTTTGCTTCTTCATATATTTTTTTCGCCTCTTTCTTTTCTTTAATTTCACCAATGATACGCCGCTCGCCGATGATCATCGCCATATAATCTACCGCACTGTTTTCAGGCAAAGGAAAAACATATTCGCCTTCAACCCATTCGGTGCTGCTGTTGTGGAATTGTTGTTTGACGATAACTCTCGCCAATAAACCGTTAGCGGTAATTTTAATATCGGTATTTTTTAGCAAAGCGATATCAACGCTGCCATTGGCACTATGTAACCTAAATTCACCGCTGCCGATTCCATCATTGTTGTCTTCAGCATCCGCGGCATAACTAAGTGTGTGTCCTGTCATGAGTAAAATCACGAAGCTTAGGTTGAGTAGATAATCTTTCCAATGAGCCTGTATGTGAGTTTTTGCTGAACGCGAATTAATTATCATCGTACTTTCCTTTTTTGCACCGGATCTTTTACACCGGGGAAGTTTCTAAAATAAGTGTTTAAAACTAAGCAAAGTATGAATAGAGAACGCGTCGAAGCCGCGATTTTAGGTGGCAATAAGAGAGATCAAATGTGATCAATTATGTCAGGGCGCTTATACAGGGGTGCCCTGAACGACGGAATAGGAAGCGCGAAATGGGAAATAAGTAAAGAAGTGCGGGGGGTTAGGTTTTGATGTCGTAACGTTGTTCCCACTCTTCTAATGTCAGGAATACATTGGTGATTAGGTCAGCGGGGGATTTATTTTGCAGTTCGATAATTTCAGGATAGATTTCTACTTGGCCAGGCAAATGTTTTTCAGACCATTTGCCCAGCGGGGCTAGAACATGGATGAGGTCTTTGCCTTTGTTGGTGAGGTAATACAATTTTCGCTTGGCGCTTTCGGGGTGGGGAATAGAAGCGACCAAGCCGTTATCTTGTAACTTGCTAAGCCGGTCACTGAGGATATTACTAGAGATTCCCTCTTTCGATTCTAGAATTTCTCGGTATTCGTGTTTGCCGAGAAATAGCATGTCGCGAATAATCAGCAAGGTCCAGTGATCGCCAATGATATCGAGGGCGCAAGCCAGGGGGCAGCGGGTACGCTGTGCGTGTTCATTCTTGCTAACCATAAAGACTTCGGCTATCCCCTACTTATTCATAGCCTTCCATAATTTTTACTATTAAAAAATCACTTGCATTATGCAATTGAAGGCGTTATGTTGCGCCAATATCTCACAGTCAGACCGGAATTGCCAGTCGTTCATGCCCATGAGTTCACCCAAAATTTTACGTCAAAAAATTCGTTTAATTCGTTTGAAAACCCAATAAAACTATGAGGTAAGCAATGTATAAAATTTATGGATTTCCAACATTTAATCCCATTAAGGTTTTACTAACAGCAGAAGAGCTCGGTGTTGATTATGAATACATTGCACTAGATGCCGCGGCTGGTGAACATAAAAAACCTGCACATCTAGAAAGACATCCGCTGGGAAAATTCCCGGCCATGGAGCATCGCGGTAAATTTTTCATTGAAAGTGCTTCGCTGTGTCGTTATCTAGCCAACACAAATAACAAAAGAATGTACAGTTCTGACCCAGCGGAAGCAGCGATAATTGATCAAACCATGGATCTTGTTGCTCATCATATTGGTCGGTGGTTAGGTGTGCATTACTGGCAAGAAGTTGTGCTAGCGAAAATGCTTAAAAAAGAAATCGACCCCGAAGCGGTTGCGGAGGCAAAAGGTTGGTTGGAGAAACATCTGCCTACAATTGAAGATTTAGCCAATAAAAATACTTTTTTATGCGGTGACGTTGTGACAATTGCCGACACCTACACGCTCGCTTATTTTCAAACCTGCGAGCATACCAGTGCGAGCTTCGATAATTTTCCCGGCATTGTTCGTTGGTATGAAATGATGAATTCTCGTCCTGCGGCGGATAAAGTCAGAGCGCTTCTTAAATAAACTGAGAGTTGGAAACGTTGGATTAAAAATCTGGAATTAAAAGCCTGGGAATTAAAAACCTAGGATGAAGAAATACCGCAACCTAGGTGCGGTATTTCTTAGGTCTATTTATACAATGTGCTTGTTGAAAATTTACTAATTTTTTTCTTCGCGCCTTGCTCCTTGTAAAATTCCCACCATGCCGATATTGCCTTCGTGGCAAGCATATTCGTAGACCGAATCAGAAACCGTATTGAGGCTCATTTCGCCACGCCAAGCTTGTGTGTAATATTCTGAGTCTTCAACAATAAATTCATAAAAAATTTGTTGTTCAGAGTATCGAGTAAAACGTTCGGTAACTTTCCCCTTTTCAGACATCATCACCGGGCCGGTTTGTGCTTGTTCAGTTCGCCAATTCGTTGTTTCAACCACTAGCGTGTCACCTTCCCACCAGCCTATTGAATTGCCTAGCCAGCGCTGCACTCCACTATATTTGTGTCGCATTGGGTCTTTCGGGTCGACAAGTGTAACGATGCGTGCATCGTGCACCATCTCTACGAGAATCATTACATGATTCGGTGTTTGTACAATTTGGTAGGTGTTGTTGTATAAAGTGTTCAACATTGGTGGCCCACCAGTGCCGCCAAAACCAATTAAGCAGCGCTCTCCGAGCGAGCGAACTTCTGGCCCTGCTGCTTCATTTCTGTTGCCCATTCTAGGAGGCGGACGCTTATTGCTTCGGGGGATTCTGCCGTCGCTGGGCTCGACAATCCAGGAGCTTCTTCGCGTGCCTTTAACCAATCCAAACTCTTTACCGGGGTCAATCCAAAACGCGTTGTATCCACGGCCCTGGCCTAAGTCTTTGCCGTCTAGTAAACCGTCTTCAGGGTTTAAGCCATCATCGGTGTTTTGTCTAACGACTTGGGGGTGAGCGTTAGTCAGTTCATCAACATTTTCCGATTCAATAATTAATTTAGAATATTCAGAGCCGCGTTGTAGGCGGGTGATAGAGGTGTTACTCCAAGTACCTTGCAAACTTGGTTTGCCGTCGGCCATACGAGGGGGCTTGTAATCCGCAGCCTGTAAACAGGAGGCAAATATCAGAAGGAAGAGAGCGCTATAGCGTAAAACCGTTTTCATGATGATCGCGAAACCCCGCATTATTATTAGGTGTATTTCGGCAACAGCGAAAATTAGAATTGCTGATTTTCAAGATCGCTTACTTTACTGCGCAGCAGAAGGCCGAACAAGCATTGTTCGGCTGCTTTACAAAACTTGAAGGCGCGATCTTAAAATTAGGGGCTGGTTTGGTTGATTGTCCAATCATAAGGAATGAATTTCACTTTGTAGTCGAGGGGGATATCCTTGCTGACATACTGATTTGCATAGCTGATTAGACTGTCCGCTTGAGTGAGAAATTCATCGCGATAAAATTTGAGTATCTCTGAAAAATAGACGGTTTTATTGTCGTGATCTATACGGATTTTCGAAGGGTCCGCGAAAAAATCGATGGTCGCTTGATGCAAGGTATCACCTAAGCCTTCGGCTTGAATAGGCGTGCGGGGTAATATTGGGCAGCCGATAGACATGCAGTTCAAAATAAAATGCACTCTTGGATCTCCCAGCTCACGAATTTTTTCTTCATAAGCATAAAGCGATTGTATTTCACCGGCGATTTTGTAACGTTTTAGATAAAAAAAGTTTACCTTTTTTAAACCGGCATTGGTTCTAGGTATACCTAGCTTAATGACGCCGTACATTGCCACCGCGTTATAGGCATTAATATGATGAGCCATTTTAGTGTTTGCGTTGGGAAATAATTCTAAGTCAGATTCTGGGTCTACTATTGAAACGTAATGAACGTAATGATTTAGTTGTTCAGGTTTTTTGCTGAGCCCGATAAAGTCAATTTGACCGCGATCATTAACGTAATCTTGTAGAACTTGAGACCAGCTATCGATGGGGTCATTAGTTGTGCTTGCGTTGAATGTCGACAATTCCGGTGTCTGAATCGTCGAACAGCCCACCAGTGATATACCACACATCAAAAATATAATTTTTAAAAACCTAAACATGTTTAATTCCTAATCAAGAGGGTGACTAACTCGCTGTTAACTTGTTACCGCTACCTTGGATAAATTTTGCTTCTGTTCAAGCAAGGTTTTTCTGGAGCGACCTTTTAATCGTTTCAAGTGATGGCGTAAAGGATCAGCTTCAACGGCGTCTTTATTAGTTTTATCAAGTTCTCCCGTCAAAGGTTGCCAGTATAGAATTTGTTCTTCGCGAATAACTTCTACGGGTTGCAAAATGTAATCATCACGCTTAGCGTTTAACAAGCACATTGAAATGGGGCCGTCACGCGTTATAGTTTGAAAAGTGCAAGCTTCGATCCGATCGCTTTCCAAATGGCAGGCATCCATAAAGTTATGAATAAAAAACGATAATCGATTAACTTTTCCTTTTGCTTTGATGATGTCAAATTTTCCTTTCCAGACCATCCTCGCAGCATAAGCTAATCCCGAAAAAATATGAGAGGGGTTTTTAGATAGCCAGAGATAAAGATTCACAAAGGCATTCGACGAAGAGTAGTCTGCCCAATCTGCCTCCGGTGATGAAATGATATGTTCGACAAATTCACTATCATCTAAGGCGTTGTACAGTTTGCCATTCACCTCAAAACACATACCATATTTATTACATTTCGTATGGCCAATTGGAGAAGCGTCGAAATTAACTTCAAGCCCAGCCCCCTTGTTGATTTGCGCTCGCACGGAATCTTGAGAAATAATAATATCCCGCTCTCTTTCAACCCCTCTTCCTGTGTCCGCCTGCAATTGAAAAGAAACTGTGCGAACAACATCGGCGTTCTTTATATAGAATTGGACAAGTTCGGGGATTGCATGAAAGCTTTCTCGCGTAACAGTGAAATTAAAAAACACTGATATCCCCAAGCCTCTGGCATTCTCAATATATTTTTGACGAATCTCATTCAACTCTGTTTCGCTGTTATAGCCTTTTCGCTCCTGTGTCATATCAACGTGTAGTGCAATATCAACCAAGCCGGCAGCCGCAAGCTCCTCCATGTAAGGACGCGTTGCTTTGATGCCGTTGGTGAACAGTGTTGGACGCATCCCTTTGTCGCGAACTTGCCGTACGATCTGCATGAGTTCGTCCTTTTTTCTTAAGGTTGGATCTCCCCCGGTAATTTGTACTGCTGTACCTTTCCCGTAGTGGCTGTAAATCAAATCAATACGACGAAAAATCTCATCTAAGGGTAAATCCTTAACGGCTTCTGAGTTTTCAGATAAATAACAACACGTACAATCTAGATTGCATCGCTGGGTAATTTCTAAAGCAACACAGCCGATACTGAATCGGTTGCCGAGCTGTTGTCGTTTGCTGTACTGACCGACTTTTTTAAGGCGGTCTCGTGCGAATTCAAAAGGGTTATAGTTTTCGTCGGGCATCGATGCAGGTTTTATAGCTTCGATTTCTTGTTTTGACATGTATTCCGTTGCAGACACTTAACTTCCCCTTTTAAATGGTTTTTTATTAGCTTTAACTATTTAGCGTTGAGTAAATTATGTTTTAATCTTTTTGTTGGTGGTTTGTCGCCAATCCACGTTGATAATAATAATCGAGAGAAAGCTGCGTTATTAATACGCGCTAGTGATTCGTCGTTAATTAAGATTTCTACAGAATCGGAAAAAAATCGATAATCGTATTCGTCGTCCGGTTTTGCATCAATTACTGAATTCATAAATTGATCAATACTTTGTTGGTGAGCGCTACAATCTCTTTCTGGGCAATTCTCCTCAAAGTAGTAGACCCAAGCTTCACGCATGTCGTCCTGATCTATACTTCGCAGGTATTGCATTTTGATTTGTTTGCTTTTTTCGCTACGTAGAATATCGATATCAACGCTTGAGGGGGACTCAAGGTATAACGCGGCGACATATATTTTTGTTCTGAGTAGCCCATAGCTACGTGTTCCCACGCCATTAAGTTGCAAATCTATTGAAACATTTTTTTCTGTATTGACAATGCGGCTTGTTTCAGAAAATTCCACACCGTGTAACTGTGCAGAGCTTACATTCACTGAAAAACTTATCGCGCTCAATAATAGAGAGTAGATGGCTAGAACTTTGAAGTACTGATTAGGACTAAGTTGTGTATGAGCCTTAGCTGTCATTAATAATTCCAAATTCATAGAGTTTGAGTTCCATTAAAATGTATACGTAGCTTATTCAGCTTTGGTTGTTGAGAATTTTAAAAAAAATAAAATAATTTCGTTCAGGCAAACCCCATGAAAGTCTTATCTATTCGTTCTCAAAAAATTTTATTCTCACTATTACGATGGTTTTTTATTGTTCTGCTGTTAACAAGCGCAATTGGTAAGTTGCTTGATATCGTTGGCTTCGCTGCCGTCATTGCAACCTACCAGTTTGGAATTCCCTCCGCCGCGTTACAGTTTCTAGCCTTGGGCCTAGCCCTGTTTGAATTATTTTTGGGTTTATCCGTGTTAGCTGGTCGGCATCTGCGGCTTTGTGTTGCGTTGATTATCCTAATGCATATTGGCTATCTCGCGATCGCCATCGTGACCAACCTGCGTGGCATTGCTTTAGAGAATTGCGGCTGCTTTGGTGTCTTTTTCGCGAGGCCAATGACTTGGGTTACGGTAGTGGAGGATGGAATCTTGGTACTGATGAGTTGGATGTTGTTCTATCTGCTGTGTCAGCGATCACTTCTCACTAGAGCTTAGTTAACGCAAAGGCTATTGAGTGGTTAAAAAACCAACAATATCGGGTGCAGCAGAGCTCATGTAGTAGAACTTATACCTATATATAGAAACAAGACGACGGTTGATGGTGTCCAAAGCGGTGACGCGTGAGGCCTCGACAGGATTCCCTTTAAAGTGAATAATTGGCCAATAAAAAATTCAGGTAGCGCTACAAGCCGTACTTTAATCAACTATTATCTTTTAGCCTTCCGCAAACAAAATTAGCAACGGTATAACCGGAGAATAAACATGAATCGCATAATCGCGACATTTGTTATCAGTTTGATTTTGGTTTCTTGTTCGAAGTCTTCAATAGAGCAAGTAGAGCAAGTTAGCGCGAGCGACGGCGAGATCGTCATTCCCTACACTAAATACCGTTTGCAGAATGGGCTCACCGTAATTTTGCACGAAGATAATTCTGATCCTCTGGTTCATGTTGATGTCACCTACCATGTTGGTTCGGCGCGAGAAGAAGCGCGACGCTCAGGCTTTGCCCATTTTTTTGAGCATATGATGTTTCAGGGTTCAAAAAATGTTGCCGATGAAGAACATTTCAAAATTATTACCGAAGCTGGTGGTACCCTGAACGGAACGACTAATAGTGATCGTACTAACTATTTTGAAACCGTACCTAGCAACAGTTTAGAAACTATGTTGTGGCTTGAAGCGGATCGCATGGGGTTTTTATTAGAGGCGGTAACGCAACAAAAATTTGAAGTTCAACGTTCGACAGTAAAGAACGAGCGTGGGCAAAATGTTGAGAATCGTCCTTATGGGCGCTTCAACGAAGTGAATAGCGCTGCACTGTATCCGGCTGGGCATCCCTATTCTTGGCCGGTGATTGGTTATCCCGAAGATTTGGATGCGGCAACGGTAGAAGATTTAAAACATTTCTTTTTGCGTTGGTATGGCCCGAACAATGCCACCTTAACGATCGGTGGAAATATCAATAAAAAAGAAGCCTTGGCTTTGGTTGAAAAATATTTTGGTAGTATCCCGAGAGGCCCGGAAGTTATCGATGATCAACAAGCCGCAGTTTCATTAAACAGTGATCGTTACGTTTCATATGTCGATAAAAATATTCGCTTTCCTGCACTACTCTTCACCTTTCCCACGGTTCCCTACGATCACCCCGACCGCGTTGCGCTCGATTGTTTAGCACAGATAATTGGCGATGGTCGAAAGTCGTACTTGTACAAACAATTTGTTCTGACACAAAAAGCTATTCAGGCGAGTTCGTTTAATGATTCTTCCGAACTTGCAGGTTCGGTTACGTTTTTCGTATTGCCTTTTCCAGGGACTTCTCTAAGTCAGTTCGAAGGAGAAATGCGGCAGTTATTAGCGGATTTTAATGAAGATTCAATTACCGATGATGACATACAAATTTTTAAAGCGGGTCGTGAAGCAGGTTTAGTCCGGGCATTGACCAGTGTTCGAGGCAAGGTTACGCAACTTGCGTTTTACGAAACTTTTTTGGAAAACCCAAATAATATTAAAAATGAATTAGCGGCTGTGAAAAAACTGACTAAAGAAGATGTCGCGCGAGTATTCAACACCTATATCAAAGATAAAGCGTCCATTGTGCAGAGTGTTGTTCCAGAAAATGATCCAGAAGGACAAGCAAAACCGGATAACTTTACGATACCCGATCGTCTAGAACGAGATGAATCGGCAACGTCTGATTTGGAGCCGCGTTTGGCTGTTGATGACTTCGATCGTTCTGTGCGTCCCGTACCCGGCCCCACACCATTAGTCCCCGTCCCTGATTTTTGGCAAGCTAAGTTAGAATCTGGTGTGCAGGTAATTGGAACGGAAACTAAAGAAGTACCGATGGTGACAATACAATTGGATTTTGATGGCGGCCACTTGCTAAATGAAGCCTCCCATTACGGCCTCGCAAGTCTCACGGCTTCGATGATGAATGAAGGTACAAGTACCAAGACCGCAGAAGAATTCGAAATCGAGTTGCAAAAATTGGGTAGTCGGATTTCCGTTGGCTCTGGCAGAGAAGGCACCGGTATAACAATGGTGAGCTTGAGCGATCGTTTAGATGAGACTTTGGCTCTGTTAGAAGAGCGATTATTTAATTCCAAGTTTACGGAAGAAGATCTCAATCGAATTCGACAACAGGAAATTGAGAACTTAGAAGCCAATAAAAAACAACCCAGCTCAATTGCCGCGGATGTTTATAGTAAGTTACTTTATGGTGAAGGGCACAGTTTCTCGGTTTCCTCTACTGGAACTAAAGAAACCTTAGAGGGAATTACCTTAGCAGATATTGAAGCATTCAGCGAAAATAGTTTGTTTACCGATGCCTTACAAATCGTAGTTGTTGGTGATATCGACCAACAGCAAGCATTAAAAAAACTTGAGTTTATTAATCAATTGCCGAAAACCGGTTTGGTTGCAAAGGTGCAGCCGGCGGTCCCTCAGCGCGATGAAACTGTATTTTATTTTGTTGATAAGCCAGGGGCGGAGCAGTCTGAAATTCGTATCGGTTACATGACCGACTTACCGTATGATGCTACTGGCGAATATTTTAAACGCTATTTAACAAACTATATTTTGGGTGGTGCGTTTAATAGTCGGATTAATTTAAATCTACGTGAAGACAAAGGTTATACCTATGGCGCTCGCAGTGGTTTTTCTGGCAACAAAATGCCCGGACCATTTACTGCATCTGCCAGCGTTAAAAAAGAGAATACTGCTGATTCCGTCGTAGAGTTTCTTCGTGAGATCGCTGAATACCGAGAAGCTGGAATTACCACTGAAGAGTTAGACTTCGTGCGTTCTGCAATTGGCCAGCGTGACGCCTTGCGCTATGAAACACCAGGGCAGAAAGCTGGCTTCCTTGGTAGGATAATCGAATACGGCTTGCCTAAAAATTATGTTGAGCAGCAAGCGAGAATAATTAACACCATTACGGAAGAAGAGGTTAATAATTTAGCGAAACAACATTTTCCCTTGGAGAAAATGATGATTCTTGTAGTTGGTGATAAAACTGTTACCTTCGAAAGTCTACGAGATTTGGGTTATGAAATAATTGAATTAGATGCAGAAGGTAATCCAGTATAATTTTTTCTAAAAGCCAAATAAAAAGGCTAAGCGAATCAGCTTAGCCTTTTTATTTTTCGGATTGTAAAAATTTACTGCTGATTAAGTCCTCGTCTTTTTAGCAGTGGTTCTACATTGGGTTCGGCGCCTCGAAAATTTTTGAATAAGCTCATTGCTTCATCGCTACCTCCACGGGACAACAAAGTTTCGCGAAAGTGATCGCCATTTTCTCGTTTCAATCCACCGTTCTCTTTAAACCACTCAACGGTATCTGCGTCGAGGACTTCGCTCCAAATATAAGAATAGTATCCCGCGCTATAACCTCCCATAATGTGTGAGAAATAGGTGCTTCGGTAGCGGGGTGGAATAGCTTCCATATAAACCCCAGTATCTTTTAAAGCTTTCTCTTCGAAAGCCAATACACCCTCTGCGTCGGGAACTTGCTCTGGTGTCAGTTGATGCCACACTTGATCCAACAATGAGGCGGCGAGATATTCCGTGGTTGCGAAACCTTGGTTAAATATTTGTGTCGCCAATACCTTATCTAATAATTCCGTTGGCATGGCTTCGCCAGTTTCATAATGCAAAGCATAATTTTTTAGTACTTGTGGCCAAACCGCCCACATCTCGTTGACTTGAGATGGGTACTCGACAAAATCTCGTGGTACGGATGTGCCTGCAAATAGAGGGTATTTCACGTTTGAAAACATACCATGCAAGGCATGACCAAATTCATGGAACATAGTTGTGACTTCGTCGAAAGTGAGTAAAGTTGGATCACCCTCTGATGGCTTGGGTATATTTAAATGATTTGCGACCACAGATTTAGTACCCATTAAATGTGATTGTGATACATACTCATTCATCCATGCGCCGCCGCGTTTCGATGGGCGCGCATAAAAATCCGCGATAAATATCGCTAATTGTGTTCCGTCTTTATCGAAAACATCAAATACACGTACGTCTTCTTGATAAACAGGTAAATCAGTTCGCTCTTTAAAGCTGATACCAAACAACTGATTCGCCGCATAAAAAACACCGTTGTTAAGTACGCTGTCTAACTCAAAGTAGGGGCGTAATTGGGAATCATCAAAGTTATAACGATCTTGGCGAACTTTTTCTGTGTAGTAGGCCCAGTCCCAAGACGCAACTTCAAAGTCTTCTCCATCCGCTTTGATCATCGCTTGAATGTCCGCTGCTTCACGACGTGCATTGGCAACCGCCGGTTTAGTTAAATCGGCAAGGCGTTTATTCACCGCTTCGCGATTTTGTGCGGTTTGATTTTCCAAAATGAAATCGGCGTGGGTGTCATAACCTAAAAGTTGAGCGCGCTCGGCTCTAAGTTTAACCATCCGGCTTAAAATTTCGCGATTATCAAAATCGCCACCGCTACTACCGCGAGATAAAGATGTTCGGTGAATTCTTTCTCGTAAGGCGCGGTTTTCAAGAACGGATAAAGCAGGCTGACCACTGGTGTTTAACAAAGGCAATACATACTTACCTTTTATGCTCGCATCGCCATTTTCAGAATTCGCAAGAGCGTTAGCTTCATCAGCAGCAGCTTGAATTTCGCTGTCGGATAAACCCGCTAATTCGTCTTTGGTATCGACCACAATTGCTAGACGATTTACTTCTTTCAAAACATTTTGGCTAAAGCGAGTATTCAAGGTCGCCATTTCCGTATTGATTACTTTTAATTTTTCTTTATCTGCATCAGAGAGCTTGGCACCGGCGCGAACAAAATTCTTGTAAGTTCTATCGATTAAACGCAGGGTTTCGCCATCAGTTTCGGGAGCGCCATCAGCTTCGTAGTTATTCTTTAGGGTTTCAATTCGCGCAAACAAATCTCCATTAAGTAAAATTTTATCGTTGTGCGCAGAAAGTTTTGGCGCCATTGTAGAGCGAATATCTTCTAAGTCATCATTCGTGTGTGCGGAAGTTAAACTATAAAAAACACTGGCGACACGATTCAGCATTTGCCCTGATTTTTGTAAGGGGACTAGTGTATTTTCAACGGTCGGTGCAGAACTTTGCTTGGCAATCGCATCAATTTCTTCTAATTCTATTTCCATGCCTCGTTCAAACGCTGGAATATAATGATCGCTAGTGATTTTATCGAAAGGTGGGTACTGAAAATCTAATGTGCTCTCGCTATAAAAAGGATTGTCCGCGCTCATTGCAGTTGCCATGTTGTTTTGTTCTGAGTTATCTAATACAGGGGGACTTATTGCGGGTGTGGATGTCTCTACAGCTGGGGCATCAAGGCCAGTCACTTCATGTTCGTCCACTGGCGGCGGTGAACATGCGCTGATACCAATAGTGCTAATACTGATGATACCTGCGGTCAAAAAAGTCTTGGTCAATTTTTCGTGCTTGATTCTCATGATACTGAAGCCTCCAGTGGATTTATTTCTAAGCTTTCTAGGTGGTCTTAAATTTATATGCAAGGTTTTGGACATATCCCTCAAGGGTAGAAATACGACAAACTAAAAGGGGAATTAGTGAAGGGTAAACAATTCAGCGGAAAAATTATAGCTATTATATTCATGACCGTGATAGCTTGATGAAAACGAAAGTAATGGCTTGCGTGAATAAGGATAGATAAGCGCTGAATATTCAAGCACGAAATGCTAAAACGGAATCACTTGCAGGTCACGTGCTTCATTTCAAGGCTGCAGCTGTAGTAGTATTGGCGGCTTGTATGCGTCGCCTACAAGCCCGAATGTAAGTCATTATGTTTGGCATCGATAAGTCATAAAAAAGAAAACAATAAAGAAGACTCAATATGAATGATACAAATGCAGTTGATCCCGGTAGTAACTCGCCAGCAAAAGATATTGATACATCACATAAGCGCGTTATTTTCGCTGCTTCCCTCGGGACGGTTTTTGAGTGGTATGATTTTTATTTATATGGGTCCTTAGCAGCGATCATCGGCGCCAAGTTTTTTGCCGGCGTGAACGATACCACCGCATTTATATTTGCTTTGATGGCTTTTGCTGCTGGCTTCGCGGTTCGACCATTTGGGGCCTTAGTGTTTGGACGGTTAGGCGATATGGTGGGCCGTAAATTCACCTTCCTTGTCACCATTCTCATCATGGGTTTATCTACCGCGATGGTTGGCTTCTTGCCAAGTTATGAAACTATTGGCGTTGCCGCACCCATAATTCTTATCGTATTGCGTTTATTGCAGGGTTTGGCGCTGGGTGGAGAATACGGCGGCGCTGCGATTTATGTGGCAGAACACGCACCTGATAACAAGCGCGGCTTTTACACCAGTTGGATTCAAACCACGGCGACACTGGGTTTATTTTTATCTTTGTTGGTGATTCTTGGTTGTCGCTACATTATGGGCGATGCGTTTGACGATTGGGGTTGGCGAATCCCGTTTTGGGTTTCATTAATCTTGTTAGGTGTTTCAGTTTATATTCGTTTGCAGTTAAATGAATCGCCCGTGTTTCAACAAATGCGTGATGAAGGAAAAGTATCTAAAGCGCCGCTTACGGATTCTTTTGCACGCTGGTCAAATTTAAAAACCGTATTGTTAGCGTTGTTTGGCGGTACTGCAGGTCAGGCGGTTGTTTGGTACACCGGACAGTTTTATGCGCTGTTTTTTTTAACGCGGATGTTAAAAATTGAAGATCAAGCGGCGAATTTATTGATCGCCGCTGCACTTATTATTGGAACGCCGTTCTTTATTGTTTTTGGTGCCTTGTCTGATAAAATTGGCCGCAAGCCGATAATCATGTCAGGATGTTTAATAGCGGCAGTTTGCTACTTCCCAATTTTCACGGCTCTTACTCATTACGCCAATCCCGATATTGAAGCGGCCAGTACTAACAACCCCATCGTCGTTATTGCTGATCCAGCGACTTGTAGTTTCCAATTCGATCCTGTTGGTAAAAAAACGTTTACCAGTTCTTGTGATGTTGCGAAAGGCCGTTTGGCTAATCTAGGCGTCCCGTATGCGAATGAGGCGCAGGAAAATATTGTTGCCGCTGTGCGTATTGGTGATCGTGTTATCCCCAGTTTTGAAGGTGCTAACTTACCGGCAGAGGAATTTAAAAAACAAAGCGAGTCTTTTAAAGCCTTAATTGAAGCAACCTTAGAAGATTCTGGTTACGCAGCAAAAGCGGACACTGCAAAAATAAATTACCCAATGGTTATTTTATTGCTTTCTATATTGGTAATTCTTGTCACCATGGTTTACGGCCCTATTGCTGCGTGGTTAGTGGAATTATTTCCTTCCCGTATTCGCTATACCTCGATGTCTTTGCCTTACCACATCGGCAACGGTTGGTTCGGTGGTTTCCTTCCTACCGTTTCTTTCGGCCTCGTTGCTTGGACGGGTGACATCTACTATGGACTTTGGTATCCGATTCTTATCGCCGTAATGACTTTTGTTATTGGCGGACTATTTTTGAAAGAGACCAGCGGTAAGCCTTTGGAGCATTGATTTTTTGAAAAGATTTTTGAAGAACATTAATTGGTAAGCGAATAGGGAAAATGCGTCGTATGTCTTCATATAGTCACTGTCTTTAGTGCAAACACTTATTTGCCGATGTGAGCAGATAACTCGCTTTTCCGCTGTTCGGAATGTTAACTCTACCAAGGATCAGCATGCTAGAAACTATTTGGGAAATATTTCAATTTAGAAAAATGAGTTCGACTGAATACAAGGCGGATAAGGCTGGGGTAATGTCTCATGCTAATCTTGAAGGTATTCGCCATGTGAGTTCGCAAATAGAGAATTTAATTTTGGCAAATCAAGCGATGTGGGAATTATTAAGCGAAAAACATGGGCTTACAGAAAATGATTTGCTTCAAAAAATGAATGAGGTAGATCTTAGAGATGGTAAGCAAGATGGAAAAATAACCAAGAAACGAATTACCGCATGCTCGGATTGTGGGCACAAAATTACCAAACAGCGTCAGAATTGTTATTGGTGCGGTTCTGTATTGGTGACAGGCAGTTTGTTTGCTAAATAAATTTTTTGCAAACCGAAGTGGATCGACCTTCGTCAATATTGGCTACTGGGGTGTTAGGACATAGTCGCCAAGTCTTCTTTGGGAAATAGTGTGAACTCTGAGATAGCGCCATCAATCCGAAGCTGTCGAAGTGGCTGATAAGCTGGATCGTCGAAGAAGCCTAATGCTGCATCGCGGCTTGGGAACTCGATAAGAATCACGTTGGTGGGCAGTGATCGATCTCCTTCAATTTTTTCCATATTGATACTGCGGCTTAAGGCGCGTCCACCGTGTGCGTCGATAAAAGAGTTAATTTTGCTCGTGTATTCTTTAACCCAATCGAATTGTTTTAGAAAGATTTCACCATAGGCATAATAAACCACTGCTGACTCCCGATTTTCACTGAACTTGATTGCAGGATCTTGGCATATTTCAAAAGCATCGTCTGGCTGTTTTCGGACGCGATAACTATACGTTTTGTGCATGCGATAAGGTCGAACGCACAAGTTGTTTTTAATGGTAAAAAAAATCCTGTATAAGCCTGGCTCTGCTACTATTTTCCAAATACCCACGTTTAGTTAGTTTTCAGAATCTAGTGCTCAGAACTACAAGCTTTCCAATAGCCAAACATAAATTAATTATCCTAAGCAACGATTGTTGAATAGAAAAAATCAAACGAACTAAGGAAAAAAGAGAATGTTGAATCATGTCATGCTAGGTACTAACGATATTGAGCGGTCGAAACGGTTTTATGATGCCGTCCTCGGTAGTTTGGGAGCAGGAGAGCCAACGCGGCATGTTGCAGATTCGGGCCACTGCCGACTCTTTTACAGACACGACGGCAGCACTTTTTGCGTCAGCGAGCCTATCAATGATGAAGATGCAACATTTGCCAACGGCGGTACCATTGGTTTCAAATGCCATTCGCCAGAACAAGTCCAGACATTTCACGATGTTGCTGTGGCGCATGGCGGACAATCTATTGAAGCTCCACCGGGTTTGCGTGAGGGTAAGCTAGGGTCTATGTATCTTGCCTACGTTCGCGATCCCGATGGTCATAAGCTTTGTGCGATTTATCGCGTTAAGTAGTTGTGCCGTAGTTTAATTTTAGCTGGAATCGCATAGGGAACATTTTTAATAATCAAGATTTTAGTATTCGCAGGGATCTAAAATTCCTGTTGATTAGTATTGTTTTATTTACGTTGGTTTGAAGCACAGTCACCGGATGTGTTGACGTAAGTAACGCAAAAGAATTTTCTAGCTTGGTAGGAAAAAATTCCGGGTAAGTGTGGATTCTTATATTTGCGACGTTAATGCCCGCCTAGTTATGGAAAAGAAGTGGACTACTATGTTGTTGGTCTAACAAATCCTACCTGCGATGGCCCGGAGTCAATTCCTCGGACAGTTCTGCCAAACGATGTGATATTTACCGTCACTTCAGTTTTGGAGTGCTCAAATTCCCTAACGTTTGGCACCTTATTAGAAAAGTTAGCGTGCAACTAAGTGGGTATAGTACGGAGCAGAATTTACCTATTAGTAAAAGCAGGAGCGAAGAGCCACTCGCTATCTAAAAATCAGGCCTAAGAAAATAAATAAAATGCCCAAGCTTATGTGTTGATTAAATTCGTTTCAATTACCGAATTGCTAGCGATAAATACAATTTTAGCTAAATCACGAGCTACTGTTTTTGACACAATTCGCAATATCCTCTTCCCAATCGGCTCGTCGATGTTTCCCGAACCCAGAACTCACGAAACTCCAAGCGATTTTTTACGCGTGAGGCGTGGTTAAAAATATCGTCTTAGATTCTGGTCACTAAGCACCAATCTCATTTGTTTCGGTGGATGAATCTTTTAGTACAAATGGATTGTGCGTTTCCCACCAGATTGCTGCCTCCTTTCGTATGTCTTCAGGGACATCAGATAGCCACTCAGAGTGTCTGTCCAGATAGGTTGCAAAGGCTGAGGCTCGAACTCTAGACTCCCTGTCTACGCTGTACTTTGCTTCGAAGGCATAAGCCCAAGAAGATTGAGGTATGATCTTTTGGTGTTGCTTTGACCAGATCAGGGCTTGGTCAATAAATCTTTTGTCGCCCGATTTGTTATAAATCCATTCGCAAATTTCGACAAGCTGATACCAATCTTCAATTGGGCGGCTATCTTCGGGCAAATTAGCCAGCGCAAGTTTCAAGTTATTTATCGATTCATCGTAATTTTTTAAGTGGGCATTTATGACCGCACTAATCAAATTGGAGTCGAATGCACGAAATCTTGAATGAGACTGACTAATTATTTTCAAAATATCGGGCAACTTCTCAATGTCTTCTTCTCTAGATATCGCCATAAAAATGTAACTTATGATAAAACGATCGTCCAGCGGGAGATATTGAATATCTTTTCCGCGTGACGAAGGAAACATTGCTGAATCCGTGTCAATTTTATATCTAAAATATCGTGCGAGAAAGTCAACATAATTTTTTGAACTTGCTTGGTCAACTTTTTCTACGTTATCAAAAATAAATTGACTCACAATATTGTCAAAGTGGAAGCCTTGGCGATTAGCTCGCTTCATTGCCATTTTGCTGCGCATTGTAGACTCAATTATATTTTCAGTTTCACCTTCGCTGACTATCTCTCGGTCTGTTTCTGCCTGCGAAAATAAATACGTAAAGATCGTACGCACATTTTTATATCCAGACGCCTGGTTCTTGTAAATTTCGGCCCAAGAATTAATTTCACTATAAGACATACCACGAATTCTTTGCCCAATAAAAACAGACGACCATATTTGTGGGCCAATATTCCGAGCATTAAGTGCTTCGAACCCTGCTTCAGCATTTTCGTGCTGTCCAACAAGGTATAAGGCTGTAAGATAATTTCTATAACCATCGGGACTGCCGTAACGAACGCCATACTGGTAAGCAAATGCCATGTATGAAGAAAAATCAAGATCCCTCAGTGCTAGCCGCTGACCAGCTAAATATTCGCTTCCTGAACCCGTGTTCTGGGATAAAGCGATCTCATACAAATTGTATGAAAGTTGGTATTGACCAAGACGATAGAGACTCCATGCCGCCGACCGCGCATCATGACTAATCCCCACTTTGTTTTCGCCAGTGTCATAGTTAAATGGTGGATATTGCATATATACGTCATACGCGCCATTAAAGTCTCCATCTTTAATTAAGAGCCTAGCGAGACTTTGATAAGTGGTCCACTGTGTGCTCTTATTGGCTATATCATTTTTTAATAGCTCAATAGCTTTCTCTCTTTGACCAGTCTCTAAATAAGCCGATATTTCCAGAGCATTTTTTTGTGGGTTGCCTTCATAACGACCTTCGAGAACGCTAAGGACCGCCTCAGCTCCACTAGTTCTGAAAAGTGTCGGTATGCAGGCTGTACTTGAATTAGAATACAGCCAACTGTTTGCGCAACCTCTACTGCTATTCAAATTTGAGCCTATAAAGTCTGTTGGAAAATCAGCTACAAGTATACCGTTTGACGGTATGTTTAGATTAAATTTTCCGGAACCTTCTGCTACCCCATCCAATAAATTTTTCAGCGAAACAAGGTCTGATCCTGCATTGTCAAAATGCTTATTATCTTTTGCTAAAAACTCGATTAATTGAACGCCGCTCTCGATTAATCGTTTGCGATCGGTCCCCGTTTTTAGTTTAGAGAGTTGCAATAGAGTCTCTGCCTTTAACGCCGAAAATTTTGTGTGGCCGGATAATCTTAATTCTCTCTCATCAATGTAGTCTTTGGCAGACTCATAATTAGCTTGCATGTCCACAATTTTTGATAATACTTTTAGCTCATTGGCAAGCGCTAAGTTTTCATAAAATACAAATACATCCCGTTCTTCAATTTGAGATCGGGAATTCATGCAGCATGACATTTCCATGCCGTCAATGTACTCGCCAATTTTGTCGAATAATAACTTGTCAATTTCTGAGTCCTTTGGCGATCCGCCAATTACGTACATTTTTTGAAACTCGTTTTGAATCGCCTCATCAAACGGTGGGAGTAGACCGGTGATTGCTGGGAAAAGGTAACGGTTTGGCCGTGTCAGCCAGGGATCGTCATCGGTTCCTGCATGGTAAAGCAACGCTGTCCAATTCGTTGGGAGTGCAAGATCTGAGCGTATGTCGATGGGACCCTGCTCATACTGGATGCCTAGATTAGAGAACTCCATAAAGGACAAGCTATACAGCAACTGATTTTCGATTTTGGGTAGATGGGTTATTCCGGTGGTATAGTTTCCGTCTAAATATTCGCGGAGTGCCAATTCCTCACTGGAGGTAGCAGCGAGTAACAGTTCGCGGGCAATGGGGCGCCTTTTTAGGTGGAACAAGGCGCGCGCCATTAACAAGTTATAATATTTAGAGTCACTATCTATTTTATTCAACGCGAGAATAGAACGTTCGAATAAGCGGTCGCGCTCGTAGTCCAGAATATTCGGCGTCAACATCGCAAAAAGCTGAAGATATACTGCTTGATCCAAGGGAGAGTCCGACTCCTGAATTTCTGACAAGGTCGCTGGTAAAAATTTTTGAAGACTATTTTCTATTTGTTTTTCGGAATCTTTTATCTTCGAGTCAAAAATTTTTGCGACGATTTCCGATGAAACTTCCTCCGCTCGCAACTCCATATACAAATCTGGCTTGCCTAAAGAACTTAACGAAGGATCGTATGGGCCTAGATCAAACCTTCCCTGCTTTTCAATATTACCTACCGCATCGGTTAAGAAAACCGCAAGAGAAATTTTTGGAACTCGACGGTGGCAATTCTCAGTAAAGGATCTGGGTGAAACATATTGCTGAAGAACTTTCGCGTCGAGACTTTCAGCCAGCGCTTGGACGTCAGCATCTTTGAATCGCCACGAGCGATCGCCCAACATGCGAAGAGCAAGTTCTGGCGGTAACACTCTAAGGCCAGTCTGAGCTTCAATTTTCCACGCTAAATCATTGGCTGCTAGCAATCTTGCCGAGCGGTCAAAAGCGCCCTGAGTCTCTTGCGGCGGCAAGACTATGAGATCGTATTTGGTGTTCGCAATATTTGCTGTTACGTGACGAGTCTCCGGCCCACTCCATGACGACGTGTTCGACGATGGCTGATCAAAATCGTCCCAAAGGGGAAATTTACATCCTGTTAATGCCGACCGGAATTCTTGAATGGTCTCTGGCGAATCGATCTGCGCAGTGATTCGCTGAGCTTCTATATTGTCCATCAGGCTCCGATATGAACTGCTGTTTAAATAGATTACAACCGCCCCTACTAGTACGAGAATAAGCGCAACTGTTCGCCCGTTTTTTTTGCTAATTTCCATGATTGTTGATGCTCCTGAAGGGGTTTACCGCAATGTAAGTTTGGTTGTTGGGTACAGCTTGGTTTAAGCGGTCTTGCGACCTCGATATAAATTGGTGCGAATGGAGAGATAGATTCAGCTTTTATACTTTCGAAAAATACATGTTAGGTGTTCCGCATCTAGAAAATCCTGCAAATGAAAAATAAGATTCCGAATGTAGTCGATAACTAAGGCCAAGTATCGATGTCCATGCCACCAAAATTATAAAATGAAAATTATTATCCGATTAAAAACAAGAGACTACATTAAATTAAGATCTCTGGTATACGATAACTCAACGGCAACTGTTAGTTCTATAATTTCGTGGCTAGTTTGACACTTCGTAGCACGCTTAAATTTTTTCTGGTCAGACCCAAAGCTGTTACGGATGTTATGTCTCGCCCATTTGTATTACCCAAGGTAAGTAGCAGTAAAGAGTCGCCGGACGGATATTTGAGTTCGCCATGAACTCCAAACTGGTAAGAAATAAGTCTAACGGTTTTGAGGTCAAATGGCCAAGTCATCCCATCGTCGCTTTAAGCCACTGAACAGAGGTTTTTCAGTATCGCCAACATTTCATGCCTTTAAGTGATAACGCACTTCTGCAAATCGGTTGAATAAGGTGACACATCATCCGCTGGCTGCGTTAGTAATTTATACGATAAAAAAAATTGGTATTCTGATTGCGCCGAACTGTTGCGAATAGCTACTACGGGGTAAGATTGCCCAAATTTCTGATATTCGAATAATTTTCACGAAACAATTATATCTTCGACTGTTCGCTGCAAACGAGGCTGGCAGGTGTATATAGTATTTTTATTCACGAATCTGAAGCTGTGCTTTAGTTGGAAGCTATGAAAAAATTTGAATGGTTAGCTATGTAAATCTACCAGACAGGGGAATACCCTCCAAAGTTTACAAAACCAAATAACTTCGACTCCCGTAAGCGCACGGTTGCGCGGTTTGAGCTGAAAATTTTAAGAGTAGCTATAAAAACGAGCTAATAGAATATGGTGAAAAGTTCAAATTTTATTCTAAGCTAGCTAAGAATGAGCACGTTTAGTTTTCGTAGGCGATGTTTACGAGAAAGTTATTTCTGATAAATTTTTTCTGTGCGAAAATAATTTCTCGCAGTAGCATATAGCGTCTATTCGGTGTATCTGATAAAAATGTAGGCTACGGGAATCTTTATTAGATATTTGGTGTGCAGGTTTTTCACCTTCAATATTTTGGGTCATACGATAGGCTGCTTGTTTTTTCTTTTATGCCTAATGTAGGCGCTTTAAGTTCCACAATTTGTTTTTCCAAAATCTCGCAATTATTTTCCGGCAATCAGGTATTCTCGATGACAAACGATATAGATTACCAAAAAATATTCTTAGAAATTGCCTCCAACTTAAGTAATGTTGATGGTGGTGAAGTTGCTTCGTATATTCCAGAGCTGAGCAAAGTAGATCCTAATAAACTGGGTATCCACCTTACGACAATTCATGGCCATCAGTATTCCTATGGCGATTCAAACGAAAAATTTTCAATTCAAAGTATCGCAAAAGTACTGTCGCTCACTTTAGCGCTAAAAATTTTAGGCGCGGAGCTATGGCATCGCGTCGGCGTTGAACCTTCCGGTTCGGCTTTTAACTCTTTGGTGCAATTAGAGTATGAACAAGGCATCCCCCGAAATCCTTTTATCAACGCGGGCGCGATAGTTGTTTGCGATATTTTGGTAAGTCGTCTGAGCGATCCGAAACGAGACCTGTTGAAATTTATTCGAAGCGCGTCGGGCCTTCCGCAACTGGATTATAGTTCAAAGATTGCGGAATCAGAGAGGAACTCTGGCTATCGTAACTATTCCCTGGCTCATCTGATGAAAGACTTCGGAAATGTCGAGAATGATGTCAATGACGTTTTGGATTTGTACTTCCATCTGTGTTCCATTGAAATGTCATGCAAGGAGTTGAGCCAAACCTTTTTATTCTTGGCGTCGGGGGGAATAAACCCAATGACAAAAGAGCTTGTTGTTAATCCCCGGCGAGCCAAAAGAATTAACTCGATTATGCAGATGTGTGGATTTTATGACGAAGCAGGAGACTTCGCGTTTAAAGTTGGCTTGCCTGGCAAGAGTGGTGTGGGTGGGGGGATTATCGCAATTCATCCAGGGGAGTTTTGTGTCGCAGTTTGGAGCCCAAAACTAAACGCTAACGGCAATTCATATATAGGAATGAGAGTGCTTGAAGCAATAACGACAAAAACGGAATTTTCAATTTTTTGATCTTATTCTGAGCGATGATCAGGTATGCGATCGTCTGATAAATGATCAGTTTGCCAGCTTTATGCATCGGATTGAGACGGGTCTTAGATCTAGGCTTAGGCCAATAGTATTAGAGATCGTAGATCAAATAAGGTGTATGCTGCCCCTCCCGATAGTAAAGGCGCTAGGGCCAACGCGATACCAGATGCTCGGGTAGTCAGCAGGGACGATATTGGGATAGCAGATTTGCCTTAAAAAGCGCTAATTGATACGGCAAGAAGTGCCCTGGCGATGGGTGCGGGCTCGAAACAAAATTTAACACTGCTTGGCGAGTAGTAGCTATTTATCAATCATAAAAAGGAAAGTGTGATATGGCATTGATAATAAAAAATGGCAGGGAGCTAATGAAGCATATGCCGAAGAAATTATGTGCACACTCGCAGGCACGAAGCAGGATTTTTCGTGGAAAACAGCTTAGTAATAGCTGGCTGAGTAAAAGTTTTTTACTAAACAGTTTACGTTATATTCGAACCGGTGAATTCGAATATATTTTTTTATAATTCACCAACAAAACGAGTAAAGAAGATGAGTAAAGGTACAGTAAAATGGTTCAACGCCGATAAAGGTTTCGGTTTCATTACACCTGAAGATGGCAGCAAAGATTTATTTGTTCATCATTCAGAAATTCAAGCTGGTGGTGGTTATGCCACTTTGAATGATGGCCAGGCTGTAGAGTTTGAAGTTGGCCAAGGCCAAAAAGGTCCATGTGCAAATAAAGTTGTAGCAATTTAAGCAGTAATGTAGATCGCATTTAGGCATATTTGCCATTGGCATGAACCTTTACTATAGGGTTCGTGTTATTTGGCTTTTATGCACTAAATGATCATTTGAAATTATTGTAGATAAGGTGCTCTAAACAAACCATCTACAAGTGAGCTGATCGGGTTGATAAATAAAAATAATAACTTTTCGATAAGATGCTCAGTAAGAAACCTCCCCCGTTTTAAAACACACTTTTTGTTTTCGAGCAGAAAGAGAAACGCCAAATGTTTAATTTCAAACTAAACAATTAGAGGTAGAGATCATGTTGACAAGGTTGTCAGTGCTAGCCTTGGTGTTGTTACTCGCTTCGCCAGCCCAGGTATACGCAGCTAAAAAAGACGAATTAAAATTAATAACATCTTATTTGACATCTGGTGATAGAGATACGCCAGACGAGTTTTTTAAATGCACCGATAGTATTGATTTTAAACATGAAGATGTAATTTTTTATATTGGTAATTTTACTTGGGAAGATTTTGAAAAAAGTGGTGGTAGACACGAAACTAAATATATTTGGTATAGCAATGGCAATCCTGTAGGTGCACCCAAATGGAAAGGGGTTTTTAAAACAGCTCCATGGGAGGTGCGAACTAATATTTGGGCTGCCACACTGGGCTACGGAGAGCATAAAGTCGAGCTGTATGTTGATAATGAACTTGTTGATACCAAAAACTTTAAGGTCGTGAAAGATTAGTTCTAATGCATCTGTTTTGGTGGCGTGAACCAGCCGAAGTATAACCAGGGGCTGTTAGGGTGTTTTAAGAGGCGATGGCAAGCGTCCTCTATTGGTCCTGATGTGCCGCTCCACCAACGATAACCTTGTGTAAAACTGTGAACATAGTCTTCCCAGCTTTCGAATCTATCACTGACTGGTTGCAGTAATCTTCTCAAATACACCCAGCAATCGTTGCTCGTCATATAATTTGCCATATAGCCGATTCGCAATAAATGTACATAGCGTGCAACGTCCCAAGCCCAAATACCTGCTGCTGGTAGTTTGGCTTGCAAATTCTCCGCGAGAATTAATGTATTTTTGAATTCTTGTTCCGAATATTCTTCATAGGCGAGTGGTTGATCGAAGCGTATTCTAAAATCCTCAATTGATCGGGCTTCCGCAGTGGTTTGATTATTGCAATAGCCAATCAGTTGCATCAATGATTTGTTGTGTCCCTCCTTTAATAACCAAGCCAGCATATTTTTAAGAGATTCCACTGTTTCAATTCCCCAACTGTCACTGAGTAAATATTTCATTTCTTCGGGGTCTACTCCCTCAATATTCATGTCGAGCGTACTAAAAAAATTGGTGAGTATTTGTTTGCTATTTTTGGTCAATGCTTCCGTTGAGTTTAATTGCAACATATGTTCTAACATATTGTTTTCTTCAACATACATTGCGCCAAGCAACATCAACATCGTGCACTCATCGTCATTGGGGCTGGCATCCAGTTCGTCACGTATTGATTGCTGAGCTAGACTATCTTGTGCCGCAGTCGGCACGCCCATATCTTCTTGAAATTGTTTTGTTAGCGCCTCGACTTCTGCTTTAAATTGCTCAGACGCTGGTGCAATTTCAAAGTAGTCTCCGGCTGCCTGAAGTGCTTCTATCTTCTTTTGAAAATCAACTTGCATTTTCGCCATGATTAGCTGAAAAGATTCGGGAGTAAGAATTTCGGATTGATCAGACATCAGGAGTTTCCTTTTTGTTGAGGGGAAATATCTTCCCCGAATACGACAAACAAGACAAGCTAGAAAAATATTAAGAATGAATGAATCGGAAATAGGTCACATTTTGGAAAGTGATGCAGAGGTTCCTGCCCTTCCTTAAACTCAAAGGCATTCTCTAAAATTATTGTGTATCGTTTTCGATTGAAAATTTACTTTTTGTACAAAAAGCATAGAACTCGACCGGAGAAAACCAGAAGTTCTTAAGGGCCTACAATTTCCCAAATTTTCTGCAGACAAGTTGATGGAAGCGCGTGAGGTGAATGGGCTTATCATTTTGATAAGCATGTACTGTGTACACTGGCCACTCCGGACCAGTCAAATTTTTTGCGATGTGAACAAGATCCCCCGCTTCTAAAAGTGGGCGCGCTAATATATCGGGAATCAATGCGATGCCTAAGTTCCGCAGAGTCATCCCAATGGCTGCGGGTAGAGTATTTGTTTTCGCAAATTCTTTTAAGGTAATGATCTGCTGTGTTTCGGCTTTTTTATCGCTTATCTTTACCGCGGCATTTTGCCAGGAAGTTGCTATCCAGCGATGTTGTAATAAGTCTTCCAATGAAGAAATGTCGCCATTCTTATTAAGGTAATTCGGCGAGGCACAAAATAATTCTTTAAGAGAACCAATAGGTAAGGCCCTATAACTACTATCGGGTAATTCTCCGACGTGAATGGCTACGTCGAGTTGATTTTCAACTAAATCATGTTTGTCATCATCAGCAACGAGCACGGGTTCGAGCTTTGGGTATTCATTGCAGAGCTGCTCGATCGCCGGCAGGATGATTGTTGGCTCTAAGCTGTGTGGGTAAGTCACAGCAAAGCGACCCGCTGGACTTATCCCTGCCTCCGCTAAGTCATCGAATACCAGTGATAATTGATCTTGCAGCACGGTGCATCGTTCGAGTAGTTTTGAGCCGATTGCGGTGAGTGAAAGATCTCGCGTAGTACGATTTAGAAGCCTCACACCAAGTTCGGCCTCTAATAGACCGAGTTGTTGGCTAACCGCAGATTTTGATATTTGTAGGTGTTTGGCGGCGGCTGTGAATGATTGCTTTTGCGCCACAACAGTGAAGGTAATTAAGCGAGTGAGTTGTCGAGTATTGTTCATTTGGGCTTAACAGTGATTGAATTTGTAAGCCATTGTTCCATATTTGCTGATGGGTAGTATAGTGGATCCTGCTATGTGGCAGGATTAACTAAATAACCTATTACTCGGAGAATCCAATGACCGCATATGTCACGGTAGAATTTACGATCAAAAATAAAGAAATGTTACAAAGCTATAGCGCGAAAGCTGCCTCGACAATCGCTGAATTTGGCGGTGAATTTTTAGTAAAAGCTCCCATCCGGTCTTTGGGCGGCGTGGCAAATTATGAAAACAAGGCAATAATTGCTTTTCCTACTAAGGAGCGAGCTGAAAATTGGTTTCATTCGCCTCAGTATCAGAATTTAATTGATATTCGGAACCAGGGGATGGAATCGAGCTTTTTGCTGATTGCGTAGCGCTGTAGAATGTCGCCGAGCAATTCAATGTAGGTAAGTACAGCCGAGCTCCACTTGCCTCGCTCGAAATTTAAAAACACAATCTGCTAATGCAGCAGATTTTGAGAACATTTGAGTGCGGTGATGTTACTAGAGAAAATAAAAAATAAAGAAAGTGGAATTGTATTATATGGAATTGTTCCCCCTAAAAAGGGGACCGATGATGAAAAGATCAAGGATATTGCGGCGCGGCAAATTCAAAGATTGGAAGGTTTAGATATTGATGGTTTGATTCTATATGACATTCAAGATGAGACATCGAGGACGAAGGAAGAACGACCATTTCCTTTTATGGAAACTTTAGATTCGTCTCTATATGCACGAAAATTTTTGTCAGATTTAAAAGTACCAAAAGTTATCTACCGATCGGTGGGAAAATATTCTAAGTCCGGATTGAGTAATTTTCTTAGTGATCTTAAAGTAAATAATGATCTCAGTGTTTTTGTTGGTGCCTCTTCAAAATCACAAGATGTCACTATGTCGATGGGAGAAGCGTACCAGCTAAAGGCCAAAATCAATGACGATATTATCCTAGGCGGTGTTACTATCCCAGAAAGACATATGTTGAAATATGATGAGCACCTCAGAGTCTTTAATAAAATCAATCAGGGGTGTTCGTTTTTTGTTTCTCAAGGTGTTTACGACGTTAATGCATCGAAAAACTTCTTGTCCGATTACTGTTATTATGGGATTGAAAATGATATTCCCTTAGCACCTATTATATTTACTTTGACGCCTTGCGGGTCACTCAAAACTTTACAGTTTATGAAGTGGTTGGGGATTAGTATCCCGCGCTGGCTGGAAAATGAGTTACTGCATTCTGCCGATATTCTCGAACAGTCAATTAATTTCTCGGAGCAAAGCTGGAGGGAATTAAAAGAGTTTGCAGACGGAAAAGGCATTCCAATTGGCTGTAATATCGAAAGTGTCGCGGTAAGAAAGGTCGAAGTTGAAGCTTCAATCGAATTGCTGAAAAGAGTGGGTGATAATGTGTGATTAGGATATTTTTGTCCTTGTAAGTTGCATACGTAAAAAATACTAAAACTATTAAGGAGCCAACAATGCGAAGAGCGATCTTATTTCTTTTTACCTTGTTAATTGTCTGGCAAGTTACTACTGCGGAAGAAGTACAAGTAGTTGAATCTGAAGGATTGGTTGGTTGGTGGGAGGAATATTCTCCATCATCAAACATAATTAGATTTTCTTCAGATGGAATAGTGAAGCTAATGCTGAAGAAAGGCGAGATTGGTAATCTTCGTTCGCTTGATGGAACATGGGAGATGTCGGATGATGGGGCTATTCAGATGGTATTCTCTGCGAATGGAAAAACCTTGAGTAGAAATGGAACTATCATTTTTGTAAATGACGAAATGATTTTAATCGATGAAAATGGATCGAAAACAAAACATCGTCGTACTACTGATGTCTTACCTGAGCAATATGTTTGGTAGTAAGTAAATCCAAATATCCTTTCTATGTAGACTGGCATAATGTTGAGTGATAACCAGGAAGTGAGAGCTGCCAATTCAAGCGAATTGGATCAAGTATATATGTTGGCCTATAAAACCTGGGGTGATGGAAAATCAATCGAAGAATATCTCTCGGCGTGTAGAAATAGCAAAAAATATAGCGAAGGCCAATGGGTTGTTTTGCTTGATGAAAATGTCATTTGTTCCGCTGCGATTATCTACGAAGCTCAATTTGGTCTTGATCAAGGTTATTTAGGTCTTGGCTCTGTCGCCACTCGCCCAAGCTCTCGTAATAAAGGTTATGCCTCTAACTTGCTAAAGATTTTGTGTGAAAAACTCAAAAACAGTGGCGCTAAAGGCATATATTTACATGCCGACATTGGGCATGAGTTTTACGAGAAGCTCGGTTTTGAGCTTGTTCAAAAACAAGGATCGATTTGCATGCTAAAGAAGTTAGCAGAAGACCTGGAAGATCCTATAAATATACCGAGCTATTTTTGATAGTTACCATTTGTGTCTTAAATGAATGAAGCCGTATTCATTTATCGAAATCTTGGCGATAGTTATGCCTCGCTTTGACTATCTCACGAGTTTTATGGCCGAGTTGGATGGAGTGTGTTGATACCTTGCGATAGTAATGAAAAAATAAATAATATAAATAGTTCTGGGATGATGAAAGCAAATAAATATGTCAAAGATTGTTGATTTAGAAAAAAAGAAAAATCAGTTATTTCATCAGAAAATGATGCGTCCAATTAAAAAATATGGTGTTCTATTTCTTTTATTTTTTATGTTTTTAGGTGCGCTCCTTTATCCTTTGGCAAACGTCCAAGGTCCAACACTTGATGCGCAGACGCCGAAAATCCAGATGAATAATGAGGGCGCACAAGTTACCCTAATCGATGGTAATGAGAGAGGGCATTTTGTCTTTATCGGAACAATTAACCAAGTTCCCGTTAAATTTTTTTATGACACTGGAGCCACGGACATCGCGATTCCTCAATCCGTTGCAAATTATTTGCGGCTTAAGGAAGGGCGGCGGACTAATTTTCATACCGCCAATGGTATGGGCTATGGATTTGATACAACATTAGACACCGTTGCTATTGGCCACATTGAACTCAGTAATATTGATGCGACAATAACACCAGGAATGGATGGCGATGAAATTTTACTGGGTATGTCGTTTCTGAAACATCTAGATATTCGCCAATCTGACGGTAAGCTTTTTCTGGCGGCGTCAGATTGACAGCGTGCTACCAGAAAATTTAAGCGTCGTGAACTAAAAAGGCAAAACACATGATACCCGTAGATGGAGATTTTATACTCGCTGTTGCGCCACGTTTTTCCGGTGCTAGAGCTGAAGCCCAGTTAAGAATAGTGGGGGAATTGTCCGGAGTATTTTCGGCTACCTTGGCGAAATATAAAATTAATTCTCGATTGCGTATCGCCCACTTTATGGGCCAGGTAACTCATGAATGTGCTGGTTTTCGCACGACACAAGAATTTGCTTCTGGTGCTGCTTACGAAGGCCGAAAAGATTTAGGGAATACCGAACGCGGTGATGGAAAGCGCTATAAGGGGCGCGGCCTAATCCAGCTAACAGGACGAGCGAATTATAAAAAAATCGGTAAAATTTTAAAGTTGCCTTTGGAAGAGAAGCCGGACCTTGCGGCAGAACCGGTGACTTCATTGATCATCGCTTGTGAGTATTGGAAGAGTCGAAAAATAAATACTGCTGCCGACCGTGATGATTTAATTAAAGTAACAAAACTCGTCAATGGCGGGCGTAATGGCTTGGAAGATAGACGTAAATACCTTCAAAAAGCCAAAGAGGAGTTAGCTAGAATTGAGGCAATTCGAATTGCACTCAAAGAAGGAGGAGCAACTACCGTATTGCGTCGCGGCTCATTTGGTGATGCAGTTGAAGAGCTACAGGACTTGCTGTCGAAAAAGGGCTTTGCAATATCTATTGATAGTGATTTTGGTGCGGCTACCGAGTTTGCGGTTACTTTATTTCAATTCAAAAATGGGCTTAAAGCGGACGGCATTGTTGGGCGTAAAACCTGGAAACAGCTTCGCGCCTAAGGTCGCTAATAAATTTTAGAACAACACAAATAATCTTAGTTTGTTGGAAGGAAGTATCTGGTGATATGCAGCTTAACAAAGCAAGCCTATAGAGTTCAGCAAAAATAATTTAATTAAAACCATGAGGTAGTCTGGAATGAAGTTTATAAAATTGATATTCGTATTGACCATAATGATGTTTACAGCTCAAGCTTATTCGCAAAGCAATTCACCAGAAATTCTTGCAAAACAGTATTTTGAAGCCTTGCAAGATGAAGGGCTGCCAGCCACGGTAGAGTTTATGCATCCAGATGCCTTAAAGCGTTTTAAAGAGATGTTGGTGCCAGTATTCGAAGTTGAATCAGAATCGGGGCAGAGACAGTTGTTGGACATGACCTTTGGAGCCTCGGCGTCAATTACTGATGTTAAAAACTCAGAACCCAAACAGTTTTTCAGTAGCTTTATGAATCTAGTAGCGGCGCAAATGGGAGACACCAAACTTTCATTTGGTAAGCTCGAAGTGCTTGGTACTATTGCAGAAGGCGAACAGCGTCATGTGCTTACACGAATAACAGTTGGAGCAGATGATGTAGCTGCAACCAGCATGGAAATTGTTAGCTTTTTACCCTATGAAGATTCATGGGCGATGCAACTCAGTGGCGATATTGAGGGCCTAGCAAATTCTATGAGAAGCGCATATCAACAATAAAAATAACTCAGAACGAGGATGTGATCCATTTCGGATTGGCAAAACCAAAGAGGTGAAAAATGGGATTAATGGGGTTAATCATATATTTGGCAATCGGTGCGGTAGCGGGTTGGTTGGCCGGAAAGATTATTAAGAGTGGCGGATTCGGTCTGATTGGCAATATTGTTGTCGGCATTATCGGTGCAGTTTTTGGCGGTTTTGTCTTTGGCTTATTGGGTATTCACGCTGGAGGTCTCATCGGTTCCATAGTGACCGCGACTGCCGGTGCAGTAATTTTATTGTCAATCGTTCGTATTATTAAAAAAGTATAAAACGAATAAACTGTGGGTAGATTTGTAGAAGGAATAAGCCCTAGTGAATCTTAATCAAGTTACCATACCTGCAATAAATATTGAGGAATCTGTTACTTTCTATAGAACAATGGGCTTTAAACCCATTGTTTTGACAGATTCTTATGCAAGATTTGAAAGCATTGAGGGAGACTCGACTTTTTCAATCGATAAAATCGATAGCCCCTCAGCTCCGTCCAACATCGTAATTTATTTTGAAGTTGATGACCTCGCCGAGACCCATAAGCGACTTCTCGGCGAAGGAATTGTTTTTAAGTCTCCACCCAGGGATGAAGAATGGTTGTGGTCTGAAGCTAGGCTGCTAGATCCTGCCGGAAATCAAATTTGTATTTATCATGCAGGCGACAACAGAAAGAACCCACCATGGAAGGTGGGTGTATAAACCTCTATCAAAATCACACGCTTCCATGGAAATAAAACCCTATCTAGATAAACCGAACGATGAGCTGATGGCTCTGCTTTTGCTGGCGGATCCAGATGAAAAGCAAGTGTCGACTTATCTACAGGATGCGGAAATTTTTGTTGCTTATCTTAAGAGTGAGAAAGTAGGTCTAGTCGTTTTAAGTAATCAAAACGATGAGTTTGAAATCAAAAATATTGCCGTCAAGCCCGAATTTCAAGGCAAAGGCATTGGTCGCTCCCTTATAGAAAAAATAAAAACCCGAGTGAAGGAATTGGGCGCACAAGCGTTCACGGTGGGCACCGGAAATTCTAGCCTCGGCCAGCTAGAGTTTTATCAGCGATGCGGGTTTCGAATTATTTCGGTTTCGCCGAATTATTTTCTTAGCTATCACCCTCCAATTTATGAAAACGGCATTCGCTGCATTGATATGATTGTTTTACGGCTTGATCTATAGGATCGATGCGTGGCTATGATTCTTATCTAGTTGAATTTCATCATCGATAAATTTTGACGATGTTCTTTCGAGGGGTCTTCAATGTCTGTTTACATAGTTGCCCAACTTGTCATTAAAGATAGGGATATTTACAAACAGCATGAGCTCGGCTTTGCGGAAATATTTTCAAAATATAGTGGTAAATTATAATCAGTAGATGAGTTGCCAACGGAGTTAGAAGGCCATTGGCCTTACACGCGAACGGTATTGATAGAATTTCCTTCTGAAACTGACGCCAAATTATGGTACGACTCAGAAGCGTACCAAGATCTTGCGCAATACCGCGACAACGCATCAGATGCAAACCTAGTTCTCATAAGATTTGTGGAGGGTCGCTTTTTTATGCCGACCAATAAGAAATTAACGGTTCTGGAACGAGTAGCTAGTGGACGCGGTAGTACTCCGAAGAAGATAGGGTTCTTGCATTTGGTGTGCGGTAGCTGCAGTGCTTTATATTCTGCTGGGCGTTAGAACTTAAATATCGCCTATTGCTAGTTCGAAAAAGGAAAACGTATAAGATGCCAAATAAAATTACTGAAATAGGTCAGCTTGCCATCACGGTTAGCGATGTTCCTGCGGCACTAAGGTTTTACCAAGATATTCTGGGCCTGGATTTTTTATTTTCTCCCGCAGAAAACTTAGCCTTCTTACAATGCGGTGCAACGCGAGTCATGTTAAGCACACCGCAAGGCTCGGGTGAGGTGGGTAAAAACTCGATTCCTTATTTTAAAGTAGGAGATCTGGAAGTTTTCTATACTGCCGCCGTTAAAGCTGGTGCGAATGTAGAGCGAGAGCCTCAGCTTGCCGCAAAAATGCCAGACCATGAGCTATGGATAGGCTTTCTTAAAGATCCGGATGGTAATCTTATTGGTCTGATGGAAGAAAAGAAGTAAAAGGTTAAAATAACTGAAATTTAGAGGTGTTGGCAGTGGACGCAGGACAAAGTCATAAGATGAGTGTGCTTGAAAGTGCGACGAGTGTCGTCGCGGGATATATGCTGAATGTGTTAATTCAGTTCTTGGTGTACCCTTTATTTGGAATAGAGGTATCGCTTGATAAAGCCTTTATTATTTCTATATTTATTACCTTAATAGCATTCATGAAAAATTATAGTGTACGACGTTTGTTTAACTTTATTCACATTAAACAACTTAAAGTAAAAATTCTCTCGTAGGTATTAATAATGAAAAAGAATATCAAAGAGTATCTAGATAGCATTAAAGGTGAACAAAAAAAGATAGATTCCAAGAAACTCGTCAAACTAATGGAAGAGGAATCTGGCTATAAAGCCGTTCTTCATGGCAAGATCATTGGGTTTGGTTTGTATCATTATGTTTACGACAGTGGCAGAGAGGGCGACGGCATCGTTACCGGGTTCTCTCCGCGCCAGAGTTATATATCGATTTATATCATGCCGGGTTTTTCAAAGTATAAGAATCAGCTAGAAAAACTTGGTAAGCATAGAATTGCCAAATGTTGCCTGTATATCAACAAGCTTTCTGATGTTGACGAAAAGATACTGAGAAAAATAATTAAAAGCTCAGTAGTTGAGATGAAACGTAAATATTCTTGCAGACAAGCTTAACCAGCTAAGCCTTTATTGGCTTATTTCATAAAACGATTTCAGATTATGATTCAGCGCCCACATTTAAGCTTCTAAATTTTAACTCTATGCTAGCTAATTTTGGCGCCTGTGTGGCTTTGGATTCAAAGCTTTCAAAATCCCCTTGGTAATTGCTTGTCATAGGACATTTTTTTAATATTCTAAGAGGATTATAATTTTACAAAATTTTCTAATAAATTAGAAATCGCAATGATAAAACTATCAGCTAAAGTAGGGCACGAGATGATGGCAGAGCAAACTTTTCCTTCAATTTTTTATGGCATCGAAAACCAGCGAACCAAGGTATAAACGGTGGCTAGAACAAACAAACTTCCAAATATTGCTTTGTTATATTTGGCGAGCCAAAGCGGTAAATAAATATCGAAATTATCTGCTCGTTCCTCCGTATACTTAGCGGCGATATTGGTTAGTGGACAGCTCCAGCGATTAAAGATGATAACAAATGCTTCAATAGCGACTAGAGAAATCAATATTAGTGATACAAAAAAATTATTTGCGTAACTAAAAAATGGAATTGCCAAGATACAACTTACAAAAAATACCCAGACCACCGTGTGAATTATTTTTATCGTAACCAATGTTTTATTAGCATTCACATGATGATCCGAAATGTAGATTGGCAAGGTTCCAGTTCCAACTACAAAAGCGCTTCAATCCTATCCATCAACGAAGCCATTCTTCTCATCACAGGTTCATAGGCTTCAGCCTTAGTCATATCCAAGCCGGCCTCATTTAACAGTATATTGTGAGGGAAGTCAGAGCCGCCCGCGCTCAGTACATCGATAAAAGCATCGCGTACTTCTTTATCGCCCGCCAAAAATTGCTCGGCAAACCAGGCAGCTCCGGTGATCGATGTCGCATATTGGAAGACATAAAAATCGCGATAGAAGTGGGGGATGTAAGCCCACTCTACAGTGTAGGCATCATCAATAGTTAATACGCCTTGATCATGTCCGTGATAGCGTTTTAGTAGGTCGCCATAAATTTCAGACAGCTTCGGCCCAGTAAGTGGTTCGCCCTTTTCGGCAGTTTCATGAATGGCTAATTCAAATTCCGCGAACATGGTTTGACGAAATAGAGTGCCACGCAAACTTTCTAATGCATTACCTAAATAAAACAATTTTTCTTGATCGGTTTTGGCGTTAGCAATCATATATTCTTCGAGCAAAATTTCGTTAATTGTTGAAGCCATTTCCGCAATAAACGTCGAGTAATCAGCGGTCTCCCAAGGATTATTCGCATTAGATAATAAAGAGTGAACGGCATGACCCCACTCGTGCGCGAAAGTAGAGAGCGAATTGTAATCGTCATTGTGATTTAACAGGACATAGGGATGAACGTCGTAAGCGAAACCGTTCATATATGCGCCGGAGGTCTTACCAGGTTGTGGATGGCTGTGCATCCATTTTTGAGAAAGCCCTTGCTCGAGCAAGTCGAGATAAGTTTCTCCAAAAGGTTTTAATGCCTCAAAAGTGATTTCCTTGGAGCGCGGCAGATCAAATACGCCGGTGTTGACATCGATTATAGGTGGATATATATCGTAGTAACGAAGATCATTTACCCCCAACATTGTCCCGCGTAATTTTAAATAGCGATGGAAGACCGGTAAGGCATCGTTTACTTGTGTGACGAGCTGAGTGTAGATTTCAGATGGCAAACCATCGTCAAATAGATTTTTGGCCAGAACACTTTCATGGTTTCGTGCTCGTGCCGAAAAAACATTAGATTGTACTTCTGCGGCAAGAGTTGCACCCATGCCATCGGCGTATTGTTCCCATGCGGCCCAGAAGGTATCAAAAACTAACTTTCGGTCCGCACGATTATTGGTCCCGCGCCAGCGGGTATAACCTGCTTGGTCGAGTAGCGCTTCGCTGCCATCACTTAAGGTGACGCTCGGCCATGGAATATCTGCGTTAGCAAAGTTTTCATAAATCTGTTCAGGTGAAGATAAAATTAATCCCGCTTGTGCGAGCAGTGCTTCAGTTTCTGCATCCAAAGTATGAGGAGCTTGGCGCAATATGCTCTCCAGCATAAAGCGGAACTTTTCTAATTCTGATTCTTTCTTTAAAAAACGTTTAACTTTTTTCTCGCCGACGGACAAAATTTCGGGGCTTATCCAGGCACTGGCTTGGCCGTAATCTGCAAACAACTGCCTTGCTTTGCCAAATTGCGCTTGTGCTTCAGCATCGCGTTGATCTTCGTCCCGGGATAAGCTGGTGTAAATATAAATCCGTCCAATTTCTTTATAGGTATTTGAAACTTCGCTTAACGCTTGATTCATCGACTTCGCATTTTTACCTAGCGTTCCCTGTAGGCTTGAGAAATTCTCAATGCGTTCGCTGGCACTCTGAAAAGCTTGTTCCCAGTCGGCTGCGGTTTCATAAAGGTCGCTTAAATCCCATTCGTAGCGCACCGTTTCTGCTTGAGAGGAGTCTTGGGAAAAGACAGAAGTAGGTAAGGCGAATATCAGGTAGCAAATCGCAATCAGGCTTTTATATTTCATTGTCGTTGAGTTCTCCGTCGCGCTGTTTTTTAAAATGAAGGGAAGGAAGATTTAGTAGATGTTTCGGTGTTCGCAGAGCTAATCCACTTGAGTATCTCAGGTAGAGTAGGTCGATGAGATAGTTTGGCCTATTGTGCTGAAATGGAATCCGGCCTTCAAGTAAAGATAGTTAAAAAAGTGCGATAGATAGGAATGAAAAAACCGCGGGAGTTAAACTCCCGCGGTAAATTGAGTGATGCTTGGCTTAGAGATTTAAGCTTTGGAAAAAGTCCGTGTTATCTGAATCCTGAACAAGGATTCTCGTATTGAGATCCCGAGGATTTGCGTTGGGATTGTCGGCAAATATTAACGGCACCAAGTTGCTAACCGCTGCCATTTCCTCGATCACAATGACTTGGAAGCTAGTTTGTGCACTGGCGCCGTCGGCATCGGTGACAGTGACAGTGATGTTGCTGGTTCCTAGCTGACCGTCAACGGGATCCAAGCTCAAGGTTCTACCGCCGCCCGATCCAAAAATAAAATTACCGATTAGGCCAGAGTCGTCTGCGACAGCCGTCAAGCTGAGTCCTCGAGTTGGGGTGTCGTCATTGAGCGCCAAGCTAATGGGTGCCGATGGCGAATTCGCTTGAATCATTTGATCCTGAATGTTCCCGATTGTCGGGGCAACATTGACTCGCGCATCGTTATTTCCGCCACTACTGCCACCACAAGCGCTCAGTAAAGCGGCAGCCAACAGTAAAGGAGACGCTTTAATTAGTCGTAAATTCATACACTATAACTCCCTTGTTTTAGTTAGCTGTTGGTTCTGGAGCGCCAAAAGGAGATCCAGGATAAGGCGTTAATAAGTAAGGGAAGGTGTTGTCTAATTCCGTCGCCGATAATGGCACGCCATCGGTAAAGGGAACGAAGCCCACTGGTGCATCGCTAGGTACGCATCCCCCTGGGGTATCACCAGCATCTCCCGCTGTACCGGAAGCATCTAGATCGATTGGCACGGGGTAACACAATGCACCCATCACAACGCGCAAGGCGATATCGACAACATCATCGCCAGGACGACGACCATTCGGGAAACCCGCAGCATCGCCACCGGCAACACCAAAGGTGCTTTGGTTTTCACGAACAACAGCAGGTATCGCTGTGTTTAATCGCAACATTTCTGCTGTCGAGCCATTCGCATTAACACCAGCAAAACCAGTTAAGAATGCTCTCAGCAAATCTGTTCGCGGATAGTTAGACGGCGCCAAGTCTGGAAGCGGTCCAACCGGAGGGCTTAAGCTGCCCAATACACCATTCACGGTATCTTTGAAGAGGATGTCGAGGATGCGAGGTAAAACTGGGTTGGTAACATAAGCGGCAAAGGCAGAAGTGCCGTCATCTTTTGGTTCACTGCTGTTGAAAGAATCTTTCAAATCATAGCCAATGACCAACTCATTTACTAAGGGTGAGGAGAGTCGTGAAACTTGAGTCCAAGCGCCACCTGCTGCTTCCGGTCGAACCACCGTAGGGTCAGGATTTAGCAAAGTGGCTTGTCGCAAACTTGCCGTTGTCCAAGCGCCCAATACTGTATTTGTGTCAGTTACACCTAAACAGCTTTTATGAATTTCAAATGCGATGGTCGTAACGTTGTTTTCTATGAGCGAGTTGCGAGCGGGATCCTGCGTAATACCTGGGAAAAAAACGCCAGCACCTAAGGCCGTCAATTCAACATTGGCATCAACCGGTGCGAAGTTAACTAAATCAAACACTTCACCCAAAGCTAATTTGAACGCTTCATAGCGTTGACCAACAAATACTTTTCCCGGCATAGCGCAGTTCGGTAGGTCGATATCAGTGATAAAACTATCGGCATAGGTTTTGTAACCACCGGGACCGCCAAATGTTTTTTGACCGGAGTAGTCGAAAGGAATACGGAAAGCTGTTGCGCCGCCAGTTGCTGCCGTTACAGCGGCGCGAGTTCCTGTGCGACGATCTCCCGACACCAAATCAACTGTAAAATTTTGTACGTGGGCGAGACCGGGCTCGCTTCCGGCCGAAATCGGCATGATATTTTTTAGTACCGAGCTATTACTAACGCCGTCGATATCAAGTTTAGGAACGGAAATAGAATTAGATGGGCGTAGGGCTAAGGTAAGATCCTCAACTGCATCACCATTGTTATCAATGTGTATTTCGTAGAGACCGTTCGGATCCAATGGGAAGTAATTCGGTCCGCCGTAAGCTGCATGAATCGGATTGTAATTCGCGATAAAAGTAACGTAACCATCGCGACCCGCTTCATAGCTGTTAAACATGTAAAAGTCAGTACCGTCAACTTGGGGGTACTTGGTGATTGCGGGTGCTTCCCTGTGACTTGAAGCAAAAGCCGTGTTTGCTATCAACATGCCACAAGCGGCGCCGAGCAACACGGATGTGAATTTAGATGAATCTTTTCTTCGTTGCATTATTGTCTCCAGATAAAAAGTAATGAACCTAGCGTTAAAACGCCGGTCGCGACTATCTGGATGCAGTGAAATGCAAAAAAAATACCTTTTCTATAGAATGATTTGGGTTTTTAAGTCGGAAGAAAAATCCGCAGATTTCGAGCTTAGAGGTATATACGAGTGTCAACTATATTTAGATTACTTTGGCTGTGTTTTTTGATGAATGGTGCGGAGTGGTGTCGCCTTCTGGATTTCAACGCTGATTAATCTGGGATTTAATTTTTCGCCACAAATCTTCTTTTGGCTCATGGTTCGGTAAAACTTCACAAAGTGAAGTGAGGTGCTCTTCCCAATACCTAACAGCACTTTGTAGCCTAGCGTCGTTCTTGAGTAATTTTTTAAATCGAATACGCGCCTTGCCCCGTAATGTCCCCAATACGAATTCTGAAGCTAAGGCATGTTTTTCGTCGTCGCTTAGAATCATAGGGTGGCTCATGTCGTTTAGTGATGCCCACATTTGTTGCTGTGATCAATGTCCATGTTGACGATTCAATAACAGCACTTATGTTTCGTATCTTTTGTTTTATATATTTATAGAATATTAGACCAGGAATCACTTAACGCCAGTCAACGACATCACGGGTGGTAGTTAATAATATTGATATAAAGTCAAACGACAGAAAATAATGAGTTAGATCGCGTTTTCACCAGCATGCTACGAAAGATAAAGTCGTCGCAGGTATCCGTCATTGTTAGTTTATTACGGATGAATTATTGAAATAGATGCAGGCAAAAAATATTTTAGACTTGGTTTTAATGAAAAAAATCGGGTGTATATTTTTCACTAAAAAGCACGAGAATGTAAACGATAGTAAGGCTCTAAAGCGAAATGTTTTCGAGCAAGATGGGACTGGCCCTATGCAGGGCCGCTCCCAAGATTCGATTTGAGTCTGCGTCGTGATTTGACGATCAAATTCTCGATCTACTCACTTTCATTGCTTTGGCTTAAAAGCCAGCAATACATTACCTGGCGCTTGACCGAACATGCCGTATCCGGAATTTACAAACAACAAACCATTTGTCGCCACGATGGAGGCATTATCAATAGCACCTCCATTAGCCTCTACGCCATTAAGTGTTTTGAATTTTTTGGCGGTATCAAACTTATATAAAACCTCCCCCGTTGTGCTATCGAATACACGAAGTAGGCCATCGAGCGAGCCACTCACAACGGCGCCATCTATGACCGTCGGCGCTCCAGACAGACCGTAGTTGCTGCTACAAGCAGGAGCGGTTTGTTTCCTGCCCTCGTCGCAATCGGGTTCAGCCGCAAACGTCCACGCGACTGTTCCATCATCAACGTTAACCGCATGAATACCGGGTTTTTGCTCGGTTGGGCCGCTACCGAATCCGGCGGGACGGTTAATCGGCGCGTAAACGTGTTTGCCGTCGTAAGCGATGCCCCAGTGAATGCCACCCAAAGGTGATCCAACACCAAAGTCTTGTCGCCAGATAAGTTCACCACTGTCTGGGTTTAGAGCCCAAACGGTTCCGGATTTTTGCCCCGCTAATAAGATTCTGCTGCCGTCGCTGCGTTCCCCTAAAATCATCGACGCTCCAAAATCGACATCACGCATTACGGTATCTTCGGGTTTTGGGCAATTAAGTCCGCCTGATCGGCCACAACCCATAACAAATATATCGTTCGCCGTCGCTTGAAAACTCCATCGGATGGAGCCGTCATTTAGGTCTATAGCGATAATGGCATCGGTATTTTTGTGGGCGGGCTCGGAGGTTGATTCCCCAGTACCGACAAATATTAACCCTCGTTCTTCATCAACCGCAGGAGAGTTCCAGATTGGTGCGCCGGAAGGCCCTAGCAACATGACTCCATCACCTCGATCTCGCTGTGGCTTTGCATCTTCCATGGTGTGCATAGTCCAGATTTTTTCTCCGCTTAGCGAATTGAGCGCAGTAACCGCGCCGTGGCTAGTGCAACATTGATGTTCGCTGCTACCAGCGACGGTTATTTCGTATTGTGAGATTGGCACAATGACTTTGTCTTTCAAAACAACCGGCGTGCCGGTTGTGATAGATAGGGGATTAATTGCAACCTGTTGAGTCCAAATTTTCTCGCCGCTTTTTGCGTCGATTAGATGAACCGTCGATGCAACATCGGCCGTTGCTATAACCTTACGGCCATCGGCTAGCACACCAAAAGCGGCGCTAGTGCGCATTGGCACAGCAGATTGATAAATCCAGCGAAGGCAAGGTGAACCGGAGACATCGAAAGCATAGACGGCATTAGCTTCTGCTACGGGCAAAAATAATGTTGAGCCAACGACTGCTGCTTGCGAGCGCATTGTCGTTGCTTTAGGAAAACCGATTGCCCAGGCTAACTCTAGCTCGCCAAGATCAGCCGTAGTTAATCCGGCTTCTGTACTATTTAGCTGGCGATGATTGCTAAGGTTAAATCCAAATGTACTGACGGTTGGAGTGCTCAAATCAATTGCTTTATGATCAGTGCCACACATCATGCTGGAAACCCAGTCTTGATCAGTGGAGTCGTCGTTGCCCGCCAAAAAATCTACTAAGACAGCCTTTTCTTGTGCGGACAGTGTGCTGGCTTGAGTTTGCATTTTTCCTTTATCGATAGCGTAGAGGAGTGTTTCTGAGCGCATACTTTTTAAGGTTGATAATGCGGGAGATTTGGTCGCCTCGGGGTTATTATGACAAGCAGCACAAGTGTTATCGTAAATAGCTTGGCCCGGATGAGTATTGTTTTGTGCGAAGGTAACTTTAGAGGCAAGAAACATACTACTTAGCATGACGACCAATCCCATAGTCCTCCTGAGTTTGGATAAATGCTTAAGCTGATCCGGGTTTTGAAAACTAATCATGGTTGCACCTCTGTATAAAATATTATTTTGAAAATTAAATTTGTTATTCGTGCCGTCAAAGTTGACCATATTTATCCCGGTGATGCGAAATCGCAAATAGCTGAAAAATGATTCCCCAGATCTTTAGCGTATGCATTTTCGAAATTAATTTTTATAGAAGGATACCAGTCTTATCGTTTCTATTTAAGTAATAAGTCGTTTAAAGTACGGCCTATAAATTCAGCAGATAGTTGCGAATAGATAAAAACTATAAATCACTTATAATCTTGTTGTAATAGGTAGCCAAGAGGGCGATATTTCGCGAAAAGTAACACCTATATTAAAAGTTGATTTGATGTATAAAAATAATCATTAACGAGATGAAGCTGTGCCTAATAAAATTTATTTTTCTCCAATTTCTGCCAGAGACGCAAAGCGTATTCATAGCTTGCAAGCAATTTTATTTCCGGCTGAGCTGACCGAATCGCTTGCGGAGATAGAAGAAATCTTATCAAATGCAGACGCGGTATTTAATTGTAATCATAGCTTTGCTGTATATGATGATAAGACGATGGTTGGATATGTATTTGCCTACATTGATTCGAAAAGTATTTATTACAATAAGCAAGAAGAGGTCTTGTACATTAAGGAATTTGGTTTGCTACCGGGTTATGAAAAATATTTGCGGTTGATGATTTTTAAGCTTACTTATATCTGGCTGACCTTCGCTCCCCGGCTGGCGATGGAGGCGCACGCAGTGGAAGAAGCAAAGAATAAATGGTTGCGCCTTCCCATAATCCAACGACAATTTGAAGCAACATTAAAAACACGTCAATCTGATTTAAACGAAAAAAAATCAAATAATATGACCGACTATTTTATTTTGCGTTGGGAAGTTGGTTTGTCGGGTCGAATCCCGAAAAAATATTCTTTGCCTAGTAGCGGTTGGGAATACCAAGCTGGGATAATTATCAATCTTGTAACGGATGCAAATAGACTGGAAGCACTACGGACTGACTGGGGAAGACTGCAAAAAGAAAGTAATGCAGAAGGGCTGATAAGTTCTCTCGATTATATTTTACTGTGGTGGAAATATTTTGGTACTTGGCGTGATTTATTTGTCATCGTGATCCGCCGTGATGATCAGGTCATAGGTATTGCACCATTAATGAGAGAATATGATCGTGATCACGAATCTCTAAGACAAAAAATATCTGTTCTTGGTGCCTCAGTACTAGCTGCGGTGCCCCAATTATTGTTTGGTGATAATGAACAATTTTGTATATCAGCAGTACTTGCTTATTTAGTTGACAATGACCTCGGCAATACTTGGGATAACTTGGAGTTTAAAAAACAGGCATCGTCTATTTTGGGGGCTGAATTCGGTAAGAGTCTTCCTGCAAATAGATACAAAGTTGTGCAAGATCATGGTGAATCAAGAGTTCTGCACTTTGGTGCTCACTACTTACGCTTTGTCGAAAAATCCTTCGTTAACAAAGAAGCTCAAGCTAAGGTGGTGGAGTTGGGTTCAAACTACGAATTTGTGTCTTATTCTAATTCGGAGGATTGTAAGGAGGCGATCGAAACCTTGAGCCAAATGGAAGAGAAAAATAATAATGGAACTGAAATAATTAACCAGAGTTCCGCGCATTACCTTTTTTACCAGTATCTTGTTGAGCTGTTGATGAATGATGGAAAATGTCGCTGGTATGTATATTTTAATGATGGGGAGCTTGTTGCAAGCCAGTTGGGCTATGTGGAGAATAAAAGATATTATAGTTTAATATCCCTTGAGGATGTTCGTTCCCAAGCAACGATCGGAGATGCCTTGCTGTTATCTGCCATAAAAGACTTAATGAAAGAAGACATTAGCTCAGTTTATTTTTTGGAACATAGAAAGAGTAGCTCGGCGCTTAAAATCAAAAATGAAGTAGATGGCATTGATGTAAAAGTAAATTTAAAAAAATCAATAAGAGATAAATTAAGATCAATTTTTATTCATTGATGTAGTATTAAATAGGGATGCTCATTGCGGGCTTAGCGTTATCATTACCTTCAACAAAAAATATAAAGATTTATGAAACGAATAATTAACAAGATTCGCTCGATTATTCACTTCGTATCTCTATATGGGCAGCATTTGCCATTGGCATTCTCGGCGTTGTTTTCGTTTCGCTGTGCTGTTCTCAAAATCAGGGGAAGAATAAAGAAGAGTGATAAATATGTTGAGATTGTATACGTTGGGCGAAAGCAAAATCTCGAGTATTTAAAGCGACAATTATTAGATAGTCCGGAAATTATTGATCAAATAGATTCAACATTGTTGACCTTTCGAACGCATGCTAGAAGAGTCTACGCTAACAGCGATGTTATGGTGGTGGATATTGGTTGGCCATACCACTACTGCTTTAATACAAAAAATGAATATATTGAAATCCCCGATTGGGTCAATATGTTGGTTGATACGGAGGGTGAGTTATCCGACGTTGTCGCCAAATTTCGAAAAACAGCCCGTGCCTATGATATGCGGATGATTCGAAAATATGATTACACTTATGATTTGGTTAATGACGATGCGGCAATCGATTATTTTTACGAGAAAATGTATACGCCTTTCGTGCATGGTACTCATGGTGAAAGTGCCATCGTCGCTGATAGAAAGGCGATACTGAAGCGGGTAAAGCAAGGAAAGCTGTTGCGAGTACATTATCAAGGCAATGTTTTGGCCGCAGGCGTTATCTATCCCGAAAACGACATCTTATATTTTCTTTGGATGGGATCTCTACCTGAGCTTCCGTTGGGGTTGACGACTCCTGTATCCAATAAAAAATTGCCCGAAGGTGTGATTAGCGCCCTTTATTATTTTGGCATTGAATACGCTTGTAAAATTGGAATGGACGCCGTTGATTTTACTGGGACTCGGAGTCTGTTAAGTGACGGCACTTTTCATTTTAAGCGCAAGTGGGGCGCAATTGTTGAAGATACCTTTAGCCCTAGCTCGGTGCTTATTAAGTTAAAGGAAAATAGTGCGCTAGCGGTGGAATTCGCGATGAGTGCCCCGATAATTATCCGTACCGCGGTCGGATTGGAAATTCGCTTTGTCGTTAAGGATGTACGAGACCAAAACGAAAATAAAGTGATTGAACGTTTATGGAAACAACATGGTTGTGAGGGCATTGCCTCCTTAACTGTATTCAATGTTGATGATACGCAATCGGAGGTCATTCGAAATTTCGAGTATGAAGGGAAGACTTGTTGTTGGATCCAATGTAAGCAGGTTAGTTTTTCTCAGCAATACGGTAAAGACTATAGCGATCGCAATGTATCTTGATTGAAGCGAGAAAAATTTTCAGTAAAAAAATAGGACTATAATGAAGAACGTTTTATGAAGAAAACTGTATTGGGTGCAATAAAGCTTCTTAGTAGCAAAGAGCGACGTGGTTTAGTGTTGATATTGCTACTGGCCGCGATCGCGGCGATTTTGCAAATAGTATCGGTTCTATCCATTATGCCTTTTATTATGTTGCTGTCGAATCCTGAATTAATCGAAAGCAATGAAATTCTCCAGACGCTCTATCAAGCCTTTGGTTTTACATCTTTTACGCAATTCTTAACGACTTTTGGTATTTTAGGGGTACTTGTTCTTAGTATCGGCAACGGATTTTTAGCGTTCGAAAACTGGTTATCTTTTCGTTACGTTAATCGCTTGGGATTCCGGCTCAAGAAACAAATGCTAGAACGTGTGTTAAAACAGCCTTACGAGTTTTTTTTAGGCCATCACTCCGGTGAGCTGAGTAACGTCATCCTCGAACAGGTGGATCGTGTTGTTGGCGGCATTCTCGGCACTTTTATCGTTCTGTTTAGTAATTTAGCGTTAACCTTGGCCATTGCTTTAATTTTAGTGCTTGTTAGCTGGCAGACAACCTTGATCACCCTGCTTGGATTACTCCTATTATATCTCTCTGTATTTGTGGGCTTGCGCCATGCGATTGAATCACATGGCAGACAGCTCACGAGCTTGAGTTCAAAAATATTTTCAGCTATTAAAGAATCGATTGAGGGCGTAAAAGAAATTAAAACTCGCCGTGCTGAAACATATTTCGCGGATAAGTTTTCAGAACCGGGAATGCGTATGACGCATCTCAATGTTCGATTTAATTTGCTCAGTACCTTGCCCAGTTTTATTTTGGAAACGGTTCTTTTTGCGGGTCTGGTCGCTATTGCTTTGGTTTTTATTTTATCCGGTGATGATGGTAGCTATTCGCTTTCTTTTATCGCGCTGTATGGATTAGCAATTTATCGCTTGGCGCCCGCCTTGAAGGCTGTGTTCGCTAGCGTTGCGGAGATTCATCACAGTGCAGATGTCTTACGCATTGTTGAATCTTATGGGCAAAGCAAAGCGGAGAGAAGGCGACAAATTACAATGCTTAGCGTTGACGGAGAGCTTAGGATAAAAGATGTCAGTTATCGTTATCCTGGTGCTGACGCTGATCAGCTACGCAATATCGACATGACAATTAAGCTGGGTAGTTCAGTTTGCTTGTTTGGTCATTCGGGATCGGGTAAGTCCACTCTCATTAATTTATTGGCCGGTTTAATTATGCCTACTAAGGGTAAGATTCTGATAGGTGGCGAATCGCGCGATGAAGATAATATTGATACCTGGAGAGATCGTATTGGTTTTTTGCCTCAGCAGATCTACTTGGTTGACGATACGATTGCGAGCAATATTGCTTTTGGTCAGCAGAAGGCATTGATTGATAAAGAACGCGTTATTGAAGTCAGCAAAATAGCCAACATCCATCAGTTTGTGAACGATGAATTACCACTGGGCTATGAAACTGTGGTTGGCGAAAATGGCGCGAGCTTAAGTGGCGGTCAGCGACAACGGATTGGTATCGCGCGCTCGCTTTATCACAATCCCGATATTCTTATTTATGACGAGAGTTTTTCTGGATTGGATGAGAAAAATCGGTTGGAAATTCTAGATAATTTATTAGCCTTAGAAAACAAAACAATCATTCTCTCAAGCCATGAGAAAGATGTCGCTTCGCGCTGTAATACTCTTATTTGGTTTGAGTCAGGCAGTATCCTGCCTTAGTCTATTGCATTTGTTAGTTAGTGTGTTGTAGCTCGCTCTTGGTGTAGTTATTACAATCAGTGAACCGCAGTTTTGGCTCCGTAAACCCACTCATGTTATTTTCGGAAAATTTATGTCCTTAGAAGAGACACGCTTAGAACTTTGTAATCTCACCATGAATCAATATCCTCAAATAAAAACTTTGATGGATGAGGCTTATTCGGACCTTGGTGGGGCATGGCCTAGCCATACTATTGAGCGACTCATTAATGAATTCCCCGAAGGGCAAATAGGAATTCTTGATAGCGATGAGCTGGTAGGAATTGCGTTAAGTGTACAAGTCGACTACAAACGTTTTTCCAATCCCCATACTTACGATGATTTAGTCGACAGTAATGACAATGTTTTTAGTGATCCTAATGGTGATGCACTTTATGGATTAGATGTCGTCATCCGAAAAGATCATCGTGGCTTGAGATTGGGCCGACGTTTGTATGAAGCGCGAAAAGAATTATGTAGGCAATATAATTTTCAGGCGATTCTTGCTGGTGGTCGTATACCGAATTATCACAACCACATGAGCGAAATGAAGCCTAATGAATATATTGAAAAAGTTGATAGGAAAGAGCTTTACGATCCAATTTTAAGTTTTCAATTATCGAATGATTTCCAAGTTAAACGTCTATTGAAAAAATATTTGCCGGAAGATGAAGAGTCAGTAGGCTTCGCCACATTATTAGAGTGGAGCAATATTCTTTATGAGCCAATGGATACGGTATTGGAAACGCCAAAATCCAACGTTCGAGTGGGCGCAGTGCAATGGCAAATGCGCTCGGTTGGTTCTTATGAAGAAATGTTAGAGCAAATAGAATTCTTCGTCGATACCGTTTCAGATTATCAAAGTGACTTTATTGTTTTCCCCGAATTTTTTAATGCGCCATTGATGGGATTGACAAATCCGTCCACGCAAACAGAAGCAATAAGAAATCTCGCTGAATATACCGAACAACTGCGAGACGATATGTCGAGAATGGCTATCGAATATAATGCCAATATCATTACTGGATCGATGCCCTTAAAAAGTGAGGGAAAAATTTATAACGTCTCCTATCTATGCCATCGTAGTGGAAAAATTGATGAGCAGCGTAAAGTGCATATCACGCCCCATGAGAAAAATGATTGGGTAATGCAGGGTGGAGACAAAATTACCTTATTTGAGACGGACGCGGGTCGCGTCGGTATTCTAATTTGTTACGATGTTGAATTTCCTGAGCTGTCGAGAATATTGTCTGAACAAGGTGTCGATATTTTGTTTGTCCCGTTTTGGACAGATACAAAAAATAGTTATTTACGGGTTAGACATTGTGCTCAAGCGAGAGCGATTGAAAATGAATGCTATGTTGTCATTGCCGGAAGCGTTGGCAATTTACCCAAAGTGGAAAGTTTAGATGTGCAATACAGTCAGTCAGCGGTTCTTTCGCCATCTGATTTCGCCTTTCCTCACGATGCAATTCTTTCGGAAGCGACCCCCAATACCGAGATGCTCCTGTTCTCTGATTTGGATCTTGATAAATTAAAAGTCTTACACAGTGAGGGCACTGTTAGAAACCTAAAGGATCGGCGTACCGATCTGTATGATGTGCTGTTAAAGAAATAATCAAAATTTCCTGAACGCTAATCGATTCGCCCGCTGGCATTAAATGCCTGACTTGGCAAATCACCCTGCCAAATTTTTTTATCTGTCATTAGTTGTTCAACTTGTTCTGGCGTAGGTGAGTGGTAGATAAGACGGAACTGAGGAAAGGATTCCAAAGTGCCTATTTCTGTAGGTTTGTTGTTGAGAAATACGTACCATCTTGGATCTGAAAGCTCAAATTCAAATTTATGTACTTGCTCGGGCTCCAAATTTATAAGGCCATAGGTGCTAGGGCGGTAATCGTCGCACAATTTCGATGCGGGAAGATAATCTTGGTCGGTCCAATCGGCAGTAATTAATTCAAACGCACAATGATGGATATTGTCTACCAGCGCTAGGGGTTTATCCGAAACGTTCTTAATCGTAAAGTTAATTCGCGGACTTGCCGGTGGAGTGTTACGGTTAGGATCAACATCGTTATTTTGATCATTGTTAACAATATTGGTTTGTAATGGATTGACGCCTGCGCGTACCATTTCAGTCTGAACGCCTAATTCGCTCCAACGAAAGTCACGTGTAACAGCTGTGCCGTTTTCACTAAGGGCAACTTCTACTTCCATAGGAATTTGAATTTCAGTTCGGCCGCCGCGATACTTTTCAATATCGAGACCGACGCCTTGCTGAACGAAAAATTGCTCGATGCCATACCGGACGCCAATAGTGTTAGCTTGCTGAAAACGCCAGTTGAAATCGGCGCGACCCTTTATAAACAAATCATTCTTATTTTCGTTAGAATTACTTTCAGGCTTACTTGTTGATACTGAAACAAACTTAGCGACATTATTTGGGTCGCGTAATAATGAGGTATAGACCACATCATCTTTCTGTATGTTGTCACCTCGTTCCGGCCAGTGTCGCTTGCTAATACTGTTAATGTCATAGCGCAGGCGAACAAAGTCGCCGCGGAAAGGGTCGCGGGGATCTAGTGGCATGGTACGAAAATAAACGATTTCCCCGGTGCTGCGGATATATTCTCTGTGTGCGGCCATATAAGCGAGCACACCTAGTTGTAACAATATGACAAGAATTGCGAGTTTCTTAGTCATGATTGATGGCCTCCTGCTTAGCTTTTTGCCGTGAAAATAAAATGCCTACAAGCATCAAGCCGGCGCCAAGAATGACAAACGCAAAAGAGCGTGACAATAAACTATCAAAAAGATCCAAGAATCTAGCGAATATTAATGACGCGATCATCAGGCCACCTAGCGCAACTTGTTGCCAGCGTACACTCTCCATGCCGCGCAATAAATACAAAACGCCGTGAGCAAAAAAGATGATATTAAAAAGGAGGGAGAAATCGGTGTCTTCTGGCTTTATGATGCAAACGAGTACTGAATAAAATAGAAAAGTAAAAAGCGTGAAGCTGGAATCAATGAGATCAAAGCGTGTTTGTGGAATGCTAGCTCGCTTGAGCCAAACACCCAGCCAAACTAAAAAAGTGAACACAAAGGGAAGCCACCAATATAAAATAACCGTCGTGACCGTGATGCTCCCGATATAGAGTTCATCAACAACGTTCGAAAAACAAAGAATATAGAGAAAGACCACGTAGACAATCGTGCCAATAATGCGGAGAATATTTTCAAACTGTCCCAGTCCAAAACTATGGCAAAGTTTAGAAAAGCCAATGTAGCCTACTGCAACAACAAAAAGTAAATTAAAAGCAAGTGCGCCATCGATATTAATACTGCTAAAGAATAACAATAATAAAAACAGCGAGGCACTGAAAAATAACAGAAGTTTAGACCGTTTGTGCCATGTTAATGGTAAGACTCCAAAAGCAACAATCCAAGGCGCCAAACTTGTAACGCGATCAAAATCAAAGACTTCGGCGGCACTCCAAAACCCTAGCAAGGCCATTGCCAATAAGGCATGGATACTGGAAGACAACACCCAGGCCATCGCTAATGATCCAATACTCCAAATAAGAATGGCATTTGGGTAGTGTTCGTCAATGTGATAGATCTGTGCGATCAACCAGATACCGGCGCCAAATAGCATGGTGCCGAGTAGGTGTAAACTTTCACCGACTTTTTGATAATGCTTGCTGTTAAAAGAAAAATACCAACCGAGTCCGTGAGCGATGGCAACGGCGGACAATACAGTGCTTAATTTTAAGAAGCGATGCATGGCCTCCCAGTTGTAGGCGAAAAATAAAATTACGCCGAGACCCAAAATAATAGCGCCAATAGCGCTAAATATTATCTTCCCCCAGCTATTTTGTTGTCCGTCATCAATATAGCGATTGCTTAGCAATTGAGCCTGCTCTGCACTGACCAGCCCTTCTTGCTGCCACTTGTGAATTTCTTGTCGTATCCAAGAGTAATAATTTTTCATTGCCATCCTGCCATGATTCACTTTGCGCAAGCGAGCACCTTAATCGTGAATTCTTTTGAGGTAAATATAATATTGGTAAAATCGGCACAATAAGATCAAAGTTGTGAATATAAAGACTTTAAGTATTGCCTGCCGTTTCGCGGCCGAAGAACAATTCTTTACCGCTTTACTATTGCCAAGTCGCACCCTTGTTGAATATGTTGTTCGGAGGTTCCGCAGTATTTTCTATTGGCGAGGACTGATACCGTCGCCCTAATAATAAACTTAAAAAGAGCAGAGGCAATGCTAAACAAAATGACTCATTTTCAATCACGATTTTTTTCTATCTCACTGTTTTTTCTCGTTTTCTTGTTCGCGCATACATCGATTGCAGATACCCCTTGGCCATGGTCGCCACCCGATCCAGAAGCGGCGGGCTTTTCTAAAGAGGGTATTGCGAAGTTGGATGCTGCGATGGAAAAGATTGTAAGTGATCAGGATGTTGCTGGGATGACGTGGCTACTTGCCAAAGATGGCAAGGTGGCGACTTTTGAAACCCGAGGTCACGCCGCGCTTGATCAACAAAGGCTACTTAAAAAAGATAGCTTGTTTCGAATTTATTCAATGACGAAGCCCATTACTGGTGTTGCATTAATGATTTTACACGAACAAGGCTTATGGGATTTCGATGACCCGATTAGTAAATTCATACCTGAGTTTGCTGGGCTGCAAGTGATGACCAGCTATGATGATGAAGGTAATGTCACGCTTGAGCCCTTACAGCGTCAGCCGACCATGCGGGAGTTGGTGAATCATTCAGCTGGATTTGGATACGGACTTGGTGGCAGCGATCCAGTAAATGAAAAATTTCGTGAAACGGAAGTGCTAAATTCTGCAGATCTCGATCAATTAATTGAGCGAGTTGCGGATATCCCATTAATGTATCAGCCTGGTGAGCAGTGGCGTTACTCTATTGCCGTCGACATTCAAGGTTATATTGTGCAGAAGTTATCGGGACAAAAGTACGGTGATTTTTTACAAGAAAATATTTTCAAACCCCTCGGTATGCGTGATACACGTTTTTATGTGAGACCTCAGGACAAACATTTATTCGCTGAAGTTCACAACTGGGATGAAGATAAAAACTCATTGGTTGAGCGGCCGATTCGCACCGACCGCCCTGATTACCATGATCCAAACCGTTTAGAATCCGGTGGCGGTGGTTTGGTCTCGAGTACTCACGATTACGCGCGCTTTTTACAAATGCTTGTGAATGGTGGTGAGTTTGCCGGAAAAAGAATTATTTCTGAGGCCTCAGTGCGACAGATGCGCACAAATACCCTGCGAGATGGATTGTTAATGAGACAAACCGATACCAACCCCGGTTCACCTGGTGTGGGTTTTGGTGTTGATTTTGCGGTGATTTTTGATCCTGAGGCCGCGGAATCACCCCACGGAAAAGGTACCTATTATTGGGCCGGCGCGGCGGGTACATGGTTCTGGATTGATCCAGAAAACGATATGTTTTGGGTGGGAATGATTCAAGCACAGGGTGCGCGACGACCTGGTGCAGCGAATATGCGTAATATTGCTCGCGACCTTATTTACGATGCAATGCAATAATTTTTTATTCTTATAGTTAGAAATATTTTACTATCTATAGCTCACTCGAAAGGCGTTTGATAAACGGTGAGCTATAGATGATCCCGAGAAAGTAATCAAAAAAACTCTTCAATAAAACTGTTCCTCCATTTTTATAATCACCTTACATTTTGTAAAAGAATTTTCAGGTTTTGAAATCCTCTCAAAGTAGTTTGTCTTACCTATTAATAATTTCTATTCTTGGCTTGTTTTCTGTCGCAGAGATCACTTCTGGGGCACTGACCGATTAGTATTTATTGACAGGGTTTAAAGCAGATGTATATTGATGCTCACATTTAAGTAGTGTTGAGTTCTACAAACTCGATCGTTCCATTTAATTTCATAATAAAAACGACTAAATATAATGGATAAGAAGCTAACAGTTCCCACCGCGTACATTTGGCGTGAGAGTGGCCTTTATTTGGGCGCGACTTATATTCCAGCTCGGGATATCAAATTAACCTCAGATCAATTGATAATTTGTCTCGAAGGGAATGTAGTTACTACGCGCAGTGATGGAAGCCAATTTACTTCGCGAAGCTTTTTACTGAAGGCGGGTACGATAAATAAGGCAAGCAACTTTGATTCAACTTCAGCTATTGTTGCTATTTATTATCTCAACGCAACGTCTCAAGATTTCTCTATACTTCAAACCTTGATGAAAGGTAGCAATGAAGGAATTCATTATGACTTAGAACATGAAGGTCTTCTGATTGAAACTTTGCTGCGTTTAAGAGATGAAAAATTTTCCGCAGAAGACGCACACCAAACCTTGAGAGAAGCATTAATCCCTGAGTCGATGCGAAATTCAAAGATTAAGGATTTCGACGAGAGGATAGTTAAAGTAATCAATCGAATAGAGCAAACGGCAGATAAGAATTTAACGGTACGAGAATTAGCTGAGGAAGTTTATTTGTCTGAATCAAGGCTGGTGAAGCTTTTTAAGGCTCAGATTGGTATACCTATTACACGCTATCGTTTGCGCTTTCGAGTTTCATTGGGGGCGACCTACATGGCGATGGGGTGTTCAGTAACTGATGCCGCTTTGCTTTCTGGGTTTGCCAGTACTGCGCATTTTTCTAAATGCTATGTTGCGATTATGGGCATCCAACCTTCAACGGCATTTCTACATTCGCCGTTTTTAAATATTATTATTGCGGATAGTATATTGCAGTCTTTGAAAGAAAAGTCTCGAGCGCTTGTGAAAACAAATCAAGCCACTCCTGGGAGTGGCTTGAAAGATACTCAATAAATTTAATTCAATTTATTGTCTAGTCGTAGTTACAGGTACTTCGGTAACTAGAAATTGAAAAGTCTGAGGTGTGATTAACACCACACAGAAATTGATCGTAGCGTCTGTCTAAATCTACAAAACGCTTCATCCAAGCAACTCCATATTTGCCAAGGATATCTTCATCAGAATTCCCCGAATTCGCACAGTAGTGGCTGCCATTATTGATTTCCAAAAAGGCTTTGTCGGTCGAGCTTGGAATGCGATTGTAAAATGGCGAAGCGTGACCGCTAACCGATGCCACCGAGTCATTCTCACAAGCGATAATTAGAGTAGGAGTAGTAATTCGGTTGAAACTGTTTGATCCCGAATAATAAGGTGCTTGAGGAATACTTGCGACTAAGTTGCGATCGGTTGATAGTTTTAAAGCGCCGCCACCACCCATTGACCAACCAATAACCGCAAGGCGATCGCTGTCGACCATCCCGGAGATTGCGCTGCTTCCAGAGTTGCTTTCATCAATAACGTAGTCTAGTGCCGCACTTAATTGCGTGGCTCGACTATTGGGTTGATCGTAACCAGAGTTGGTATCAATAGTAATGACAACAAAGCCGTGAGAAGCGATGCGTGGTCCCCACCATTTGATATCAGATTCGCTAGAAATAAATCCAGGAACGACAGCGATTGCTCCCATTGTTCCAGTGGTTCCGGTTGGGTAGTGAATCGTACCACCACCAAAACCGCTGACAAAAGATGATACGTTTATGGTTCGCACACCGTAAGGGCCATCATCTCTTTCTAGAGAACTGACAGTAGGGTTCGGACCGCGAGTATAATCACAATTTTGACAAGGATCTGGATCTGGGCCTGGATCTGGATCAGGGTCTGGATCGGATACAGCGAATGCGCTTAAGGAAATACACATAACGCCGAGTCCAAATGTTATTTTTTCGAATAGTGATGTTTTCATTAGCAAGTACCTACCTTTTATTTTCGTTTTGTCTTTTGTAGTTTATTTTTTGTAGCCTAACGGTGAATAGCTGACGTTTATCAAATGCAAAAGCCAAGCTAACTATCTTGTTATTGTTGTTACTTCGATAGCGGCCAACGAAATTATCACTCATTACATCGTTTGGGCTTTCACGATTTGGCACTTTTACCTGTTGTTTGAATATATTTTGTTATAGCTAAGCCCAGTATTGTTCATTTAAGAAATAATGAATACGAAGCCATGAGTTGACCATGCGTCCATTTAAATTACGACGTAAATACTTGTAAGCCAAATAAAATAGTGTCAATAATATGCAGCTCAATGCGAATGATGGCGCGACAATGGGTTTAATTTGGTGGCTTATGGGGATTCTTGCGCCGATTAAAGAGGAAGCTTAAGCGCCGATGATCTTTTGCGATAATGTGTTGGTATTTTAAAAGTACCTAATGAAGAAATTAAAAATTAGAGCTCGCTATGAAAATGAATAATAAAGTCACGTCACTTATTATTGCTGTTCTGCTCGGCGCAGGTGCAATTTTATTAACTTTACAGAGGGATGGCTCTTTGCCGGCTTCTAGCTTAGAAGTTCCCACAAATGGAGAAATATCAGCGAGTCCAAAGAAAGGTACTGTTGCGGAATCTTGGCGATGGGATGAGTTGAAAAAAAACAACACCGGTAATTTTTTATCTGATCAGAATAAAATGTCAAATAAGCGTGGTGTAGAAGAGGTTCCCTTTGATGTGGTTTTCATCTACGAGTCTTTACAGGATGTGAGATTAGATGAAAATAAAAATGTAGTTATTGATCACGATACGCTTACTGCTTTAAATGAAGCACTTGATGAGAATGTCCTTGCGCTGGATCAACGCGGTTTAGATAAGCTCCAGGAGTTAATAAAAATTGGTTTACCGGGAAAGCCCGGCGAACAAACCGCGCGTATTGTTGGCGACTACTTTAATTATTTAAATGCCAAGAAAGAGTTTAATAAAATTTATCCGGCCAATAAGGATTCACCAAATAAGCTCCAAGACTATCGAGCGCAATACCAAGAGTTACTGGCCCTACGAAATTTATATCTCGGAGAAGATGTCGCTCAACGTTTATTTGAGCAGGAGGATATTGATGCTGAGTATATGTTTGCAACGATGAATCATTCATCCTCTAGTAGCGTGCCAAACGAAGCGAAAGAGACACCCTAGGGATAAAATCTGTTATCGCGATAAGCAAAAATTAGATGAACAATAATAAAGTAAAAAACACAATCCAATATTTTACTATGACGAATGTCATTTTGAGCCTGATTCTGCTGACACTGTTTATTGTCATTATTGTGGTTTTTACCTGGCGCGTAGATGCTTACCGGCGCATTGCTGTTGAGGAGGTGCGTCCTGATGTCGAATGGGTGCAACGCTCGAATAGTGCGTCTTTAGAAGCTAAAGGAGCCCCTGGTGAATTCTCTGCAGGGTTTTCTTCACCACAGCAAAATAAAATTATTCGGCCCAAACGCTGGGCATTCGATTATTGGCAGATAGAGCCCATTGTCCAATCAGTGAAGGTGGATGCCACGGGCCAAATAATATTGAATGATGATATGGCGGTGGTTCTTAATTCTATTGTAGCCATGTTGCCCTCCGAATTAGATCGAGAAAACCTTTCGCGCTTAAGCGATCTTATTGAAATCAATATTCCTGCTTCACCAGGTCAGGAATTCGCCGCGCTTGTGGTGAATTTCTATCGTTACCACGTTGAGTTTCAAAAGTGGGTGGCGGAAAGTGAATCAATTGCAACTACTGATCCGAATGCCGACAGTGACAAGTTAGAGCTGCAGTTCGAGCAATCCCTTAAAATGATGTACGCAAGAATTGGGGAAAATAATGCTGAAGCAATATTTGGTAAGCAGCACGCATTAAAAGAGTATCTATTCCAACGTCGTCGTATAAACGACGATCCAACACTGAGTGCCGATGAAAAGAATGTTGGCTTGACTGCACTAGAGCAGAAATTTAAAGGCTCTCAGCAGTGAATGGTGAAACAAAACAATTTGCTTCGGGTGAAGCTCCATTAAGCCTGAGGCGATACTTTCAGCAAGACAAGCCCTTGTGGTTTGCGCTTTTGTTGTCTCTTGTCTCGGGAGTGATATTGGCTCTCCCTTTTTTACGTGCTGATTTTTATCTGTTTGCGTGGTTTGCATTTGTTCCTGTCTTGATCGCCATCGAAAGCCTAAAAGACGACGAGAGAAAATATTTTAAGGTGTATTTCTCAGGGCTGATGTTTGGCTTGGTGTTTTATCTTTGTGTGGCCTATTGGATTGTTGATTTTCTAGTACTTTTTAAGCGTTCTACTGGTTTGCAGGGTTTTTTAATCGCTTTCGGGTTTTGGTTTTTTTGTGCCCAGTTGCCGGCCGCACTATTTGTTGTCTTTGCGTGGGTAAAGCGGCAAAACATTATCCATGAATTGATATTATTTCCGGTCCTTGTAATTACCTTTTATACCGCCTTTCCAGGTGTTTTGTCGTCTCAGCTTGGTGCGGGTCAAAGCCAGTTTAAGATAGCGATTCAAGCGGCAGATATCGTTGGTGTTCAGGGTTTGGATGGGATGTTGGCGCTGGTGAATATTTTCATAGTGTGCGTGTTAATGGGGAGAGTTAAGAGAGTTGCTTCGATAGTCACTTGCAGTTTGGTAATACTTTGGTTTTCTTATGGGTTTTTTGTTTACGCTGATTGGAAAAGTAAGGTGTCTAGTTGGGATTTGTTGCGAATTGGGATTGTACAACCTAATGATATTCCCAGTACTCGAGAATCTAACGCTTATATGGGATATAGCCGGGCGTTTCCGCCCGAGATGGAGATGACTGAACGATTGGCTGATGCGGGCGCTGAGATTGTTGTTTGGCCTGAATCGCGTTATAAAAACTACTTCGACTCTAAAGATGTCCAAGAAGCTTATGTAAGTAAGGTGAAACAATTACAAACCAATTTGTTTTTTCAAGACCTAGAAAATATCCGGAATTTTAACGATGCCGATTCACTTGAAGCGAAACGCGTTCGCTATAACTCCGTCGCTGCAATTTCTCGTGAAGGGCAGCAGCTATCGGCCTATCGAAAAAATCTACGAGTGATCTTCGGTGAATACCTGCCAGAAATTCAAGCCTTGCCGTTTCTGTCGGTGTGGCTACGTGAATTTTTGGGGGATTTTAACAGCGGCATTTCTGCGGGTCATGGCCATCACAATTTTTCTCTTGAAGGAAAAACATTTGTTCCACTGATTTGTTATGAAACCTTATTTCCAAATTTTGTTGCTGAAGCTGTATCTGAAAATGGACGAGGCGGTATTTTATTGGGCTTATCCAACGATAATTGGTTTGGTGAGACGATCCAAACATATCAACACTTGAATGCTTCAAAATTGCGTGCGGTAGAAAATCGTCTTCCTTTCATTATCGCTTTAAATGGCGGCCCATCATTGGGAGTCATGCCGAGCGGTGATGTGGTGTTCGAAACTGACGCGTTTCAAGCGGGGGCTTATCTGGCAGATATACCTTATTCAAAGGATAGCGGAGGCAGTTTTTTTAGTCGCCACCCAAGGTTGTTTTTATACAGTATTTACGGGCTCGCAGCGCTAATATTTTTGTTGGCGATTGTTCGCAAGATAAATAGAAGATTGTTAGAAAAGAACTGGAAAAAATAGTTGTGCTTATCAAACGATGACCTTAAGGCCATCGTTATCTTTGCTTGTTAAGAAATTTTCTTATACTTAACTCGCTGAGGTTGCGCTTTTTCTCCCTTCCTAGCGACCAAATCTTCGTGATACTCAGTGTAGTTGCCTTCAAAAAATTCAATATGACTATCACCCTCATAAGCGAGAATGTGAGTGGCGACGCGATCAAGGAACCAGCGATCATGGGAAATGATTAAAGCGCTCCCGGGGAAAGTTTGAATGGCTTCTTCAAGCGCTCGCAGAGTTTCAATATCTAAATCGTTAGACGGCTCATCAAGCAATAATACATTTGCACCCTGTTTTAGTATGTTGGCTAAATGAAGTCGACCTCGTTCACCACCGGATAAATCACCGACGCGTTTTTGTTGATCGGAACCTTTAAAATTAAAACGTCCAACATATGAGCGAGAATTTACTTCATAGTTGCCAATTTTAATTACATCAAGACCGTCTGAAATAGCGTCCCAAACTGATTTTTCGTCGGCAAGATTTTCACGACCTTGTTCGACGTGAGCGATTTTAACAGTCTCGCCGATGGTGATTGAGCCGCTGTCAGGTTTTTCGATGCCGCTTATCATACGAAACAAAGTCGATTTACCCGCGCCGTTGCCGCCCACAATACCAACGATGGCACCCTTGGGGATGCTAAAAGATAAATCGTCAATCAGTAAACGACCTTCGTAGCCTTTGGAGACGTGATCGAAAGTAATAACTTGATCGCCGAGGCGTGGGCCGGGTGGGATATAAATTTCGTTAGTTTCATTGCGGCTTTGGAAGTCTTGAGATTGCATTTCTTCAAAGCGTGATAAGCGCGCTTTGTTTTTTGCATGACGGCCTTTGGGATTTTGACGTACCCACTCCAATTCTTTTTGAATAGTTTTTTGGCGGCCCGCTTCGCTGCGTTCTTCTTGTGCAAGGCGTTGTTCTTTTTGTTCAAGCCAGTCGGAATAATTGCCTTCGTAAGGTATTCCATGTCCGCGATCAAGTTCTAAAATCCAGCCCGCGGCATTGTCGAGAAAGTATCTGTCATGGGTAATGGCGACTACGGTGCCAGTAAATTCTTGTAGGAATTGTTCTAGCCAATAAACACTTTCCGCATCCAAGTGGTTAGTTGGTTCGTCGAGTAGCAACATGTCTGGACGAGAAATTAACAAGCGGCATAAGGCGACTCGTCTTTTTTCCCCGCCTGATAGGGTGCTTACGTTTGCATCCCAGGGAGGTAGGCGTAAAGCATCTGCCGCTTTTTCTAGAGTGGTATTCAGGTTATGAGCGTCCCAACTCTCGATGATATTTTCTAGTTGACCTTGGCGTTTTGCGAGTGCATCGAAATCTGCATCGGGCTCCGCGTAATCCGCGAAAACTTTGTCGAGTTCTGCTAAGGCATCGACTGCTTCGCGAACGCCATCTTCTACGTTACCGCGCACATCTTTTTCAGGATCGAGTTCGGGTTCCTGTGACAGGTAGCCGACTTTTATATCCGGCATGGGTCTGGCTTCGCCAATAAAATCTTTATCAATACCTGCCATGATGCGCAGAAGGGTAGACTTACCAGCACCATTTAAACCCAATACGCCAATCTTGGCGCCGGGGAAAAATGATAGGTAAATATCTTTTAAGATTTCTCTTTTGGGTGGCACGATTTTGCCAAGTCCATGCATGGTGAAGACGTATTGGGCCATGGGAATCCTAGTCTATGTAGCGGAAAAATGTGGCTGAAAGGTTGGAGGCGACGTTACCGAATCCCTAGATAAATTTCAATGATTGTTAATACACTGAGCGCTTTGAAATAGGGTGAAGTCCTAAGCCAATAAAGACTGGATTCTTGAGAGAGATTTATTCTGCTACGCGTCAAAAAAAGATTCCAACCAACCCTGAGCTTGCTCGACAGAAAAAAATATTTCTAAGTCGCCGTGATACAGAAGCCGATCGATCTCTGCGTTGGCGGCGGAGGTGTCTTTATGAACAACTATTGCGATGGCTTTTAGCGTAGGGATGTTATTGAGGATCTCAAAAACCTCGACAGGAACGATAGAGTAATCTTCCGCCCGGTCGAGAATCATGCCGTAATTCCCTGGCATCGCATCGGAAATTAATTTATTCGCTTCACGGGAGGTTTTGGAGTTGACCTCTACGCCATGTTTGCCGCGAACGTGAACAATGTGATTACTTAGGATCTTGGCGTTAAGGATCGATGTTTCTATATCGGACATAGGGATTCTTAATCTTAACTCGGTTTCTTTGGTGACAAGGCAAAAGCAAAAATATACATACCTACAAGATAGTTAACTTTCTGAACTATTGCCGAAGAAGTTTAGTAGGAGACCTGAACTTTTTATAGGGGGTGGACTTAGTGCTAGTGGCGGGGGCTCTGAGACGGCTTTTTGGGGAGCTTCAAATAGAGACTATCGTTCTCGCTTCGAGTACAATTCCGCCTCCAAAAATCCCTACGCCCAGCTTCCCCAGAGGTAATCGATGTTTAACAGTACAGACACCCTAGCGTCTTTCGACCCCGACATTTTTCAGGCCATTCAAGAAGAGGGTCGCCGTCAAGAAGAACATATCGAGCTAATTGCGTCTGAAAACTACACCAGTCCCCTAGTTATGAATGCCCAAGGTACCAAACTGACTAATAAATATGCTGAGGGATACCCTGAAAAGCGTTATTACGGTGGTTGTGAATACGTCGATAAAGTTGAGACCCTGGCAATTGAGCGGGTAAAAACCTTATTTGGTGCGGACTATGCAAATGTCCAACCTCACTCGGGAAGTCAGGCAAATTCGGCCGTATATCAAGCCTTGGTTGCACCCGGGGAAACCGTATTGGGGATGAGCCTTGATCACGGAGGCCATTTAACGCATGGCGCCAAAGTGAATTTTTCAGGCAAGATCTATAACGCCGTGCAGTATGGATTAAACACTGAAACGGGTGAAGTTGATTACGAGCAAGTAGAGGCTCTCGCCAAAGAACACAAGCCGAAAATGATTGTGGCTGGCTTTTCCGCCTACTCTCAAGTCATGGATTGGGGGCGTTTTCGCGATATTGCCGATGTAGTCGGCGCCTATTTGATGGTCGATATGGCTCACGTTGCCGGTTTAATAGCAGCGGGTGTTTACCCTAATCCAGTCCCCTTCGCTGATGTCGTGACCTCTACTACCCATAAGACCCTGCGCGGTCCACGCGGTGGCGTAATTATCGCGAAGGCGAATCCCGAGATTGAGAAAAAGTTAAATTCAGCCGTTTTCCCAGGCGGTCAAGGTGGCCCTTTAATGCATGTGATTGCGGCCAAAGCAGTTTGTTTCAAAGAAGCTATGAGTGACGAGTTCAAGAGCTATCAGCAGCAAGTGGTTAAGAACGCTAAGACAATGGCGGCTACCTTTATGGAGCGTGGCATTAAGATCGTATCCGGCGGCACTGAAAACCACCTGATGTTGGTCGACCTGATAGGTAAGGAATACACCGGTAAAGACGCCGATGCGGCACTTGGCCAGGCCAATATCACCGTCAACAAGAACGCGGTGCCTAATGATCCTCGCTCACCGTTTGTTACTAGTGGCCTGCGCGTGGGTACGCCAGCAATTACCACTAGGGGGTTTAAAGAAGCGGAAACAGCTGAGCTGACTCACTGGATGTGTGATGTTCTTGAGTCGCTAGAGTCTGGCGATTCGGAGGCTAAAATTGCAGAGATTAAGGAAAAGGTACTTACAATCTGTAAGCGCTTCCCTGTTTATGCATCTTAGGCGTTAGAGGCTTTTTCGCTGTGGTGGCGTTGGCTCCAAATGCGGTGCCCGCCTTGCCACGGCAAAAAATAATTCAGGTATTTCCTAGCGGCCTTGCGGCCATTCTATATAAGACGGCCGGTCGTTAGAGGCTGCTGCTGTTTGATCTCGCACAATCGGTTCAGATGACTGCTTGTGCTAAAATCTTTCCCAATTGAACCTAGAGTAAAGTCACATGCATTGCCCTTTTTGCAGTACTGATGACACCAAAGTTATCGATTCACGCCTAGTATCCGAAGGCGATCAAGTGCGCCGTAGACGCGAATGTTTGTCTTGCCATGAGCGCTTTACCACCTATGAAGTCGCCGAATTGATGATGCCCAAAATCATCAAAACAGACGGCACGCGAGAACCCTTTGACGATGCAAAATTACGGGCTGGTCTGCAGCGCTCTCTTGAGAAGCGCCCCGTCAGTGTTGAGAGTATCGAATCAGCGATCAGTCAGATTAAGCATGATTTGCAAGCAACTGGTGAGCGCGAGTTACCTTCCCGTGTGGTTGGTGAAAAAGTCATGGAGCAATTAAGACAGCTTGATCAGGTTGCCTATGTCAGATTCGCATCGGTTTATCGAAGCTTTCAAGACGTCGAAGAATTTAGACAGGAAATTGATCGCCTGTCTGAGCCCCAAGAATAGCGGTTGCGATGCCAGATTCGATGCAAAACATTTCAGTAGAAGACCAGGTTTTTATGACACGCGCGATCGCTTTAGCAAAGCGCGGTTTATACACGGCTAACCCAAACCCAATGGTTGGTTGCGTATTAGTTAGTGAAGGCAGAATTATTGGCGAGGGTTGGCATCAAATCGCAGGTGAAGCGCACGCAGAAATCAACGCGATTGCTGATGCCAAAAAACGCGGTCATGAAACCAAAGCAGCAAGTGCTTATGTTTCGCTCGAACCCTGTAGTTTTCAGGGTAAGACTGGACCTTGTAGCGAAGCCCTGATCACTGCCGGTATAAAAAAAGTTTTTTACGCAATGCAAGATCCTAATCCGCAAGTTGCAGGTCGTGGCGTCGAGCAAATGCGTGAAGCCGGGATTGATGTCATTGGTCCGGTATTAGAAAAAGATGCGCGAGAAATAAATCCGGGTTTTATAAAACGCATGGAACAAGGTTTACCTTTCGTGCGAATTAAAATGGCGATGAGTTTAGATGGCCGCACGGCGATGTCGAGTGGCGAAAGTAAGTGGATCACCGGCCCAAACGCACGCAGCGATGGACAACGCTTACGTGCGCGAAGTTGTGCAATTGTCACGGGCATTGAAACTGTGCTTCATGACGACCCTTTGCTCAATGTGCGCGCCGAAGAATTGCAAGTTGAGATGAGCGAACATCTTGGACATAGGCAGCCATTGAGAGTTGTTCTTGATTCACGCGGACGCTTGAATAAAAACGCGCGCATGTTTTCGATTCCTGGTGAGGTTGTATTGGGCACCTTGAGCGGAAGCTCCGTCGATGCAGAATTAGGAAAAAACGTTACACGAGTTGATTTGGACCCCAAAGCAAATAAATCGCGAAACAGTAAGCCTGAAGAAAAAAGTCAGCAAGTCGATTTAAAAAAACTTCTACAGTATTTAGCGTCTCGACAATGTAACGAAGTTCTCGTTGAGGCGGGTGCAACTTTAGCGGGTCAGTTTATACAGCAGGGATTGGTTGACGAAATAATTGTTTATATGGCGCCAAAGTTGATGGGAAGTAATGCTCGACCCGTTTTCGAATTGCCTATCGAGTCAATGGCTGGAAAGTTATCTTTGCGTATTTCAGATGTGCGTGCGATCGATCAAGATTGGCGAATCACAGCAACTATCGATCCCGAATCGTAAAACTCGGATCTACATATTTATACTGGAGTTGACATGTTTACCGGAATTATTGAAGAGCTGGGAGTTGTAGCAGAATATCAACCTTGTGATGGTGATCTGCGTTTATTTATTAGTACTAGCCAATCTTTCTTGAGTGATGTTTCTTTGGGTGATTCTATTGCTTGTAATGGCGTTTGTTTGACTGCGGTAGACATTTCCGATGCCGGTTTTTGGGCGGACGTTTCGCAAGAAACCTTAGCTAATACAACAATACCTAAGTGGCAAGTCAAACAAAAAATTAATTTAGAAAAAGCAATGTTAGCCAGCTCCCGCCTTGGTGGCCATATCGTCAGCGGCCATGTTGATGGTGTTGCTGAGGTTACGTCACGGAAGGCTGATGCGCGTTCAGAACAGTTTTCTATTCAAGTATCGGCTAAGCTCGCGAAATATATCGCTCATAAAGGATCGGTGACGGTTGATGGCACTAGTCTTACAGTTAACAAAGTCGATGGCGATTTCTTTGAAGTTAATATCGTTCCACATACCTTGGAAAACACCGTCATTGGTTCTTATCAAGCTGGTACAAAGGTGAATCTAGAAGTGGATGTTATAGCACGATACTTAGAACGCTTAGTTCAGGGCCAAATTGAAAGCAAAGATAGTTCGACAATTACGTCAGAAATGCTGAACCAACACGGTTATCTAAAATCTAGCTAGTCGTTTAGTTAACAACTGAGATTAATTCAATTAAATTAATATTAATTCCCGCAGCCTGCCTATGAAATTAAACAGTATTGAAGAAATTATCGATGACATCCGCCAAGGAAAAATGGTTATCTTGATGGATGATGAAGGCCGAGAAAACGAAGGCGACCTGATTATCGCCGCCGAGCAGATTCGTCCCGATGATATTAATTTTATGGCGACCCACGCTAGAGGACTCATCTGTTTAACGCTTACGCAAGATCGTTGTAAACAATTGGCTTTGCCGTTAATGGTGAGTGAAAACGGCGCTCGCCACTCGACGAACTTTACTGTTTCCATTGAGGCGGCCGAAGGCGTAACCACGGGAATTTCTGCTGCTGATCGGGCACGAACCATACGCACCGCAATCGCAAAAAATGCGCAGGCAAAAGATATTGTGCAACCCGGCCACGTATTTCCAATTCTGGCGCAACCCGGTGGTGTGCTCAGTCGTGCCGGGCACACTGAAGCTGGATGTGATTTGGCAAGATTGGCGGGCTTTGACCCCTCTGCGGTGATTGTCGAAATCATGAATGAAAACGGCACTATGGCGCGACGCGATGACCTGGAGAAATTCGCGCTAAAACACAAGCTAAAAATTGGCACAATTGCCGATCTAATTCACTATCGATCAGTAAAAGAAAAAACGGTTGAATGTATTAACGAAAGAAATATTAATACCGATTTTGGTGAATTTAAATTGTTAACATATCGTGATATTCCCAGACAAGAGCTTCATTACGCGCTCATTAAAGGTGATTTATTTTTGGGTGAATCCACCCTAGTGCGTGTACACGTTCTCGATACAGCTCGCGATCTTTTGGCGATCCAAAAACAAGAAGACAGCGAATACAAATCTTGGAGTTTTCAAGATGCTCTGCGTTATGTCAATGAAGCGGGAAATGGTGTTGTGGTTTTGATTTGCCATAGCGACTCAACATTGTCGATCGAAGATAGTGTCGACTGGGTGTTATCTGGTAAGCAAGCGCGACCCACCCAAGATACTGTATATCGACAAGTTGGAACTGGTGCTCAAATACTTCAAGATATCGGCGTTAGGAAAATGCGATTGATGTCGGCGCCATTTCGATTTTCGGCAATATCGGGTTTTGACTTAGAAGTTGTCGAACAAATTTCATGTCCTCGTGGCGATTAAAATTAACAAGTTGGGTGAATCCAAATGACGGCGAATAAAGTAATCGAAGGTAACTTTATCAAAGCAGGGGGCCACTACGTTTTGTTGGTGACGCGCTGGAATAGTTTTGTTGTTGAGCATTTAAAAGAAGGTGCTTTGGATACCTTGCATCGACATGGAATAGAAGACGACAAAATTGAAGTGTGTTATGTACCCGGAGCGTTCGAAATGCCAATCATTGCAAAAAAGTTGGCAGAGTCGGGTAAGTACGATGCGATCATTGCGTTAGGCGCTGTTATTCGTGGTGGTACGCCACATTTTGAATATGTTGCAGGAGAGTGTGGGAGTGGACTTTCACAGGTCTCGTTGCAGACGGGAGTACCTGTCGCTTTTGGAGTTCTTACTGTTGATAATATTGAGCAAGCGATTGAACGATCAGGCACCAAGGCAGGGAATAAAGGCGCAGAAGCAGCAGGTGTAGCCATTGAGATGGTGTCGTTAATTTCGCAACTTTAAACTTGTCTATACTCAATAGAATTGACACGAATTTTTTATATTTAGGAAAGTTATGACAACTCCAGCAGCTCGACGCAAAGCCCGCCATTATGCGATGCAAGCGCTTTATCAATGGCAGCTAACACAACAAGAGCCGAAGGATATCGTTAAACAGTTTAAATCTGAATATGACATGTCTAACGTTGATGTTTCATATTTCGAGGAGCTGGCTAAATCGATCCCAAAACAAATTGAAGCTCTAGATCAGCAATTTATAAATCAGTTACTTGATCGAGAGCTGAATGAAATTGACCCAATCACATTGGCTTTGTTGCGTATCGCCTGTTTTGAATTGGTCAATCGAATCGATGTTCCGTATAAAGTTGTAATAAGTGAAGCGGTGTCGCTAGCTAAGAAGTTTGGTGCTGCCGATAGTCACAAATTTATCAATGGAGTGCTCGATAAAACTGCGGTATTAATCCGTACCGCCGAGATTGGATAAGTGAAATTGGATAAGTGAAATTTAATGGCCATTAATGAATTCGAATTAATCGAAAAATATTTTCAGCGTGATTTAGGTGCCTATGGTGTTGCTCTAGGCATTGGCGATGACTGTGCTTTGTTGCAACCACCAACGGCTAAAAGTATTGCAGTATCAATGGATACTTTAGTGGGTGGAAATCATTTCCCAAAAAATGCTGATCCAGAATTAATTGCTGAGCGTGCGTTGCGAGTTAACTTAAGCGACTTGGCTGCGATGGGAGCAGAACCATTGTGGTTTTCCTTGGGCTTAACAATGCCCAGTGCAGATCATCATTGGCTGGATGGATTTAGTCGCGGTTTATTTCAAGCTTCACATTTGTTTAATTGTAGTTTGATTGGCGGTGATACCACGCGTGGCCCATTGAGTATTACGATTCAAGTGATGGGATCTGTCAGTACGGAAAGCGCTTTGCAGCGTTGCAATGCAAAAGTCGGTGATACTATTTACGTTACCGGTCATGTTGGTGATGGCGCTGCCGCAGTTGCGGTGATTAAAAATGAATTGAATGTTGGTAAGGCCGCATTTAATTATTTTATGTCGCATTATTATCGTCCCACACCAAGAATAAACGAAGGGCAATTACTGCGTGGCGTCGCCTCTTCCGCAATTGATATTTCCGACGGTTTGATGGCGGATCTTGGCCATATCTGTAAATCAAGTGGCGTTGGTGCTGTGATAGATTTAGAGCGCATTCCAGTTTCGGAAGCGTTAAAAAAATTAGCAAAAAAAGAAAAGCTTATTGAGTGGGCTTTATCGGGTGGTGACGACTATCAGTTGTGTTTCACCGTACCTGAAGAGCGATCCCATGAAATGGAAAGGCTTATTCAGCAAAACAAAATTGCCGCTACAGCAATCGGAGAAATTACCCGCGGCGACGATGTAACTTGTATGAACGGCGGTAAAGTATTAAGCGTCGAAAAAGCCGGGTTTCAGCATTTTGAATAAGCCCAGTTTTCCATATTTAATTAAACACCCAATTGAGATGTTGGCTTTTGGTTTCGGCTCTGGCTTGGCGCCGAAAGCCCCAGGCACCTTCGGTACCTTAGTGGCGATTCCGTTTTTTTTTCTTATCAAAGATTTGCCCTGGCTTTGGTACGCCGCTTTTTTGGTGCTTACATTTATAGTGGGTGTTTATTTATGCGACGTGGCTGCTAAATCGCAGCAATGTCATGATCATCCGGGAATCGTTTGGGATGAAATGGTTGGTTATTGGATTACCATGTTTTTAGCTCCTGCAGGATTGATTTGGTGTGCTATAGGTTTTTTATTGTTTCGTGTGTTCGATATTTTTAAACCTTGGCCGATTGCTTGGTTTGATCGTCATGTTGAAGGTGGCTTCGGAATCATGTTGGATGATGTGTTGGCAGCCATATATGCCTTTTTATGTTTACAGATAATTGTATTCGCTCTGTCTAAATTTTATTAGTCGACGCTGCTGAATATCGCACGTACATAATAAAAGAAAGGATTTTTTATGAAGCAGATAAAATATTTAGCATTTGTTTTTGCCATATTTTTTATTTCCAAGCCGGCGGTCGCTTTGGAAATTGTTGTAAAAGGTCTATTTAAGGACACGGCGGTGTTAATCATAGATGGTCGCCAACAGGTATTGAAGAAAGGGAGTCGAAGCGACGAAGGGGTTTTGTTGTTAAGCGCAGATTCACGATCAGCAATCGTTGAAGTTCAAGGTGTTAAGCAAACCTTAACCATAGAAAAATTTGCTCCGATATCCACGAAGTCAACTGAACCTGTAAAAGCAACTGTGCGAATAAATGCCAATAGTGGAGGGCACTATGATGTTCAGGGAAGAATAAATGGACGAGCGGTTGACTTTTTAGTCGATACAGGCGCGACCACCATAGCGATGAACATGCCGACAGCAGAAAAATTAGGAATTCGCTATGAAAAAGGTGAGCGAATCCAGGTGTCGACCGCAAATGGCATTGCTCAGGCTTATAGGGTGAAATTAAAATCGGTTCGAATAGGCGATGTAGAAGTGAATAACGTTGATGCCGCTGTTTCTCTTGGCGATTTTCCGACAAAAATTTTATTGGGAAATAGTTTTTTAAGTCGAGTTGAAATGCGAACGGAAAATGGTTTGTTAATTCTTGAAGCTAAGTTTTGAATTAAATTTATTTCTAAATATAAAGAGTAACGAGTGTGACAATTAGATACGTTGAATCGTCAAAGCTTCCCACGCCTTGGGGCATTTTTGAAATGCATGGTTTTGAAGAGGTGGAAACTGAAAAAGAGCACATTGCGTTGACTATGGGAGATGTGGGAAATGGTGAAAGCGTTATGGCGCGGATACACTCTGAATGTCTAACGGGTGATGCCTTGTTTAGTTTACGTTGCGATTGTGGCGCACAGCTACAAGCTGCGATGCATAAAATTTCAATCGAAGGTAGAGGGGTCATTTTCTACTTGCGTCAAGAAGGGCGCGGAATTGGTTTGCTAAATAAGATCAAGGCGTATCGCTTACAGGATAAAGGCGCTGACACTGTTGAAGCGAATGAGCAACTGGGTTTCGGTGCTGATATGCGGGACTATTCGATTCTGAAATTTATGGTGGATCATCTCGGCATTAAAAAAGTAAAGCTGATGACGAATAATCCGAAAAAAGTTGCTGCATTAAAAAAATTAGGCGTTGACGTTACGGAGCGCTTGCCTCACGAAACCGGCAGAAACCCTCATAACGCCAAATACCTAGAGACCAAAAAAGGCAAGCTAGGCCATCTATTAGATTCTGACGACCAATAATTAAAACCAAATACGATTAGTGGATCGAATTCAAATCGTAAAATTAACTAGTTAGTCTCTGAGTAGTCTGCGTTTAATCTGAGTCCACTAGCTGACTAAGCGCATTTCGGGGTGCCTCCCCATCGTTGTCGCTAGTTTTTCTTCTTCAGGTTTGTTAACGCTGACAATCAGTAGATAAGCGCCGTCTTGTATCAACTCTTGTACACGCTGAAAGCGATGATTAATTTTATTAATCCCCATCAACCCGCCTTCCCAAGCACTAAAGCCGAAAACTACTAAGGCCAAAAATACGAATGGCATCCAACCAAAGTTGGTGGTCCAGCCAATACTATTTGCGCTGATTAAAATGATTATGGCGGCGAGAGCGCCAATTACGGCGCCTAAAAAACCACTATGGATGACATCTCGTTTTGAAATATCTGGTACCGATGGTAAATGGTGAGTATAGAGGCCGGCTTCATCGTCGCTATAGATTTTAATGTGTGATCGAGGAATGCCTAAAGATTCGAGCTCGTTTTCTGTTGCTTCTAGATTGTCGATATTATTAGTAAGAAACATATGTGTTTTCATGATCTACTCCTCAGTGTACAAAATCTGTGTGACTTATATAGCTGATGCAGTAATGCTAGAGATAGAAGAAATCTTGTTATGTTCCCTAAGGTTGAAAGACTTAGGTCAAAAAGTGCAAAGATAAATTATTCGGTATATTAAAATGTGGTTTTTAGAAATTAAAGTAATTGTGTTAGCTGAGCTAACTTTCTCAATTCAATATTAGATAATCATCTTTTAAATTGAGTTAGGAGACGAGGAAAATAGTAGAGTAATGTAATTGCCCTCGCAAGCAAATAAATGATAAAAGTTATCCAAAGTAATTGATTGTTAAAATCGGCTCTCAAAATCATCCATGTAGTCATTAGGATGGCGAAAGATGCTATCGAAGCATTGCGCATAGATTTTGATGCGGTGGCTCCAATAAATATCCCATCAAGTTGAAAGGCCCCACAGGAAAGTAAAATATAGAGCGCGGCAAAAATGAGTGAACTGCGGGCGAAGTCACGAACAATGTCAATATCTGTAAGCAGTTCTATAAAGTTGTTGCCGAACATATAAATAATAGAAGCTAAGGCAATTGCAGTACCTAAAGCCAAAAAGCTCGTCTTGCGGATAGTCGTAATAAAAAGTGCTTTATTTTTGAGGCCAACGGCCTTGCCGATTAATGATTCGGCGACGAAAGCGTAACCATCAAGAAAAAACGCGCTGAAGGTGATCAATTGTAACAATATAAAATTTGCCGCTAATATTTCATCGCTAAACTTTGAACTTTCGTTGTTAAACCAATAAAAAGACAGTACGAGTAACAAAGTACGAATAAATATATCGAAGTTTGCGCCGATAGTACGCTTAATCTTTTTTCTGTTGAAAATGAGAAGTGTTGGCCAAAATTCTTCATTTGGTTTTCTTTGTTTGCTCATTAAAGGAAGGAGTAGAATAAATGCGAATATCAAAGCAGACCATTCTGAGATCACCGTACCTACCGCTATGCCTTCAACACCCCACTTGAAGCCAACAACGAAAACAATATCTAGGAAAATATTGAGTCCATTGAGAAAAAGTTGAATAGTGAGTAGAAGACGACTTTTACCCAGCCCTATCAATACGCCGGTTACTACGAACATCCCTAACGTCGCGGGGGCACCCCAGACTCGAATCAAGAAATAATCTGAGGTGACTTTTTTTACTTCTTCGCTAGCGCTGAGTCCGACTCCGATGAGAAAGTTAATTAGAGTTTGCAGGATTATTATAGAAATGCCGATGGTAAATGCGACAAGCAATGAGCGTGCAAAGGTCGCGCGTATTTCGTTATGATCATTTTTACCAAAAGCTTGCGCGACGAAGCCGGTCGTCGACATGCGCAAAAAGCCGAAACTCCAGTATAAGATCGCGAAAATAGTAGCGCCTAAGGCAATTGCACCAATTTCTTCTACCTTGCCAAAATTACCGATAATAAAAGTGTCCGTTAAGCCCAGCAGTGGTACGGCAGAGTTTGCCAAAATAATTGGCCAAGATTTTTGAAGCAGGTAGGAATAGGAGGGTTCTGAATCCAGCATCGGTGGTATGTCGCTACGGTATTATTTGCAGTATGCGCTTGGACCATTGTAGTCGAAGTATTTTAATATTTTTTCAAAAGCGGTGTGGGTTTAAAATATGTCAAAAGACGCCACACCCATTCGAGGGGCCCATAATTAAAAATCGACATCCAGAGAAGTGAAAAAATGATTTGAAAAATCCAAATTAAAACAACGACCAATAAAGCGTGCGCTCGATCCAACTGTCCAAACCAGCCGAATCCATAACCGTAACCGTAGAATAAAGTAGTGCAAATTAAAGATTGGCAAAGATAATTTGTAAAAGCCATACGTCCAACGGCACATAAGCCTTTTTGTAGCCAGATAAATACGCCTAGCATGTGCAACATAGACCAAAAACCAATGTAGCCAAATACGGTGAACAAAGTTGCAATATGATTGTAAATAAGACCGTCAAAAAAACCGTAGCTGAAGTCCCAGTCGTGCAAGTAGAATTGCCATAATCCAAAACTTGAAAGTGGTAGGCCAATACCAAGACCGACAAAGGTTAAATTTCGATAAAATTGAAAACTTTTTTCGCCAGTTACAATGCCCCACTTAAAAAATGCCATACCGATTAACATCATTCCTAAAGCACGAGAGAGGCCCTGGCCAAGCATGTTAATCGAAAGTTCGCCAACACTGCTATCGAAAAAGTTAAAGTTTGTCCTCCATCTAAAGTCGACCATGTCCCGGTAGGGACCTAAATGTGAGAGGGTATCAAGGTTAATGTAGGAGTCGCTGGGCAACCATAGGTAGGAAAGATAATTTATTTCCGCAGCTGATAATGAGTTTATATATTCTTGTCCCATGCTGTCGAAATATATTGCTAATAAAAATATTGCGATGCCTAAGCCAAATTGGATGGATGGAAATAAACGCCAAAACCAATAAATAAATAAACCTAAGAAAGCATAATAGAAAAGAATATCACCTTCCCACAAAAAAAGTCCGTGTAAGAAACCAAACAGCAATAACCAGAGCGTTCGAGAGTAGTAGTAGCGTTTAACGCCTCGGCCAGAAGACTTTAGCTTGCTGATAAATAACATCACGCTGGTTCCGAAGAGCAAGGAAAATAGCCCCATGCACTTTTGATCGGCAAAGATATGGGTGAGTCCAAATAGCAAATGATTAAATGCACTGTCGCCCATAAAAGCGTGTGGATTACGGTAAGCTGGAAATGGCATTGCAAATGAAACGATATTCATCGACAAGATGCCTAACAGAGCAATACCGCGAAGAAGGTCGACGTTTAGTATTCTGGGGGATGTTGTTTTAGGCGCGATAATTTTTGGTGTAAGCGTCGAGTCTGGTTCAGAAATGGTGGTTCCGAAATCGCCATCGTTATTCTCAGAAGCCTGGTATTCCTTGTCTATTTCGCTTTTAGTGAATTCCATTGCAAGCAAATACCTGAGGGTTCGCTGATGCGTCGTTATTTAAACGCGTTTTATATCGTATACCTTTCGGCTAAACGAGAACGTTACCGCAAATCAGGAATTAAGGATAGACTTGCTGTTAGTTTTGAGAGGTTACGCTTAACGCAGCGCGGCGCTAAGCGGTAATTGAAGATGGTATCAGAGGGCTTCAGGCTGGACGTTAGGGTAGCTGGCAAGCATCTTCCGAAATGCCATAAGGAACTCTCCTCGCGCGCGTTCATCGTGCATGTATTCACCTGGCCGTACCGTATGAATTCTATTTATTTGGCCAGACCAAACTAGTTTGTTCGTTGCCGTTTCATGCATCTCGACAATTAGTTTAGCGATAAATTTTAATTCCGTATTAATACTTTCTTGACGAAAAAATGGGTCGATGTTTTCTTGTTCAGCGGTGAGATTTATGTGTTTATAAGACAGTGTAATGATCAAATCGTGGATATTGTCGTTGCGAACTAAGCCTTTCTCTTGAATTGCTTTGTCAAATTCCTCAAGTACATAAGCGCTTAAAAAAAGTGGTAGGTCTTTTGATCCCAGCGAATAGGTAGAATATTCTTGATAGTCACCGGGGCAGCACAAGGTTACGGAGCTGCCGATCTTGTAAGGGCTTTGGCTACAGGAGACGATTAGAAAAGAGACGGCGACGAAAAATAACTTTGCGAGGTTCATCTTAATGGCTCCAAGCGGTAGAGTTTACAAATAAATGAGTAATAGAGTTCAATGTATATGGCCAGGTTAGCAGTAATAGTCAGTAGCGCAAATGATAGATATCAATAAATCGTTTTTTACTGTGAGCATTTCCATAAGCTAATTTCGATTTATTAAAATCACGATGAATCATAGAAGCTATTGGGCCGCAGATTGAAGAGCAGTTATCTGCGACTCAATTTAAATGTAAATATACTTACTCGGGTTTCTTAAATACAAGAAAAAAACGATCGGTTTGTCCTGTTACCGCAGCGTTGCCAACTTCTAAGTCCAGGGCATCGGCTTCACGGAAAAACATATCGGAAGATTTCTCCAGAACGAAACCTGCGGCTTGTGCTTCGATGATAACTTGTACTGGATCTTCACGACGACCCAGTATGCGAGATTCAGGCTGCATATGGCGACGTGTGTGATCGATAATAACGTAGGTGCCGCCTGGTTTTAGAGAATCATAGGCGACTTTGTTGACGCGGGCCTTATCTTCGGCATTTAAATTATGGTATTCACGTATATTCAGGAATAAATCGGCGTTGTTATCTTTAAGTTTAATGTCGCCAATTTCGTAGCGGCCTTCGGCGCGATTATATTGCGCAGTAATTTCTACTTTTTTAACTGTTTTAAATGCCTCGTTATTTAGTAACTCTCCCCAGCGGGTGAATGTTGCTGCGGAGTCAATAACGTAGAGCTCGCCTTTTTCTGCTAAGACCGGGGCTAAAATTTTTGTATACCAAGCACCTCCTGCTGGAAAATATTCAACGACAGTCATGTCATCTTTAAAACCCATAAAAGCTAAAGCTTGCAGCGGATCTCTATTCGCGTCTCGCTTTAGGTCTGCCTCGGTGCGATGATCCATTTTCATAGCCGCGGCAATTTTTTCTTGCGTGGTTTGTGCATAAGATCCCGCGATTAACGTACAGGTCATTGCCAAGAATAAAAATAGTTTGCTAAGAATTTTCATGGGGCTATTCCTTTTGGTTGAATGTATGAGTAATTATTATGTGATTGCTGGCGCTTATTATTAAGTAGATTTGTACGTTATGTGTAGTATTTATAGTGCCGCTTTTTTGCTGCCCTTAATTAGCTCAAGCCTTTCTTTAATGTTAGCCAGAATTTTTTCCGTGGTGAGATCAATTTTTTCGAAAATCTGCTCACGCTTTCCATGTTCAATAAAAATATCAGGAAGGCCAAGATTTAAAATCGGCACGTTGATACCAATTTCGGCAAGATACTCGTTGACTGCTGAGCCAGCACCGCCTTTGGTGGTGTTCTCTTCGAGCGTTATTAGCAATTCGGATTTAGTCGCCGCTTCGAGAATTGCCTGGGTATCTATCGGTTTCACGAAACGCATATCCCAAACACTGGCATCAAGTTGTTCAGCGACGGCCATTGCGGTGGGTAGCAGCGTGCCAAAATTCAAAATGCTTAGGTGTTTACCTCCACGTTTTTGGACTGCTTTGCCGATCGGGAGTTCGTTCATTGTTTTTTCAATAGTTACGCCAATGCCTGCACCACGCGGGTAGCGAACCGCGGCGGGACCTATAAATTGATAGGCGGTATATAAAAGTTGCCGGCATTCGTTTTCGTCGCTCGGCGTTGCAATCAGCATATTTGGAATACAACGTAAAAAAGAAAGATCAAAGTTTCCGCTGTGAGTGGGACCATCTTCGCCAACAATGCCAGCGCGATCGATGCCAAATGTGACATCTAAGTTTTGAATTGCAACATCGTGAATAACTTGATCGTAAGCGCGTTGTAAAAATGTAGAATAAATCGCAACGACAGGTTTTTGATTCTCGCAGGCGATACCCGCGGCTAATGTTACAGCGTGTTGTTCTGCAATCGCGACATCATGAAAACGCTCAGGAAATTTTTCAGAAAATTTAACCATCCCAGAACCCTCACACATTGCGGGGGTAATGCCCACAAGTTTCGGATCTTGAGCGGCCATATCACACAGCCAATCGCCAAATACATCTTGGTATTTTGGTGCTTTTGGTTTTTGAGTATTTTCAGCAATTTTTATTTTCGGACTTGGTTCTAGTTTGTTCAAGGCGTGATAACCGACGGGGTCGTCTTCGGCAGGAAGAAATCCTTTACCTTTTTTGGTGATGATATGTAAAAGCTTGGGTCCGCCGACTTGGCTAAGGCTTCTTAAATAGCGAACTAAACTGGGCAGGTCATGGCCATCAATGGGACCAACATAATTAAAGCCTATCTCTTCAAATAAAGTTCCAGGAGAAACAAATCCTTTCATATGTTCTTCGGTACGGCGGGCGAACTCCCAAGCGGGCGGAATTTTCTCTAATACTCTTTTGCTGCCTTCACGCATGGAATTGTAAAATTTGCTTGCCCAGATTTTTGAAAAGTAGGTGGCGAGGCCGCCAACATTTCTAGAAATCGACATGTTGTTATCGTTAAGAATAACCAGTAAATCTTTTTCCGTATGTGCGGCATGATGCAAGGCCTCAAATGCCATGCCGGCAGTCATTGCACCATCACCAATAACAGCTACATGTTTTCGTTTGCTCCCTGCGAGATCGCTGCCCAGTGCCATGCCTAAAGCGGCACTTATCGAGGTACTTGAATGGCCAACGCCAAAGGTATCAAAAGGACTTTCCGAGCGTTTTGGAAAGCCACTAATACCATCCATTTGCCGAATCGAACACATCGCTTCGCGGCGGTTGGTGAGAATTTTATGGGGATAAGTTTGATGGCCAACATCCCAAACCAAACGATCATCAGGGGTGTTGTAGATGAAATGCAGAGCAACTGTGAGTTCAACGACGCCGAGGCCCGCGCCAAAATGACCGCCACTTTGGCCGACACAGTAGAGCAAATATTCTCTCAGCTGATAGGCCACGTCGGGCAATTGTTTTTCCGGCAGTGCACGTAAATCAGCTGGGCTGTCGATCTTATCCAGCAGCGGTGTTGGCGGGCGTTGGGTCGGTATTTCTTTAAACATTACAGCTCGTTTAGTTTTGAATTTTCACCGCAATGACGGAGAGCAAGCAGCGAAGATCGAATAAAAATAAGGTCTATATCGCGTCGAAAATTGTCGAGGATTTATCGTCTTTACCGCCTGAAGCAGTGACAAAAGCCCGTTTTAATTTAGCTCGTGATTGTATTGCTACCGCCAGCTGATTCCTAGTCGTAGTGGCGCAAAATAAGGGAATCAACGGTCGCGATTGATGATATATGAGGACAATGTTCGCAGCGGTTCAGCCGACTCCTCAAATACTTCTAGCGCTGATAAAGCGCGCTGATGTAGCTCTGCAGCTTTGCGCTTTGCTTGCTCCAAACCAAGTAAGGAGACATATGTGGGTTTTTCTTTGCGAGCATCAGCACCGGCCTGCTTACCCAAAGTACCGGCATCTCCAGTCACGTCGAGAATGTCATCCTGGACTTGAAAGGCAAGACCAATCGAATTCGCATAAGATTCTAGCGCACGTAGTTGCTGCTCATTGGTGGTTCCAGTAGCGATAGCACCCATTAAGACACTGGCGCGAATCAATGCTCCGGTTTTATAGCGATGCATTTCTTCAAGTTGCGGAAGACTTAATTGCTTGGCGACCGAATCGAGGTCGATTGATTGGCCTGCGATCATCCCACAAGGGCCGGAAGCACGTGCGAGTTCGGCTACTAGCTTGGTAACTATCGCCGGATCTGAAACCGTATTTGCTTCGCTAACCAGTAGCTCAAATGCCAAGGTGTGCAGGCCGTCACCAGCTAGGATTGCGGTGGCTTCATCGAAGGCTATGTGGCAGGTCGGTAGACCGCGACGTAAATCATCGTCATCCATTGCCGGTAGATCGTCATGAATCAGGCTGTAAGTGTGAATGGATTCCAGAGCGCCAGCGACCTTATCAATAAGGGGCAGGTCACTTAATTTAGCGCCGAGAGCCTCGGCACTCGCGTATGCGAGGATAGGGCGAACGCGCTTGCCGTTGTTGAACAAGCTATAGCTCATTGCCTCTATTAGCCGCGGGGCTATTCGAGGCAAGTCGTCTAGCTGCGAGCGTAAGTATTGGTTGATTCGTTGTTGGCGGGTAGTGAGGTAGCTTGTGAAATCGCCGGTCATTCTTCGGGTTCATCCTCGGTATCAAAATCTTCGGATACCAGTTCACCTTGTTGCTCGACCAAAATCTGCACTCTTTGTTCGGCTTCGACCAGTCGGCTCTGACACTCTCGTGTTAACTTCACGCCCTCTTCAAAGGCTTGTAATGAATCCTCTAAGGAGAGATCCCCAGCCTCCAGCTTGTTAACTAAAGCTTCAAGCTGACTCAGGGATTTTTCAAAGTCGACAGGTTTTTGTTTGGTTTTCCCAGCCATAATCTTCTCTTTTCAACTGACAGGTGATGCATAGGGTTCCTAGCGCTAGGGTGACCCAAGAGTGGTGGCATTCTAACGGTATTTGCACCGATATCCGAGTCTCGATTTTAGTATTCAGGAGTATGCCGGTGAATATCCCAAGGTTTTTTGCCTGTCCTGCGCAAAATCATGGACTGCCGTCTAGACTTTAATAAAGGTTGTCTTCCGTACTGAATCTGGCTGGGTCTAGGCCTTCATTGTGGCACCAAAAGCATCTTTTGGGCTCATGGAATCCGTTGAGCAGCCGATGCAATGAATAGGAAATGAGCATCATGAGCATGTCCCGGCTCCTAAGAATAGTGAGGGCAGCCCCAAATTGTTTTTCATTGATGTACATAGGTATTACTAAGACAGTGGTGCTTAAGCGTTTGTAAAAGGAGTTGTTAGTGGATCTCGCTACACTTGTTGGTTTGATTGGCGCAATGGCGCTTATTGTCGCTTCTATGATGTTGAGCGGCGAGTTAATGATGTTCGTCAACATCCCTTCTGTCGTCATCGTATTTGGTGGTAGTGCCTTTGCAGTTATGGCGAAGTTTGGCCTGGGTCAATTCCTCGGTGCTTTTAAAGTGGCTGGGAAAAGTTTCATGTTCAAATTAGAAGATCCCCTGGAGCTCATTGATGAGATTGTTGAGCTAGCTGATGCGGCGAGAAAGGGAGGACTTTTGTCGCTAGAAGGAAAAGAAGTCGGCAGCCCGTTTTTGCAAAAAGGCATTCAATTATTAGTCGATGGTCATGATCCTGACGTCGTTAAAACCATGCTCTCCAAAGATAAAAACTTAGCAGAAGAGCGACACTTGCAAGGTTCCTCAATATTTGCGGCACTCGCTGATATGGCGCCAGCGATGGGGATGATCGGTACTTTGATTGGTTTGGTTGCAATGTTAGCGAATATGGATGACCCCAAATCGATTGGCCCGGCAATGGCGGTGGCTTTGTTAACGACCTTGTACGGAGCAGTGTTGGCCAATGCTTTATGCGGTCCTATTTCAGATAAGTTAAAGCTTCGTGCCGGTGAAGAAGCAATGGTAAAAAATCTAATCATCGATGCTTTGCTGGCTATCCAAGGCGGGCAAAATCCTCGCGTTATTGATTCAATGTTGCGTACGTATTTGCCCGAAAGTAAGCGTGAAGTTGCTGAGGCCAGTGGATAGCCATTGAATCCTTCAGCGGACAAAAGCTATGAAATTGTACAAGGGTATTGATTCGAAATGAGTGACGACGAAGAAACGAAATGCGACTGCCCGCCTGGGTTACCAGCATGGATGGGAACCTTTGCTGATTTGATGTCTTTGTTGATGTGTTTTTTCGTCTTACTGTTGTCGTTTTCCGAAATGGATGCCTTAAAATTTAAGCGATTAGCGGGTTCTATGGCGCAAGCATTCGGTGTGCAAAACAAATTGAACGTGAACGACATTCCGAAAGGTACCAGCATTATTGCGCAAGAATTTAGCCCCGGTAAACCCGAGCCGACACCGATTAATGAAATTTGGCAAAAAGCTCAAGATGTAGCGACAGTAAGTTTGGAAGTTCAATGCGCAGAAGAGTACGACATTGAACAAGGCGATCTTGATGCAGAAGCCGGAGTAAAAGCGCGCATCAAAGAACAATTGGAAGAGTTGGTAAAAGAAACTGAAAAAGACGCGATTTCATTAGCCAATACATTATCAAAACAAATCAATGAAGGCGAAATTGAAATCGAAACTCACGGTCGAAAAATTATCATTCGAATTCGAGAGAAAGGTTCGTTTCGCTCGGGTTCCGCCGAGTTATCTGAAAACATTGAAGATGTCATAACTGAAATTCAGCGCGTACTTATTGAAAAACCAGGAAAAATTCAAATACAGGGACACACAGATAATATTCCCATCGCAACTGCACGCTATCGCTCCAATTGGGAACTGTCTTCATCTCGTGCGGTTACAGTGGCTCACGAACTTATGGACGATGGCCTTATCAATAGTCGTCGCTTCGAAGTGGCGGGATTTTCTGACACCGTTCCTCTGGTGCCCAATGATACAGAGGAAAACAGAATTCGAAATCGCCGCGTTGAAATTGTAATACGACAAGATCTTGGCGATAACTTAGATCAATCTGATTTAGATGTATTGAGAGAAGATGGTCAGGACATTCTTCGATCTTTGGATATCGATCCCGACTATTTATTTGATTTAAATCCGACAGAAATATTTTGACAAAAATAATTGCATTGGGACGTTTACATGAGCGATGAAAGACGCCGTTTTTTTCGAATTACCGACACCGTAGGAGTTGCTTACAAAATTTTAAGCGACGAAGAAATTGAAGCGCAACAAGCAGGAGAGCAATCCGCAGAAAACGCTTTCAATATGATTTCGAATTATGATGAGGCGATTGAAGGTCTTCTCGCGGAATTGGCCAGTAAGGACGCTTTGTTGGAAGAGTTACTTTCCGCAATGAATAAAAAAATTAATAGTGTTATTAGCCATCTCGAATTGGAGAGTCGTTTAATCGAGCGGCTGGCGCACAAGATTCAAGAAGTTAACATCAGCGCCTGTGGTATTGCTTTTTATGTCATGGATGAGCTAGTTGAAGGTCAGATCGTTAGCTTGGACATTGCGCTTTATCCGACCGAAGCCCACGTCTTTACCTATGGCACTGTCGTAGGTTCAAATTATTTTGCTGAGACCGGCGAACGCTTTGTGCGAATCGATTTTCACGGGATGGAAAGCAGCGATCAAGAAGTACTTATTCAGCATATTGTTAAACGACAAAGCACGATGATGCAGGTTGCTCGCCAAGCTAGCGAGCAATCAACACACTGAGTACAAAAATTCTTTAGATATCCCGCATTCAAAGCCCCGTCTCGTTCATCTAACGATTATCTCCAGGTTTTTCTGTCCAAAATCGCACACATCTTGTAAGCAATTTCGCACAGAAATCTGTGATCATCGCTTATTTTCAGAACCCCGACTCCTGTCCATAATGTGTCTTGAAAGGATGCATGAGCCAAGGAGAATCAACACGGACGTTGGACATGGATGTACAAGGGATGATTGGACCATCCTGTGAGTTGAGCGGCGCTTAGTCTTCTAAGCGCCGCTTTTTTTGGCGCGGTTTCATCAGTAGTCTGGTTTCATTTTAGCGGCGTTAGCTCCGCTTGGCCTTTCTTACGCTTCCTGTGTTCCGCGACACTTTTGCATACGTGCACATCGCCCACGAATTTTTTCTAGCGCGAAAATCTACTATTTATTAACACACTCCTTCTGTTTCAAACTCTTCTTGAAAGTTCAAATCTTCTTGGGGTGTGAGAATTGCTCTTATTTGACGAACTGCTTTGGTCGGTAGGGGAGCGGAGCCTCGAATGAAATGACTTAAAAGAAATTATGTAAAACATGTCATAAATATGAAGTGATTTTGTTTGAATTCTTCGTTTCGAAACTACGCATGGGAGATGGCTGATGCTTGTGAGATATATCCTACAAAACAATGTGAGATTTACCACTATTGTTAACTTCGCGAATCCGTAGAATAAGCATTGTCACGGAGACAAAGTTCAAGGATTCAGCACGGAAGCTGCAAGGATGCCAGGCAGGGAAGTCAAGGATTGCGGCCGATCTCGAGGAATAGAGACTTAAAAAAACACCGCTAGAGTCAGCTCTAGCGGTGTTTTTGTTTGCGTCCGCTAATCTTAGTTAGTTTCGAACTCTGTTTATTTGTGGCGTGAAAATCCACGCAATAAGTGAGAAAGCATTCTCTTCTTATCGTAATCGCAGGTGATCCAAGCGTTCATTTAGCGCCTTAAATCGTTGACTATTACTTCGCTTTGCCTAATATACGGGGTCAGTTTCTTACTGCATGAGAATTGCACAAGCTTAATTCAAGCTTGGTCTGGCATTTGAAAAGGTTTTGAAATTGACTAACTGAAAATACCAAGTTGTTGGAGTCATCCTAAACGTCACAGATCAGATTGAAGTCATTACCCAGCATATTAAGCAAGAGGTGTCGCGTTCAATAATCTATCCTGGCAAAACTCCCCCACGTTCTGTATGCCATCCATTGCGTCAGATCTTAGCCTTTGGTTAGGTCGCTGTTGCATTACGTTTTCCTGCTATCCCAGCTTTTATGGTTATCATAGAAGCGTCATTTCGACTTATGATCCGTCCTGTGTTCGCTTATTCTTTGTTCATCTTGATCTAGCTAATTTCAATCCAGTTCGTCTTCGTACGCTTTTGCAGGGCCAAATATTATTGATTAGCGGAATTTGCGCTGGGTTGCGAGGTGTAATAAAAACTGTCATAGGTAAGAACTATTGTCTGAAGTTGCTAATCCAATGTTTTCGGAGGTGTCGTGGAAGCACGCATTCTTAGGCTCAATATAGCGGGTCAACCTGTTGAATGGTTGCACTGGAAAGATGCGGTGGGTATGCATGCCCGGAATATGGTTGCCTGGAGTTTAGGGGGGGTAGCGCGCACAGTAAAAGGGGGCGTTTGTCGCGGCACCGGAATTCGATCAAGCATAGATCTGCCAGCGATCATCGCTTGTGGTGGCAGTCAAATTCCCCGTATGCGAACTCAAGTCGCCTTGACCAATCCCTCCTTATTTTCTCGCGATAACCACCAGTGTATGTATTGCGGGCAATTCTTCCCCTCTCATGTCTTATCTCGCGACCATGTTGTGCCGAAAAGCCGTGGCGGTTTAGATAAATGGGAAAATGTTGTTGCCGCTTGCCGTCGCTGTAATCAACATAAAGGCGATAGTCTACTCAGTGAGATTTCAATGGAGTTGATCGCTCTGCCGTATCGACCCAACTACGCTGAGTATCTGGCGCTGACTAACAGTAAGCGTATCCGCGGTGATCAAATAGAATTTTTGCGCCCACAATTTTCAAAGCATAGTCGTGGTAAGGATCGCGATATCGCTCAATTTGCCGTTAGTTAGTCTTTAAGTACCCGCTGATAAGCTTGTGATTCTTACCCCCCGATCCGTTTAACACCTCAGTTATCAATTTGGTCAATTGCTCCGCGTTTGTTAAGGACAGAAGATTAGATTAAGGGCTATTCTTAGGCCCATGAAATCCATTTCCTTCATTATTCTGCTGACGACACTTTCTGGTTTCGCGATGACCAGCTATGGGAATACCGCTTGTAGTAATCAGGCGCGTACTCCCCTCGAACAATTATTTTGTAAAATCCAACTGACCGCTGAAGGCTCAACACTACCTAGTTTTGCGGACTTCCGTCGCAACCAACCAAAAATCCAAGCAATGTTATTAAAAAGGCCTGCTCGAAAATTGGGCTTAGATGTACCTGTTCCAGAAAAGCCAGTCTCGTCTGCAAGAGCTAGCGAGCGAGAGCCGGAAAAGACCAGCGAACCTGAAACTAAAGATGCAGCGCTTAAACCGATTACAGTTTCGTTACGACCAGAATCGCAAAGAGAAAAACCTAACGGAAGGGCGGCGCAAAACCCCTTGGCTCAATGTGAATTTCGCTCGATACAAATTGTCTGTAAAAATCGCTTGTATGAGTTGATAGACAATAAACATAATCGATATTTAGCAAAAGATGTTCTCAGCGAAGATAACGAATTGGGCATGGCCCGTTTTCACGGTGATCCTAAAAACGAAACCGAATTAAATAATTACCTGGTCGAGAGTTACGCTTTATATATTCAAAAGATGCTCGATATCGGTTTGGGTGGTGTGACCATGTCGTATACCAAATTTTATTACACGTATTTGGAGTTGTCTGATTCGGAAGAAATTTTCGCTGATCGTTTTGAAACCATGTATGGCTTCTTAAAAAAAGATAAGGCAACAATGCTCGTTGAGCAACGCTTTAGCGAAAAAAGGCCAAGCGGTCTACAACAGTGTATGGATTTAAATGAACGGTTAATTGTGTGTGATAATCGAACAATGAATTGGGTTTATCAATTAAAATAATTCTTACTCGAAAAAGCTGATTGATTTTCGGTTTTAAACAATTTGGATCCTCAATAAATTATCGATGTGTGTTAAAGTCTTTACCTTTTTCCAAACACTTTTATAGATATCCCTAGATATTTTGCAGGTTAAAAGAATTCATTTATGAATATCGCGAGCAAGCGAGTATTAATCATCGGTGTTGACAGCGATGTTGCGAGCAAGATTTTTGACGGATTAGATTCCGGCAATCAACCCGTTGTGGGAATTAAGAGCAGTGATATAGATTGGGAAAGTTCTGAAGAAGTAGGACGTCTATTGGAAACCCATACCCCATTTTTAGTAGTTAATTTTCTCGGTACACCATTATTCAAGCTTGAATTGGAAGACCCGTACCCCTATTTTAAGTCTGCAATTAAAAATATTGCGTCTTCTTGTGCGGCGGTCAATGCGATCGCAGTCCACATTTCTGATTATCACGTTTTTGGTGGTGATAGAAAAAATAGTTATCTCGAAAAAGATCCGGTGTCCCCGTTAAGCGACTATGGCGAAATGTTAGTGTCAGCTGAAAAGTGCTTTGAGGAAAGCCTGGAAAGCTTTTTGATACTTCGCTTTAGTTGGATAATTGACACCACAACTGAAAACATTTTGACCAAAACACTTAAAGGCTTGGGTAGCTCGGAAGGGGTGGAGTTGTCAGCATATCGACGGGGCGCGCCGACTTGGCAAGACGATATCATTCGTGTAATTAATACCGTGATTCGTCAAGTCATGTCTGGTGCAACGAATTGGGGATATTTTCATTATTGCAGTGCTGATACGTGTAACGAATTCGAATTCGGACAGCAAGTGCAAACGGCTTACGCTGAGTTTTTGGAAGCGAAAGGAGAAATTATTAGCGCCGCTGCGACTCATGAGGATGAAACAGAAAGTAATAATTCAATTGATACGCTGAAGATAAAATCATTGGAGCCAATCAGTGCGGCACTGAGCTGTAAGCGTATCGAGAATAATTTTGGTGTGCGACCAAGAAGTTGGCGTCAAGGGCTGACATCAAGAATAAAAATGTGGGCGGAAGAGACTGGGCTTTTAGAACCTGATCAGCTGGCTACGGACGTGCAGCTTAAGAAGTGAAACTTTTGTCATCGCGGTCAAAAGAGTATTTTATTTTTGGGACAAAAAGCTGCCAAAAAATAAAATAAGAAAATCTTTTTTAAAAGACTCAAAAAAGATTTTCTTTTGTATAGATGCTAAAAATAATTAGTCTTTGTAGCGCTCAAAAACCAAGCTGGCATTAGTGCCGCCAAACCCGAAGCTGTTTGACATAACGCAATTTAATTCCACGTCGTCTTTTCGTTCGAGAAGAATGGGTAGGCCTTCGGCTTCTTCATCGAGCTTGTTGATATTCGCCGACGCACATAGGAAATTATTTTCCATCATCAACAACGAATAAACCGCTTCCTGAACACCTGTCGCACCTAGAGAGTGTCCGGTTAAAGATTTGGTTGAGCTGATGAAAGGCGCCGCATCGGGAAAAACTTCACGAATTGCATGCAATTCTTTGGTGTCGCCAACCGGTGTGCTGGTGCCGTGGGTATTGATGTAATCGACTGGGGACTTGGCAGTTTGCATCGCTTGCTGCATGCAGCGTACTGCGCCTTCACCAGAAGGAGACACCATGTCATAGCCGTCAGAAGTAGCACCATAACCGGTTAATTCGGCATAAATCTTAGCGCCGCGAGCTAACGCATGTTCGAGTTCTTCGATAACGACACAGCCACCGCCGCCAGCGATGACGAAGCCATCTCGGTCTTGATCGTAGGCGCGAGAGGCACTTCCTGGGCTGTCGTTATATTTAGTTGAAAGCGCACCCATGGCATCGAATAAACAGCTGGAGGTCCAATGTTCCTCTTCTCCACCCCCAGCAAAAACGATATCTTGTTTGCCGAGTTGAATTAATTCCATCGCATTACCGATACAGTGGGCACTGGTTGAGCAAGCGGAAGAGATAGAGTAGTTCACGCCACGAATTTTAAACGGTGTGGCAAGGCAAGCGGAAACCGTGCTGGCCATAGTTTGAGTCACTCGATAGGGCCCAACTTTTTTGATGCCCCTGGCGCGCAAAATATCAACGGCTTCAACATTGTTGATTGCAGATGCGCCACCAGAACCCATAACGATTCCAGTTCTATCGTTGGAAACCATGTCTGCACTTAAACCAGCATCTTCAATCGCTTGCTGCATTGATACATAAGCATAACCGGCGGCGTCACCCATAAAGCGCTTTGCTTTACGATCGATGAGTTCTTTTAAATCGATCTCAACGCTGCCAGCAACTTGACTGCGAAAACCGTAATCCTGGTATTCCTGTTTAAACTTGATGCCCGACTTGCACTCTTTTAGTGCGTCAAGCACAGTATGTCTGTCATTGCCTAAACAAGATACGATCCCGAATCCGGTGACCACAACACGTCTCATAGATTTCCTCTTACATTAGCTAATAGCGTAAGCGCTTACTTTTTATTTAGGAGCGCTTTTCAACACTGACTTGTGTTGCCATTTTCAAGCACGTAAATATGCATTGAAAATGCGAGAAACCAAAAACACTGGGAGAGCTGAGCCTGGTTTCTAGCCCTATCGTCAAACAAGATTTAGGGCTTTCCTTTTTCACTTTGTTATCACAGTAAAAACAAGTGCTATTTTTATGCACTTTACGTTAAATAATAGTCGTTTATTAACTCGGTATAGGGTTGTTCTCGAGCAACTTACCAAAATTCCAAAACGTCCGTATCAATATAGCGATAGTTGGGTAAGTGTGAGTTGGCTGGTCCTTTCAGGTTAAATTCTAGAGGCTGGCAAGCAGCTAATATTAATCAGACAGAATACTCAGTCAATAGCATTCTGAGATCTTGGCTTCGGTATGCCGATTAGCCGTTTAAAGCGCCATCAACATTTTGAAATAAGCCTACTCTGAGATCCTTCGCAACATAAATTTCTTTTTGGTCAACAGAGACGCGTCCGTCAGCAATTCCCATGACTAACTTGCGTTCGATCACGCGCTTCAAATTAATATGGTAGGTAACCTTTTTGTCGGTTGGCAGCACTTGGCCTGCAAACTTCACTTCACCTGCTCCTAGCGCTCTGCCTCTACCGGGATTACCTTTCCATGCGAGGAAGAAGCCAACCAGTTGCCACATTGCGTCGAGGCCTAGGCAACCTGGCATTACGGGGTCTCCGGGAAAATGACACTGGAAAAACCAAAGGTCGGGATTGATATCAAGCTCGGCAATGATTTCTCCCTTGCCGTATTCGCCGCCCTTCTCACTTATGTGACTGATTTTGTCGAGCATGAGCATGTTAGGGACAGGTAATTGGGCGTTGCCTGGGCCAAACATACGGCCATTTCCACATTCTATTAATTCATCAAAGCTGTAGGCGCTCTGTCTCTCAATTGTTGTCATAGTCTGTGTGCTACCGTTGTCGCGCACTTCGGACATCGAAGTTGCGCTGGGAGTAATTCCCGGCCCAAGAAAAGGTGGCCATTCTACCGGCTCCTAGGGAGTTGTCTAGCGCCAAAACGAAGCTATATGGCAATCTTATTGTCGTCATAAAGCGGTATCGGCTTTTGTGGTATGGTATGTGCTTTCATTCGATTAGGACTTGTTAAAAGTTTCAGCTGTGTATTTCTCGCTTGTATAAAGATTGGGCGGAAGCAAGGCAAAAACTATAAACATAAAAATCTAAGGAGATTTTAATGATCAAAAAGTGTTTGTTCCCGGTGGCAGGATACGGAACTCGTTTTTTACCTGCGACTAAGGCGATGCCCAAAGAGATGTTACCCGTCGTAAATAAACCCCTGGTTCAATATGGGGTAGAGGAGGCAATTGAGGCCGGTCTAACGGAAATTGGTTTGGTTACTGGTCGCGGAAAGCGCGCAATTGCAGATCACTTTGATGTTAGCTTTGAGCTGGAACACCAAATTGCGGGCTCAGATAAAGAAAAATATCTTGCTAGTATTCGTAACGTCATGAATAAAGCCAGTTTTTCCATGACTCGGCAAAAAGAAATGCGCGGCTTAGGTGATGCAATTCTCAATGGCCGTCGTTTGATAGGCGACGAACCGTTCGGTGTGGTTTTGTCAGATGACCTTTGCGTGACTGAAAGCGGTGAAGACGGCGTTTTAATGCAAATGGTTAAGCTTTATAAGCAGTTTCGTTGCAGTATCGTCGCGATTCAAGAAATTCCCAAAGAAGATATCCATAAGTTCGGTGTGATTGCAGGAGAAAAAATTAAAGACAATCTTTATCAGGTTAGCGACATGGTAGAAAAGCCTACTGCAGACGAGGCGCCTTCAAATTTGGCGATTATTGGTCGTTATATTTTGACTCCTGATATTTTTGAAGTAATTGAAAGTACACCACCAGGAAAGAACGGTGAGATACAGCTTACTGACGCGCTGTTAACACAGGCTAAAACCGGATGTGTTATGGCTTATAAGTTCAAAGGCAAACGCTTTGATTGTGGCAGTGTCTCTGGTTTTGTCGAAGCGACAAATTTCGTTTATGAAAATATTTATAATGAGATCTAACGATCCCATTTTTTTGTTTGCGAGTTAAAATTTTCGCGCATTAATAAGTTTAGTATTAAAAAAGGTAATTTTTGTGAGTACAGATTTAACTTGTTTTAAGGCCTATGATATTAGAGGCCGGGTGCCAGATGAATTAAATATTGATATCGCCTATCGCATAGGGCGAGCTTTTGCTGAATATCTAAATGCAAAAAAAATCGTTGTCGGTCATGATATTCGGCTAACGAGTCCAGAAATCACCAACGCTCTTGTTGATGGTATTACTGATGCTGGGGCGGATGTTATTCATATTGGTCAGTGTGGAACGGAAGAGATTTATTTTGCCGCTTTTCATCTCGATGTCGATGGGGGTGTTTGTGTGACGGCTAGCCACAACCCCATTGATTATAACGGCATGAAATTGGTGCGCGAAGGTTCAAAACCGATTAGTGGCGATACAGGTCTTTTAGATATTAAGGCCATGGCAGAAAAAAACGATTTTAAAAAAACAACTAACAAAGGCGAAGTTGTTTCACTCGACAATCGATCTGAATACATTAAGCATTTACTGACTTATGTCAATATAGACAACCTTAAGCCGTTAAAGATTGTTGTTAACGCGGGCAACGGTGGTGCCGGTATGGCCATCGATGCTATCGAAAAATATCTTCCTTTCGAATTTATAAAGATTCATCACGAGCCAGATGGGACTTTCCCTCACGGTATCCCTAATCCTTTGTTGCCCGAAAATAGGCCTGCGACGATTGAGGCAGTAAAACAACACGGTGCTGACTTTGGTATTGCTTGGGATGGTGATTTTGACCGATGTTTTTTCTTTGATGAAACCGGCGAATTTATCGAGGGTTATTACTTGGTAGGTTTGCTTGCCGAGGCCTTCTTAATTAAGTCGCCTGGCGCAAAAGTCGTTCATGACCCTCGCTTGATTTGGAATACGCAAAACATTGCAGAAAAAAATTCTGGTCTAGCAATCGAAAGTAAAACGGGCCACGCGTTTATTAAAGAGCGAATGCGTAAAGAGGATGCAATTTACGGTGGTGAAATGAGCGCCCATCATTATTTTAAAGATTTTGCTTATTGCGATAGTGGCATGATTCCTTGGTTGCTGGTGAGTGAGTTGGTGAGTGTTAAAAATAAAAGCCTATCAACCTTAGTGAGTGAATGTATTGCTGAGTTTCCCTGTAGTGGCGAGATAAATCGAAAAATTTCCGATCCAAAAGTGGCAATAGCTAAAGCGGAAGCGTTTTATGCTAAGAATGCACTCAGTGTTGAGCACGTCGATGGTTTGAGTGTCGCTTTTGAAGATTGGCGATTTAATTTACGCATGTCCAATACCGAACCGGTAGTTCGTTTGAACGTGGAGAGTAGGGGCGATATAAAATTGATGGAAGAAAAACGCGATGAGTTGTTGTCACTATTAGATTAATATTGATAAGAGTTAAGCAAATGGCCTCTGCAGAAATGTACGAGGCCATTTTTTTACTTTCGATTCTTGATGAGCGTAGTATTTAAGAAAGTTTATTTTGAAAGCAAGTCAATTAGTTGTTGAGTAGAGCCGTCAAGCCTATCGAGCTCATTTTTTTTGCTCGAAGTGAGCGCCGCATAGATCGGCCCGCTTAGCTGTTTGCCTAGCTCAACACCCCACTGGTCGAAAGCATTGGTATTGCTCAGCACACTCAACACAAATACTTTATGTTCGTATAACGCAATGAGTGCGCCCAAGTTTTTTGGTGATAACTCATCCATAATCAACGTGCTACTAGGGCGATTACCTGGAATCACTTTATGTTTTGCCAGTTCATTAGCTTGTTTTGCATCGAGGCCTGCATCCAGTAGTTCCTGTGTTGCTTGTGCTAAAGATTTACCTTGTAGCAAAGCCTGGCTTTGACTTAAGCAGCAGGCAATCAAATGTTCTTGTTGATGTTTCAATTTGTACTGAGAACGTTTGTTAATAATAAAATCTGCAGGAACACAACGATTTCCTTGGTGCAATAATTGGTGAAACGAATGTTGGCCGTTGGTTCCCTCGCTGCCCCAGATAATCATTCCTGTTGGACCATCGACCGGGCCGCCATCACGATCGACCGACTTACCTAAGCTTTCCATGTCGAGTTGTTGCAAAAAAGCCGGGAAGTGTTGGAGTAAGTTGTTGTAGGGCAAAATTACCTGGCTTTGTGCGTCCCAAAATTGGTTGTACCAAAACGCAATTAAGGCTTGAATTACAGGTAAATTATTTTTTGCTTCGGCGTTTCGAAAGTGCTCGTCCATTTCGTGCGCACCCTGCAATAAGTTTTTGAATTCTTTAAAGCCTATTGCTAACGCTATTGGTAAACCTATTGCTGACCATAGTGAGTAGCGCCCGCCAACCCAGTCCCACATTGGAAAAATATTATTTTCATCAATTCCAAATTCAACGGCGGTTTTGACATTAGCCGTTATTGAAACAAAATGTTTCGCAATATCGTTGTCCGTGCAATCGGCACTCTTCATCCAGCGGCGAGCAGACTTAGCATTTTCTAAAGTTTCTAGTGTAGTAAATGATTTTGAGGCGACGATAAATAATGTTGATTCAGGATTGAGTCCGGCGAGGCAAGTGGATATATCGGCACCATCTACGTTCGCAACAAAATGCACTTTAATTTGAGAAACATGAAAAGGCGTTAAAGCGGCAGTGGCCATACGAGGCCCCAAGTCTGAGCCGCCAATGCCAATATTAACGATATCAGTTATTGCTTTGCCGCTGAAGCCTCGCCATTCTTGACTGTGAATTTTATCCACGAAGGCTGACATCTTTTTTAAAGTGCCATGAACGGCCTGCTCTTCTTCGCTAGAGGTTCGTGGCGAGCGCAATGCGGTGTGCAGTACTTTTCTATTTTCAGTGTTGTTAATTTTTTCGCCTGAAAATAATTCGTTAATTTTGTCTTTTAATGAGGCTTCTTTGGTGAGCTGAACTAACAGATCGAGGGTTTCTTCATTAATGTGATTTTTAGAATAATCTAAAAATAAATCGCAGGCGGAGAGGGAGAGGGTGCTTGCCCGTCTGCTGTCTTTGTTGAATTCGTCGACAAGAGTTGTTTTATCCCACAGTTGTTTTTTTTCCCAGAGTGCTTGCCAAGAAGGGAGTCGTGAAGCAATAGAGTTTTTGGTTTGGGGCATCGGGCTTATCCATTTTAAAATTTTTGCGAACGGAGAGGTGTTCGCTAATCCGCATTATTTTTTCGCCAACCATTTACCAATAGGTTCTGTTTACAAGTTCTACTTAGTAGCTCCTGCTGATTGCGAAATTGGCCAATTCTTTCATTGCTTGTGAATATTCCGAATCTGAAATTCCATTTAAACAGTTAAGCGCTTGGTCGACGTGATATTTCGCTTTTTCTTGGGTGTATGTGAGGCCGTTATTCTCTTGGACAATGCTGACGATTTTATTTAACTGTTCACTTGAACCATTGCGGAGCGCATTTGCGATTATTTCCGCATCATTTGCTTCAGCATGTCGCATTGCAACGATGAGCGGTAGGGTTGGTTTGCCCTCCGATAAATCATCACCAATATTCTTGCCCAGTGTTTCCGCGTCGCCACTGTAGTCAAGCACGTCATCAACTAACTGAAACGCCATGCCAACGTGAAAGCCATATTGTTTTAATGCATCTATATCTGATGAACTTAGTTTCTTATGCGTAGATTGTGCCAACACCGCTGCTGTTTCGCAGGCGGCGGAAAATAAAATCGCAGTTTTTTTGTAGATGACTTCCATGTAAACGTCTTCGCTAACATCTGGGTTTTTAGCGTTAACGAGTTGTTGAACTTCGCCCTCAGAAATAATATTGGTGGTGTCGGCGAGAATATTCATGATTTTCATATTGCCGATTTCAACCATGAGTTGAAATGCACGGGAATACAGAAAATCGCCGACAAGTACGCTGGGCGCATTGCCCCATTTCGCATTCGCGGTGAGCCTGCCGCGTCGCAGGCTGGAAACATCTACCACGTCATCATGCAATAAGGTCGCCGTGTGAATAAATTCAATGATGGCGGCAAGTTTTAAAAATTCTTTGCTTTCGGTGCTCGCTAACGCATTGCTGGTAAGCAACACCAACAAAGGCCGCAAGCGTTTGCCTCCTGCTTCCACTAAGTAGTGGCCGATATTTTCGACAAGGTCTACGTCGGAATGGAGTTGATCAATGATGAGCTGATTAACGTCAGCGAAGTCGTTTTTTACAACTTGGTGAAAAGGGAGCATCCAGGAATCCGTGCTGAGGACAAAGCGATGAATCCTAGGGTTGCTCGTTAGTACTGTCAAGGTGAGAAGGTCGCAGGTCGACAAAGATCCAAGTAAAGTTTTTTGCATGGCAAGCCCTCTTCCTTGAGTTGAGGGTTCAGGTTCCCATGGCTGTGGGCGATGGGCTAAAACGCGGCGAAAGGTAATGCCGAAGCCCGGAGTTTTAGGGCCTTAAGGCATTGCGGACAGGGCGGATTTCCCGTAGAATCCCCGGCCCTGAATTTCAGATCTCAATCTAACGTCGCAAGCCCCCAAAGGGCCATTAGATTAAGCCGCAAAAATTTGTCTTTAATATGATTCTTGCAGCTGGCCGCTTCGTGACGTCCACCAGGCTAAGGCCTTATTTGGAGCAAGTATGTACGCAGTAATTGAAGCTGGCGGTAAGCAACACCGCGTAATCGAGGGTGAAACCCTTAAGCTGGAAAAAATTATCGGCGTTGAGCCAGGCGATAAAGTCGATTTCGACAGCGTCCTGCTTATCGCTAATGAAGGTGATGTCAAAATTGGCGCGCCGACAGTAGCAGGTGCCAAGGTAACAGCCGAGGTTGTTAGCATTGGTCGTCACGATAAAGTGAAAATCATCAAGTTCCGTCGACGTAAGCACCACATGAAGCGCCAAGGTCATCGTCAGTGGTATACCGAAGTAAAAATCACCGGGATTTCGGCTTAAGCCTCACATCCTTCGATAAAGATTATTCGTAGCTATTAATAGTTAACAACAGAATTTAAGGGAGCAAATCATGGCTCATAAAAAAGCAGGCGGTAGTACTCGTAACGGTCGCGATTCCGAAAGCAAGCGACTCGGTGTAAAACTTTTTGGTGGTCAGCAAGCCGTTGCTGGCAACATTATTGTTCGCCAAAGAGGTACTCAGTTTCACCCAGGAGTGAATGTAGGTATTGGTAAAGATCACACCCTATTCGCGAAAGCCGATGGTGCGATTAAATTTGAAGTTAAAGGCCCGAAAAACCGCCGTTTTGTCAGTGTGGTCAGCGCCTAGTTCCTTTGGCTCCGATCATAGAATCGGGGCATTGAGGACAGTTATAAAAAGAAGCCCCGTCTCTTGAGATGGGGCTTTTTTGTTTCAGAAAGTCGTTTAAAGTTCATCCACAGTTTTTGTAGTCAGTAGCCAATAAGAGAAATGCCATGAAATTTGTAGACGAGGCGCCAATCTCAGTCCATGCCGGTAATGGCGGTAGCGGCTGCCTGAGTTTTCGTCGAGAAAAATACATTCCCCGTGGCGGCCCTGATGGTGGCGATGGTGGTGATGGTGGCAGTATCTTCCTTGAGGCCAATGACAGTATTAATACCTTGGTGGATTATCGTTACCAACCAACGTACCGCGCGCAAACGGGAGAATCCGGCCGCGGTAAGGATTGCCGTGGTGCTAATGGTGAAGACTTAATCTTACCGGTACCGGTTGGTACAACAGTCATTGATACCGATAGCCAAGAAATAATTGGTGATCTAACGGAGGTCAATCAACGCTTGTTAGTGGCCCAGGGTGGGTTTCATGGCTTGGGTAATGCCCGCTTTAAGTCCAGTACTAACAGAGCGCCTCGCCAAACCTCACCCGGATCTCCTGGCGAACAGCGCAATCTCAAACTTGAAATGAAGGTCTTGGCGGATGTTGGCCTGTTGGGTTTGCCCAATGCCGGTAAATCGACATTTATTCGCGCTGTTTCCGCAGCCAAACCGAAAGTTGCGGATTATCCTTTTACCACGATGATTCCAAACCTCGGTGTCGTTCAGGTGCAAAAGCATCGTAGTTTTGTGATTGCAGATTTACCCGGCTTGGTGGTTGGTGCTTCGGAAGGCGCCGGGCTAGGAATTCGCTTTTTAAAGCATTTAACACGCTGTCGGATACTTTTGCATTTAGTTGATATGGCACCTTTCGATGGCTCGAGCCCTGCGGAAAACTTCCAGGCGATTCAGCGAGAATTGGAAATATTTAGCCCGACTTTAGCAAAGCGCGAGCAATGGCTTTTGCTCAACAAGATTGATCTGCTGCCCGAAGAGGAAATTGAGGAGCGCTGCGATGAATTAGTTAAAGCGATAAATTGGCAAGGCCGGGTGTGTAAAATCGCGGCAATCAGTAAGTCTGGTACAGAATCGTTGAGTGGCGAAATTCTTAATGTATTGGAAGAGTATTGGGAGCGTGAGGCGGAAGATCCTGATCTTGCTGAGGCAGAGATTCAACTGCAGAAGCAAATGCAAAGTGAGGCTCGCGAGCGCATCGATTTGCTCCGTGAACAAAGGCGTCAGTTGCGAAAATCCGGTCAAGCCGATGATGAAGATGAAGACGACGATGATTATGATGTTGAAGTGAGCTACACGCCCTAAGTCGATACTTCGTCATGACAGTTTATTAACGTGAACCCTACCAATTAAGCAGCTCTACTAAGTAAAACTAAAGCGATGACTGAATTTAAAAGTAATCAAATAACGGCAAGTGCCAAACAACGTTGGGTCATAAAGATTGGTAGCGCTTTGTTGACCAATAATGGCCAGGGTCTTGATGTTGAGGCAATTAATGTCTGGGTTGCGCAGATGGCGCAGTTGAAAGATTACGATATTGAATATGTATTGGTTTCGTCGGGTGCCGTTGCGGCAGGAATGAATCGTCTGGGTTGGGAAATTCGCCCAACTGCAATTCATGAGCTGCAGGCGGCGGCGGCAGTTGGTCAAATGGGCTTGGTGCAAACCTATGAGCAAGCCTTTCAGAAATTTGGTTTGCATACCGCACAAGTCTTAGTGGATCACGACGACTTGAGCAATCGTCAGCGCTATCTAAACGCGCGCTCTACGCTGAAGACTTTGATGTCCTTGGGAGTGATTGCGGTCATCAATGAAAATGACACCGTGGTGACGGATGAGATCCGCTTTGGCGACAACGATACTCTTGCGGCTTTAGTCGCCAACCTAATTGACGCCGACAAGTTGATTATCCTCACCGATCAAGACGGCATGTTTGATGCCGATCCCCGTAAAAATCCACAAGCGAAGTTAATTAAGAATGCTGCCGTCGATGACGATCGCCTAAAGCAGATGGCTTCTGAGGGTGGGAGTTTAGGTCGCGGTGGAATGATTACCAAAGTTAAAGCCGCTAAGCTGGCTGCTCGCTCTGGCGCCAGTACAGTTATTGTTGGTGGGCGTATCGACAATGTTCTATTAAAAATTGCCGCAGGTGATTCGCTTGGCACGACCTTGGATGCCAGTCAGCAGCCTCAAGCCGCCAGAAAACGTTGGCTGGCGGGCCAGTTGCAATCGCGAGGAACTCTGAGTTTGGATGCCGGGGCGGTCAAAGTACTGCGTCAGCAAGGGCGAAGCTTATTGCCTGTCGGTGTTAAGTCAGTTCAGGGTGAGTTTACCCGTGGAGATATGGTCATTTGCCTTGATACTAATGGCGCTGAGATCGCTCGCGGCTTGGTTAATTACAGCAGTGAGGAGTCCCGGCGCATTGCTGGTCATGCTAGCGCTGAAATCGAAGCGCTACTGGGTTACCAAGACGATGAGGAATTGATTCATCGCGATAACTTGGTGTTGTTATAGGCGCAGGCCGCAAAATTTGAGGACAAAAAAAGCCGCTGGCAATGACTTGTCAGCGGCTTTTTTAATGGCGAGTTACTTATCTGAGCTATCGCTCAAATATGAACTTAAATTAGGCGGCGATAGCTTTAATCTGAGCATTTAAGCGGCTTTTATGACGAGCTGCTTTATTCTTATGAATGATGCCTTTGTCGGCCATGCGATCGATAACCGGTACAGCGGCTGAATAGGCGCTTTTCGCTGCCTCAACATCTTTGGCTTCAATTGCCGCTATTACCTTCTTGAGGTAGGTGCGCACCATAGAGCGCAAGCTGGCGTTATGTGCACGTGCTTTAACATTCTGGCGAGCACGTTTCTTCGATTGGGGAAAATTAGCCACAAGAGCTCCTATCTTTCTTAAATTCTAATAAATTCTTTAACAATTATTAGCGAGCTGAATAGCTGCCCGCTAAGTAATTTGAGGCGCGACATTATGCCGGTTTCATAAACAGTGTCAACCAATTGTGCCGCCAGGACGTCAATCAGTATGGTTTCCTCAGTGGGTATGGTGAACTGGCTGGTCCGGGGACGATAGGCTCATGAACCCTGGGAAGCTGGCAATATAATCACAAACTCGACTCCCTTACCGCCTTTGCGATTGCGAGCAGATACCTGGCCGCCGTGAAAGTCGACAATTAAACGAACAATGTATAAACCCAGCCCCAAATGTGTGCCGTCGTCTTTGGGCTTGTTGGCTTTGGCAGATTCAGTGGGCGCTTCCTTGCCATCTCGCACCGAAACCAGTGAATCGAATAGCTGACCTTGCATATGTTCTGGAAGTGGAGGGCCATCATTACTCACGATAAGTAGAAGATCTTGTTTGGAGCGGGAGAGGGCAATCTCAATAACACCGCCTTTGGGGCAAAAGTCGGCGGCGTTATCCACCAGTTTATCGAGCATTTGGACGATCAAATCTGGAGAGCCGCGGCTTGAAAAGCCATCGGCGTGTTCTTCGAAACGCGTTGAGATAGTGAGACCTTGATAAGTATCTTGATAGGCTTTGCCCAACTCTGAAAGCAGTTGATCAAGAGCGAAAGTTTCCACTTGGGCTTGACCAATACTTTCTTCGATACGATTCGCCGCACTCATAGCGTTTAGGATGCTGGCCAAACGATTACTGCCATCGAGTGCTCGTGAAGTATATTCCGCCGCATCTCTACTCAGCGTTTCGTGTTCAAGATTTTCGAGGGAAGAGCGAACAACCGCTAAGGGTGTACGCAATTCGTGAGATAACTTGCTGGATAACGTGCGTAAGTAATCTGTGTAATCACGGAGACGTGACAAAAGTTGCGCGTAACTTCGTGTTAAATCACCTATCTCATCCCGAGCTTTGGAATGGATAAAATCATTGCGAATTTTTCCATCATCGCCGATCGCATTGTCAGCGGCATGATTTAAACGGCGAATGCGATAGGACAATAATGAGGCGTAAGCCAATAAAACAAAACCGACCACAGCAATGCCCATAACGGTGTAGAAAAATAATCGGTTGAAAGCGGAATTTGATCCCGCGACTAAAGAATTACTACTCTCTTCAACGGTAACTGCGCCGATTACCTCTCCGTCTAATAAAATGGGTGAAGCAACACGACCAACACCCTGGGTATTATTCTGATACCAATTTGCACTTGCTGATCCGGCTAAGGCAGCAATTATTTCTTCACCATCTAGACGACCACTAACACGAGCATTTTCATAAGGTGGAAAATTTTGATTTCCTAAAACTGCACGATATATTTTTTCGAGTAGCAGATCCGAAATGTTATCCCTGGTAACGATTGTTGTTTGCTCTGGCAGTTCACCGCTTTGTGTTAAGAGCCACTGTTTTTTATCAACTACGGTGATCACCTGGCCTTTATTACTGTATGGCCTGAGTATGTTTTTTAACGAAGGTGCCGGACTCGCCCAAGGTGTTGGATTCGAATCCTTAGCAATCGTACCCAAATATTTTGCTTGATCGTTATCGGATCTTGAAAAAAAATCTCTCGCTTCGTTTGGCGATGAATCAAAATTTGAGAACCCGTCTCCATCGGTATTATTTTCTTGCTTGCTCAAGCCGGAGTCCACATAACTCAGGTCGAGATAATCACCAATTACACGTTCGGGAGATTGAAATTCGATTGCGTAACCGTTCCGAGTTTGTCGCCATTCACCGCGAATTTGATATTCTTGACGAATGTCCCCGGCATCGTTTATATGCCTCGCGGTAAAGCTACCTGGTCCGCTGGTACGAATAAAATAATTTACTATTTTTCCTTCGTGTAAGGTTCTTAAAACGATATGATCGCCACTGGCAATAAAAGTTTTTTGAGGATTGTGCCAATCTTCGGTGGCATCGATTACTTCGAAATAAAAATACAGGGTGCCACCAAGTTTTCCGGTATAAACATCGAGTGAGGTAATCGAAGTGTTGGAGGCCGCGCTAGCATTTACCAATTCGTCGGAAGGCGATTCCGAAAAATGCAAAGGTGAAAATTCAAATGCCTGCCAATCATCACCAAAACCATCGACAATGGCGGGCGTGGTTAAAGCATGAAAATATATCTGTTGTTTGCCGTCGAGGAGTTGGGAATATTTCTCTGGATTTATGATCAAGCTTTCGCTTGCTAATCTTGCTGCAATTGCTTGCGTAGTCGCTTTTAAGGCACCGGTTTGCCCATCGCGTAATACATTTTCCATTTCGCGAATATACTGGCAGCCAGCCCAAGGCAAATACAAGATAAATAAGCTGACTATTAAAAGCTGCCGTCGTAAACGCATTAAAGGAACCTCTGAATAAATAGCATGTGTTCACGCTAGCGGTGTCACAGATTTTATGCTCCTGCAAATCTGCATACAATACATCCTATATATAAGCGCCGTGCTCGACAAAAGTGTTTGGAACACCTTTGATTGCTAAGGTAACCCGAAGGGTGGAAAACGGGACGGTTTTTATAAATCCTCAATTACTTCGTGTACGCCCAACATGGATGTTGGAAGTGCAGAAGCAACTTTCTACAACTGCGGTTCGTCGCTCACGCACTTCCTGCGCAAGCTTCATGCTATTTTTTAAAAAATAAAAACTAATTATCATTTGACCAACGATATCCCATGCCGTATGCGGTATGAAGATCATCGAAGTTTTCATCGAGTTGTTGGAATTTTTTTCTAATTCTTTTTATGTGAGATGTTATTGAGTTATCGTCAAGCACAACATTCGCTGCATCCATTAGTTGTTGCCGGTTTTTTACATGGCCTGGACGTTTCGCGAGCGCATACACAATCCAAAACTCCGTTACTGTTAAATTAACAGGCACTTCGCCCCAATGAGTCGACATGCGATCAAGGTTTAGTTGTAATTTTCCGCGTTCAATTTTTTGATCTTCACTGACGGGTCGCTGTAAGGCATCGATTCGACGGAATAGGGCAACAATGCGCGCTAACATATGAGGCTGACTAATATCTTTGGTGAGATAATCATCTGCGCCTAAGCGCAAACCTGAAATTGCATCGAGCTCGCTATCGCGCGCCGATAAAAAAATGATGGGTAGGTTGGGCGCCATTGAACGTAATTCGCGGCACAAATCAAAGCCACCCTCGATTTCATCTTCGAGGCCAACATCGATAATCGCGAGGTCAGGCAGTTTTAGTTTGAAACCTTCAAGCGCTTCAGGGCGATTTTTGAAATGTTTTACTCGAAAACCTTGGCGAGCCAAAGAGTCACGATAGTTGGCAGCTAAGGCCATTTCATCTTCTACAATTGCGATTTCTCTATTCATAATCTCACTCTAAGTGCTGCGGAACATTAGCATAATTATGTTATTGACGGGTAGTGTTTGGCGAAAAGGTGAAGCTTAAATTTGTAGATCAAAAAAGGCCTAGCATATTTCATCTAGGCCAAACAGGGCTCTGGAGTGAGCTTGGTGTGCTGACTAAACTTCCGTGATCTAGTCAGCCACTTCCGTGTGTAATTTCCAATTGGGTATCTCCAAAAATTGTCTTTTTCCGCGAGAGCTGCGTCACCGAAAAATGCTCCTGCACTTTCGGCATACCGTACTTCCTGTACATAGCCTCCGTGCTCGACAAAAGTGTTTGGAACACTTTTGATTGCGAAAGCAACCCGTAGGGTGAAAACCAGGAAGGTTTTCATAAATCCTCATTTACTTTCTGCAACTGCGGTTCGTCACTCTCGCACGTCCTGTGCTTCGCGACACTTGTGCATCCGTGCACATCGTCCGCGCGGTGCTTCCTCGCTCTCACGAAAAGATCCTAATTTTTAAAGGTACCCAAAAAGCGAATCTATAAATAAAAATCACCGTTATAAGACCTTGGTGGCTTTTAGTGAGCTTGCACTACAGCGTTGACGGTGACAGGACTGAAAATTTCGATATCAACACGTCGATCAATTGCGTAAGACTCATAATCGCCTTTCAATGACCTTGATAAGTTTGCACCAACCGCACGTCTTTCAATTCGGTAATTTTGGATCCCTGCCGCAATCAGCGATTGTTGAACACTGATGGCGCGATGGTCTGAAAGTACGTTGTTATACTCATCGGTGCCACGAGGATCGGCGTGACCAGTTAAGCGCACGGAAAGTCCGGGATGTTTTTGCAAAAAACTGGCTAGTGCAGAGACACGCGCTTTACCCCGATCGGTTAGTTGATCCGCCCCGGTGTGAAATAAAACTTGAAACTCTAGTTTGTCCAATGCGATTTCTGACAGTTCCCCGACTTTAGAATCCGCTGTTAACAATTGTGTTTTTAATTCCGCAACTTGCATTTCTTTCTCCGCTAGTTCTAGTTCAGTGATTTTCGCCTCATCAGCTTTTTTAATTTGCTCTCCGAAGTAGGCGCCGCCAATCGCGCCAATGAAAAATCCTAGCGGCCCACCTGCAACGCCGCCAATAATCGCTGAGCTGGTTATTGTGGCTCCCTGTTTAATTCCCGTAGCGGTTTCCCCTGCCGATGCGAGTGGGGTAGTTGAAGCGGATACCGCGGCGATGCTGGTGGCCAATAATAATTTTTTCATTGTAATGTCCTCTCTGTTTTATTCGCACGATGCCTTTCAATGAAAGGATGCTTTAAATTAAAAAATATTTTTTTATAAAAACGTAAGCGGGATAAGATTTTGCAGTAGCCGTTTCCCTTGCGCTTAAACACAGTAAACAAAAACATTGGGTAGCTAGAATGTTGCAAAAGCGGTGATGTTGGGATCAATTGTGGCGAAATAAGGCAGGCCGAGAGGGGGTGAAAGAAGGGGCAAGCAGGGCTAAAAACAAGCTCGATAATCTCATACAGGCTTACATGTTTTTACTTTCCCTAGGGAGCATCCACGCTTGAGAAGGCCTATCACAGTAGGTAAAGTAAGCGTCTGTCAATTCTTCGATGTTTATCCAAACACCGCCCGCCATAGCAAAAATAATAAAGGTGTTGTTGCGGAGAAGCACAATATAAAAACGATAAATCGAGAGAACTTCCTATGAACAAAGCAACCCAGCAACTTATCAACCAGAGCAAAACCTTCTTGCTCTTGCTCCTGGCCTGCGTTTTTGGTTTAAGTGCCTGCAGTGAAAACACTAATCAACAATCGGAACATATTGGAGAGGGAAGTGGCAATCAGCTACCCCGGATGGCCAACGGCAAACCCAGCCTACAAGGTATTTGGACAAATGTGTCGGTAACTGACTTGCAACGTAAAGAGGGTGTTGAATCCTTAGTGCTGTCGCCTCAAGTTGCTGCGGAAATAGAGGGTCGTGACTTTTACAATATCCGCACTAAAGAAGATGCGCTACCGAATAGCCCTGAGGAGAACGCTACTCTGCTTGATGGCAGCGATCTCTTATCCGGCGGTGGTTATAACGCTTTCTGGGTCGACACGGGCAGTCACCATGGTTTGGTTAAAGGGGAGATTCGTTCATCGTGGATTGTTGATCCAGAGAATGGTCGCATACCTTTTTCAGAGGCCGGTCGTGAAAAGCGGGCAGCATTGCGAGCGACTCGTAGCAACGATGGCCCAGAAGGGCGTACTTTATCAGACCGCTGTTTGATGGGCTTTGGCGGTACCGCCGGTCCGCCGATGCTAAATGTTCTCTACAACAATACTTACCAAATTGTCCAAACTGACGATCATTTAATGATTCTGGTAGAAATGATTCACGATGCTCGCATTATTCCCATCAGAGACAGCCGTCAGCAAAGTGTCAGCTTACCGCGCTGGGCGGGAAATTCATCTGCCTATTGGGAGGGCGATACCTTGGTTGTTGAAACCACAAATTGGAATCAGCAACAAGCGAGTCGCGGGCCAGTGTATATGTCTGAGACTGGTAAGGTCACCGAGCGTTTTACGCGTTATTCAGAACAACAAATATTTTATGAGTTTTTGGTCGAAGATTCGGAGTATTATTCCCAGCCTTGGCGAGGTGAAATGAGTTTTAATGTCACCGAAGGACCGGTTCACGAATATGCTTGTCATGAAGGTAATTACGCATTACCGGGAATCTTGCAAGGTGCTCGAGTGCAAGAAGCTGCGGGTCAAGAATCGATTGCGACGGATGAAGATGAAGGTTAAAAAATCGGATTGACGATGAATTTAATTTTATTACGTCTATTTATAAACGACAGAAAATTCGTTCTTCTATAAATTAGGTCTCCTATAAAAATCAGAGTTAAATAATGACGTATAAATTCGATGAAGAATTTAAAAAAGTTTTGGAAGGGTTACCTGCCAGCACCTTGCAAGATGTCAAAAAATCTCGTCAACACTTTGAACAGTTAGCGCAAGCGAGGAACGCCAATATCGATACGTCGGGATTAACGATTGAAGATAAAGACGTGTTTGTCGAATCGTGTTCGCAATCAGTAAAAGTTAGGTTGTATATTCCGCAACAACTAATTTCTCAAGAAAAAAATACTAAACATGGAGATGCTAAGGTTTCCGCCTTGGTTTATGTACATGGGGGTGGTTACGTTCTGGGTAGTCTGGAAACAGATCATGCTGCGGCGGCAAGATATGCAAAACGTTTAGGGATTGTCGTAGTTTCAGTTGACTATCGATTAGCGCCGGAGAATCCGTTTCCCGCAGGTCTACATGATTGTTATGCCGCACTTTGTTGGCTGTATGAGCAGGCAGATAGTTTGTCCGTTGATAAGAATCGTATCGGTATTTATGGCGTAAGTGCGGGCGGAGGATTGTCTGCAGCGGTGACGTTGTTGGCGAGAGATAAATCGGGGCCAGCAATTTGCTTTCAGTGTCTTTGTATTCCTGAGCTTGATGATCGCATGACAACGCCGAGTGCGCGTCAATTTGTGGATACGCCGATTTGGGATCGAGCAAAAGGTGAGTTGAGTTGGACTTATTATTTGGGCGATGACTACTCCCGAGGCAGTGAAAATGTACCGGCGTTAGCTGCTCCAGGTCGAGAAAGTAATTTTGAAAACCTGCCACCGGCTTACATTAATACCATGGAGTTCGATCCATTGCGCGATGAGGGTATTCTCTACGCAATGAATTTGATGGCAGCAGGTGTTCCTGTCGAATTGCATAATTATCCCGGTACTTTTCATGGTTCTACCCAATTTATTGCGGATGTGAGTAAACGTCAGATTAATGAGTTAACAGATGCCTTACGTCGAGGACTTAAAATTTCTAGCTAATACAATGGCGTTATTTTTTATAACTTCCCAAGATTAGTTCGTCGAAAAAATTCGTATCAATTAATAAATCAAAGGATGGTTGCTATGCGAAAAATTATTTTACTGTTGAGCTTGGTATCGTTATGGGTAAACGCTGAGGAAGGCATGTGGCAGCCTTATCAGCTACCAGCCTTGAAAACCCAGTTAACGTCACTGGGTTTGGAGTTAGACCCGAGCAAGTTAAATAGTCTTGATGAATTTCCTATGAATGCCATTGTCAGTTTGGGTGGTTGCAGTGCATCTTTTGTGTCACCAAAAGGTTTGGTCGTTACAAATCATCATTGTGTTTATGGTTCAGTGCAGTTTAACAGTACGCCGGAAAATAATTTGCTGGAAAACGGTTTTCTCGCCAAAGATTTTTCGGCGGAATTACCCGCAGTTCCCGGCTCGCGTGTTTACGTTACCGAGTCCGTTACCAATGTGAGTGACTCGGTATTGGCTGGTGTCAGCGAAAACATGAGCGGGCTTGAGCGCTATCAGCTTATCGAAGCAAACGAAAAAGCCTTAATCGCCGATTGCGAGAAAACTGAAATTCATCGTTGTAGTGTGCCCTCCTTTCATCATGGATTGGAATACTTTTTAGTTAAACAATTAGAAATCCGCGATGTGCGTCTAGTGTATGCCCCGGCAACAAGTATCGGTAAGTACGGCGGCGATATCGATAATTGGCAGTGGCCGCGGCATACTGGGGATTTTGGTTTTTATCGGGCCTATGTCGGAAGTGATGGCAAGCCAAACGACTACAGTGCGGACAATGTTCCCTATGTGCCGGCGAGTTTTTTACAAATTTCCGCAACAGGATTGCAAGCGGGAGATTTTGTTATGGCAGCGGGCTACCCCGGTAGTACCAACCGATACCGAACAGCGCAAGAAATCGAAAATCAATTTACCTGGTTTTATCCAAAGGCAAGAAAACTGCGCGAAGACCTAATGGATATTATCGTGATGAATTCGGAGGAGGGAAGCGAAGCGCGAATCAGTTACGAAAGTACTTTTGCAAGTTTATCGAATTATGCAAAAAACTATCAATCGATGACGGAGAGTTTTCAGCACAGTGATTTTTTACAGCGTCGCCAAGCGATGGAAGCTGAATTGGCACAATGGTTATCAGAAGATAGTACACGGCAAAAAAAATACGGTAGTGCGGTAAGTGAGCTCAATACTTTGATTGAACAAAACCAGTCGACTAAGGAACTCGATCTGGTGATGTCTTATTTTTCTTATGCAAGTTTGCCATCGGTAGCCGCTCAACTTTATCGCTTAGCCTTGGAAAAACAAAAGCCAGATGAAGAACGCGAGCCTGGCTACCAAGAGCGTGACGCCATTCGCTTTGAGCAATCCTTACGCCGCTTATCGCGACGTTATGATGAAACAATTGATAACGCCATGCTTGATCATATGTTGCTTCAGTATGCGAAGTTACCACGACAACAACGAATTGCTTCTTACGATAAGTTTTTTAAGATAAGTGATTCGGTTGATCTTAAAAAAATCCATAAACAAACATCCAAGCTATATAAGAAATCTACCTTGGACAAAGAAAATATACGCCTCGAGTGGATGAATAAATCAGTTGAAGATTTTCAAAAAAGCAAAGATCCTTTTATTCAGTATGCAGTCGCAACGCACGAAGAGCGGATGCAACGCGAGTTGGCCGACAAAGAGCTATACGGACAATTTCAAATATGGCGCCCTCGTTACATGGAAGCTTTAATCCAATTCAATCAGAGTAAAGGCAAGATTATCTACGCCGATGCCAACAGTACTTTACGGGTAACGTTCGGTCGTTTACTGGGGAACCAGCCTAAAGATGGATTAGTCAATCGACCCTTTACACGCCTTGAGGGGATTCTAGAAAAGGATACGGGTGTTGATCCTTTTAATGCACCTAAACAGCAGCTCGAATTGATTAAACGAAAAAATTACGCCGGTTACACGCTCGAAGATATTGATTCCGTCCCAGTCAATTTTTTAACGACGCTGGATATTACTGGGGGTAATTCTGGTTCGGCGACTTTGAATAGCAAAGGTCAACTAGTTGGACTGTTATTTGACGGTGTGTATGAAAGTATTATCGGCGATTGGGATTTTGATGAAGAAAAAAATCGCGCGATATCAGTAGACACCCGTTACATGCTCTGGGTTATGACTTTACTTGACGAAGCAACTAATTTATTGGAAGAAATGGATATTGTCCATTGAGTCTTATGAGTTGACATTAATTGCCAGGCCCCTTTTGGGGTGCTGGCAACCGTTTCCTACGAGAATATTTCATTAACTAGGTCTCATTATTTTAGGAACCCCTTCGCGTAATCCCTCCAGTTGTTGTATGCTTTTTAAACCCTTCATTATCCTCAAAGGGTATCCGGATTTATCTTTCAACTTTCAATCGCATTGGCTTGAATCCACGAAAATGGATCTTTCGTATTGATCAATGGCAAGCTATCCATTGTGGTCTATATCAAATTATATTTTTTAGAGTCGACGTTAGTGGTGCAAAATTTTAAAACAATTACAGGCTACCTGAACAATAGAGCAGGGCGTTTGTCTCTTGTAGTCTTAGCGACCTTAAGCTTAGCCGCCTGTGGGGGCGGCGGTGGAGGAGGTAGTGATGCTCCAGCAAGCCCTCCTACCGTTAATGTACCGGCAAGCACAGCGTGGAGTAGCGGCGTATTTGCTGATGCGAGTCAGTTTGCGGCGAAATGTGCCGCCCCTCGATCAGGTATTAACCCAGAGACCGGTACTGATTACCCAGATGTTCAAGGTAGCGTATTGGATGAGAATAATTGGCTCCGTTCTTGGAGCAACGACTTATATCTTTGGTATAACGAAATAGTTGATAAAAATCCCGCTAACTTTTCAACAGTTGATTATTTTGATCAACTTATTACCGAAGCGTTAACGCCTTCCGGAAACCCTAAAGATAATTTTCACTTTCTATTACCCACTGAAGAATGGTTAACACGTTCGCAATCTGGAGCATCATCTGGATACGGTTTGCAGTGGATCGCAATTAAAATGACCCCACCAAGAAAGTTTTTGGTGGCTTATACCGAGGCAAATACACCAGCGACAAGTGGCGACGCTAATTTATCTCGCGGAGCCGAGGTGCTTTCTATAGATGGCGTAGATGTTGTCAACAGCACTACAAATTTAGAAATAGAAACTTTTCTAGAAGGTATGTACCCCTCGATGCCGAATCAAACACATGATTTTGTCGTCAGGGATGTTGGATCAACCAGTACGCGTAGCTTTTCGATGACTTCCGCTAACGTAACTTTTACTCCAGTTAAAAATGTGAAAACTATTTCGACAAGTTCAGGTAACGTCGGCTACATGTTATTTAATGACCACGTTGCCACATCGGAACAATCTTTAATTAATGCAGTTAATCAACTTAATCAAAACGGTATAAATGATCTGGTTTTAGATGTGAGATATAACGGCGGTGGTTACCTTGCAATCGCCAGTCAATTGTCTTACATGATTGCAGGTAATGCGCAAACCGACGGCGAAACATTCGAAGACCTTAAATTTAATGATAAACATCAACGCGTCGACCCAGTTACCGGCGCGCAACTTCGTCCGGTTCCTTTTTATAATTCCACCATTGGACTTTCTGCTGCACAGGGGCAACCGTTACCCACGCTCAACCTCAATCGGGTATTTGTTCTAACGGGTTCGCAAACCTGTTCTGCGAGTGAATCTATCATTAATGGTTTGCGTGGTGTCGGTGTCGAGGTTATTCAAATTGGCACAACAACATGTGGTAAGCCCTATGGTTTTTATCCGCAAGACAATTGCGGAACGACATATTTTTCAATTCAATTCAAAGGTGAGAATGCACTGGGTTTTGGTGAGTATTCAGATGGTTTTTCACCAGCGAATGCCACCGGTACAGCGGGCACGCTGGTTCAAGGATGTGAGGTTGGAGATGACTTTTCTCATAACCTTGGGAGTATTAACGAGGCACGCTTGCATGCAGCATTAGTTTATCGACAGAATCCTGGAACCTGTCCCGCGCCGAGCAAGCAAGTATTTAACAATAACACCAATAATAATTTCTTAACGACGCAGCCAACTTCAATCGACGGCTATATCCGTAAGCCGCAATGGCTACAAAACAGAATTATGACGCCGAATGTAAATTTGGGTGAGTAATTGGATCAATTGAAAAGAACGCTAGAATGCAAATAGCTAAAAAGTTTACTTGTGGAAGTTTAATTTTATCGGGTGTTTTGTTATTGGTGTCCTGCCAGCAAAGAACCTTTCACAATACATCAGATTTTCCTGCTGTTTTGGTTCGCACTACGCCACAATCCCAGTCCGAGCTTACCCAGGTGGTGTCTGAAGCCTTAAATGGTGTTTCCGTCACCTTGGCTGATGATGTTTTAACGAAAACCAGTTTGCTTATTATTGAAAGGGCGAGGCAAAAGGGGCCGGATAATAATCGAATCTTAGGAAGGGATTTGTCTGTACCGGATCAGTTCAGATTAGTGATCAATGGCGAACAATGTTTTTTAATCCATCAAAAAAACGCAAATCGTTATTTACTCGCTAAGTCATTTTGCATAAAAAATTAATATTTTTCGGGAAAAACATCCTTAGGGTCAAATTTGTAATTGGCTTTTGACGATCTTTTAGTTTCGCGAATTTGTTTTAACGCTCTTTGTGCTGCGATAGCCCAGATCGCTACCGCATCCTCCGAATAAGTATAACCTCTGCGTAACAAGTCATGTACGATAGCCCGTCGAGCCGCCACCGCTTGCTCCATACTTTCATAGGGACCTTGCTGATAACTTTTCTTTGGAAGTGCAACCTTGTCACCAGAGCAGGCTAATAGAGTTGTTTGCCCATCTGGTTCGGCACGAAGATAAATTTCTACTCTATCATTCTCGTTTAGTAATAATACTGACGGCTTAGATCCATCGTTTGATTGAGCATTGTAATTTAAACGCATCTTCCAGATTAGCCTATTGTGTTGATCGTTGGCGATATGGTTTGAAATGATAGGGCGCGATTAGGGCTAAATCAAATCAATTTACTTATTAGAGCACATGTTTGAAAACGATTGTCTTCTCATCATCTTTGATTATAGCGAGTAATTAATTAGGTGAATGCTCTGCTATAAAATTCCACGTCCTTGTGGTGTGTGAGTTTTTATTTGTAAATCTACTGGCAGCGCATTTTTTTATTTGTGTTTGTGTTTTCGCTGTTATTTTTTCTCATCATTTTAGGTAAGGCGCTTGCTAAACCCAAGGCGGCTGATGGCGGATCAATGTGTAATTGATCAGCAAAATAGGCAATTTTTTTTGGCCCGAATATCGACATAATATCCGAGGCAGAAATTGAATGATCGCCACCCTCCTGTAGCCATGTTTTCAGTAAGCAAGAAATATTTTTATTAGCGGCGATTTTAACTGCAAAATCCCCAAATTTAATTTGCCCGTCGGAATCATCGAATAAGCTACGCATAGCTTTTCCGACGGTAGAGGCATCAGTTGATAATCCAATTTTATCAATCATATGTTGCGCACCAATATCAATTACGTTCATTTGAAATTCCTCTCATTCCATTAAAATTTGTCATCCAAAAATCTGATATCCCATCTTGGGTGGACTTGGCAAATTTCTAACAAGTAAAATCTTGTGCCTTAGGTTTGCGTCAGCAAAAGTAAAACATTTAGTGTTGCCCCAATGATTAAGATCGGTATTCAAAATAGCTAAGCTTGGGTAGGGCCAGTGCGTCGAAAACAGTATTACTTTGGTTGCTGGGCAGCACGCGTATTAAGGAAGCGTATGATTTCAAAAAAGAGAGGATTAAGCGATGGGGCAAATGTCAAACAAAGTAAAATTCAAACCAATAAAAAAGCGAATTTATTAAGCTGGCGTCAAATTCATTCGCAGCCAGCTTTTAATTCCATTTGCTATATAGCGGTTGCGGATATTGCGCCATCAACAGTAATTACCGAGCCATTTATAAAAGACGCAGCATCACTACACAGCATTATCACCGGACCGGCAAGTTCTGAAAGATTCCCCAGACGTTTTGCAGGCATAGCCGATACATATTCTTGTCCGGCGGTAGAGTCAAAGTAGGCACTGTTCATTTCTGTTTTAAACCAACCCGGGGCAATAGCATTTACCCGTATATCATGTTTCATTAAGTCCAAAGCCATGCTTCTAGTTAGCTGAATGACTGCACCTTTTGAAGAGCAGTAAGCAGTTTGACCGGGTTTTGCAGCAAGACCGAGCACCGATGCAATATTGACAATACTGCCTTTAATTTTATTCTCGACCATTTGCAAAGCAGCTTCTTGAGCTACATTCCAAACGCCGTTAAAATTTGTATTCATCACAAAATCACGATCACTTTCAGTGGTGTTTAAAAACTTTTTCGGTGCAGCAACACCAGCATTATTGATCACTGTTGTAATAAGACCAAAGTTTTCATTAGTGCGCGTTATGCCAGCGTTAACACTTTCCCGTTTACTGACATCTACTGACAAAGCAAATGCTCTGTTTGGATCGTCACACAATTCATTTATCTCGATGACTAATGCAGCCAGTTTTTCTTCACGGCGAGCCGCGACTGCCACCCGTGCACCGGCTAGTGCTAAACTTTTAGCAAGCGTAGCACCTATGCCGCTAGAGGCACCGGTAATTAATATCGTTTTGTCTTTCAGTGAAAAATCAATTGCGTTCATAAAAATCCTATTCGTTAAGCGTGAAGTGTGCGGTAATCTTGAGGTGAGGTATCCGGTGTCTGAGAGGCAAGTGGTATTAAATTTCGCGAGCTGTAATCTTTTTCTGCTAAACCCCGTATATAGCGTGTAGCCATACGATTTGGCATATTGTATTACTGGATTGTTGTGTTAACAATGAAGGTTCGAAAAATTGTTTGATGTTACGAAGGGTATATAGGGGTTTTAGCGTGTAATATTAGTAAACACGGTACAACAATAAATAGCATTACTATATTATTAACAATACGATTGTTAATTAATAAGCTAAATATCCACCTATTATTTCGCCAGTCTACAGCCTTGGTTTGTTGATATTTGCGATAACGGTGGTTTCGAGTACTACATTTCCCGATGAGTTCAAATTTTAGAATAATACTAAGGTACACAATAGAGCGATGAGTGAGCTAGTAATTGGATCTGATGAAGAATTAAGTCAACTTTCTCAATCAAAGTTCGCCAATGATATTCGGGAAAGAAAAATTACACGATCCTGTTTATTAACTGGTAACAGTGTTGAAAAAAAACGCGAAGAAATTCGAAATTATTTTCATAGCACCTATACATTGAATGAATGTTTGTTTGAATGTTTGGCAAGTGAAGAAGCGTTTCGCTATAAGGCCAATAGTTTACGCCACCCGTTGATATTTTATTACGGCCATACGGCCGTCTTTTTCGTGAATAAACTCCATGTGGCAAAACTCATCCCGGCGCGACTTGATGCGGAAATCGAATCTATGCTGGCCATTGGTGTTGACGAAATGTCATGGGATGATCTCGACGAAAATCATTATCAGTGGCCTAGCTCGAAACAAGTAAAGTTGTATCGTGACAATGTACGGAAGCTTGTCGATGATTTCATTTGCAGCGCTGAGCTTAAACTCCCCATTTCTTGGGGCGATCCGTTTTGGATAATTATGATGGCGATCGAACATGAACGGATCCATCTAGAGACCTCTAGCGTTCTCATTCGCCAATTACCTATCGAACTAGTAAAACCCAATACCTTATTTGCCGATTGTACAGAGAGTGGGGTCGCGCCAAATAATTCTCTTCAGACCGTTAGTGGGCGTTTGATCGAACAAAATAAAGATAAAAACGATCGGCTTTACGGTTGGGATAATGAATATGGAAAACTCTCGACAAAAGTAAGCGATTTTAAAGCGAGCCAGTTTTTGGTTTCTAATAAAGAGTTTTTAGCTTTTGTTGAAGCTGGGGCCTATCAAAAGCAATGCTATTGGACCGAGGAAGGCTGGGATTGGTTGAGTTACGCCAACGTTAGCCAACCGGAGTTTTGGATAGCAGATCAAAATACCTATAAATACCGCAGCATGACGCAGATAATTCCCATGCCTTGGGATTGGCCTGTCGATGTTAATTATTTGGAAGCCAAAGCCTTTTGTAATTGGAAATCAGAAAAGCTGGGAAAACCCATCCGTTTACCTACCGAGGCCGAATGGTATTGTCTAAGAAATGAAATCCCCGAAGATCTACCTGATTGGGAGCATGCGCCGGGAAACATTAATTTAGAGTATTGGGCTTCTGCCTGCCCCGTGAATAAATTTGCTACTGCTTGTTCGAACGGATCTACGTTTTATGATGTGATTGGTAATGTGTGGCAATGGACTGAAACTCCCATTGATGGTTTACCTGGTTTTGAAGTGCATCCGGTATACGATGATTTTTCAACCCCGACTTTTGACGGCAAACATAATTTAATTAAAGGCGGTAGCTTTTTCTCTACCGGTAATTACGCTATTAAGGATTCACGTTATGCTTTCAGACGACATTTTTTTCAGCACGCGGGTTTCCGTTATATTGAATCGGAGGTGCCGGTGAAAGTTGAACTAAACCCCTATGAAACCGACGATCAGGTTTCTCAATATTTGGAATTTCATTATGGTGACGAGTATTTTGGCGTCGCCAATTTCGCGAAGGCATGCGCAGATTTATGCCTTAAATTTATGGAGGATAAAAAAACTGTACGCGCATTGGATCTAGGCTGCGCTGTGGGTAGAAGCAGTTTTGAATTAGCTAAAGTGTTTGATCATGTCGATGGCGTCGATTTTTCAGCGAGGTTTATAGCAGCGGCGGCAGAGCTGCAAGAATCTGAAATCAAACGCTACACAATCAAGGAAGAAGGCGAACTTGTTAATTTTAAAGAGGCGCAATTACAAGCGCTCGGTCTAGCTGCAACCGCATCTCGATGCCAATTTATGCAGGCTGACGCTTGCAACTTAAATGAGAAATTCGATCGCTACAATCTAATATTCGCTGGTAACCTAATTGATCGCCTTTATTCGCCGAAAAAATTCCTTAGCATGATTGGCGATCGTTTAGAAAAATCTGGGGTGTTGATTTTAACTTCTCCGTACACCTGGCTTGAAGAGTTCACGGAAAAAGAAGAGTGGCTAGGTGGTATCAAAATAAACGGCGAGAGCTATACCACTCTCGATGGTTTGAAAGAATGTTTATCTGAGCAATTCGATATGATTAGTGAACCCATTGATGTGCCTTTTGTGATACGTGAAACCGGGCGAAAATTTCAACATACGGTCTCACAAATGACAGTATGGCAATTGAAATAACTTTTTGAAAATTTACAAAGCAGGCCCAAAGTGATTTTCCCTCCTGACAAACTGGCAGAGTTCAAAAAGCACAACGCGGGGTCCATACGCCACGAGATGGGCTCGGCGCTTTTGCAGGCTTATAGCTTGCGCGAATTGTTGGCGTTTGCAAATCAAGAGCAACTTCAACAATGGGAAGATTTGCAATTACCTTATGCCAGTGATCAGGGCGATGAAGAGCTAAGAACACTGATTAGTGCGCAGTATCCTGGTCTGCAAGCAAAAAACATTGTCACGTTCTGCGGCGCTCAAGAAGCCATCTTTGTTAGCTACCATGCTCTTTTATCTGCTAGCGACGCGGTACTCTGCGTTGAACCTATTTATTTTCCCTTACGCTTGGTTCCTCAAGGGATTGGCGCTTCAGTAAGCACTGTTAGTTTAAAAGAGAGCGAAAAGGAATGGACGCTAGATTTGGACGAGGTATTCGATTCGATTAAAGCTTTAAAAGGGAATGAGAAACTATTCGCAATAAATTTTCCCCATAATCCGACGGGTGCGCAACTCGCTAAGAATGAATTTGAATCGATTTTAGAATGCGCTAGCGATAATAATACTTGGGTTTTATCAGACGAAGTATTTCGCGGTTTGGAATCAGAACCCGATCGCCAGCTTCCAACTGCGGCAAGCTGTTACGAGAAAGGCATCAGTATCGGCGTTATGTCAAAAGCCTACGCCTTAGGCGGTATTCGTGTCGGTTGGCTCGCCTCTCAGGATGAGAAGTTTATACAAAGAGTAATGTCGATAAAGTCATACTTGTCTATTTGCGGTAGCAAGGTCGATGAATTGCTCAGCAAGATTGCGCTGAGCAATTCATCGGCAATACTGCAGCGCAATATTGAGTTAATAAACGCTAACGTAAAAGTCTTCGAAGCATTTCAAAAGCGCTGTTCTAATATATGTCGCTGGATTATACCCGAAGCCGGGTTTTTAGCTTTTCCTCGTTTTGTAACCGATTTTTCAGCTACCGGCGATAGCGAAGATCTTATTCGGCCATTAATGAACGAGCATTCGGTTTCACTTATTCCGGGAAAATATTACTCGAGTTCTTGCCAGCAGCACTTTCGTTTGGGTTTAGGCTTAAAAAGCTTTCAGCAAGATCTTAATGCGTTTGAAAAAGGAATCGAGAGTATTCTTGCTCAACGATGAGCTGGAAATGTTTTATGTGCTAAGGCTATCGTAGAGCGCCCTGAATTTTTGGCCTGATATAAAAGTTCGTCTGCATTTTTGATCAGCTCGCAGGCTTGGTTAGTCTGGTCAGGAATCATTACTGCAACGCCCATGCTGAGGGTTACCCGATCGCTGACTGAAGATTTTTTATGTGGAATTGCAAGATTGTTAACAGTAGTTTTTATATTACTCGCTACAAGTTCAGCACCTTTAATGTCGGTATTGGGTAGTAAGCAACAAAATTCTTCCCCACCATAACGCGCAACCATGTCATCCGGCCGATTAATAGCTATGCGAAGCGCTTGAGCAACTTGTCGTAAACAGTCATCGCCTTCTTGATGGCCGTAAAAATCGTTGAATTGTTTGAAGTGATCGATGTCAATCATGATTAGCGCGATGGGTGATTTACTGCGTATACCTCGAAGCCACTCCTTTTCCAGATTCTGATCGAAGTGTCTACGGTTAGCTAATTGTGTTAATCCGTCCTGAAACGCGAGCTGTAATAAAAGATCACTTTGTTCCTTGAGTTTGAGGTGAGTTGTGACTCGGTGTTTGGTTGTGACTACGTTGATTGGTTTATGAATGAAATCGACCCCACCTGCTTGCCAACAGGCAGATTCTTGTTGAATCGAGTCGTGACTGGTAACAAAAATTACTGGTATATTCGCCGTTTCGGGATCTTGCTTTAACTTCTCGCAAACCACGAGACCGTTCATTTCGCCCATCTCAATGTCGAGTAAAACTATATCGGGTGGTTTATTCAAACAAAGTGTTAAAGCATCGGTACCGTTTAGTGCAAAGAACAATTCGTAATCACCATCGAAGACGTTTTGCATAATCTTGATGTTGGCGACTTGATCGTCGACAATAAGAATTTTTGGCCGTTTTTTTACGGTACCGAAAGCTAAGTTATTTTCTTCAAAAGTAGACAATTGAGTACCCATTCTTAAACGCTTCGTATTTCTTCGATTAAATCTTGGCAGGTAATTAAAGCGGTGGAAAAATCTAGAGTGTCAATCGATTTCGCTAAGGATTTAGATTCGAATTTCGACATGTAAATCATATCGCCGCGGAGTTGCTCAAAAAGATTCGTAGCTTCTAAGTTTCGCGCTTCTAATAATTGCGTCAACCGTTCAAATTCTGCAAGTAATGTCTGTTGATTTTCGTTTGTATACCTATTCTTAATTCCTTCATTCGTGGTCTTTCTAGCCTCAAGCGTTTCATGGTCGCTTGTAACATTTTTAGGGTTTCCTGTATCACTGATATTTTGCGGTTCGGGGTCGAGCAGGTTAGCTAATACCGAAAGTTTAGGTCTTAAGGTGTCGAACTCTGATATAAGCGTGTCAGCGATGCTCTCATCTATCTCGTTGGGATTATTTTTAAGTTGTTTCTCAAGGGTTTCGGAAATTGATGCTAGGTCTTGTAGACCCAGAGTCGCAAAATTTCCCTTTAAACTATGGTAATCACGATGCGCGGATTTATAATCTTGAGTTTCTATATGTTCCTTCCCCGATTGGAGTAATTTCTGCATCGATTCATCAAACTGATGGATTAAGCGTTGGTAAAGCGAAATTCTTCCAGAGAATCGCATAACCGCACCTTCGATATCAATGCGGTGCTTGTTTGCAAATGCTAATGCTACCGGAGGAACCACGCTTTTGACTTTCTCAGCTCCCTTTTCACTCGGAATATCTTCAATGGGTTTTAAAACCGGCGTACGTGCATGCTTTAGAATAACCTCAATCAATTTTTTCAGATTGAATGGTTTTCCAATATGGTCAAGCATTCCCGCTGCCAGCGCTTCAGCTCTGTCACTCGGTAGGACATTTGCCGTCATAGCAACAATTGGTAGTGACTTCAAACCTAAGCTATTGTGAATTTCTCGCGTGGTTTCGTAACCATCGATACCGGGCATCTGTATATCCATAAGGACAATATTAAAATTATTAGCTTCGCGTTTTAAAATATCCAAAGCTTCCGGGCCGCTGCTAGCAATCTTGATCTTTGCGCCTTCTTCTTCTAAAAATTCTTTGGCGATTATCTGGTTGTTATGATTATCTTCTACTAATAGAATTTCTATGCCAGCCAAGGGAGTATTTGTTTTCTTGTTAACATCTTCAGGAAGGAGCGTGTCGGATTCATCTTGTTTAATAGAAAAGCAGGAATCAACGACTGCGTCTAAGAGCGTAGAGCTGGTAATAGGTTTTATAAGCACCCCATCAGTAAGACCATTAAGATCCTTAAAATTTAAAATGTCCTGCTCGTATGACGAAGTCACAATAACTGCTGCTCGTTTTGTCTCTGATTTGCCAGCTTTTAGTTCTTTAGCAGCATTCCAAACATCACCATCATAAATTTGACCATCCAATATCACGAGATCATAGAATTGATTATTTAACTTTTCTTCGGAAATTTGTTTTAAAGCATCAGTCGCTGAATACTTCACGGTAACTTGCCAACCGAAATCTCTAAGCATGCCGCCAATTATTTTTCTCGCAGTTGAGTTATCATCGACCAACAATACCCTAAGGTGTTCAATGTTAGGTTTCAGCAAATTCTTTTTGTTCGAGTATTTTTCTTTTTCAATTCTCAAGTTGATTGTAAAGCTAAAAGTGCTTCCTTTATCCACTTCACTCTCTATTTTTAGCTCACCACCCATGAGTTCAACAAATCGTCGACTGATGGCGAGACCTAAGCCGGTGCCACCATAGTGTCTGGACGTTGATGCTTCTGCTTGCGAAAAGCCATCAAATATTTTTTCTTGTTGTTCTTTAGAAATACCAATTCCTGAATCTTGGATAGAAAAATTAAGGGCAATTGTGTCTTCCTCATGGCTCATCGATCTTATCGAAATAATAATTTCTCCTTGCGGGGTAAATTTTATCGCGTTGCTAGCAAGGTTAATGAGCACTTGTTGTATGCGAGTTGAGTCGCCGACCAGGGTGTCGGGTAGGTCTTTAGAAATATCAAATAGCAATTCAATTTTTTTACCGTCCAAGTTATTTGCCATTATTACGCCAATATCTCTCATTAGCTTATTGAGGCTAAAAGGGTGTAGATCTAAGCTGAGCTTGCCCGACTCCACTTTGGAAAAATCGAGTATGTCATTAATGATTGCTAGTAACGCATTGGCGGCGGATTCAGCTTTTTCTGAATAATTCTGTTGTTGAAAATTTTGTTCTGTTCGTCGAAGCAGTTGTAACATACCTATGATTGCATTCATTGGCGTCCGAATTTCATGACTCATGTTAGCAATAAATTCAGATTTGGCTTGGTTTGCTGATTCGGCTTTGACTTTTGCTATATTTAGTTCACTAGTGCGTTTTGATATTTTTTGTTCTAGCGATATATTGAGGTTGTGCACTTCTGCTTCAATCCTCTTTTGCTCACTGATGTCACGAATGATCTTTGCCGCACCGACGACTTCTTTATTTGAGGAAATAGTAGGAGAAACAGTTACGGATACATCTAAAGTGCTACCGTCACTTTTAATACGAACTGTATTGTATGGAGGGATTGTCTCTCCTCGACTTATCTTTTCGAAAAGGAATTGCTCGTCTTTAATTTCATCATTTGGAATTAAATAATCGTATATTGACCTCCCTATTGCTTCCTTGCTGCTATATCCAAACATTGATTCTGCAGCCTTGTTCCAGCTTGTGACAGTACCGTCTAGCGTTACAGAAACAATCGCATCATTTGAGTTGTCAACGATGGCAGCGAGTTTTGCGTGTTCCTCATTTGCTTTTAATCGTTCCTGAAAACCAAGAAAAGTAAGGAATACAATTGCCGCAATAATTATATAAATAACCGCAGTATAAAATATAAGTTTCGGTCGCCCATTTGAAATGATGCCTCGTATGTGGTCGTCCGACACCGTGGCCGCTAATGTCAGGTAGCGCATGTCAGAAGAATCCATTAAGGGTATCTGTTGAGCAAGTCCGTAGTAGATTTTTTTTGGCGTGGCCTGAGATGTTATTTTACTAAAGCTATTGCTGGTAGTGATGGCTTCAAATTGATGGTCCCAATGAATCGGACTTCCCGTCTCAAATCCAAATGTTAACTCCGGGTTGGGATGTAATAAAAAATCCCCATAATCATTGGTTAAATAGGCTTCAAACTCGTTATCAAACGCATTCTTAATTTGTTCCAATAAATGCTGAGCGTCGACGTTGATAACAATGAGCCCAAATCTTCTTCCGTCAGCATCAAAGACCGGCGTGGTAACTCGTAATGTTGGAGTGCGCGGATAAGCGAGTACCCCGTTTTCTCGATTTAATGTTAGATCTGAAATGTATACTTCGTTCTCTGAGATTTGAAGTGAGTCAACCACGTAATCTCGGTGGCCTTTTTGCTGTAGTCCATCTCCAGTTACGATAACAATATCATCTGCGCGGCGATCTACTCGAACAATTTCGATTCCGTTATTGTGGAGCTGAATATATCGCGCTTGGTTTACTTGAGGGTTAGCTTGCAGAAAGCCCGAAAAAATAACACTCAGTCGATTCAGCCAAATTTGTTTAGCATTATTCTCTTGGGGGTCGACGCCACCATTTTGTATGGCGCGTATGATCCCTTTAATAGGAGGAGTTAAAGAGAGAAAAACAACGTTCTTGCGGAACTCCTCTAGCTCAGTGAGTATTGCTTGACGTCGCAAGCTGACCTGAGTATTGGCACGGGTTTCGAATTCATCTACTAAGTTTTCGTAACGATTTGCTTCGAATGCCAATACAGAGATACAGACAAATACAATTCCCAAGATAAAAAGGGAAAGTAAGACTTTGTTGGCGGTGGAAGTAATAATAGTCCGCTGATAATGTGCCATTGCTATTGAGCTCAATGAGCGCCTACCCTTGAGCGCACTTTTAAGATTAAATCCCTATCGCCATACAAGCGGTGAATCCGCTTCGAAAAAGATGGTTTATATAGCTTGAGAATAGATCAGCATAGCTAATTTCACCACTTTTGGATTAATACCGCAGGGGAGTAAAAGACATTATTATCAATTCTCTGTACGTAAACATGTCTTGTTGTTTCGAATCGGGCCAGGCCCTGATAAAGTGGTCACTTTAAAACTATTTTTTAGAGCATAAACTTATAAAGCACTGCAGGATGACTGTGGCGTTTTGGAATAATCTCGGAGAAAAAGTGAAACAGAAAACCATAAGTACGCCAATTGGTGACATGGCTCGTCGTATTCATTGGGGTTTGGTTATCGTTTTGCATGTGATTATGGCGGTTGAATTGGCGGCGTCGATTTACAATGGACTTTGGTTAAATGTTTTTCTCATTATTGCAATCATGTCGGTCATACTCATCCCGCTCATTCTCGGCCGTCGCTTTCAGCTACAGATCCCTTCTGAATTTCAAATCCTTGCCGTGATATTTATTTTTTCTTCCTTGTTTTTGGGTGAAATTCGTAGCTATTACGACAAGATCTGGTGGTGGGATATAGTGTTGCATACAAGTTCTGGATTGTTATTAGGAATCTTTGGCTTCCTGCTGGTATACATTCTGAATGAAAATGAGCGCGCGGACTTAAGTATGCGTCCGAGATTTGTTGCGCTGTTTGCCTGCCTTTTTGCGATTGCCGTTGGTGCAGTGTGGGAGATTTTCGAGTTTATAATGGACCAGTTTTTTAACACCAATATGCAGAAAGCTATGCTTGATGATCCGTCTGGTTTAACTGATACCATGTGGGATTTAATTGTCGATACATTAGGTGCGATTACGATAAGTGGTTTCGGGTGGTGGTATATGGAGCGCAAGGAACATTCGTTTATTGAACTTTGGATACAAAAGTTCGTCCGAAAAAATCCCCATTTGTTTAAACAAAACGATCTTTAAAATATGTAATTGCGTTAGTCATTCTTTTTTATGACGAAAGGCATCAATCAACAAACAGATATAAGTTAACGAATGTAAATTCGACAAACTCAACTATTCAACACTTGGCTGACTTTTTAGATGCAGTATAATTAGATTTAATACTTTTTATAAAAATAATTGAAAGTATCCAAATAGCTATTTCTTAGAACACTATTACTCTTAGCCGAATCTAAGCAGCTCGTGATCTTTTAAAATATATAGTTTCTAGTGGGCCGAGTAAAATCAATCAAATAATAATCTTAAAGGTAAAATAATGAAAAAAGAATTCAGGATTAAGTATCTGTTGAACTTAACTGCATTAGCGTGTGTAACTTGTTTAACGTCTGTTCAGGCTGAGACGGCGCCAGCGGATTATTCAAAAAGAGAAAATTGGCTATGCCGCTCTGGCAGTGAAAATTTGGGTGCATGTGTTGTTGATAACACCGCAACAATTGTCGAAGCTAGTGGCGACCTAAGTACAGAAACTTGGCAAGCAAATAGAGCAGCTGATGTCGATTGCTTCTATGTTTATCCAACCGTTTCTTTAGATGCAACACCCAATAGTGATTTGGTAGCCGGGCCTGAGGAATACAGCGTTATTAAATCGCAATTTGCGCGTTTTGCTTCGCAATGCCGTGTATTTGCGCCAATGTATAGACAAATATCGCTTGGCGCACTTCGCGCTAGAAATTCCACCGATGAAAATCGAGCGATGCCTGACAGAGCTATGGGTTACGACGATGTGCTTAATGCTTGGAATTATTATTTGCAGCATGACAATAACGGTCGTGGTGTTATCTTAGTAGGTCATTCGCAGGGTTCAGGTGTACTTACTCGACTTATTGCCGCTGAGATTGATGGTAAGCCTATTCAAAAACAAATTATCTCTGCAATGTTGTTGGGCACCAACGTACAAGTGCCTGAAGGCGAAACAGTAGGGGGCTCTTTTAAATCAATGCCGCTTTGTACGTCGGCAGATCAAACCCAATGTATTATTACCTACGCTTCATTTCGTTCTGATGTTCCACCGGCAGAAAATGCGTTGTTTGGTCGTGGCGGCGAAGGAACGGTAAGCGCTTGTACCAATCCCGCGCAGCTTGCCAAAGGCAACAACGAGCTTCATTCTTATCTAAGCGCAAGCGGTCGCACAGGTTTGGAAGAGTGGGCAGCAGGCAAAAAAGTCGACACTGATTTTGTTAGTGTACCGGGATTGATTAGTTCGGAATGTGTTAACAACGGTAGTCATTCGTATTTGGAGGTTACCGTTAATGGTGACCCGAATGATCCACGTACAGACATCATTGCTGGTGACGTTATTGGCGCAGGTGGCACGCCCGATGCTGGTTGGGGGTTACATCTTATTGATGTCGCGCTAGCGATGGGCGATCTTGTGAATATCGCCGAAAAACAAATCGCTGCTTACCAAAAATAATTGGCGCTAAGTCTTTAAAAGGATGGATAAAATGGCTCTTCTGTCATCAGAAGGGCCATTTTTATATCTCATAATTTTTCTATTTATGCTGGAGAACTTGAAATAAACCTTCGCATAATTGTTTTAGCGTTTCAGCATTTTTTGCTTGTTGTTGTCTGGTTTCCTCGTCGCTTAAGCCGGTAAGTTTGGTATCGGGTGCCGTAATACAGCTTAACTTGGCTGGGATTTTTTCAGCTCTTCTTTTTAGTTTTTTCCCTTCAGTTGTTAACACAATTCGCTTTTGTCTCTCATCGCCATCGTAAATTTTTCGACTTAAAAGTCTCTGTTTTTCAAGCCTTTTCAAGATAGGTGTTAGTGTTCCGGAATCTAAGCGCGTATGGGTACTCAAGGTTTTAATATTGACGCCATCGTTTTGCCATAGGCTTAACATCACGATGTACTGCGGGTAAGTAAGTCCGAGGGGTTCCAGTAGCGGCCGATATGCCCTAATTAAGGCATTGGTTGCGGAATACAGAGAATGGCAGACCTGGAGGTCCAAATTTAGCATCGACATAAAAAGTCCAATAATCTCTAACTTCAGTAGGGTATGCGAACCATTACATTAATTTGTGCGCAAATCAATTGACGAATATGGGTCGATAATATATTGTGCGCAAACTATTTGCTAACAATCTAAATGACGATCTGCTTCCTGCAAGGTGTTTTATGAAACTATTTCCGCAAAACAATATACGTATTTCCAGCGTTTTTATTATATTTTCCTTGTTTTCTGCAAGCCTTATTGCCGCGGAAGCAACGAGTTCAGTCGAGGTCAAAGACGAAAGTTTTGGCTGTGTTATGGAAATGACACCCGTGCGTGGATTTTTCGTCGATAATTTGCTCGGAGATATAGAAAAGACTCTTGAGATAGCTAACTCGGAAAATGGCGGAAAATACCCTCCTGGTTCTGTAGTGCAATTAGTGCCGGGAGAAGTGATGGTTAAACATGATGAAGGTTTTAGCGTTGCCACTAACGATTGGGAATTTTTCGAATTAGAGGTGTCTGCTGAAAGTAGTAAAATTGCAAAACGTGGTTTTGTTGATGTTGTGAACAAATTTGGCGGGAATTGTTTTGGCTGTCATGTCAAAGCTGAAAAGAAATGGGATTTAGTTTGCGAAACAGGCCACGGTTGTGATCCTTTGCCATTAACAAAAAAAATGTTATCGGTTATACAAAAAACTGACCCGCGATGTAAAAATATTAGCTTAAGCGATGAAGAGAAAGCGATTGCGAAACAATTAGAAGCTTTGCTTAATTAAAAGATTAAAGTTTTAGGACAATAAAAAAGCCAACCCTCTTGAGAGTTGGCTTTTTTATTTAGCGGTATTAGTAATCGGCTAACAAAAACTATCTTTCTAAATTTAAATCGAAAGTCTGTCCTCCCTGAGTTGCTTTGCCTTCGATTTTATTGTCGGATAGTGTCCCTTCGTAGCTGATTCCAATTAAGGGCGAGGCAATTTTTACAGTATTGTCAGTAAGCGATGCGATTCTAATTCGCGCTCCGGCCATGCCTTGGTCTGGGCTATCAAGAAATACGACAACTCCAGCACTCGTTTCTTCGAATCGAAATACCACAGTAAATTCACCGCGCGGTGTGGTAATTTTCCCCTGCCAGTTGCCAAGTAAAGACTTAGGTGCCGCAACGACTAGCGGCGGCAAATCTCCTTGTTCGAGGGTGACGGGAAATTTTTGACCTTGCTGACTGTAGTCACCAACTAATTTTCCATCGACAATTTTGCCTTTAAAGGTACTGCCGCTGCGGGCAATAAAGCTAACATCATCTCCTTCGCGACTTACAGTTTTAAGGGCAATATTTTTAGCGCCGCGATCAGGGCTGTCAAAGAAACCAAGAATAGACCCTTCTTCGACTTCTTCAATTCGAAACACGGCAGCCACTGGGCCGACCGGTGTCGTCATTTCGCCATGCCAGGTCCCCATAAATAGCTGTTTTTCATCAGCAGATAAATCCAAAGCAAATTCAAGAGGGTCGAGTGTTTTTCTTTTCATGTTGAGTGGAAAGCTACGACCTTGACTCCAATCACCTTGCAGTCCCTCGCTTGACAGTTTCGCCGTGTAAATTCCGCGAATAGCATTGACTTCAATTTTTAAATCAGAGGTAGACGCCTGAATATTCTCGACCGGGAATTTTTGCGCGCCTTGATCGGGGCTTTCCATGGTGCCACTTAATTTTCCATTAGCTGTTTTTTCAAAATTAATTACGATAGTAAGACTTTGTCCGGGTAAGGCTAAGCTACCTTCCCAGCGACCCACATAAGCCTGCAAAATCGATTCATCGAGAGGGCCATCCACAAACGGCGTTAATGTCAAAGGGATGGTTTGTCCGGGTTGAGTCCAATCGCCGACAATCGTACCGTCAGCAAAATCGCCTTCGAACTTACCACTTAAATCGGCAACGTCGATGATGAGTTTGTTGTCAGCGAATGAGGCCTTGGTAGCTGCGATATTTTTGATGGCTCCAGAGTCCGGCGAATTAAGTGTCGCGGAATAGCTTCCACCGCTGTCTTCTTCAATAATAAATTGCACAACCAGTTCATTTCCCGGCGCGACAGTTAGCGTACCTTGCCAGGTACCGGCTATATCTTGCGCGTATACGAAACAGCAGCTGAATATAAAAACTATTGCGGTAAATAATAGCGATATGCTCTTCTTCATACTTCCTTCTCCTTGGTTGTTATTCGGTGTTATTTTTATGAATGTTTATTCGTAACGAAGCGCTGTTACCGGGTTAGATTGCGCTGTTTTTCCGGATTGAAACGCTACCGTAATAAATGCGACAAAGGCTACTGCTAACGTTGCTACAAAAAATACCCAAAATTGAATGGTGGTTCGATAGGCAAAAGACGACAACCAATCATTCATCACGTAATAAGAGACGGCTGAGGCTATCACCGCCGCAACAATGATTAATATCATCTGTCCTTTTGATAACATAAGAATAATTTGCGAAGTAGATGCGCCCAATACTTTACGGACACCAATTTCCTTAGTTCGCTGTTCTGTTGTAAAGGCCGAAAGGCCATACAAACCCATACAGGAAATAAAAATACAAATACCTGCGAATATTCCGGTCAGTTTCATCAGGTTTGTTTCTGAGGTATACACCTTGTCGAGCAGAGTATCGAAAAAATCGAATTCGAATGGGTGTTTGGGATCAAATTGAGACATGACGGATTCAATATGATTAATAGTTTGATAAACATCATCTCCCGCGATTTTTACAATGAGATTGCGGCTGATGATATTCCTTTGCATTTCTGGAACATTTTGTAAATCATCATCGGGATATTGTTGAATCAGCATCGGTCCCACTTCCTGATGTAAGGAAGAAAAATGAATATCCTTAACGACGCCCACTATACGTCCGTCTCTTATCGGGCCTCCTCTGAGGCGTTTACCGATCGGGTTTTCCCAGCCCATTTTTTTTACCAAGGTTTCGTTAACAACAAGAGAGGTTCCTACGTCAGTTAACAGGCGAGTCGAAAAATCTCGTCCTTCTAGGACTTCCATACCCATAACCTCAATAAAATTTTCACCGACTGCGAAATTATTAACATTGGTAGGTTCCAAAATACCTTCGTTGTTTTCTACATCCGCAAGATTTATCGCTATATCTGAACCTGGTGTGAAACTACTGGAAGTAACACCGAGTACATTCGGGTTGGTCATCAATTCATTGCGGATCACTGGAACCTTTGAAATGACATCGACACCTTTCATTAAAATGGATATGCTATTTTCCTTTTCGAATCCCAAAGATTTGTTCGCCACATAATTCATTTGCTGATTCATGAGTAGGGTGCAGGCGACTACGCCAATAGAAACAAAAAACTGTATAAAAACTAAAAACGTACCGATTCTAAATTTGGAACCCCTACTTTTCTTCGTCGCTGTTAAAGCGGCTAAGGGGGAAATCGCGGTGAGATAAAAAGTAGGATAAGTTCCGGCCAATAGACCAACCGAAATAGCAAGCCCCGCAAAGACTAAAAGCACAGAAGGGTCATTGGAAAAGTTGAGCAAATTAGGTTTGCCAAATAAATCACTGATTGAGGTCAGGGTATCGGCGACCTCAACCATCACCAATGCAATCACCATCGCGACCAAAGCATAAAAAATCGATTCCCCCATAAATTGCAAAGCCAATTGCTTTTTACTTGCCCCGATAACCCTGCGCATCCCCACTTCTTTCGCACGTTTAGTTGCACGTGCTATGGCTAAATTAGTGTAATTGATACAGGCGATAAGAAGTACAAAGATAGCGACTGCAGCGAAACCATAGATATAAAAAATGTTACCGGTAGGTTCATCATACTGGCCAGAGTCCGAAAAATGTACGTCGGTTAATGGCTGATAAAAATATTCTCCTTCAAGACCTATTTGTCTGCCCAATTCCCCTGCGGCTTTTTCATAAAATTCGTCAAGAATGCGCTTTAATGAGGATTGGTCAAAACCTTCTGGCGTCAATAAGTAAGTATAAATATTTACACCAAATAGTTGCCGAGCCGATACATTGTCGTCGCTTTGTCCTAAGGCGGCCAAACGATTATAAGAAAGTAATGCACTATATTTTAAGTGGCTATTATCGGGAAGGTCCTTAAAAACAGCCGTGACTTGATATTCAAAAGTATCGGTGTTAATGCTCTGGCCAATTGGATTTCCCTCACCGAAATAACTTTTGGCAAAGCTTTCACTGATTGCAATCGATGACGGATCAACTAATGCGGTTGATAAATCTCCGTAAACACTTTCATGGGTAAATACGTCAAACACATTGTCGTCGGCAAGATAAACGTCATCCCAATATAAGCTGACATCGTCGTTACGCAGTACGCCACGGGGTACGGGTTGAAAGCGTACGAAGTCACCCACCTGTGGATATTCTCTAATCAATAGTGGTCCCAGCGCAGTTGAGGTAATTGCAAAATAATTCGTCGTTCCGCTCGATGTAAACTGACCGGTTATTCTGACAATACGTTCATGATTAAGGTGATGTTTGTCGTAACTCAGTTCGCTGCGTATATAAAGTACCAAAATTAAACTACAAGCGAGAGCCAGTGATAATCCAAAAATATTAATCCCCGCGTAAATTTTTTCACGATAGAGATTTCGTAAAGTGATGAGTAGATAGTTCTTAAACATAATTATTTTCCTTCTAATTATCCTATCTTTTTATAAGTAAAATATGCCTCTATTTTTATTCATAGCGCAAAGCGTCAACCGGATTCGATCGTGCCGTTTTTCCAGATTGCAAGGTGACGGTGATAAATGCTACTGCCGCAACTGCCAAACTTGAAACCGTAAACACCCAAAGTTTAATATCAGTTTTATAGGCAAAAACTGTTAGCCACTCTGAGATTACCAAATAGCAAGTAATCGATGCGAAAACAGAGGCGACTAAAATGAGTATGAGTTGGCTGCGAGCAAGCAATTCGATAATCTGAAAAGTACTCGCGCCAAGAACTTTTCGAATACCTATTTCCTTGGTGCGACGCGCTGTAGTAAAGGTTGCTAATCCGAATAAGCCCAAGCAAGAAATTAAGATACAGATAAATGCGAATACCCAGGTGAGCTTAATAAGATTTGATTCGGACAGATAAAGCTCGTTTAACATGTCGTCCAAAAAACTGAATTCAAATGGATGGCTGGGATCAAATCGGCCGATTACCGATTCAATGTGTTTAATGGTGTCGGCAACGTTTTCCCCGCCGATACTAATGATTACTGATCTTGAAATTGTTTTCCTTTGATTCTCAGAAAGATTGGCAAACTCATCGGTCGGGAAGGGCCGTAGCATTAAACCATCAACGGGTTTGTGCAGTGATTCGAAATTAAAATCCTTAACGATGCCCACAATTTGGTATTCTGCATCACCTACTTTAATACGCTTACCGACGCCTTCGTCCCAGCCCAATTTACTGACCATGGTTTCATTGACGAGAATGGAATTACTGTTATCCTTTAAAAATTCCGTCGAAAAACTTCTACCTTGAACAACTTCAATTCCCATTAGGCCAATAAAGTCATCACCCACTGCGATGTGATTGACACGAGAACGCTCGAATTCTCCTTCATTATTTTCGACGTCGAATACATTTACCGCCCAAGATGCTAAGTTTTTGGGCGTAAAAGAGGTTTCGGCCACGCCGCGTACTTTACTGTTTCTTAAAAGCTCGTTGCGAATCAATGGGAGCTTCTCTAGTACATCAACACCACGAAGTTGCACAATGAGTTTATTCTCCTTGTCGAACCCCAACGATTTACTGGCTAAGTATTGCATTTGTAAACCCATTAGGATTGTCCCCGACACAACCCCAATAGAAATAAAGAACTGTATGAATACCAACACTTGACGGAGTTGTATGCGAGCGGATTTAGTCACTATGGATGAGTTAATGGCAGCCAGAGGCGTAATGGATGATAAATAGAAAGCTGGGTGCGCTGCAGATGCTAAGGCAACTAAAAATGCGCCTATTATTATCCAAACCAGAATGATCGCGTCGTTGTGTATATCCAGTAAGCTCGTCTTTCCTAATAGCGTGCTTAACTCAGTGAATCGTTGTGCAATTTCTACTAGAGCTAAAGCCAACAGTAATGCGATAAATACATAAGCAAATGATTCGCCGACAAATTGAATGATGAGTTGTGAGCGATTGGCACCGATGACCTTGCGCATTCCGACTTCCTTTGCACGCTTGGTTGCGCGAGCCGTCGCCAGGTTCATGTAATTAATACAAGCGACCGCTAAAACAAATAGCGCGACCATGATGAAACCATAGACATAGAAAATATTACCCGTAGGCTCATCGCGTACGACGCTGGGACCAAAATGTATATCTTTTAAAGCCTGAACGTGAAAACTATTATCTATCTCAATTTCCTCGCTGATGCTTTTGACATGCTGTTCACGATATTCATCAAGCAAAAACTGAAATCGATCCTTGCTTATTCCGGGCGCCAATCGAGCATAGGTATAGTCGCTAATACCGAACAGGTCCCTTGGCGTAATGGCGTCGTCATTTAGTCCAAAATTCTCAAAGGTTTTATAAGAAATAAGAGCATCGTATTTCAAGTGGGTATTGTCGGGGAGATCTTCAAACACGGCGGTTATTTTATAGTTAAAGATATCGGTTTCGAGTGTTTCTCCAACCGGATTGCTCTCACCGAAATATCTCTCTGCCATAGATCGGCTAATAGCGATCGATAAGGGTTCGTCGAGTGCATTTTCTAGTTCGCCGAATACAGCGTGATGTGAAAACACCTCGAATACCTTCGGGTCTGCGTACTTAATGGTATCCCAGTAAAACTCTGCATCATTTGCCTTAACCAAATTGTTAGCAGAAGGAAAAAATCTAACGAAATCTACAGTGTCTGGGTATTCACGATTAAAAAGTGGCGCTAACGCGCGCGAACTGATGGCGAAGTGACGTGAGCGACCTTGCGCAGTTGATTCATAAGTTACACGCACGATGCGTTCATGATCTTCAAAGTGCTGGTCGTAACTAAGTTCACTGCGAACATATAGTAATAGCACTAAGCTACAAGCCAAAGCGAGAGCAAGTCCAACAATATTAATGCCCGCGTAAATCTTGTCACGAGCAAGAGTGCGAAATGCGACTAACAAATAATTTCTAAGCATATTCTTTTTCGCGGCTATGCTCGGAAATGATTTTTCCATCCAGCAAGCGAACAATTCTATCTGCATACCCGGCATCATGCTCAGAGTGAGTAACCATCACGATGGTGCTGCCTTCTTCATTTAGTTGACGAAGAATTTTCATGACTTCTTCACCGTGTTCAGAATCTAAGTTACCGGTTGGTTCGTCGGCGAGAATCAATTTTGGATTGTTGACAATAGCGCGCGCGACGGCGACGCGTTGTTGTTGTCCGCCGGATAACTGAAGGGGGAAATGTTTTAGGCGATGACCCATGTCCATTTTGGTTAAGACTGCTTCAGCTTGAATCTTTCGTTGCGATGCTGGAACGTTGTTGTAAATCAAAGGCAACTCGACGTTCTCATAGACGGTGAGTTCGTCAATGAGATTAAAACTTTGAAAAACAAAACCGATATTGGCCTTTCTTAGTAAGGCGCGTTTTCGTTCAGGAAAGCTCGCGACTTCCGTATCTAAGAATGTATAGGTGCCGCCGCTGGGATTGTCGATTAAGCCAAGAATATGCATAAGAGTTGATTTTCCGCAACCGGATGGCCCCATCAAGGCGACAAATTCTCCATCATTGACTTCGAGGTTAATGCCATCGAGAGCAGTTGTTTCCACTTCTTCGGTGCGAAATATTTTGGATAAATTATTGGTTGATATAATCATAGCGAGTCCTTTTTTCTTTTTTTGAATTCGAATTTATTATGCTTATAAAAATCTAGACCTATTATCGTCGTTATTCGGAAATTACTTTCCTACGGGTTCTGAAAACGTGAGCGTATCCGCGTCATTAAAAACATCATAACCAGAGCTGATAATCCAATCGCCGGTTTCTAAGCCCTCAAGTATTTCAAAGTTTTGTGGGTTTTGTCGGCCGGCAACAATATCGACGCGAGAGGCACTTAAGCCATCTTCAGAAACTTTGTATACCCAGCGCCCGTTGGTGTGACGATAAAATCCGCCTTTAGCAACCAGTTTTGAATTTTTCGATTCGCCAAGGGCCAAATCAATTTGTAAGCTCTGGCCACGTTTAATGCCGTTGGCGATATTGCCAATGAATTCTAGATCAACTTGAAATGCACCATTACTTACTTCGGGATAAATTTTGCTAACTTCTAGGCGATACTCGGTACCATTAAAATCAAAGCTACCTTGTTGTCCTACCGTCACGCGGGAGATGTAATATTGATCGATGTCGGCACGTACTTTAAAACTGTCGAGCTGATCAATTTGTCCGATGCGCTGTCCACGTGTAAAATTTTGGCCGATCTCCGCATTCATCGAAGAAAGATGTCCGCTAATGGGTGCACGCACTTCAAGACTATCAATAATTTTAGTAAGGATTTCTAAGCTACGATTGACGCGCTCGATAGAGTCATCGATCTGCTCGTTTTGCTGTTCTTGCAGAATGGTTTCTTGACGAATACGCTCGTTTAGTAGCTTTCGTTTTTCTTTTAAATAAATTAGTTGATCTCGGGTTGTTTCGTATTGCTCCTTGGGTAGTGGTGCGTTGGGGTTATCTATTAATAATTCATAGCGTTGAAAAGTTTTTTCAGTTTCAAGAATTTGTTGATCCAGATCTAAGAGCTGGTCTTTGAGTTGTAAATTCTGGCGAATGTTGGCGTATTTTGAATTGCGTAATTGATTCAAGTTTTCCAGCAGGCGAGTTTCTGAATCTATGTTTTGTTTTTGTACGGTGGTATTTGAGAAGCCAAGAATAAGGTCGCCTTTCTCTATGGGTACGCCACCCTGTACATAAATTTTTTCAACGATGCCGCCTTCTTCAAGATCAAGAAACACCGTGGTATGGGGGAGAACATTCCCGGTTATTGGAATATATTCTTGGAACTCTCCCACTTTGACTTGTGCAGTACTGATTCGGTTGACATCTACCTTGAGGCGCGAGCCTTGCTGATTGCTTAATAGGTAGATCAGGAGAATGCCTGTGGTCAGGCCGACGAGAATGGTGATTATTTTCGAAGCGGGCCACTTCTTTTTTTCAATCGCTCTATCCATGCTAGGTTTACTTCTTATTTTTGCGTGGTTGATTTAAGATTTGTGACTAGTGTGTATCAATTGCTGTGCCAAACGCGCCTTTTCAAAAAAATTAATAAAAACAATAAGATAGGCTAAGCCCTTGTTGTCAGTTTCCGATTTTTTCTTAAAACTAGTATCGAATTGATACTAGTTGTGTATCATAATGAGTCACTTTGGGCGGCGAGTATTAAGGTACTGAGGGACTTACCACTGAAGTAGAGACCGCAAACAACCCGATAAAACAAGAAGTTAGCGTTTAAAGGAAGACCATCAGGGAGTCGCTCATGACAAAACAAAATGCCAGTCTGCTGATCGTCGATGATGACGTTGATGTATTGTTAGCGGCTAAAATTGTTCTCAAAAAACATTTCGAATCTGTCGATACCGAAGCGTCTCCTGAAGCATTGCAAGAGCGTTTGAACAGCCACAGCTATGACGTATTGCTTTTGGATATGAATTTTCAGCGTGGTGCGACCTCGGGAAAAGAGGGGCTCGAATGGTTGGCGCTGGTTCAGGACGTGTCCCCGAATACCAAGGTCATATTGATGACCGCTTACGGTGGGGTTGATCTTGCGATTCGAGCAATGCGTGGTGGTGCGGTTGATTTTATTATTAAACCTTGGGACAACGCTAAATTAGTCGCCACGGTTTCATCAGCATGTCGTTACAGCCAAGCCAGCCAAGAAGTGTCGCAGCTCAAGGCCAAGCAAAGTTTAATTGATCGAGATATTCAGCGCGAGTTTTCAGATATTGTTGGAGAATCCGACAGCATGCGCGATGTCTTGGCGACCATTAAAAAAGTTGCGGCGACCGATGCAAATGTTTTGATTCTTGGCGAGAGCGGTACGGGCAAAGAATTGGTTGCAAGGGCTCTGCATAATCTGTCTTTACGGAATCGTGAAAGTTTTATCGGTGTCGATCTCGGTGCTGTTCCAGATTCTTTATTTGAATCTGAACTTTTTGGGCACGCGAAAGGTTCGTTCACTGATGCAAAAACCGATCGCGCGGGACGTTTTGAATTAGCTAATCGCGGTACGCTTTTTTTGGATGAGGTCGGCAATCTAAGCTTGCAAGGCCAGGCCAAATTGTTAGGCGCCTTGGAAACCAGAACTATCACTCGAGTCGGTTCTAATCGGCCCATTAAATTAAACATCCGTGTTATATGTGCAACCAGTTTGTTGCTGGATGAAAAAGTAGAATCTTACGAGTTTCGGCAAGATCTGTTTTATCGTATTAACACTGTTGAAATCCGGCTCCCTGCATTACGAGAGCGAGTGTCGGATATTCCTTTGTTGGTAGAACACTATCGACAGCAATTCTCAAAAAAATACCACAAAAATATTCAATCTGTCGGCAAATTTGCCTTACAAAAACTTCAAGAATATACATGGCCAGGAAATGTTCGAGAATTGAAGCATGCAATCGAGCGAGCGGTGATCATGTCTGATAGCCAAGAATTAAGTACTGATGATTTCGTGTTGCCTAAGTCTATTAATAAAAGTCAGACAACCCTAAATCTGGGTGAGCTAGAAAAAGATGCGGTATCTCGCGCATTGGTAAAATATCAAGGGAATATTTCGCAAGCGGCGGAGGCATTAGGTTTAGGTAGAGCGACCCTATATAGAAAAATGGCTAAATATGGGCTTTCGTAACTTCCGCTTTAGCGTACTTTGGCGAGTAGTAATTCTCTCTGTTTTACTATTATCACTAGCGTTTGTATTCGTTAGTACAAATTGGATATTTACGCCTGCCGTAATTATATTACTAGTATTGATGAGTGTTTTTAATTTAATTAGTTTTGTTGAGAAAACTAATCGAGATCTCAACTATTTCCTTAACGCTATTTATCATCAAGATTTTTTAACGGCCACCCCCGCTAGTCAAGGCGGAAAGTCTTTTGATAGTTTAGCCGACGCATACGATCTTATTGTCCAATCTTTTCGACGGATTACTTATCAGAAAGAAGAGCATCTAAAATTATTAGAGGCAGTTGTTGATACATTGCAAGTAAGCATTATTTGCGTTGACTCTGATGGCCACGTATCCCTTATAAATAGTGCTTCGAAAAAATTATTTAGAATAAATCATATCCATCATATTAATGGTTTAAATCATGTCGACCCATTTATCTTTAGTTGTGCGAAGAAAATGCTGCCCGGCGAACAGCAATTAATCTCAGCCAATATAAAAGGCGAAGTTGTACAGTTGTCTGTGAGTAACAACGCTTTTGTTATTGGAGAAACAAAATATCAATTACTTTCTTTTCAGAATATTCGCGACGAGCTAGATCAAAAGGAAGCTGACGCATGGCAAAAATTAATTCGTGTTTTGTCTCATGAGATCATGAATTCTGCGACACCTATTTTGTCACTTAGCGACTCTATTCGCACTATGTTTGAATCTGAACAAGGTTCTGAACGAACGGACAATTTTTTAAATCAAGATGATCGTGAAGATTTGATTCGCAGCATAGATGCAATTCATACGCGAAGTAAGGGGCTTATTCGATTCGTCGATGCTTACCGAGATATTAGTTATGTCTCCGAACCGAAAAGAGAGACAGTTGACGTTATCGAAACAATCGGCAATGTATTACTGTCATTGGCAGCGCGCATTCAAGAAAATAAAATTAAATTAGTGAAGAGTTTTGAAAAACCCAGCTGTGTAGTTTTGGTCGATCCACGGCAGTTAGAGCAAGTATTGATAAACCTAATAGGCAACGCTATAGATGAGTTAGAGAGTAAAGACGATTCGACAATAGAAGTTTCTGTTTTTAAAAGTCGTACGGGAAAAGACACCATCGAGATTCGAGATAATGGATCAGGTATATCCGACGAAAATATTTCAAATATCTTCATGCCTTTCTACACCACTAAAAAAATGGGCACCGGAGTCGGCTTAAGTATCTCAAGGCAGATAATGTTTATGAATCGAGGCGCACTAACCGTGGAGTCTTCTCTCGGAGCGGGGAGCGTTTTTAGATTGGAGTTCGGCGGTTAATACTCTATTTCATAGAATCTATTTCACACTAAGCCCGCCTTTTCAATGCAGGCCTTCTCGGCCCCTGTCAGATTTCCTTTGAAGCTGTGAAATGGCTCATTGCCAGCTACTTGTACAAGCTTTAACCTAATCTTATTCGTTTTTCTCAGTCGTTCAGCTCGGGTTCAGTTTGACGGGTGTTAAATAGCGGTTAATTCAAACAGATGGGCTTGGAGATTTGTTCTTAATGCCGGGTTCACTGGGATAGAGGGTAAGGTTATGAAAATTATGACTCGCATCAGTATCGGACTTATTTTGAGTGTGTGTGCTCAATTCCTTTATGCGCAAGCCCTAAGTGCCGATCAGGAAGAGCTTAGCGACGCTGAATTAGAGCAGATGTTAGCACCAATTGCTTTGTACCCAGATACTGTTCTCGCCCATGTACTCATTGCTGCGACCTACCCACTCGAAGTCGTTCAGGCTGAACGTTGGTCTAGTAAAAACGCAAATCTAAATGCGGAACAAGCTTTGGCGGCAGTTGAAAATGAAGATTGGGATCCGAGCGTAAAAGCCTTAGTACCTTTCCCTGATTTATTAAAACGCATGAGCGACGATCTGGATTGGACCCAACGTTTAGGCGATGCATTTTTGTTAAGTGAAGAGCGCGTCATGGCAAGCGTCCAATCGTTACGTCAACGCGCATATGATGCCGGTAATCTTTCATCATTAACCAATGTCGATGTCAGTAGAGATAAAGAAGTCATCATTATCGAGCCTGCTGTTCGCGAAGTGGTTTACATACCTTACTACGATACGCGTTATGTGTACGGCGATTGGCGTTGGTCGCGTTATCCTCCGGTGTATTGGCACTCGAGTTACATAGGGCATCGTTCTCACAGTATTTATTGGGGGCCGCGCGTTCATGTTTCATTTGGTTTTTTCTTTAGCTCCTTTCAGTGGCACCACCACCATGTAGTTGTGGTTGATCATCACTATCATAATCATCGCAATAGAAATTTTTACAATGGTCGACATGTTGCGCGACATCAAAATGCTCGTCACTGGGAACACAACCCCCATCATCGTAGAGGCGTGGTATATCGCAACCCTCGCACGCGTGATTATTTTGAAAACAGAAAGCGAGATACTGTTAATTCTCGACGGGACTATGTGCCGAGACAAGAGTTTAATGAGCAACGTCGTCAACAAGTCACGCGTGATATCCGTGAACCAAGAAATCGTGATCAGTCCGCGGGCGCGAAGGATCGTCGTGTTAGAAGTGCAGATCGAGTAAGTGATACCCGGGTTAGAAGCAATGATAAGAGCAGGGATAGAAGTAATGACAGAAATGATAGTGGCGATAACTCGGCGTTAATAGAGCAGCGGAAGCAAGATTTCGAAAAACGAAAAGGCGATAAGCAAAGAGACATTGAGCAGCGCAGCTCGACAAGGGATCAAAAAAACCAACGAATAAATACGGAACGACGTGAGCGTAGCGATGCAAGACAAAGGAGTGATGTAAATACTCGCCAGCGAGCAGAAGTTAAACCGAGAGTGGAGGCCAAGCAAAGAATTCAAGAGCCCCGCGCTCAAAGACAACAATATCAACAAGAGCGAACGCAGCGCCAAGATTCTAAAAATCGTTATAGTCGAACCGAGTCTTCTGCGAGAAAACAAAATAATAATAGAGTGACACGGACGGAGAGCAAAGAGCGATCCGCGGATTCCAGATTTAAACGGGAGCGATGAACGGCTGGCTCAGAGTTGACTTTAGTTGGAGCCGGCTAATTTGATAATTAATTCATCGAGGAATTTTTAATGAAAAACACATTAATAACAAACAAACTATTAATTTCCGGCGTGCTCATGCTCGGCTTGTCGGCTACAGAGGTGATGGCGGAGAGACAATATGCTATTGAGGGTTTACTAGGTAAAGCTGATCAAAAAAATTCCATCGCGGGTGCACAAGTTATTGACGGTTTTGAATCCTCACAAGGCATTCGTTTCGTTGCACCCTTGGGCCGAGTCACCAGCTTAGAGTTGGGTTATATGGATTTTGGTAAGGTTGAAGACCGCTTTATCGATAGTTTTGGCGACACAATTACTGATACGCTCGAAACGGAATCGTTTAATATTGGCATGCGTGCAGAACTGCCTTTAGGGCGCATTGTATCTTTAACGGGAAGAGTGGGTTTAGCATTTTGGGATTTTAATTTTACCGAAACCGACGGCGTAGATGTATTTCGCTCTGACGATGAAGGTGTCGATACCTATGTCGGTTTTGGAATGCAATTTGATATCGAGGATGATTTTCGAGTGGCAATTGAATACACCTTCTTAGAATTCGATGCAGATTTTGACGGTCTTTCTACCGATCAGGATATTAAGAATGTTGCTTTCTCCGTGGGATATCGGTTTTAGAGTTATTTAATTGTAAAATCGCAGTCAGTATTATTGTTGAGGGGGAGCGAAGAATTCGCTTCCCCTTTTTTTAGTTCGTTTTTTAGTTTCCTATTCTTGGCAATCGTCTGGTAATATTCCATCTTAGCTTCCGCCTAGTTGTTACTTCAAAAAATTTAAGCTTAAGAAAATTATTAAATTAGACAATATGAATCCTTCTCAACTCGAGCGACGATTAAGTTCGCTCATCCCCGAAGCCAAATTAGAAACGTATACGCTCGATACCAAACCAAAAATTAGTTTGTCCCTGATCAATGCCGACTACCCACGTGGTCGTTTACCTGCCGACGTCGCTCTTCGCTTGATGGAAAACCCCTTATATTGGGCCTTCTGTTGGGCTTCTGGCGACGTGATGGCCCAATATATTCTGCAAAATAAACCTATGTTCAAAGGCAAGCGTATTGTCGATTTTGGGTGTGGTTCAGGCGTGGTAGCAATCGCTGCGGCCTTAGCGGGAGCACAAGACGTTATCGCTTGCGATATCGATGAGTTAGCGATAACCGCGACAAAACATAACGCGGAGTTAAATAATGTTTCCCTACGTTACAATCAAGACTTCAACGAGATAGAAGATAATATTGATATTATTTTCGCCGCTGATGTTCTTTATGATCGCGATAATTATCCTTGGTTAGAGACGTTTTCTCGGCGAGCAAACACGGTGTTGATCGCCGATTCCCGAGTCAAAAATTTTGAATTTCCCGGTTACAAAAAAGTATTTTCTCAAGAAGCCTGTACTTTGCCAGATCTAGATGAGTCGAAAGAATTCCGTATGGTGAATGTATACCGGGGTGGTACGCAATAATAATAAATTGTAAGTGTGACATTCTCAAATAATACACTTGCTGGGAATGTTGTTCTGGTGATGCTATACAAGCTCTATTGCTGACTCCGAAAACGACTTCGAATTTTCGCCTGCATTTACTTCGCCAATTATTTCTGCGTCAAGACAATCGGCTTGCTTTAACTCTTGCAAGCAGGCTTCCGCGTGATCTGCGGGAACGCTAGCCATTAAGCCACCGGCAGTTTGCGGATCGAATAACAATGAATAGCGCGGATCGTCACTGAAGTTTTCAATATTTTTAATTGCGCGACGCAAGCGTAAATTATCGGCCTGCAGTGAAGAAAATATTCCTTGGCTAACAACCGTTTCTGCGCCGCTTAATATCGGTAGTTTAGACAAATTTAATTTGACACTCATCGAGATCTTGTCAGTGTGTGATGCTTTAACCATTTCCACTAAATGCCCTAGCACGCCGAATCCCGTAACGTCTGTGCAAGCGCTGGCTTGGTGAGTATGTAATATTTCTGCAGCTCGTTGATTGGATAACAGCATACTGTCGATGGCATTTTTGATCCAAGGCCCTTTCGCTTTGCCTCGCATGTTGGCCGCAAATAAAGCGCCGGTGCCAATAGCTTTGGTAATAATTAATTTGTCGCCGTTTTGCATTCCACCTTTATGTAAAATGTTGTTTTTTTCAATTAATCCATTAATTGAGAATCCGATTGAGAGTTCTTCACCTTCACCTGTATGGCCACCGATCAACGCGGTATTGGCGGCGTTAAATATTTTTAACGCGCCCAACATTAATTGGCTTAAGTCTGCTTCGATTTTACTTTCGATGCCATAAGGAATGGTGACAATCGCAAGTGCTGATTGGGGTTCGGCTCCCATCGCATAGATATCACTTAAAGCATGATTGGCGGCGATTTGTGCGAACACATAAGGGTCATCGATAAAGCTTCGGAAGTGATCGACGGTATGCACCATGAGTTTGTTTTCTGGAACGGATACAACAGCACAATCATCCGGTTGGTGTAGGCCAAGGATAATATCGTCGCGCTCTACGGTTTTGATATCTGATAGCACGCGATCCAATACAGAAACGCCAACTTTCGCTCCGCAACCCCCGCAGCGCATCGCAAGGTTCGATAGTTCTTTTCTCTCTTCCGTTGAAGCTAAAGCAGAGGATGGAGAATGATGGATAGCTTGCATCTCTGGAAGTTTGGAAAATTTATCCATGAAGGTTTTATCAATTTTATCTTTCCATCGCCAAATAAATTTTCCTGATAAACTCCAAAACGAACGAGAAGCGACCGCGTATTGATCGCCAGTTGAAATAATACTTAAAAATTGTTTTTGCGGTTTGAATGCTTTTAGGGCTTGGCCATTTATAAGCCGCCGCAAGTTGTTTGTTAAAGGTTTGCCTTGGCGAACGGCGAATACCCCTGCTTTCGGTCGGGGGTGATTAATTACATTGGCGATATCACCAACCGCAAAAACGCCGGGATGTGAGGTAGACTCCAAAGTATCGGCGACATTAATAAAACCGTTATCATCTAACGATAAGCCGGTATCGCGTAACCAGGTTTGAGCACTCGCTCTTGTTACCCACAAAATCTCGTCGAATTCATAAGATTTTGAATTGTTAGTAAATAATTCCCCATGTTTAACTTCTGTAACACGCACACCTAAATGTAAGTTTATTGTCTTTTGTTTAAATATCGTCGAGAACTTATTCCGAACACTTTTGTTGTGGCTAGATAGGATTTCTGTATTTCCGTCAAAGAGATGAAAGTCCAAGTTTGGAGCGGTTGACGAATATTTTTTCTGTAGATCCGAATTCAGTCGGTGTTGCATTGCGAGAATTAATTCAACGCCGCCAGCACCGCCACCGACGACACAAATTCGCATGGCCGTATTGCTCGCTAGCACGCGCTCGCGTAATTTGTGCCAAGTATCGACGAAGCTTGCGATGGGTTTTACTGGCGTTACGTAAGTGTCAGCACCAGGAACAGTAGATGTGGTTGGCGAAGAGCCAATGTTGATAGAAAGATAGTCGTAGTTTATTGCAGGGCGATTTTTACAAAGTATTTGTTGTTTTTTCGTATCAAGTTTAATCACTTCGTCATGAAAAAAACGCGCGCCCGCAAAATTCGCTAGCGGCACCAAATCAATATGTGCTTCTTCTAAAGTGTAATGGCCAGCAATAAACCCAGGCAGCATTCCCGAATAGGGTGCTTGTAAGTCGCGACTGATCAGCGTTAAACGCACACCAGGAATGGGGTGCATACCGAACTGTTTTAATACTGTGACATGGGCATGGCCGCCACCAATTAAAACCAGGTCTTTAATGATGGGGGAGGTCAGACTTTTCATAAACGCTCTACTAATTTTATTAGCGAGTTTATATACCGGATTGCTATGCATTAGTACAGGGAAGTCACTATTTAGAAGTGATTGTATGTTAAAGAAATGTTTTTATTTGAGATTGGTGCGAAGTAGGGGGATGTGGAGAAAATATTCGACCCTCTATTCCAGAGAATCGAATAGTTAATTCACACATAGCTCACTTAAAAAAATTGTCTGCTAGGTAATATAAGTGTTCTCTTACATCCTTAGGCCAAAGCTCCGTCTCGAAATCAAAGCGACGACGATCACTGGCATACAAGGCTCTGCTTGCCTCTTCAAAACCAGCCACGTTACCGGCAATGGCATGCATAAAATTGTACACCGCATCCCGAGCGGCCAGCTGTTGATCTTCTTCTTGGCTTTCGCGTTTAGCTTGTTCGACAAGTTTTCGAAGTGCCACCGATGGGCCACCGCTTTGTCTTTGCAGCCATTCCCAGTGGCGAGGGAGCAAGGTAACTTCTTTGCCAACCACGCCAAGCTTTGGCCGCCCTCGGCTTCGGGTTGGTTCTTGTTTCTCAGCCGTCGCCTTAGCCTTAGGTGTTTCGCGATAACGATTCGCAACGTCTTCTTCGCTGCCCTCAAGGTCGAACTCAATAGGCGCGCTTGATTCTGCATCAAAAACTAAAATCGCTTCTGAGGTATTGAGGTCAAAATATTTTTTTACTGCTGAGGCAACTTCGCTTGGGTTTCCTGAGGCAAGTAAACTGTGTCCCGCAAAGGCTTTGCAGGTCTGGTATTGGGTGATTTCCATGATAAATATCCCGCTGAATAAAGAAGAATTTAACCCGGGTTAAATTCGATGCAGGATATTGCCTTGGTGATAATGGTTTGTCAATAACACCCGGGTAAAAATATAGCTTGGAAGTTTTGGTGTAGAAGGCGTATTTGAAGGAGGGTTGCCCTACAAGAATGAAATCTTGTCGGCAACCCTAAAAAACCAGGAGGCTATAAGCCCCCCGGCCCGCAGCGGTTTGCCAAATAATCTTCGAGCGAACCAAGAACGTTGACGTGATGGGTTGGCCACCAGGGCAAGCTATGCCACAAGTCAGGGATCTCGTTGTATTCAACGTCTTTATCCGCCTTTTTGAGGGCGCGGTAATATTTTCGTGATTGATCTACAGGGACACGTTGATCGCGATCGCCATGAAAAATGTAAATTGGAATATTGGCGTCTTCGACGTGGTCGATAGGAGAAAGACCGGCAATGGTCGGGTTTTGAAATTCACGACCAAACTTTCCTTCGAAGGTGACCTTGTCGAACGTGGCGAGTTCGGATAAACCAGCACCAGCGATCGCGCATTGGTAAGGAGAGTTTGGTCTGACTACTGCAGCCATTGCGGCGTAACCGCCGTAAGAATATCCGTAAATAGCAATGCGATCTTTTGCTGCAATACCTTGGTCCACTAACCACTGCGCACCATCGTCTTTATCGTCTTGCATTTTTTGGCCCCACTCTCGGTCTCCAGCGCGCCACAATTTTTGTCCCCAACCTTCGGAGCCGCGATACTGTGGTTGCAAAACGGCGTAACCGCGATTCGCTAAAAACTGTACCCAGAGATCCCAGCCATAGTTGTCGCGAGCCCAAGGACCACCGTGGGGCATGATGACAGTTGGATAAGGTGCTTCGCCGGAATTGGGAACGGTTAAGTAAGCGGGAATTTCTAAACCGTCTCTTGCTTTATAAGTAACAAATTTCATCTCGGCGAGCTGCTCAGGTTTTAAATTTGGGAAAGAGCGGCCCAGAGGGATTAATTGCTCACCATTAACCATTAAATAATAAGCGCCGGGTTCTTTTACGCCAGAAGATCTAATCACCATAATTGTCTTGTCGTCAGACATAGACAATATGGATTGGTTTTCGTCTTTAGGTAACGCCGCTTCGAGACGGCCTTGCAAAAGCGCCCTTTCTTTATCGATGATATGTTCTCCGCTTTCTGCGCCTAGCGTGTTGTAACTCAGGATTTCTCCCCAATTATTTGGGTTTGAACCTTGGGAGACACCGACTACATCAAAGTCATCGCCTTCTAAAATGGGTTCACTGAGTTCGCGAGTTAATAAATCATATTTGCGCAATGCAGTACGATCACGACCGATGTTATCTGCCATGTAAACGGTTTTGCCATCTTTGTCGACGGCTAAAGGGTTTAAGCCTTCACGTTGTCGAGCGTATAGCGAATGATGGATTTCCTTTTTACCAGACTCGGGATTGATATAAGAAAATTCGATGCGGGTATCTTCCCCTGAGCCCTTTAATTCGCTGGAGCCGATGACTTCACCTTTATAGTTTGTGAAAAAGTCGGTTTTTGGCGAGCCTCGATAAACACGCGTGGCAATAAAATTTTTTAAGTTTAATTTGTAAATATCTTCTGCGAAATCAGTATTTGTCGCAGCGACCAAAACACTGTCGGGCTCTAAGGGTAAGATATTCATCAACCTAGCGCCTAACTTTTCCTCGTTAGGAAGAATTTCGCGAAACCTCTTGCCTTTGTCGTCAACCATATAAATTTTGTCGCGAAACCATCTGGTGGGTCTTCCACCAGAACGAATATCGAATTTCTGTCGGCCGACAACAAGTAATTGACTGTTGCTAATCCAAAAAACACGAAGGGCTTTTACGTCTTTAGGTGCAAAACGAATGGGCGCTTGCGATAAATCATTCGTTTGCCAAACAGTTATGTCTGGCGCTTGATTGAGTTTTTGAATTGTTAAAGCGACCAATTGATTTCCGTCCGGTGTGACATCGACGCTATTGATCACAGGATCGTGGGTCCACGCTTGGATGGGTATTAGCTGCGGCTCAGTAGCCGTTTCTGCAGATAAAAAATTTGCTGCTGCTAATAAATAGCTAGCAAGAAGCAGGGCGAATATAGAAGAGAATTTCGAACGATTCATTTTCAGGTTCCTTGTCGCGCTACGAACTAAGCCGGAATGAAAATTATTGCCTCGTTCGCGTTAATAAAAAGCAAATTTCAAAATCAAAACAACGGGCGAAAATAATTTTTTGCCCGTTGTTAGTTTCTAATTAATTTCGTGGTTTACATTAAAAGCCAAAAGATAGCCTCAGTATGAATTCCCTGCCAGCAAGGTCATAGCCAGTACCTGGAAGCGTATTGAACACACGTGTACTTCCGTCGGAATCGATATTACTGCCGACACGCTGTGGTTTTTTATTGCCGAGGTTTCGCACCGTTCCAATGACTTCCCAATTGTCGGGACTTCTGTAACGAACACCAAAACTGTGATAAATAGCGCTATTTGCTTTAAAAACAGAATTGGGCGTGTCAACACCTCCTATGTCTACAGTAATAGGATTTTCCTCGCTCTCGCCAACGTAATCTATATTCCAAGAAAAGCGCCAATCTTTGTAATCGATACGAACTTCAGTATCACCGCGCCATTTTGGAAAACCCCAACGCTCTTCGACATCGAAAACTTGACCAAACAGCTCAAAAGATTGCTCATCAAGTTTTACAAACGCGGCATCGATACCAAATTCAAAAGAAGGGAATGAATGTTCGAAAGCAATATCGATATCTTGTCCTTTCGTCGCTTCAACACCGATGTTTACTCTACTTGAATCAACATCTGTTAGTGCACCGGTGCCGTCTCGTGGGCCAACTCGACCACAGAAAGCACTGCTGAAACCGGCTGAGTTATAACAATCGAACAGAACAAAGCCTAGAGAAGGGCTCGCAACTGAATTTTCTAATTCGATATCAAACCAGCTGACAGATATAGATAAACCTAGGTCGAGCGGAGTAAATATGATTCCCGCAGTCCAAGAGTCCGATGTTTCTGCCTCAAGGTCTGGGTTGCCGCCGGTAATGGTGCGAATCGATGGCAGAGCGCCGACGGTTCCAAAATCCGGGGCTAGACCAAGCGCTGCACAGTTATCGAAAATTGTATCACCTGGCACAAAGTCAGTGCCGTAGTCGATACAAGGATCTAAACCGAAAGGACTTTGAAATCCGGTTTGATTGGCAAGGAATTGTTCAAACAATGCTGGCGCACGAAATGACGTCCCTTTAGTTGCACGAAACCTAAACTGCTCGTTGATCTGCCAGTTAATACGTGCCCTGTAAGTGTCATCACTACCGTAGGAATCGTAGTCGGTGTAACGGTATGAAGCGTCTAAAGTTAATTCTTCAGCCAAAAAAACATTTCTTAAAATAGGTATTTCTAATTCAGTAAATGCTTCTTTAACTTTATCTTCGCCCGTTGTAATCCCTGAAGATGTAAAGTTATGGATATTATCAAATTGCGCCTCGATATCAGGCGTGTCATCAATGTAGTTATCGCGAACCTCAACTCCGAATACGGATTGTACTGCGCCGGCAGGTAATGAAAACAAAGGACCTGTTGCGTAGGCGCTAAATTGATTGGTTCGGTAAGTGGTCTCACCTTTAGTATTTTTTCTGGCAAAAGCTAAAAAGTCTGCAGGCAATTGTCCACGGAGAATTGCATCTTCTGCGAAAAGGTCAACCGCAACGCAACCGGGAAAATTAACTAAATCGTTACAGACTAAGTTGCCATTAATGTCGAGCGAGGCATCTAATGCAGCGAACAAGCGATCATCAATAAAACGTTGTGCCCGATACTCACCCTTGGAATTGCTGTGGCCAAAATAAGCGTCATAACTCCATTCAGATGTAATGTCGCCTTTTATGCCAACAAATGTGTTGGAGCGTTTTACCTCTGTCTCATTATTCGGATCCATAATTCCATAAGTTGGTAACACCGATCTTGCCGCGGAACCGTTTACGAGACCCAGAGGGCCAAGTATGCCGAAGGGGTTGGTTGGGTTGTCGGCGGGCACAAATGGAAACAATTGGCTGAAGCCACCATTGGAGCGAGTTTCTCTTTCGTTGTAATAAAATTCGCTGTAAATAACTGCACTACGGCCAAAAATATTAACATCGATATCGGCAAAAGAAGTGATAGAGAAACGATCGGTTTCCGGAATTATCTGCTGGACAGAGGGTGAGCGAGTGTCACGCAAAAATGCACCTTGATTGTCTAAAGGGCCTTCTGGAACACGGGTGAAAAAAGGTATTCCGAAGGTGCCGTTTACGACGGGATCAAAATTTGGATTGCTCGCATCGGCGCTAGGACCGAGTGAAGGGTCGTAACGGACGAAACCAAAAGGCGAAGTTGCAAGACCATAAATAAACCCAAAACAAAGTGGCTCACCGGTAATTGGATTAGTGTTGTCGATGACGCCGTCCCCGTCACTATCAACGGTCCTTTCTGCAGTGGGGCATTCACTAATATCACGTTGATTCGCGAGCAGTTCTTTTTGTTCGATAAGTGAACCGCCAATATTGAAGGACCAATTGTCGCCAATTACACCCCACACGCCATCGATACTGTATCGCTCACCGCCGTCTTCTTGGTATTGACTACCTGCGGCATTAAATTGAAAGCCGTCGACACGAGTTTTAGTTATTAAGTTAACAACGCCGCCAACCGCATCTGCGCCGTAGATTGACGATGCACCGTCTTTTAAAATTTCGTAGCGGCTTACCGCTGAGTTTGGAATTGCCGTTAGGTCAACCGAGTTAACGGCACCACGAACGCCTGAAGGTCCCCAACGTCTGCCGTTAACGAGCGTTAGCGTTCGTTGAGCGCCCAATCCGCGTAAGCCAATTGAGTTAGCACCGGGTCCGCCATTGGTAACAAATCCAGAGAATGAATCATCGATTTGCTGACCCGTTGCGGCAGCACTGCCCTGCAAAATATCTGTCGCGTCGAGTAGGCCGGCAAGAGCAGAACGTTCGGCGGTAATGACTTGTATTGGAGAGGAACTCGTAAAAGTGCTGCGTTTTATACGAGAACCGGTGACGGTAATTTCTTCAACCGTATTATCAACACACTCTGGACTCGTACTTCCGTCCGAGCAGTCTATGGTTGTAATGTCCGAATCTTCTTGTGCGTGTGTTAACGCCGAAGCCGATAAGCAGAAAACCACCGCAAGGCCCCTTAAGTAATAACGACTGATGGTTCGCTGAATCATTGTGTCTCCCCCAATGTAGAGTTGGAAAATGAAAATTAACCGAACAAAGTAAGTTTGTGATGATGACTAGGCGTGTTCTGTTGAGATCTAGACGTCCTGAGTCTCCCCTCCATCTAGTGACGAATAGAAAATAAATTACCGCAAAGAAATTTAGTGAGTTTCTAAAATATCAGTAAAAATGATGAGGAAATGACGTTAAACTCCGGCTTCCAAAGCGTTAGTCCGGAGAAAAAAGAAGCGATATGTTGAAATCAGAGCAGTTGAATATAATGGGTGGGGATTTCTTACCCGGTCATTTGGGTATTGAAATTACTGGCGTCGATGAGCAAGGGTATGTGCGCGCAGAATTATTAGTGAAAAAATTTTTAATGGCGCCAAACGGATTTCTTCACGCGGGTAGCGTCGTTACTTTAGCGGATACCTGTTGTGGATATGGCTGCGTAGTCAATTTGCCAGAAGGAGCCCAAGGTTTTACCACTATCGAATTAAAATCAAATCATTTAGGAACGGCGAGAGATGGCGTAATTGAATGTAAGGCGTCTATCGCACATAAAGGAAAAACAACACAAGTCTGGGATGCAGAAGTCAAACACCGTGAAAGCGGTAAAGTCATCGCGATGTTTCGATGTACGCAAATGATTCTTTACCCAAGATAAAGAGCACTATTCCATCATTTCATTCGTTAACACGGTTTTTTGTGACAGACATTCAGTTTGATGTTAAAAGTGATAACAATAAAATTGATTAATGAGATTAATACAAATTGGAAAATAAAAAATGTCGGCAGATCAAACAGTAGGTTCAAATAACAATTTAACAACACCGCTTAAGATAGCGGCACTACTAACTTTAGCACTTGGCTTAGGGTTCGCCATTTCAACAATCGTTGCGCCCTTAGGCGTGTGGACGGGGATGTGGGATTTTCGCAAAGGTTTTTCAATTTTGCGTTGGACAAATGCTAATGCGAATTGGTTTGTCTATGCTTGTTTAGCCTTGTCTTTTGCAGTTATTACCTTGGCTTTCGTGACTAAAAATAGAATCAGAGGAGTCGCCGCAATGACAATATTAGGAACCTTGGCTGCCGCGATTGCATGGTATATTCCTGAATCTTTTCGTCCAGCCGGAACGGCAGTAATTCCGCCGATTCATGATATTACGACCAACCCGGATGCTCCTGAAGTGTTTGTCGCCGTTGTTCCATTACGTGCGACTGCCTCTAATTCCCTCGACTATGGGAGTGGTCCAAATATGACGGCGGAAAAACTTGCGCAATTGCAACGTGAAGCTTATCCACAAATAAAACCGCAGCTTTATTCAGACAGCCTTAATGCAGTACACCAAAAAGCACTTAAAGTCGTTGAAGATATGGGCTGGGAATTGGTTGCATCAGTTCCCGAAGAGGGGCGTATAGAAGCAACGGATACGACTTTTTGGTTTCGTTTCAAGGATGATGTTGTCATTAAGCTCACTCAGAAAGGTGAACAAGTTGAATTGAATGCACGTTCAGTGTCCCGAGTTGGTGTGAGTGATGTCGGAAAAAATTCGGCTCGATTGACCGAATTTTTTGAGCGGATGAAAAAGTAAACTATAGGCTTTTTTAGGCGATCGTATGATGTTAAATACTTTCGCCTAAATAAGTGGGAGTGTTTATCTTGTTTTTTGAATCGTCAGCCAAGCTGACATCATGTTGCTCACAAAGACCGGCGCATCTTCCTGAACCCAATGTCCAGCGCCGGGTACGGTCACTAAGGTTAAATCTTTTTCCAACCATTCCCAGGTGTCATTTAGTGCCCCCGGCAGTAAGGCTGTGTCGTTTAAGCCATGAATCATTAGTACAGGTGGTTTTATTTTTACTATGGGAGAGGTGTCTTCCATATAGGGAGGCGAATTATAGTTTTGCTTGTAGTAATGCAGCATAGCCTCAATGTCTGAATTCTTAAATGCTTCTACATACCGAGCTTGAACTAAGGGATCTTTGTCGCCGTGAATTGCCGCAAGCAGCTCTGCACTTAATGCCTTGTGCGCATCTGCTTGTTGAAAGCGCCTTGCGTAAGCAGAATTTTTCTTTTGCTCATTACTGTGAGCTAATTCCCGTGACAGGCCACGAGGGTGAGGAAGGTTACAAATAATTAATTTTTCTACTCGCTCCGGAAACGCCGAAGTAAAAGCCCAAGACACAACACCTCCCCAGTCATGGCCAACGATGATGGATTTCTCTACACCGAAATGTTCTTGTACGGCCTTAACATCACCGATTAGAAATTTTATGTCATAATTTTCCTGGCCCTTGGGTTTGTCACTTTTATTGTAACCGCGCTGGTCGATGGCAACGACTTTATAATTTTTAGCGAGCGCTTCCATTTGATAGCGCCATGAGTACCAAAAGTCAGGGAAGCCGTGAATCATGATTAAGAGCGGGCCATCGCCTATAGAAGCGTAGTGAATTTTCACACCATTACTGTCGGCATAGCCGTGTTCAACTTTATTAAAGATGTCATCCGCTTGCGCGTTCATTAACGATGGTATGCAAAGAATAACAAACAATGCGAATTTTCGAGTAAGCGTCATTACCTTTTCTCCGATAAATGCAAAAACTAAGGGCTATTTTGTAACTAAAATTAAATTGATTTTTTGGTGATTCTACACCGATGTGCAATGAATAGTATTTATTGTTGGACTGGGCCTGGATAAATTTTGAGATTTCAAACCATACCATTGATGGCCTCTGCAGACAAAAGATAGCGACTCGATTAATATGTGCGGACGGCTTAGATTCGTAAAGGCGTTCTCTCCAACTTTAAATGAAAGGCTACATGAAGGATGGCAAGCTATAAGGCGATAGCGAGACTGCTAATCGATATAGAAAATGAATTGCGAACAATAGACTGCTGGAGCGAGGAGAGGCCGGAAGATGTCGCCTTTCAAAGCAAGCAACCTTTTTTTGTTGATACGATGAGTTTCCCGCAATGGTTGCAGTTTGTTTTTATAGAACGGATTAAGGTATTAGTGGAGTCGACCTTGCCATTACCAGAAAGCTGTGGGGTTGCACCGATGGCGGAAGAATACTTTAGAGTTTCGTCGCTGACTTCAGAACCATTAATAACTCATCTAAAGAAGTTAGATGAGATTATCAGCAATGCATGATGACGTGTAATTAGCGGCCAGCATTTTTTATTCAGATAAATTTAATTTAGTTTTGACACAACTTCACGAATTTGGCCTATTTTTGAAGACTGCGATTCAATCACACTATAGGCATTGCCGATAGCTGTATTAACTTCTTGAATTGCCCGTTCAATATCCTCCATAGAATGACTTATTTCCTCCACTGTACCGACGCCATTATTGGCTTCATTGGCGGCATCTAAAATAAGCTGGGTAATTTCATTCGAGAAATCTTGTGAATGTCCGGCAAGTTTTTTAACTTCGTCAGCGACGACTGAAAAACCGCGCCCCATTTCTCCCGCGCGGGCAGACTCTATCGTAGCGTTTAGTGCGAGTAAGTTTGTCTGCTGTGCGATAGACTGAATTTTCGCGGAGATTGCGTGTACTAAGTTATTTTTTTCAGAAACTGAATTAATCATTTCTGTCATTTTGGCAGTTTTGTTATTGCCTTCCTGAGTTTTATGAGTTGCCTGATTGGTGGTGTCGGAAGCACTTGATAAATCCTTACATGTTGCTTCGAAACCTTCGATGATTTCCTTAGCAAAATTGTTTACTTGATCAATGATCTGTAAATTGTTTTGATATTGTTCTTCCTTATATAGCTCACTTATTTTGCGCTGATGGATGTTGGTCATAGTGCCAGCGGTATGTAGAGGGTTACCTTCTGAATCTCTCGTTGTGACTGCATTAGCATGAAACCATTGATACTCGCCAGATTTTAATTTTAAGCGGTAATCGAGTTCGAAAGGGGTTGTGCCTGTGAAGTCGTCGAGATGGGCGGCGAACATTGAGATAACATTTTTCTTGTCATCATTATGCAATCGCGACATCCAACTATTTAATACGTTCGGGAACTCGCTCTCGGTTTTAAAGCCCAAAAATTCTCGAAAAAAAGGTGACCAAATGAAAGTCGCGTCTAAACCGGGTCGTCTTGAGGGAGGAATTTCTGTATCCCATAAACCGATACCTTCGATTCGTGCGTAATCTTCCAGGCGCTTCAGGTGTTGAGCGGTGTTATCCTTTTCATCTCTAAGGTGGTTAACCTTGTCCACTAATTCTTGTAGTAAGCCCAAAATTAAATTCGAATCATCATTCTTTTCTTTATCAATCTTTAGTGTTTGACCGCTGTCTAACTGGGCCAGTAAAGACTCTAGAATTGGTATAGCTAGTTCGCTTTTTTTTAATAAAAACATGGAGTTAACACCCTTTGACGTCCATCTCAAATAGATATATATCGACGCCACAGCCAAATTTTTTGTATCTCTATAGAACAGAATAGACTAATAAAAGGAGGGCGTGTTTTATCTTGTCGTAAAGTTCGACACCTTTAATCAACCTCTCGGTGGCGAGCTTATTATTTTTTATAGAGCCTTTCTGTTGTGTCCTATCGATCCTCCTTTCTTGTCGAGCTAAAGTCATTTGCTTGTTGCGAGCTGCCTTATCGCTGGGTATACTCGCCGTCCAAATTTTTAACATAAAAAGTAATGCAATGAAATATCGTTGTTTAATAATTAATAAAAGTAGATCTGAGCGGTTGCAGGGATCATATCCCTTTGTGACTTCAGATTTTTTGTTGGTGTCCGTGATTTAAGTTTTACTTAATCTGGTAGGCACTAAGCCTTCCAGACATTTCTTCTTTCATGAAACCCGGAAGGTAACTTTCGGGTTTTTTTATGCCTTGAGTTTGTGTTAGGAATAAAATTATTAAAAAGGAATAGCAATAAGTGAATTTTTATATCGAATTTAGTGAGGAGCGTTAGAACGATTTTTTATAGATGAGACAAATAAAGTTAACCGATAGTGAGCTTAAGTATGAATTCTAAGCCATAACAATATCCCATGGTCGATATATCGTAAATTAAGACGGTAGGGTAACTGCTGGGAAAAGGAGATTGGTTGCATATTTCTAATTGAAATATACTAAAATTTGTTACCAAAAAATGACTTGTCATGGCGAAAAAATATTTCTAATATTTACGAAATTAGCAGTACAGATAAGAATGTTTGTGTTGTAAAAAAACCAATAGAAAAACTAATAGACAAAACAGAAACAACTAATTAGGAATTTTAATAGAGATTTTTATGTTTTATCAAAACCCGACAATGACAAATAAACAAACAGAGACACAATTTTGTGCCTATCTCTTGTCGTGTTCGCATACGCCCTCTTTTTTGTCAGGGTTTGATCAGGGTTTTGATATTTCACAGCAGCGTGTAGTGAACGGTTTGATAGTTGAACCTAAGAACGAAGACAAAATCACCTAAAGACAGTAATCCAAAAACCGGATGGCTGTTGCCATCCGGATATCTTATTAAAACCCCGGTTGGTTTAATCCAATCGGGGTTTTTTAGTTTTTGGCATTTGATATTAGTTATTGAACCTTAAGCTTCGATAACTATATGTCCAATGCAGATGGGATCGGTGAAAACAAGGCAGTGATAGCTCCAATGGTAGAGCACTGGATTGAAGATCCGGAGAGTGTTGGTTCAAGTCCAACTCACTGTGCCAATTTTAGTGAGGTATGAATAGATGAAGCGGAAAAGACATCGTTATCGGAATCGCCTGTTGGCGATTAAAGGTAACCCGCAATTTGGAATGAAAGTCGAAAAACCCAAAAAGGGGAAAGGCAGTTACGAGCGCAAGTATGTAATCAGTAACGACGACGTGTAGCGAAGTAAATTAACTTCAGCTGAACTAGAAAATTATTTTGTAGTGAATAGAAAAGACATTTTGGGATATAGCTCAATCGGTAGAGCACCCGGCTGTTAACTGGGCGGTTATAGGTTCGACCCCTATTATCCCAGCCAAACAATACACCGATGGCGCAACTGGCAGACGCGGCAGACTTAAAATTTGCTTGTTGTGGGTTCGACCCCCGCTCGGTGTACCAAATTTTGCCCGGCTAGCCCAATTGGCAGAGGCGCCTGGCTTAGATCCAGGAGGTTCCCAGTTCGACCCTGGGGTGGGGCACCAATTAAAAAGGAAAAATCTCAGAGTGTAGCGCAGTCTGGTAGCGCACTTGGTTTGGAACCAAGGGGTCGATGGTTCAACTCCATCCACTCTGACCAAATTAGAAAAAGTATTTATTTATGAAGGTTGGCCTAGTGGTTGGGCATCCGCCTTTTAAGCGGAGACAGGTGGGTTTAACAAATTTTTCGGGAAAAAATTTGGCCGCCGAAGGGCGGTCGCGAAGCGATTGAGTACAGGGAGGTACACAACAACTCCCGCACCTTCAACCAATTAAAAGGAGACGCTGTCATGGCTATTAAAAAAGTATTAGCGCCGCATAAAGATCAGCGCTTATCGGTAAAAATTTGGACTGACGATATTGACTACAATACTCAGGCTCAGTTGAGTCGGGTTGCGAATTTACCGTTTGTCTTTAAGCACGTTGCAGCAATGCCAGATGTGCATTTAGGTAGAGGGGCGACCGTTGGAAGTGTGATTGCAACTGAGAAAGCGATTATTCCCGCTGCTGTGGGTGTTGATATCGGTTGTGGAATGAACGCGATTCGTTTGTCCTTAAAAGCAAAAGATTTACCCGACAATTTGAAAGCAATTCGTTCGAGTATTGAATCAGTCGTTCCTGTTGGCGCGGGTGGTGAACACAGAGATCCGCGGATCGCTGGTGGGCATGATGTATCGATGCGTCTTGGAAAAATTTTCGAGAAACATCCGCAGTTAAGCAAAATGATGAAGTTGAATCGCTTTGCAAAACAGTTAGGAACTTTGGGTTCAGGTAATCACTTTATCGAACTGTGTTTGGATGAAAATCAAGATGTATGGGTAATGCTGCACTCAGGGAGTCGTGGTGTCGGTAATAAGATCGGTATGTACTTTATCGCCTTGGCGAAACGTGAAATGGAAAAATGGATGATCCACTTACCTGATCGTGATTTAGCTTATTTATCGGAAGGATCCGATTACTACGATGACTACATTGAGGCCGTTTCTTGGGGGCAAGATTATGCCCTGTTAAACCGCGCTCACATGATGGATGCGGTATTAGGTGCACTGAAAAATCATTTGCCGGATTTTTCTATCACCCAAGAAGCGATCAACTGCCATCACAATTACGTGGAAAAGGAAAACCATTTTGGTAGAAATGTGTGGGTAACGCGTAAAGGAGCGATACGTGCAAGAAAAGACGACTTAGGGATTATTCCCGGATCAATGGGCGATAAAAGTTTTATTGTTCGAGGTAAGGGAGAAGAGGAATCTTTTTGTTCTTGTTCCCACGGTGCAGGACGTCGATTAAGTCGCACTGCTGCCGCGAGAAAATATCGAGTAAGCGATTTGGTCGCTGCCACCGAAGGTATCGAATGCCGTAAAGACAAGGGCGTGATTGACGAGATTCCGATGGCGTACAAGCCAATCGAATCGGTGATGGACAATCAATCAGACCTTGTCGAGATCGTGCATACACTTCGACAAGTTGTAAATGTTAAAGGCTAACAAGGAGGTTGCCTTTAATTTTTTAAAGGATAGTAAGAAGGAATTTTAAAATGAGATTAGTTATAGATAAAAACCAACAATACTCTGCGGACTACAAATGTACTTCCGCGAGAGACGGACAACGTATTTTAAATGAGCGCCCAATCAGCATGCTGTATATCGGGCAGAGTTTAGAAGGGCGTAAAACTGGACTTGATGTTTTGAGATGGGCCAAGCAAAAAAATCGCTTGCCCTTATACGTAATGATCACCACTAACGTGTCGGAACATCGAAAAATTTTAGGAGAATTTTTGAACACGAATGGGTTTATTGGTGACGGGATATTTTTCCGAAAAACCATTCATTAGCGAGTATCGATAAATTAGGTAGTACTTAAGGTGTCGATACTTCTAAATTTTAGCTGTACCGAAAATTAAGGAGAACGGCATGAATCAAGTATTACAGCTCGATCTTTCCGGTATGCCAAGGTACTGGCTTTCATTACAAGAAGCCGTATTGCTTTACTGTAAAAACAGAGTTAAGTGGCAGCTTGGTGATAGTGCTTGGGTGATGCGCGGCGGTGTTAATGACCAAGGCCGCCGATCAGCTATCGCGTTAGCGTCGGTTATTGCAACCGAAGGCCGTCAAGCAAAGCATGTGTCCGATACACCTTCGCTCGCGAATTCATTTTTATTTCGTCGCGATAACAATATGTGTATGTATTGTGGAAAGGTTTTTGCGAGATCACTGTTAACCCGTGATCACATTATTCCACGAGTACAAGGTGGTAAGGATGTTTGGACTAACGTCGTCACCGCTTGTCAGCGTTGCAATCATCATAAGGGTGGTCGCACGCCGGAGCAAGCGGGTATGGAGTTGTTAGCCATTCCCTTTACACCCAATATTTATGAATTTATGTATTTGGCAAATAGAAAAATTTTGGCGGACCAGATGGAATATTTGAGCGCAAATTTTTCAGGCAAAAGGCAGTGGTCAACTGTATAAGAATACGCAGCTGCCACTTAGCTTATTAACGGAGGCCCACAATGGAACAATTACGATGTGTAAAAATTGAAACAACAAAATTAAATGACAACGTTTGGGGATATAAAGGCCAAATACTCAAAGCAGTGTTTGAAGGTATCGTGTCCAATCAACTGAACGCAGGTTATTTTAAACTCGACAATGTTTATTGGGTGTCCGCCAACTATGACGACAATGGCGATGAAAAAGAAGACCAGCTATTCCAATTTGGCAAAGGTAAGTTGAATGCATACGAGGGTTCCTTATATCTGAAAATTGAGCACTTAGTTTCGATCGCTCCTATAAACGGTGAATTGGAATTGGCAAAATTTAATAAGGACAAGGTCGCGTATTTAAATTTAGTGACTCCGACTTGTCGTTAAAGAATTTGGCAGGCTGTGTAGTTCTACGGTTTGCCATACCTTGTTTAAGTTGTTGTTGCCTGTTCTGCGGTTCCGGTTCTGTACGCCGGTCCGGTGCAACATCATTGATGTATTGCATACCGAGCAGTAACAAAACGCTTGAACTCCGTGCTTTGTAGCTCATTGGGAGAGCAATCGACTCATAATCGATGGGTAGCAGGTTCAAATCCTGCCTCAGCAACTAACTGCCTTTCACGCAGTAAACGGTATGTCGAGAGACTGAGGTTCGAATCCTCACAAGTTTATCGCTTGATTAAATCACTAGAGGTCCATAGTTAGATTGTTTCACAGGAAGGCATTGCGCAAGCAATGTAAACAAGGATGTCTCAATTTAACGCCGGCGTTGTCGCCGTTATTGGTGGGTTCGTTTTACATGTGTTGTTACTACGTTGTTTAAATAGGAGGGAGATCTGTTGTTGCGATAAGACATTTCCCCCAGCCTGGCTAAACAGTCTCTTGTGCTAACACCTGTTTTGCGCAAACCAACAACCGTGATTTCCCTGGGTGGACCTCGTCTTTATTGGAAAAAATTGAAAGTATTAAAGGAGTAGTAAAATGTTTTGGAAAACAATTGACGTCGCTGACAATCAGCGCGTTTTACTGTATCGACGTGATCGATTCGTAGGCGTTCTGGAAAGTGGCCGTCACCGAATTAGAACCCTGTTCGATAATATCAGTTTGGAAACGTACGACATTACCGATGTGGTCTTTGAAAACAAACGTACCAAGTTTCTGTTGAATAACTACGTAGAAAAATTAGATGCGTATCTGCAACGTAAGGAACTTAGCGATACTGAAGTTGGTTTACTGTATCGAGATAAGCACTTAGTCGATGTTCTAGCGCCTGGTACAGCGCTAACCGTATGGAAAGGTGTTGAGGATGTTCGTGTCGATGTTATCGATATTAGTGAAGATTACTGCATTGATGAAAAATTGATTGCTATTTTAGGTCGTGGTTTAAAAATTGGCCGCAGCCGTGAAGTGATTAATGCGATTCAATACAATGAAGTCCCCGACGAACATGTCGGCCTGTTGCTGGTAAATGGTAAATTCGAACGCCTTCTGCAAGCCGGTAGCTACGGTTTCTGGAAGTACAATCGTGCGATTACTGTTAAATCGATTGATATGCGTTTGCAAGTTATTGAAGTCAGCGGTCAAGAAATCTTGACTAAAGACCGCGTAAGTTTGCGAGTCAACTTGTCTTCTAGCTATCGTATCGACGATGTAAAAACCGTTGCATTAAAGCTAAAAGACTATGCGGCTTTTATTTATCAAGAATTGCAATTGCGTTTACGCGAAGCGATTGGTACCAAAACTCTTGATGAGCTATTGGAAGACAAAAATCTTCTGAATAGTGTTATCGCTGATGGCGTACGCCAGAAGCTAAAAGATTACGGTATTAGCCTGCAAGGCGTCGGCGTTAAAGACATTATCTTGCCCGGTGATATGAAAGTGATTCTTAATCAGGTTGTCGAAGCTCAAAAAGAGGCAGAGGCAAATCTAATTAAGCGTCGTGAAGAAACTCAAGCGATGCGCTCACTGCATAACACTGCGAAATTAATGGAAAATAATGCCGTACTAATGCGCCTGAAAGAATTGGAGTCATTAGAGCGAGTTACTAAAAGCATCAATAACATCACCGTTTACGGCGGTCTTGATGGTGTAATGAATGAGCTTGTAAAGCTTCGATCCAATTAGGCGTGTTAATTAGATAAAGGCGTATTTAATAATGAGGCTGCGCAAAAAATAAAGCGAGCGTCAAACTGAGATACGCTTTTGTATAACGATAGGTCATGGTTATCACCATGGCCTATTTTTTATCAGCAGGAAAATTAATAAAAATATAAAACCCATAGTAAAAAATGCATAGGTCATTAGTTAAACGAAACACAAGGAGTTGATCATGAAAACTAAATTACAACACAGCATGCATTGGTTTCGAGCCAAGCAGTAAACGTAAGCGAGGTTATCCATCGGAAACGCAAGTAAAGCGTGGCGATAGGATCGTACATGGGGACAAAGACTTAATAGAGCGTTTGGGACGAAACGACCCTTGCCCATGCGGATCAAGTCGTAGATTTCAAACGCTGTTGTATGGAATCGGGACGTTGGGACGGTTCTAATCGAGATTTTTATTCGAGATGAAGGCGAAACGAGATAAATAATATAGAAAATAGTTAGTTAACCGGAAGTATAGAGAAGATCATGGACATTTTATTAGCAAAAGAGGTAATCGATTGTTTGCCAAAAAATCGAACGCTTTATCACTATTATAAAGACGCTTACGCTGTTTCATTGCTGCGCCGCTATCTTTTTCGTCATGGTGATCAAACCCTCGCGCACATTCGTCAATCAAAATATGCGAAATTATTAGCCAAGCCAATATTTGCAGAGCTATTGGCGAGCTTGGGGAAAGGGCTTCTCTCTCATAGACATTTAGATGCAATGTGGGAGAGTGAATGTGAGAGTTATGTGCTGACCTTAGGTACTTGGGGTGATAATCGATCCTATGAATGGGAGCAAGTATCTAGGCCCGGTTCAAATTTGGTGCTACAACTTAATTTCAGTAATAAACATGACGAAGCGTATCGAACAAAAGCGTTGGGTGATTTTGACGAGTTTCAGTATAGAGGCCATCCTGTATCGTCCAAACGTTGCACTATGGCTTGGGCGCGTATCGATTTTGATTTCGCGAGCAATGAAGCGCTTATTGAAGAGGTACAAACCGATTGGTTGCGTTCCGTTGGCTGGCTTGAGAGCTTATGTCAGCGAGCAGCACATAGAAAATTATCTAGATTTTCATATTACGATCAGCTTTTGTATGTCGATAAGGTGTTTGCTTATCTCCAGGAAGTCAGCAAACATCAAAAAATTTGGAGCGAGGCAATGCTCAATGCTGCGGTAAATTTTATTGTCGATGAAATCGGAATTCGAAATATTTATTACCACAGTTTTAATACTGGAGCGGTGCTAAAGCAAATTAAGTCTCGCAAGCCTCCAAAATCACTGTATACCGAACTACCAAAGCGTTTTTGTTTTGATGTAGTCAACGAAGGGCCCTCTTTTATTCGAGACAATAAAAAGGCAAAGCGTAGACTAAAAGCAATGAAACAGCAGCAATGGTTCGCGATGGCGGTGTAGCGTTGCGTGTTTAGGAGGTGGCGGGTAAACTCTGGATTCAAAATTTACTCGCCATATTCTTTACCGCATCACTAGGAATCATCATGTTGGATTTAAAGCGGCTCAAGCAGGCGCAAGCTGACTTTTTAATGCAGTATCCCGGTGGGTTTGATGATCCTGCAATGCTTGCCATTGCAAAGAAGCACAACGTGAACAAGATGACGGTTTTTGCGCAAGAGAGTTTTTCCAAAACCGCTTGCTCGAATGTGCACGTTGCCGCAGACAATATGGTGAAAGTTGTTAGCCGCTCGTCAATGGTATCGCTATTTGAAAAACCAAAATTTCGCGACTTTGTTAAAGGTCTCGACGAAGGCGCTAAATATTTTATGGTTCATGCTCTGAGCGAATGGCTTCATAACAAGTCGCAAAAGAAACAACAAGCTGGCTTCGAAGCCTTCGTTGACATACTAAAAACCGAAAAGCTCGCCAAGTGGAGTCTTCTAACGATCATCCCCGCATATTACCACCCCAGTACAGAAGTATTCGTAAAGCCGACAACAGCCAAGAACGTATTAAAGTATTTTGAAATTACCGATCCCATTTACAAACCACAACCGACCTGGGATTTCTACAAAAAATATCGCCTGCTAATTAACGAAGCAAAAACCAAAGTCAATAAAAGCCTATCGCCATCGAATGCTGCGTTCTCTGGATTTTTGATGATGACGACCAAGACCTAATTTGTTTGTTATCGCCCATCGTAATGGTATCTGTACCTTCTTTTTAGATTTGCATTTATTAAACGAAATTTTCTAGCAATTGTTCCATCGCTCTATTAGTCTCGTCTTTTTTCGCTAGAAGGGTAGCAGTATTCTATGGGCAATCAGTTATTCACTCTGGTGTCATGTTATGTGATTTTACATTGTATGGTTGCCGGACTAGTTTTGATATTGCGGCCACGTAGACTACTTGTGTTTGAGCGCTTTGAGGTGCTGTGGTTGTTCACGATCGCGGTATGTTTAATCGCTTATATGATGTCATTACATCAGCTTTATCCTAGCTTCCCGAGGATGCATATTTTTCGCGCGACTTGGGCTTTGCTGCCGCCGGTCATGTACTTTTATATTAAATCTCTGACTGGAAAGAATCCGATAACATCCTCCTGGCAGCTTTTACATTTCTTGCCTTTCGTTGTGAAATGTATTTTCTTAACCCCATTTTTTCTTTCTCCCTGGGTTGCTAACGATGGCTTTTTAACACAAATACCCTCTTCTTTAGTAGATCTATTTTTCTATCGCACTATTGAGGGTAGGTTGGCTTCTAGTATTCACTTTTTAGTTTATTTGGTTTTAACATTCAGGGTTCTTAAAAGTTATGGAGTCGATTTATCAAACTTACTTTCATTTGAGCAATCTCTGCGAATACGTTATTTGCGCTTTATAAACGTACTCATCATTGCAAGTTATTCTGTCTATTCAGTATTACTCATCTACCACTGGATTTCAGGTGATCCTGGAGTGCTAGAAGGGCTCCCCAGCCCTGGCGTGGTAATATTCTTGAGCTTTGTGTTTCTAAATTTTGTAGTTTTAAATCTAGTGTCGCGCTCTAGTGAAGATTTTCCTAAATTTGATGAAAAGGAAGATAGTTCAAAAGAAACTTTAGATACGAATAACAAGTTAATTGGTGAAAACGAAGATGAATGGATTAGATTAAAAGACGATCTTGATTTATTCATGAGAGAAGAAAAACCGTTTTTGAATTCTCGACTAAATATCAATCGTTTGGCCGAACTACTGTCGGTATCACCACGAAAATTATCCAAGTTAATTAATCAAGTAATGAATACGAGCTTTTATGACTATGTGAATAGCTATCGTGTAGCCGAAGTCGAAACCCTGTTTCGCACTTTAAACGATGTTTCGTTATTGGATATCGCGTTTCAAGCGGGCTTTCAAAGTAAATCGGCTTTTAATAAAAATTTTCTAAAACACACCGGAAAAACACCCACCGCTTATTTGAAGCAGCTCTCTAAAGGCAATGAAATGTTAAGATCGTGATTCTTGGTCTCAACTTCAGTACTTGAGACGACACGCTGTTTTGACTCTCCATAATAACCCTCAATAAAGTTGAGGGTTCATCATGTTTAAAATGAATTTATTAGTTACCTTGCGCAATCTACGTAAGGACTACGCCTATGTTTTTATCAATCTCTCCGGTTTGATTTTAGGTATTGCCTGTTTTTTAATTTTGGCAATATTCTTGCGGACCCAGCTTAGCTACGATAGGCACTTTAAAGACCACCAATACATTTATCGGGTCGCTGATAGATTGCATTCAGAAGATGGGAGCATCGCTTACCGTTCTCGTACTTCACGAGAATTAGCAGAATTGTTGGCTAAAAATTATCCGGATATACTGGAGACTGTTCGATTCACACCAATCGATAACACTAATTTCTCCGCGCAACTTCTGAGGTATGACGAAACTAAACTGTATTGGGAAAATATCTATTACGCAGACGCCAATGTTTTTAAACTTTTTTCTCATGATATTCTTTATGGCGATCCAGAAAGCGCTCTCTTATCTCCCGGTAGCATAGCAATCAATGAAACAGTAGCGCGTACCTACTTTGGTGATCTGAATCCAGTGGGTCTGGATCTTGAATCCGATTTTGGCAACTTCAAGGTTGCGCTCGTGTTTAAAGATTTACCGACAAACACCCATTTGAAATACAGTGCCTTAGTTTCCTATCAAGATTTCATCTCTAGCCAACCGACTCAAAACTATAACCGTGAATTATGGTTTGTGAATGCGATAACCTATTTAAGAATGGACGTCGACCTTGATCCACAACGCATTGAATCAATGACCTGGGATCTCTACGACCGTTACATGGCGGAAGGTGGTGCTCGAATTGGTAAGAAGCGCTCATTTTATTTAGAGCCATTGGCCGATATTCACCTCAACTCCATTGTCGGCGGTGACCAACCCCGTGGGAGTAAGTTTGCATTAATCGCTTGCGCGATAATGGGTATATTCGTTTTAGCAATAGCCTGCATTAATTCCATGAACCTCGCTATTGCGCGCTCAATCAAACGCAGTAACGAAGTAGGCTTACGAAAAATATTGGGAGCTGATGCACCGCAACTCATTCTGTATTTTCTTTGCGAATCGATGTTACTTTCATTCACCGCCTTGTTCTGCGCATTAGTATTAGTTGGAATGCTCTTGGAGCAGGGTTTTATGAATCAATTGATCAGTGACAAGTTATCATTCAGTTTAATCCAAGAACCCTGGCTAATTATTCCCATTATTATCTTTGGTTTTTTGTTAGGTTTGGGAATGGGCTTATATCCTGCATTCTATCTCGCCAACATTAGCCCAGAAACAGCCTTGAGTTCTTCTGCGCGAACCGGTAGTGGTGGTAAGCGTGGCACCGTGCAGCAAGTTTTAGTCGTACTGCAATTCACCTTTTCGATCGCTATCATTTCCGTTGCATTTTTAATGGCATCGCAAATTAATTTTTTGAAAAACCAAGCCGTGGGATTTAATACTGATAATTTGCTATTGGTGAAGTTACGTGGCAGCGAAGTTCTTAAAAAAATTCCCACTATCAAAACCGCTTTAATGCGCGATAACCGGGTTTTGGGTGTTGCGAGTAGTTTAAAAGTTCCAGGTATCGATACTGCACCGTATTTCGCAGTGCAAGTCGACGATGGTGTAGGCACATTAACTTCTCAAGCGACTAGCGGTGCCTGGGTAGATGACGATTATTTAGATTTAATGGGAATCAAGATAAGTGAAGGCCGTCAATTTGATGAAAATGAAGTCGAGCATGAAAGAATTTTAATAAATGAAACCATGTCCAAGCGTCTAAATTGGCGCGATCAGGCAGTAAATAAACGTATTGTGATCGGCGGTAATCTTGATGCGCGGGTTATGGGTGTGGTTAAGGATTTTCATTTTGAATCTTTGCGCCAACCAGTAGAATCGCTAATTTTACGTCGTTTTGACCCTGCTAGTTTGACAACCCAGAATGCCAATTTAACGGGCACACTCTTAGTCAGATTGTCAGCATCAAACATTCCGAGTGTTTTAAATCATGTGCGGAATACTTTGTCGGAGCAGGATCCATCACATCCACCTGAGTTGATATTTTATGATCAAGCATTAGGCCAAGTTTATACCAATGAGAGACGCTTGTTGAACTTGGTGGTGTTGTTTGCAGTGCTATCTGTATTTATCTCTTGCATGGGCTTATTCGGTTTATCTTCCTTTACAACGGCGCAAAGAACTAAAGAAATTGGGATACGAAAAATTTTAGGTGCATCTCGTCAGGAAATATTGATGATGTTATTTAAGGATGTCGCCGGGCTTGTTGCGATTGCCTCGGTGATTTCATTCGCCCTGAGTTACTATGCTATTAATCAATGGCTTGATAATTTTTCCTACCGAATCGATATTAACTTACTTGTATTTTTAGCTATTAGTTGTGTTGCGATCGCTTTAGCATTTATTACCATTGCATTGCAAGGGAATAAAACCATCAACCAGAATCCAGCACAATCTCTGCGACCAAATTAAAGAACGACATGGATCGCTATTTTCCTATAAGCCTAGATTTAAAATTGCTGCTTATATTGTTTGGGCGAAATCCCATAAGATTTATTGAAATGGTGCCGCATCGTGATTGAATTACCAAAGCCAGACATTTGCGCCACTTTTTCAATAGCGTATTTTTTTTCTTCGAGTAATTGTTTTGCGAAAGTTAAGCGTTGATTAATGAGCCAGCTATTCGGAGACAGGTTGAAAGTCGTTTTGAACTTCCTGTCAAAAGTTCGTCTAGACATGTTTGCTTTTCTCGCTAAGGTATTAATATCGATAGCGGAAGATAAATTATTGAGTGCCCAGTCCAAGGTTTCTGAAAAACGATTGGGTATTGCTAACATGGGTGTTTCAACGAATTGAGATTGCCCACCTTTTCGGTGGGATGATAAAACTAAACGACGCGCAACTTGATTCGCAATTTTGTAACCGTAATCGCTACGCACCACTTCGATACTCAAATCCAAGGCCGCAGCGCTGCCCGCGGAACAACCGATCAGCCCATCGTAGACGTAGAGTACATCGTCGAGATAGTGGGTCTTGGGAAATGCTTTTTTAAATCGCTCAGCATATTTCCAGTGAGTCGTTGCGTCGCGTTCATTCAAAATACCCGCTTCACCTAAAAGAAATGCACCGGAACAATATGAGATGATTCGCTTGCCCTTTTTATGAAAGCTGAGAACCTCCTCAATTAATTGCTGCGATGGTTTGGACTTATTTGTCGGCCAGCTGGGTATGACAAGCATGTTGTAGTCATCTAGAGATTCGATCACTTTGCAGTGAATTTGAATTCCACTGGTGAAGTTCAAGGGGCCTTGAGTAAATGAGACAACGTCACATTGATACCAATTCTCATATTCTGGCCTAGGTAGGCCGAATACCTCGATAGCGCAGCCCAACTCAAAGAACGCGCCCTGATCATTGGCAAGTATGGCGATGTGTTTCAATGGAGTCCCCGGTAAAAGAATGGCGTGATCTTATCGAAGATTGTCTTTTAAGCCAATATTTCGATGTGGAAAAACCCGAGATAATGGCCACCGGAACATCTTAAGGAGAAAACTATGTCAGCCGTATCAAGACCAAGCGCAGCGGATAGCCATGCCGCACTAGAACACTTTCAAAGTTTGTTGAAATTCGAAACTGATTGCTGGGACGTGCATCATGCGCTTAGTAATCATCGTCAAGACTTCGTCCTTCTCGATGTTAGAGGAGAGGAAGCCTACAACTCGGGGCATGTCGCGGGTGCAATCAGTCTGCCCCATCATCGAATTAATGAAACGAGTCTGCAGGGGTTTCCTCTCGACACACTCTTTGTTGTTTATTGTGCCGGTCCGCATTGCAACGCAACTGAAAAAGCGGCAATCAAGTTAGCCGGTTTGAATCGACCGGTAAAGAAAATGATCGGCGGTGTAACGGGATGGATTGATGAAGGATTTACCCTTGAAAGCCGCGATTAGAAAAACCTGTATTATTCGACACGCTCAACGCAAAGATTGTGCAGTTCTGGTTGACCTGATGCGAGAGTTGGCTGAATTCGAAGGCTATGCACAACACTTTAAAGTCACCGAATCAGTACTCCATGAAAAACTTATCGATCAAAGAATATTTTCGGTGCTGGTCGCTGAGCAGGAGCATCAGTTGATTGGTATGTTGGTGTATTATCATTTACCTTTCACCTATGATCTAAACCCTTGGACTTACATCAAAGAGCTTTATGTTATTGAGGATTTTCGCTCACAAAATGTTGGCTTCAAATTAGTAAAACAGCTTGCCTGCGAGTGTGAGATCAAAGGTAGCAATAAAATCCGTTGGGATGTATTGTCTTCTAACCTAAAAGCCCAGCAATTTTATTATTCGCTTGGTGCTCGGCATGAACGAGAATGGATGTTGTTTAGTTTGTCGGGTGAAAATATTCGACAAATTGCAGCTTGCGCTTGAAGGTCCAAAGGGTAGGTGGAAGGAGATTTATTTTCGATTGGGAGTGAGTATTATTCTACAATTGTTGGCGACCTTTGCTGAAAGTCGGAACCGGGGTGGCTTTTTAATGCTTTAAGTAATCGCAATATGGAGTCTCGAAAAATTTTTAATGGGAGAGTTTTTTGAAAACAAAATGGCCAATGGAAAATAATTCAATTTCATAATTCTAGATAGCTTGAATAAAAGATTGCTATCTTGAGAGTTAATAAGCTGGGGCAAAGGCCGTTTACTTTTGCTCGGCGTGTAATATATTTGATAGGGCTTCTTCCAAATATGCATATTTGAAGTTATATCCCGCGGCCAATATTTTTGATGGAACAACTTTTTTACCGGCTAGCAACAGTTCTTCGCCCATTTCACCTGCGAGAAATTTAATGATGGGTGAAGGGAGGTGGAAAAAAGCAGGGCGTTTTAAGGTTTTACTGAGTATCTTGGTAAATTCTGCATTGCTAGTAGGGTTTGGTGCTGTACCGTTAATCGGGCCATGTAGATCTTTATGCTCGATACAATAATTGATGATACCGATTAGATCATCAATATGAATCCACGACATCCACTGATCTCTGGTTCCTATTCTTCCACCTAGTCCCAGCTTAAAAGGCAATAGCATTCTCTTGAGGGCGCCGCCGTTTTTACCTAATACGATTCCAGTGCGCAGCGTGCAGGTACGAATCCCTAGGGATTCGGCCTGCATTGCAGTATTTTCCCATTTGGTGCAAAGACTGCTGGAAAAACTTTTATCTCCTGAATTGTCTTCATCGATAGTTTCGTTTGTTGATCCGACGCCGTAGTACCCAATTGCGGACCCGCTAATCAACAAAGAGGGTTTCTCCTTGGAATTTTTGAAAAAGTTAACTAATTCTTCTGTGCCGTTTATCCGACTATCGATAATTTTTCGTTTTTGGTTTTTAGACCACCGTTTGTTGGCAATCGGCTCTCCCGCAAGATTTATTACCACATCGAATACTTTAGTAGGAGCGAGTTGGCTCAGACTTGAAATCCCCTTTATATTTCCGCTGATTGACTCCGGGTATCTGGTCTTAAGCGTAATGTCATGCTGATCTGAAAGATGGGAGCACAAAGCCGTACCGATAAAACCTGTTCCTCCAGTAATAAGCAAGTTCATGTTTGCGGCCCGTATAATGCGTTTCGAGTTTTTACTACTAAATTTTGAAATCAATTAGTGCGAGTAATATAGCTAAGTACCTTACTCATGCTTAACGTATATTAATTTGCTGGTATCAAAGCCAAGTTCATCGGAGAGAGTTACAAAATTTTTGATAACTTCGCTTTCAATTTTTGGCGTTCGGGATAGTAACCACAAATACGAAGTATCTGGCCCAGACACAAATGCGTATTCGTAACCCTCCTTGTCAATCTGAAATATGACATAGGATCCGTAAAAAGGGCCAAAGAATGACACCTTTAGATAGCCAGTATTTTTATCGCCGACAAAGTACGCTTTGCCCTCGGCCACTTCCCATTCTTTGGTTTTAATTGAATAGCCGCGATTTACAACTGAAACACCACCATCCTCACGCATCGAATATTCGGCAGTAACATTTTCGAGACCACGTTCAAATGAATGATCCAAGCGTGCGATCTCATACCATGTGCCTAGGTAGCGATCTAACTTAAAATCTTCGACAGGTGCAACACTCTTAGGCATGCCAAGACAGCCTGTTAGTGCTAAAGCCAGAACAGTAGCAAGTGCGATTCTCATCATTATGTATTTTCTCAAGCAAATAGTTAGGCTAATAATGTTGGTGTGCAGGCTTCAGGTGTAATAATCAAACGTGTTGAGGCAGAAAGCTGAGGTAAAATTTTAAGCGTCTTCGTGCTGCGCTGCTAATGGTTTTTCTGCGAAGTTATTTTTAGCGCTTCCATTGATTCACGAATAGACTCAGCCTGTTGTGTTAATTCAGCATAGCGACGAATGTTACCGTTGCGTTGTGATTCCATAGCTTCTTTTAATTTAGCTTGGTATTGTGCATCGAGTTTTTTAATAGGGTCTTTTTTTAGCCATCCAAACATAAGTGCCTACCTATTGAAAATACTTAACTATTGAATATTCTTTATTTTAAACATGCCTTACATTGATAACGTTTCTTGAAACGTTGGTCCGCCCAACGGTTATAGATAGCGTCGGCAATAATACGAACAGGCCAAATTCTCAAAATTTTAAACAGTATACCGTAGGGTGTCTGAGACCAAGCATAGACATTGGCGTCCAGACCAATCAGCCAAGTACCATCCGTTTTACGTAGATGTAGCCGCTTTAATAACGCCTCTTTGCTGGGAATATTTTCTTTGTCTACTTGGTGGATATCGATGAAGTTCATGCGACCATTACTTAGGCGCCTTAGAACGGTAATTTCTCTGCTGCATAATGGGCATGTGCCGTCATAAAAGAGTGAAGCATTCACAATTGATCCTCTATATGTTCAACCAAAAGTTGATTTCATACCTCTATATACGAAACAAGCTTCTAAAAAGTTTATACACGGCTTCGACTAATACCTCACCATGATCTCGTTACGGCGAAAAAAGGGTAAAGTCCAGGGTGCGTCGTAGCGTGCAATTTCAGGTGCACCTGTTGGGCGAATGCCTTTGCTGGCCAGCCACGTCGTCAGTTCAACGGTTTTTTTTGCAATTTTAGCTTCACCGGCGAAACCCGAAAAACGCAGGACCGCGTATTTATGTTCAGGTACTTCGCGCAATACCACCGCCGGGTTATTGGGGCTGGGCAAGCTGTCCAAGGTATATTTTTCAGGCATCACAAAATGCATCCGCCACTGTCCGTCGATTTGTTTCATGCTTACCGGCGCGGTCATGCTAATTTTTTCAGATTCTGGCGCTCCGTTCCCCAGAGGCGCAACAGTTACTGGAGAGGTCATGCTTACTTTCTCACCGTCACCAGTACGTGAGGTGTTATTTCCAAAAATATAATCCGCGATTACTTTAAATCCAGCATCGGAGGCCTCATCTAATGAGCCCGAGGTTTGTGTTTCCGCCACAATCATAGGGGCATAAACGCGTAACTCAAAAGCACCGGATTTTTCTATAACAGTGTACTCCGGCTCTTCAGTTGCCATGGAAGCCTTCGTAAAAAAAATAATAATTAGCACTACGCATAAATTTTTTACCATACTACTAACCCTCTGTAAGTCTTCGTAAAATCATTTTAGTTTTGGCACCTATTAAATTTTCGATTAGTTACGCAGTGAGCATGCCGGTGATGAATCAAAATTCTGAAAACGATTAATGGGTATATACGTAGTGTTGCCTAGCTTCGGATCAGTATCATCCAAATTCTTCTTTGAAATGTCGATCAAATTGAAATGCTGGTCAACGAACTGATCCAAATTTATGTTTCCCCGTACAAACTGTTGACTGACACAGATGTTGTCAGATAAATCAATTTATTACAGAGGCTCCTAATCATGAAAAAGAAATTACCACTCGGAATCATTAGTGCTTTGTTCGCTTTGATATCAACGTTTGCTATTGCTGGAAATCACGAAGCGAAGAAGCAGATGGATATTGTTGATACGGCCATTGCGAACAGTAACTTTACGACTTTGGTTAAAGCTGTACAGGCCGCGGACTTGGTAGATACCTTAAAAGGTGATGGCCCTTTCACTGTATTTGCGCCCACCGACGAAGCGTTTTCAAAAATTCCGGCTGCTACTCTAAATGCACTAATTGCAGACAAAGCCGCTTTAACTAATGTGTTAACTTACCATGTAGTCGCTGGTGAAGTATTGGCTGAAGATGTGCTTGCTTTAAAAGAAGCGAAAACCGTGCAAGGGACATCCGTTGGGATCAGCGTGCAAGATGGTAAAGTATTCGTTGATGGTGCCCAGGTAGTGATGACGGACATCAAAACTAGCAACGGTGTAATTCACGTTATCGATTCAGTTATCATGCCTGAATAAATACATTTTTTACCTTAAATTGGTGGGGCTATTTTCCTCACCAATATTTGGTATTCTAAATGAGTAAAAATATACATATAAAAAATTTACAGGCCACTCTATCTAGCTAAACAAATACCCGCATCGAACAAAAGAAATGCTAAGCTTGAATTTTGTAGCAAAGACAGTTTAGTTTCATGTCTATATAATCGCGGATATGAAGCCCCGAAAATATTTAAACGAGGTTTTTTTGAAAACTAAAATAATTTCAATAGTATTCGTGTTGTTTCCATTCTTGTCGCCAGCAGTGCAAGCAGACCCTAAAGAGGATGCGGCAGCAGTCTTCGAGCAATTTCTAGAATTCTTTACTAACTCTGATGCTGCGGGAATCGTTGGGCTATTTTCGGAAGACGCTTTATTTTGGGGAACTGGCTCGAAGACTTTAGTCCAAGATACTGATGGGATTCACGCATACTTTTCCGGCTTGAGTCGACGCCCTCCCGGAGAACGTAAAGCAAGTGCCTTGGATTATTCTGTGGTAGTACTGTCTGAGACCGAAGTGATCGTTTCTGGCATGTGGCAAGTCACCCCCAAAGACCAAGTTACCGGCACGCCACTTCGCGTTAGCATGGCTCTATCTAAGCGAAATGGTCAATGGAAAATAATTCAATTCCATAATTCTAGAGTCCCTGAGTAAAGCTCATGAAGTTAGGGCAATTGATTTTGGTATTTCAAAAGAATAGAAGAGTTTTTGATATCTCGATTGAACCTATTTGGAGTATTACATTTTCATGGCGACGGCTTGGCGGATACTTGTCGGGTTTTTGTCGTGGTGATATTTAAGCTTTTTAAGCCATTATCTCCGTAATTTAAAACCGGAGAGGACGAATGAAACTATCGCCAGAAAAACTAACGAAATTGCGGAAAGATAGAGGCTGGTCTCAGGAAAAGTTAGCCGCTATAAGCGGTATAAGCGAAAGGACGATCCAGAGGGCTGAAAAAGATGGATCGGTCTCAATGGACAGCAAATTAGCATTCGCAACGGTATTCGAAGTTTCTCCAGCTGAATTGTCTCAATCAGATGAGGCGGCATTAAGAGACGAAAAATCAGAATATGTGATCGATTGGAGCGGCGTCATTGGTCTTTTTATTCTGGGCTTAGTGACGATGACCGTTGTACTGCTAACAGCAACGAATGGAAAATGGGAACTCGCAAGCATATCTATCGTCTGGGGTCTTACGGTTTTAGTGTCAATTATCAGTCATGGTGCTCGTGAAACCTACCGCCTGTATGACAATACTTCGTGGATTGTGAAATATCCTAATTATGTTCGAGGGCTCAACAAGTTTATCGCTCACGCAAAAATGGTTATAAATAACACTTACATAATTGGGGTTTCAGCCTCTTTAATCACAAGCATATCATTGGTGATACATTCGAATTTGCCTCAAGAGGATTTTCAGAGATATTTAGCGATTATCTCCAAACCTGTTATTTACGCAATAATATTTTCTGAACTTTGGTTTCGGCCGTATAAGCGAAAGATGGAAAGGATGTTGCGGCGTCAAAATGAATGAAAATAACAAACGTAGTTATCGGGTCGAAGATTATGGAAATAATAATTACCAATCTACCAAGAATATTCCTGATTATAGGTGCGGGCCTCTTTTTTTATTTTGGGGTCTTGGGCTTGGTTAATCCCGTCGCTACGGTTTTGCCGATGGAGATTTCTATTAATAGTGGTATTTCTAAAACCGAGATCAGGGCAACTTATGGCGGGCTAATGCTCGGTATAGCTTGCTTTCTTTTGTATGCTGCGTTCTTTGAGGTGAAAACCGGCCTCGTTGCAATGGTATTGATTGTGGGAACTATTGGGATTGTTCGTTTGTGCAGTATTTTCTATGACGACAGTGGATCGTCTATTCAATGGTATTTATTAGGTATGGAATTAATTTCAACCGTCATCGCCTTGGTTTTGTTGGTTGTGTACTACTGGGTTGGAAGCGGAAATAATGTTTGAGTCGGAATAATTTATCTACACAACTCTGCGCGAAGCGCGAATAAAAAGAGTTAGCAGGATTAGTCCGGCTGTGTCTTCGAAGTGATAAATTAGTTGTTCGCAAATTCAAACTACGATGGAAAAGTGTATGGTGCCCAGGGCCGGACTTGAACCGGCACGCCCTTGCGAGCACTAGCACCTGAAGCTAGCGTGTCTACCAATTTCACCACCTGGGCAATTCGAGGGTGGATTTAAATATTCTGTTTTATTATAGGTTCGGAGGTAAATGCCCGACACGCTACGCGTGGCCGCTTCCGGCTCCTGCCTCACGCGGCATTTGCACATCGTGTGCTTCATCTCCCACTAATTTGTTTGGAACAAATTAGAACAACCGTCCGTTTTGGTTGGTTCGAAGAACCGAGTCCCATGGATGGGGCGAGTCAATTTCTCGACAACTGCTCCTGCGTTGTTCTACCTCCTGCATCGAGCACCATGGATGGTGTAAATGCAAATAATGAAGGAACAATTATTTGCCGAGCAGTCGACCACCTGGGCATTTATAGGGTGGATTTAACTATTCAGTGTTCGGAATTTTGATCTGTTCCCTCGACACGATGTGTCTACGCTTTTCGTTTACAAGACGCACCACCTGGGCATTTTCGATTTATTGAAAATTTACTCTTACTTCAATCTCAGTGTTCTCAACCTGATACGCGACGCGTGGCCGTCCTGTCATCGGGTTGTGATATATCGTCGATATCTTTCAGTGAACTAGAAATCATGTTCCGAGGGTGTCAATCGGTCGCGATCTTAGTGCTGCTGCTGGTTTATGTCAAACCGCACTCGGAGTATAGTAGCCGCTTCTTTTAATTGAGTAATTTAATATTTTGAAAAAAACTAGAGTAAAAAACAAAGATCCCCACGCCAAGCGTGAGGCGGAAAAATATAGTCAGCCTATTGCTAGTCGGGAATTTATTCTCGATAAGTTGGAGGCTGCCGGTAAACCCTTGAGCCATGAAGATTTGGTAGATGAGCTGGGTTTGACTGATGAAGATGATATCGAGGCCTTGCGCCGCCGGCTAATTGCCATGGAGCGGGATGGCCAAGTGATTCGCGATCGCCGCAAAGCCTATGGGCGCGTCGATAAAATGAATCTGATTCGCGGTAGGGTTCAGGGCCATAAAGATGGTTTTGGATTCGTTATTCCTCAAGCGGGAGGCGAAGATTTATATTTGCCCTTTCGGCAAATGCAAAAAGTATTTGATGGTGACGAAGTGTTAGTTCGTCCTTCTGGGGCGAATTTTAAAGGTAAGAACGAAGCGGTTATCGTTGAGGTACTCAGTCGTAACACTGAGAAGTTAGTCGGGCGTTACTATAAAGAACAAGGCGTGGAATTTGTACGTCCGGACAACCCAAGAATTAACGTCGATATTCTCGTTGTAAAAGACGAAGGTGAAAAAGCCAAAAGTGGCCAATTTGTAGAGCTTGAAATTGTTCAGCAACCTGATCGCAAGCATCCACCGGCGGGAAAAATTCTTCAGGTCCTCGGTGATCACATGGCGCCGGGTATGGAAATTGATGTGGCGATTCGGAGCCACAACATTCCTCATGTTTGGCCGCAGGTGGTACTTGATCAAGCGGGACAAATTCCTGAAGAAGTACAAGAAAAAGATAAAGAGCATCGTGTTGATTTACGTCATCTTCCTTTCGTTACTATCGATGGTGAAGATGCGCGGGATTTTGATGATGCGGTTTATTGCGAAGCTATCACTTCAGCAAAAACATTGGCGGAAAAAAATACCAGCGGCTGGCGTTTGTGGGTGGCCATTGCCGATGTTTCATCTTATGTAGAGCCTGATACCGCGCTTGATCGTGAAGCGGTTTTGCGCGCGACGTCGGTTTATTTTCCTGACCATGTTATCCCTATGCTGCCAGAGGCCATTTCAAATGGTTTGTGTTCGCTCAATCCCCATGTCGATAGATTGACCATGGTTTGTGAAATGACGATTAGTGCTGAAGGAAAGGTCAGCGACTATAAGTTTTTCGAAGCAGTTATCCACTCTCATGCGCGACTGACTTACAACCAAGTCGGAAAGATGATCGCAGAACGCAACCAAGAAGAAAGTGACAGTAATCTTCGTAAGCAGTATCGCGAAGTAGTTCCCCATATCGATGAGCTACATAATCTATACAAAGTATTGCGAAAGGAACGTAGTAAACGCGGTGCAATTGATTTCGAAACCGTTGAAACACGAATTATTTTTGACGAGCAACGAAAGATAGAAAAAATTGTTCCCGTACAAAGAAATGATGCCCATAAGCTGATTGAAGAATGTATGTTGTGCGCCAATGTGAGTGCAGCAAATTTTCTGCAAGCGCATGATCTTGTTGGTTTGTATCGCGTACATGAAGGCCCCACGGAAGAAAAGTTAGAAAATTTACGAGAGTTTTTTGCGGAGCTTGGTCTTTATCTGCCTGGTGGGAATAAACCATCGCCTGCCCATTACCAAGAGGTTCTAAAGAAAATCCAAGGTCGCCCTGATGCTCATGTTATTCAAACCGTGATGTTGCGCAGTTTGAAGCAAGCGGTTTATCAACCGGAAAATCTTGGCCATTTTGGTTTGCATTATGAAGCCTATGCGCATTTCACATCACCGATCCGTCGCTATCCGGACTTATTAGTACACCGCGCTATTCGTCATATCATTCACTCACGCAAAAAGTCTGCACACGTGCAACGAGTACGTGGTGCGGCATTAATCGAGAAGAAAGCCATTTTCCCCTACGGTATGGGGGAAATGCTGCAACTTGGTGAGCAGTGCTCGTTATCGGAAAGAAGAGCTGATGACGCAACTCGTGATGTTACCAGTTGGTTAAAGTGTGAATTTTTACAAGACCACGTTGGCGATAAATTCGAAGGTGTGGTTACTTCGGTAACTGGATTTGGCCTATTTGTTGAATTAAAAGATTTATATGTTGAAGGCTTAGTGCATATCACTTCTTTGCCGAGAGATTATTATCACTTCGAAGCGGCGCAATATCGTTTAATTGGTGAGCGTTCGCGGCGGGTATTTCGTCTTGGTGATGAATTATTAGTGCAAGTTGTTCGCGTTAATTTGGATGAGCGAAAAGTAGATTTTGAATTAGTTGAGTCGAAAAAAACCAAGACTAATCTGCTGACACAAAAAGAAGTAGATAAAGCCACTTCAGGAAGTACTAAAAATAAAAAATCCCCCCGTGGTGATCGTCCGAAAAAAACATCGGCTAAAAGTGGCAGCGGGAAAAAAAGAACCTCTTCTAAATCCAAAGCCGGAAAAAAATCAACAGCAAAGACCAAAGCTAAGACCAAGGCTAAGAAGGGGCGACGTTAATCTTGAGTGCATCGAAAAGTAAAAAAACTGAATATGTGTTTGGTATTCATTCAGTACAAACGTTGCTTAAGTCGGCATCTGATCGAGTTAAACAATTATATGTTTTACAAGGTCGTAAAGATCAGCGTGTGGCAAAGCTAATTGCCTTAGCCGAAAAGCAAGGTGTAAGTTATAGTTTTAAATCTCGCGATGAACTTGATGATATTGAAGACGGTAATCATCAAGGCGTGATCGCCGAATGCAGTGCAGGTGAGGTTCACGACGAAGCGTTTTTAAATCAGCTTCTCGATAAGCTCGATGAGCAATCTGTCCCTCCATTACTACTTATTCTCGATGGCGTCACCGACCCACATAATCTTGGCGCTTGTTTACGAACCGCAGAAGCGGCTGGTGTTCATGCGGTGATCGCGCCAAAAGATAATTCTGCTAGTATTAATTCCACGGTTCGTAAAGTCGCAAGTGGCGCGGCAGAATTAATTCCTTATGTACCAGTTACCAATTTAGCTAGGTCCATGAAAGCGTTACAGCAGCGAGGGATTTGGATTGTTGGTAGCGCGGGAGAGGCCGATAAATCGCTTTACGAAACGGATCTCAAAGGGGCGATGGCTATTGTGATGGGGGCAGAAGGTGAAGGCATGCGACGCCTAACACGAGAGTCTTGCGATTATCTTGCTAGCATCCCCATGATCGGCGGTGTTAGTAGTTTAAATGTTTCAGTTGCTGTTGGCGTGTGTTTGTTTGAAGCGATTCGCCAGAGAAAAAATTAAACTTTCAGTTTTTTACCAGCGCTTATTTCTTACCAAAAGCTACCAACTCCCAGAAGCGCCACCACCGGAAGAAGAGCCGCCACTAAACGAGCTTGAAGAAGACGACGATGAGTGATCGCGGCTGATTTTCGGAATTGTTACGTTTTCAAACCAATGTCGCTTGCAATTTTTGCAGTTGTAATCAATTTTTGCGGTGCCGGTACTGTGTTCGGTTGCGGCATCAATCACCGTTCGCTCAACATGGAGTGTTCTAAAATTGCAATACTTGCAGACTTTGTAACGAGTGAACCAGTTCCGATAACCTTCGATGATGATGCTGTTGTCGACGATGCAATGCCAAACATCGTAATCTTTTGATAGCACTTTTTCTTCAACTTGCTGGCCGTGATTTAAATAATGGTCGTCAGTACCCTCGCCAAGTCTTTGCATTTCTCTATTACATATCTGGCAGTTTCTCGGTTTGTTTCTTTTGTATCGATTGATTCCTACAAATCCAAAAAAGGAACTAATAAGGCCTGCAATCCATGGCCAAACTCCACTCGGTGCCCAGTCTTGTACTAGTGATTTTCCCGAATCATAAATACTGGCGATAATTCCTAGTTCTTCTCTTTGAATGTTTAGACTAATCTTTTGAATTGTTTCTCTTGTTCCTGCTTCAATGCCCGAGGCGTAATTCCCTTGTTTGAAGGCAGGTAAAAAATAATTATCAATAATTGTTTGCGCTTCGTTATCAAAACGCCTGGGATATCCTCTGCCTAATTCGATACGCATTTGCCTATCCTGCACTGCGACGAGTATCAATATTCCATCGTTTCTCGCGGCATCACCAATTCCCCACTTGTTAAACAAACCGGTCGCGAAACCTTCGATGTCTTTAGGGAAGCCATATTCGCTTTGGCTGTTAATGGTGACGAGAGTTATCTCGACACCGCGGGATTCCCGAGTAGATGTGAGCATTTGAGTAAGGCGTGATTCACGTTCCGCATCGAGGATGTTGGCAAAATCGTTTACGTAGACTGATGTATAGGAGGGGTAGCTCTGCGCGGAGGATGGGCTGGCTTGAATGAATAGCCAAGGGCAAAGCAGGACTATCAAAATAAACTTTTTCATAGAGGCATTCGCACGGAGGTTTATTGCGCTTTGGTGGTTTTGTCGCATAGCCGATTTTGCCCCTATGAGTATAAGCCTGGCGATTATATTGTTATGAAATTTTATGGCCCGGCTGGCCAAATAGGATAGCAAAGTCCTTAGTCTAATACCTTGTTTGGGCTGTATTCAGAGCGTCCGATGCTTGGAGATAGAGGTTTTTTCTGAGTTTAGTGTGTGGTTTTGCAAAAGCACTGGGTCTTGCCTAAAAATTGACCTCCCGCTGCTTGCAAAGCCATTGGCAAGCCCCTAGAATAGCCGCCCCCGCTAGCTATGGCCTCGATTGCCAGCTAGCGCTCCTTGCTTCACCGCTATTTATGTTGAATAGACGGGAAGCTTTAACCCGTAAGGAGTCACAATGAGACATTACGAGATCGTGTTCTTGGTCCATCCAGACCAGAGCGAGCAGGTACCCGGTATGGTGGAACGCTATACCTCTTCAATTACTAATGGTGGTGGCACTGTTCATCGTCTAGAAGATTGGGGCCGTCGCCAGCTTGCTTATTCCATTAATAAAATTCATAAAGCCCACTACATCCTGATGAATGTTGAATGTACTCAGGAAGTATTGGACGAGCTTGAAACGGCTTTCCGTTATAACGATGCTGTGTTGCGAAACATGGTTATGCGTTGTGATGAAGCTGTCACCGAGCAATCCCACATCATGAAAGCAGAAGCTGAAAATCGTGAGCGCCGAACCCGTATGGAACAGCGCGAAGAAAGTGAAGCGCGTGCAGCTGAGTCTGACGAAAGCGATGAAGACGCTGACGATTTAGATGATGAAGCCGAAACCGAAATAGAAGAGGGAGGAGAATAAGATGGCTAGATTTTTCCGACGTCGCAAGTTTTGCCGTTTCACTGCTGAAGGCGTGAAGCAAATTGACTATAAAGATTTAGAAACATTAAAAGCTTACGTATCAGAAACTGGGAAAATAGTTCCTAGTCGTATCACGGGTACAAAAGCAAAATATCAGCGTCAGCTTTCTTCAGCGATTAAGCGTGCGCGATATTTAGCGTTGCTACCTTATACCGATAGCCACGAGTAAAAACGGAGTAGTATTGGTGCGCGCCCTTGCTGAATTTATTATGCGTGGGCGAGCGCAAGCAGCCGCTTTTGCCGGCCTCTGTTTTTTTGTACCCTTTTTAGGTTCCGCTGCGATTGCCTTAGTTACTCTTCGTCGTGGCGGCCTTAATGGATTTTATATCCTAGTGTGGGCATTGTTGCCCTACATTGTTTTCACCGCTGTTGATGTAAGTTTGTTACCGTTTACATTTTTGGTGTTAACAATCATGGCTGCGACCATTGGTGGTGCGCTAGTGTTGCGATCAGGCTCCACTTGGCCAGTCAGCGTTTTGGGTTTGCTAGCAATTTGCGCTACCGGCGGATTTGTTTTTGGCTCTACATTTCCAGAACATATTAATGCTTTTGTTGATCAATGGAACTCGGTTCAAGCGCAAGCAGTTCAGCAGTTAAAGCAGCAAGGCTATGAAGTTTCTGAGGTGACTGAGTTAAGTGCTCCAAAGGTAACTGGCATAGTTGCTTATGTCGCAACAACGAGTGCATTTTTAGCACTTCTAGTTGGACGTTGGTGGCAAGCAATGTTGTATAACCCTGGTGGTTTTCAGCTTGAGTTTCATCAATTTCGATTAAACTTAAGCCAAGCACTATTCTGTTTCGGTTTAGCTGTTTTGGGTTTGAGTCGACGTGAATATGATTATTGGGGGCTTGTTGCAGCGCTACCATTATTCTTAGTCAGCGTTACGATAGTTCATAATATCGTGGCGGAGAAAAAGCTTGGTAAGCAGTGGTTAATTGCTTTTTATATTTTGACAATGCTACCCGCGATATATTTGGTTGCAGTTGTTATTGGGTTGATGGATAGCTGGGTTGATTTTAGAAAAAAAATCCTGTCCCGCTAAGCTCGTAAAAACCTGGCTCGTAAAAAATGAGCTTGCAAAAATAAGCCACGTAGAGAAGCGCAATATCTTGTTTTCTACAATATTGAATTACAGAAAATAAATTAAGTTAAAACTCTCGCCGCTATTATTTTGCGAGACATACATTGAGGACATACTGATGGACGTTATTCTGTTAGAAAAAATGGGTAAACTTGGCGCGATTGGTGACAAGGTAAGTGTAAAAGCTGGCTTTGGACGCAACTTTTTAATGCCGCAAGGCAAAGCGATACCCGCAACTGAAAAAAATATTCAAGAATTTGAAGCCCGTCGCGCGGAATTAGAAGCGGCTGCTGCTGAGCAAATTGGTGCGGCACAAGCGAGAGCAAACAAGCTTGAAGGTTTGGTTGTAACAATTGCAGCAAACGCGGGTGACGAAGGTAAATTATTTGGTTCAATTGGTACTAAAGATATCGCCGATGCGATTACTGCTGCTGGTGTTGAAGTCACTAAGGCTGAAGTGCGTTTGCCTCAGGGTACTATTCGTGAGCTTGGCGAAAATGACATCGATATCCAACTACATTCCGAAGTGACCCAGGCTATTAAATTAGTTATCGAAGCGGAATAAAAATTGTCGTTTTTTGCTGCTCTCCTTTGAGAGCAGCCTTTCAAACGCCGTGACTAGATGGCCCAATGTGTTGGCTCTTGGTTACGGCGTTTTTGTTTTAGTACCTTGTTTCTACCGGCACTAAGGTAGTCATTTCTTTTCCCGATATTCTTGCTTGCCGGTATTTTCGAAGCTCAAAAACCGTTACAATTCCTGCAACTTTGCGCGCACATATTTACCTTGTAGTGAGCAAAATATTTCATTCTTGTCTTTACTCTGAAATATATTCTTTTAAAAAACAATAACTTAAATAGCTCTCTCTGGAGCGCCCGACGAAACAAGCTACGCCTATGTCATTGGAAGCTGAATTACCCGACGATTACGATAACGACTTTATGGATGATGCCCCAGAAGCCCAGCGCTCTGCGGTAGAGACTTTCTTGCCCCATTCAGTTGAGGCTGAACAGTCAGTGATCGGTGGCCTAATGCTGGATAACAGCCGCTTTGATGCAGTTGCAGAATTCGTCACAGTTGAAGACTTTTATAAAGACGACCATCGTCAGATTTTTAAAGTGATGGTGGAGTTAGCAACAGAAAGCAAGCCTCTCGATATCGTGACTTTGGCGGAAGCCTTGGAACGTCATGGTGAGTTAGATCGTATTGGTGGTCATGGTTATCTCGCGGAAATGGCCTCCCATACGCCTAGTGCTGCGAATATTACTTCTTACGCGAAAATCGTTCGTGATCACTCCACCGTCCGCCAACTAATTTCAGCAGCAAATGAGATTAGTCGCTCCAGTTTAAATCCCGCCGGTTTGGATTCAGCCGCTTTATTACAATTAGCGGAACGACGGGTTGCAGAAATTGTTGAAGACCGACCCAAAGAAGGCGGCTTTCTCGAAGTAGATGGCTTATTAAAAGGCGCCATCAAACGTATTGAAGAATTGTTTGATTCCGATGACGATCTCACTGGTTTATCTACTGGCCTTAGAGATTTAGATGAGCGAACTTCCGGTTGGCAAAATGGTGAATTGATTGTTCTGGCGGCACGTCCGTCAATGGGAAAAACTGCATTAGCGTTAAATTTTGTTGAAAGCGCGATCTTAAATCAAGATATGCCTGTTTTAGTTTTCAGTATGGAGATGCCTGCGCAATCTCTCGTCATGAGAATGTTGTCATCCATTGGTCGAATTCATCAAGGCAAAATGCGTAACGGAAAATTAACAGAAGAGGATTGGCCTAAGTTATCTGCCGCTGTTGGTAAAATGAAAGGCCGCCCATTATTTATTGATGACACTCCGGGTTTAACGCCACAAGATATTAAAGCCCGAGCCCGTAGAATTGCTCGTGAGCACGGCGAACCCGCAATGATTGTTATCGACTATATTCAGTTGATGCATGTTGCCGGTAGTACCGAAGGCCGTACGCAAGAAATTTCAGAAATTTCCCGTTCATTAAAAGCCATCGCAAAAGAATATAACTGCCCGGTGATTGCTTTGTCGCAGTTAAATCGTGGTGTTGAACAGCGACCCAACAAACGCCCAATGAATTCCGATTTACGTGAGTCGGGTGCTATCGAGCAGGACGCGGACATTGTGTTATTTATTTATCGCGACGAATACTACAACGAAGAAAGCCCTGACAAAGGTATCGCCGAATTAATTATCGGCAAACAACGTAACGGTGAAGTTGGTACCTCCCGCGCCGCTTTCGTCGGCCACTTCACCCGCTTCGAAAATTTAGCGCCAGAATATTTTAGTGATGAATATTAAGAGTTTTGGATAAGTATTTTTTATTGCAATAAGAAATATTTTGCTGACTTTATTGTTGTTGTATTTTAGGTCTCAACAATGCCCGCCAATAAAAAACTAATCTCCTCGCTTAAAGCCGCTCTTCAATCTCAAGCTGATCCCATCGCCGCTCAGAAAATGCAATCCTATATGAAGTCGGCGACCCCTTTTTATGGTGTGAAAATGCCATTGATTCGCTCCACCTGCAAAGAGATTTTTGCTCAGTACCCTTTAAAAAACTCCGACGATTGGCGCGATACTGTTTTATTGTTATGGCGCAAAGCCAAGTTTCGTGAAGAACGTCATTGTGGAATTTTATTGTGCGAAGCAAAGCAATATCTTGAGTTTCAAACCCTCGATACTTTGCCAATGTATGAAGAGATGATTGTCACTGGGGCTTGGTGGGATTATGTCGACGTGATTGCCTCCCATCGCATTGGTTATTTATTAGAGCAACACCCGAAGGACATGAAAAAAATTCTCAAGGCGTGGTCTGTTGATGCAAATATCTGGAAGCGACGTACGGCGATATTAAGCCAGTTAAGTTTTAAGAAGAAAACCGATTTAAAATTTCTCTATGCCTGTATTAAACCGTCTTTAGCCGAGCAGGAATTCTTTTTACAAAAAGCCATTGGTTGGGCTTTACGTTCCTATGCCTGGCAAGATATCAAAGAGGTTCAACGTTATATTGGTGAACATGAGGCAAAGCTTAGTAATTTGGCAAAACGAGAGGCCTTAAAGAATCAGCATAAGTTGTCGGATAAAAAATAATTACAGATGAATATGAAAGAACAAATGTTGCCACAAGCCAAAAAAGTTACCTTGCCCAACGGTATGGATTTGTCTTACGTATGTTGGAATCCTGACGCTGTCGATAAGCCATCGCTACTCTTATTACACGGTACTAGTTTTGTTGCAGCGACGTTTAATCCAATTGCGGAACAACTCGTTTCTCATTTTCAAGTGTTTGCTTATGATCGACGTGGCCATGGTCTTAGCAGTAAGCCGGAGCAGGGTTATGAGTTTATGGATTTCGCCGAAGACTGTATTGGTTTTTGCAAGGCACTTGGCTTAAAAGACACCTATGCCGTCGGCCATAGTGCGGGTGGTACAGATATGCTGATAGCGCAGAGCATTGAAAATACCTTGTTCAAAAAAATATTTGTCATGGAGCCAACCTTGTCTGCTGCAAATGATGTGTCTATTGATGTGTCTATTGATGTGTCTATGGAAGAAAAAAAGCGTCTGCATGATACGGTGAAAGATTCTATTCGAGCACGCGCGCGAGCTTTTACTAATCGGCGCAGCGTGTTTTCAGATCGAGAAGAGTTGTTTGCAAACTACAAAGAAAAGCCTGTATTTAAAACTTGGGATGAAGCGATACTCAAAGCTTACATTGATGTTGGGTTTAAAGATCGCGATGACGGCCAAGTAGAATTGCAGTGCTCTCCAGAAATAGAAACGCAAATTTTAGAGACGATTCTTTTTGCGTTTCAAGATGCTTATCTTGGTGATCATCGTGGCGATCCTTTCCAATCTCTATCTACAATTTCTTGTCCTTTGTTAATCAGCAGTGCCGAGTGTTCTGAGCCCATTTATCAGGCGATAGTCCCGAAGGCGACGGCAATTTTTCCAAACGCAAAACGTTTAGTTTTTCCCGGCTTAAATCATTGTTCTCCGCAAGAATCCCCAGATACAGTGGCGAAAGCTACATTAGATTTCTGGCTGAATAGCTAGTCTTAGTCACTCTTTCTTCTGTTTTCATTTTTTCCTTCCGAGATACATTTCTATTGCTATACTGTATTTAAATACAGTAGTATTGGCCTTCCGTAATACGCCGGGATCAACCCATTGTTTATACATAATATTGCTATTGGCGACATGCTGATGAGCACGAAGCCCCTATATAAGTGCCATGAATCCGAAATTGACAGAGATACTACAGCTCCCGTCGGTTTGGCAGGCCTCTCAGGTTTGCCGGACAAGATCTGTCATATCAACAGGTTACGAAGCGCTGGATGCAATCTTGCACGATGGTGGCTGGCCGGATAACGCGACGACGGAATTACTACTGCCGAAAATTGGTATAGGTGAATTCCGCTTATTATTGCCAGGTTTGCGCCGAGTGCTACAACAGCGACCCTGGCTGGTTTTTATTGCTCCCCCTTACATTCCCTATGGGCCTGCCCTGGCACAGGGCGGTATTGATCCTGATGCGGTATTGATTCTTGAGCCGAAAAACACCAAAGATTTATTGTGGTGTGCCGAACAGACATTACAGTCTGGTTGCTGTGGGGCGGTATTAACCTGGGCCAATAAACTGACATTGAATAGTCGCCAGTTGCGCCGTTTACAACAAGCCGCTCACCGTGGGCAATGTTGGCACACCTTGTACCGCAATCGATCTGTAAAGCGAGAGGCTTCGCCTTCATCATTACGCCTTGAGTTGGATTGTTCACAGTTGGGTTTGGCCGTATCGATTTTAAAACAGCGTGGAGGTTGGAGCGGTCAGCAGCTTGAGTTAACACTCACGCCGGATTTAACCTCGCTGCAACAATATAGCCCAGAGCAATTAGCTTTGCCTTCGCAAGTATTAATGCACTTCTCAGAAAAGCATTCGCGATCAGGCTCCCCCAATAAAAATAACATAGCTAAAAAAGCCAGCGTCACTACGTTGAGGGGGCTTTCATAATGAAGACTCAACATGAAAAGCCCAGTATTTTATGGCTGTGTTTAGATTTTTTTCAATTACCCATTGATTTACTTGTTAGCGAAAAAAACAAAAAAATAATTGGTAATGAATCTTTTGAAGACATAAAAACCCTCCAAGCTATTTATGCAATTTCTGATAAGCAACAAAAAATTGCTTTCGCCTGTCCCGTTGCGCTAGAAGCCGGTATTGATATTGGTATGAAGCTGGCTTCGGTATATGTATTGCAGCCTGATGTTATTATTAAAACAAGAAATGAGCGCGCAGAACAAAATGCCATGGAGTCTTTGCTATCTTGGGCTTACCATTTTTCACCAAGCGTATCGCGCTATAAAAATTTTTGTTTGCTGCTTGAAGTTGGTGGTTGTTTGAAATTATTTTCTGGTTTGTCTAACCTATTAAGTTTAGTTAAAGATGACCTGGAAGGTTTTGGCTTTGCTCATCGCTTAGGTCTTGGGCATACACCGCAGGCCGCCTGGCTGCTTAGCCAATATTTTTTGGGCTTAGACGGGTATGCGAAAGATGATTGGAAAAAATATGACCAAGAACATTTTTTATTGCTACTCAAAAAAATACCCCTGTCGTTTCTCGATATCGATAAAAAACAACAACAGCAATTGGCAAATCTAGGTCTAGGTACCTTAGGTGAATTACTTACCCTGCCGAGGGCGGAGATCGGAAGACGCTTTGGTAAAGACCTTGTGGCCTTACTCAAAAAAATCACTGGCGAAGATCGAGATTATCGCGGTGATTATCAACTTGCGGATAAATACAAAATAGAACAATCGTTTGCTAATGGTGTTGACACATTGGATTCTTTAAGAATCCCCATTCGGCAAATGATGGCAGAGTTTTACCAATATCTATTGTTTCATCAGTATCATCCTAATAGTTTCCATTGGCGTTTTTATTATTACGGTATCCCATGCGACGATATTGAGATAACAACTTCATCTCTCCATGGCGGCATGAACGCTTATATCGATTTAACCTTGTTAAAGTTAGAAAATATTACCCTTAAAGCCCCTGTTGAGAACTTAGAGCTTGTTTGTGACGATTTTTCTCCAGCGTCACAGTCAAGTCAGGAATTATTTCCCGAGATATCCCATCCAAATAATCAGCTCAAGGACTATCAATTCCTACTGGATAAATTAACTCAACGTATGGGGGAGTGTGCGGTAAAAACGTTGGTGCTTAATGATGAACATTTACCGGAATACAAACTACAAACCAAAGAACTTGATGCAGATACAATTCGATCAATCAAAGTGAAGTACTCAAAAGATATCAGCTCTATTAATCTTGATAATCATCGCCAGCCAAATTTCCCAAAACCTCTATGGCTAATGCCAACTCCTGATTCAATCCATGAGCCTGCGACAATTGCACACAGCAAGCCAGCATTTATGAAAGTGGTCTCTAGTCCGCAGCGCTTAGATAGCCATTGGTGGCGAGAGCGAAGTCAGCGAGATTATTTTATTGCTCACCATAAGAATGGTGTCTATTACTGGGTCTTTAAAGATTTAAAGACTAAACAATGGTTTGTACATGGGGTTTATGGGTAAAAAATGCCGGGCTTTGCTGAACTTCATGCTTTAAGTAATTTTACCTTTTTGAGGGGGGCTTCTCGGCCTGAAGAGTTGGTTATGCGTGCCGCAGAATTAGCTTATAGCGCAATTGCCATTACCGATGAATGTTCTTTTGCGGGGATTGTGAAAGCCCATGTCATGGCGAAACAGTTATCGATAAAGTTAATCATTGGTAGCGAGTTTAATTTGTTTGATAAAAATGGTGAAACACTATCCAGTATAAAAACTGTTTTACTTGCTCCTAATCGTAGCGCCTATTCAGAAATATCATCACTTATCTCCCGAGCTCGGCGTCGTAGCGAAAAAGGAGCTTATAAATTATTTGTTCAAGATCTCCAGTTCGGTACACAACAATGCCTGGCAATAATGTTGCCAAAAGTATTTGATGAACAAGAAGAAAGATTATTATCAATATTAACAGCATATTTTAAAAATAGAGTATGGTTGGGAGTGGAGTTGCTGCAAGATGATGATGATCAACAACATTACTCTGCTTGTCAGCAATTAGCCTTGCAATTAAAGGTTCCGATGCTGGCGTGCAACAATGTGCATATGCATAACATTGAGCGAAAACCTTTGCAGGATGTTGTAACTGCCATTCGCTTAAATACCTCAATTCAGGAATTGGGTGAGAAGCGTTTAGTGAATGGCGAGTGTCATTTACGCTCTCTTGATGTGTTACAAAGTATTTACCCTCAAGAGCTGTTAGAAGAGACAGGTAATGTTGCTGATCTGTGTAATTTTTCTCTTAATGAGCTTCAATACGAATATCCTGAAGAGTTGGTTCCCAAAGGGAAGAGTCCAAGTGCTTACTTGAGAGAGCTGACGATGGCTGGGGTAAAAATACGCTGGCCAAACGGAATATCTCCTGAAGTAGAAAAGCAGATAAATTACGAACTGAAAATTATTGCTGAGCTGCACTATGAACACTATTTTTTAACTGTCTACGATGTTGTTCAGTTCGCTCGTGAACAAAAAATACTTTGCCAGGGTAGAGGGTCTGCCGCTAACTCGGCAGTCTGCTACTGCTTGTTTATTACTGAAGTGAATCCAGCGCAAAGCAGCTTATTGTTCGAACGATTTATTTCTAAAGAACGTAATGAGCCGCCGGATATCGATGTGGATTTTGAACATGAGCGTCGCGAAGAAGTGATTCAATATATTTACAATAAATATTCCCGCAAGCGCGCTGCGCTAACAGCAACAGTTATTACCTATCGCCCGCGCAGCGCAATTCGTGATGTTGGTAAAGCCTTTGGTTTCGACGATATTCTTATTGATAAGTTAGCAAAGAGTATGGCTTGGTGGGATAGGTCAAATCAATTAGTTGAACGTTTAAAAGAAGCTAACTTAGCCAACGCGACAACAATCGCTAAACAATACATTTATTTGTTAAAAGAGATAAAGGGCTTTCCTCGCCACCTTTCCCAGCATGTCGGTGGGTTTTTAATTGCACGGAGCCCCATTAGTACTTTAGTGCCGATTGAAAATGCCGCTATGCCCGATCGCACAATCATTCAGTGGGACAAGACCGATATTGAATCTCTGGGTTTATTAAAAATTGATGTGCTGGCTCTTGGTATGCTAACCGCAATTCGAAAATCTATTGACTTAATTAATAGCTACAGTGATATGAACTTGAGTGTGGCGAAAATCCCTGCTGAAGATCCAAAAACCTACGCTATGTTATGTCGGGCGGATACCGTGGGTGTGTTTCAAGTGGAGTCGCGAGCGCAGATGTCGATGCTGCCGCGCTTAAGACCAAAAACGTTTTATGATTTGGTGATTCAAGTGGCGATAGTTCGCCCTGGTCCAATACAAGGCGACATGGTGCATCCGTTTTTGCGACGGCGTGATGGTGAAGAGCCGGTGACTTATTTAAGTCCTGAATTAGAAGCCGTACTAAAGCGCACTCTCGGCGTTCCTATATTTCAAGAACAAGTCATAAAAATAGCCATGGTCGCTGCGGGTTTTAGCGGTGGGGAAGCTGATGCTTTACGTAGAGCAATGGCATCTTGGGGGAAGAACGGTGACTTAAGTGGTTTCCGTGAAAAATTAATTAATGGCATGTTAGAGCGCGGTTATGACGAAGGTTTTGCCGAACAAATATTTCGCCAGATTCAAGGTTTTGGAGAATACGGCTTTCCCGAATCCCATTCTGCGAGTTTTGCTTTACTGGCTTATTATTCTGCCTGGTTAAAGTGCCATTATCCTGCCGCTTTTTATTGTGGCTTGTTAAATAGTTTGCCGATGGGATTTTATTCTGCCTCGCAAATTGTACAAGATGCAAAGCGTCATGGTGTAAAGATACTAGCCATCGATGTATTACACAGCCAGTGGGATCACAATTTAGTAATTGATAATAATTACCCCATAATGGAAGCGCAGCCCGCGTTGCGTTTAGGTTTTCGATTGGTTAAAGGTTTTAATAAAAATGCCGCCGAACGTATTGTTGCTACTCGAAAAATAAAAATATTTTCGAGCGGTCACGAACTCATTCAGCGTGCGCAGTTAAATCAACAAGAGCTATCCAGCATCGTTAGCGCCGATGCATTACTGTCAATAAGTGGGCATCGTTACCAAGCACATTGGAATACGCAAGCTATTGCGGCACCAATGCCTTTGCTTGGTCTTAATGATAGAGGCGGTGTTAATAAAGAAAGTGGAGCGGGACAAGAAATTATTTTTGATTCCCCGAGTGATGCAGAAACCACAATGATGGATTACCAAAGCACCCGCTTAACCTTAAACCAACATCCTATGGCTTTATTGCGAAGTGAAAAACCTTTCAAATTTTGCAAGCGTGCCACTGATTTATTCCATTTAAATTCCGGTCGTTTCGTGCGGATTGCTGGCCTTGTCACTGGCAGGCAGCGTCCTGGTACAGCGTCGGGTGTTATCTTTATGACCCTAGAAGATGAAACTGGGAATATAAATGTAGTCATTTGGAAAGATCTGCAACAGCGGTTCCGCAAAGCCATCATGACTGGCCGTGTGTTACTCATTAAGGGTATTATGGAAAGCAAAAATACCGTGATTCATGTCATAGCAGGGGAAGTTATTGATTGTAGTGATCAATTGGAAAACCTGGCATTAAAATCTAGAGATTTTCACTAGCAAACCTTAGTCAGGGTATTTCAGAAAATAAGAAAAACAAATTTCGACGACAGAATATATTAGGATTAGCATAACTACTAGAATCAATACGAAAAATCATTAAAGTATCAAAAATACCATTTGAATCTTGAGAAAATTATATACGTGAGTTCAATGATATAAATGTTTTCTCGCGGGATTTATCCAAACAAACTTTTGGTAAGTGATTGAAAATCTATTCCTACTTGATCCTGGCTCTACCGTCAGGCTAGGTGTTCAGTGGAGCAGTCGTTCCATGTAAAAGTCGTAGTATAAAAAAATAAACTCTACAGCAAAGGAGCCGCAATATGATAAGCCACAGAATATTTTTATTTGTATTCTTGCTACTTCCAGTTTCAATAATGGCGCAGGAGGTTGAAAAAAAGCCAGAGGTGTATGATGGCCCTAAGAGGCTTGAAAGCCCTTCTGGAATTTATCCAGTAGTTGAAGCTAATGAAGGTACAGAAGGTTGGGTCGCCGTTAATTTTATGGTTGATACCGAAGGCAAGGTATTTGAACCTACGGTTATTGGATCCACGGGATCCAGAAAATTTGAAAAAGCTGCTTTGGATGTATTGAAAAGGTCGAAATATGAACCAGCAAGTATTAATGGAGAGGCAGTAGAAGGTAGTAGCACCATGATGTTTAAATTCTCATTGGGTGAAAGTTGGCGCGGAGCAAGAAGGGCTTTTATAAGAAATCATAAAAAATTTGTTAGAGCAATTAATGATAAGAACGAGGAAGAGGCAAGCAAATTTATAAAAAAATACGAAGATGACAGCAAGCTGAATAATTATGAGCGAGCCTACTTGAATTTTGATCGTGCAAATTATGCAGCGTTATATGGAACGAAATTAGAGCAAATGCAGTACCTAAACAGCGCGTTATTGTTCGAGGGCGACTACGATGACGACAGTAGATTTTTGCCGGAAGATTTAATACTTTCAGTACGAAAGCAGTTGTTTGTGATTCAGGCCCAAACTAATCACTTTGAAGAGGCGATCAGAAGTTACGATTTAATTAAAAGAAAACACGGTGAAGAAGCCGTGAAAGAGTTTAAGGCTGCCTATGATCAAATGATTGAACTAAAGAATAATGAAAAAGCCTTTAGTTTGACAGCGAAAACAGATCAACATGGTCTTTGGTCAATAAAGTTATTCAAGAAAGAATTCTCCATAGATAACAAAGGATCAGTATTGAACGAACTAAAACTGAGATGCAGTAAAAAGTACGTATTCCTGGCTTTCAATGAGGACGCTGGCTACGAGATTCCAGAAAGCTGGGGGAACTGTATCTTGCAAGTTTTAGGTGCGGCGAATAGCGAGTTTGATTTAGTGCAGTATTAATGTTAGAAAAAACATTGAGGGGGGTTAACCCCCTCGGATGTTATGTTTAGGAAACATACCTACGCTACAAGCCAAATCCCTGCCTGAATATTTCGATGCCTTGTTAAGAGTTACTTTTAGCTATTATCAAGCGTCTAAAAATACTTTGAAAAAACAGAACTCTTAAAAGAGTAGTGTCATTTTTACTAAGAGAAGACCATACTCTTCGCTCTAACTATCCTCCGTAATTCTTAAGTTTCCAGTGTTACTTCCAAAGGTCTAAACCATGTGGCTACGTACAAGTTGTGATTTGATATTTGATATCGCTGAACCTACCCCATTTATTTTGATGCTACGGCCACGTAGTGGGGCTCAACAATGGGTCGCCCAAGAAGAATACAGGCTTGTACCTAGTGTCCCTGCCTACGAATTTACCGATATTTATGGAAATCTTTGTCAGCGTTTAGTTGCCCCTCCCGGGAATTTTGAAATTCATACTGCTGCGGATATAAAAACTACTGATTATGTTGATAAAGATCCAGGGGCGCCTTTTGTTGAGATACAGAACCTGCCAGATAATGTACTGAGTTATCTGTTGCCGAGTCGTTACTGTGAGTCTGAGCGGTTTGGGAATATGGCCGCATCGATCACCACGGGTTATCAGCTGGGCTACGACCAAGTTGCAGCCATTGAAACATGGTTGCAGGACACTATTCGCTATGAGCCAGGCAGCAGCGATATCCCAATATCTGCGGTAGAAGTGAATGTACGTCAATCCGGTGTTTGTCGCGATCTGGCACACTTGGGAATAGCCTTATGTCGTAGCTTAAGTATTCCCGCTCGGATGGTGGTAGGTTATTTGTATGAGCTTAAGCCGATGGATTTACACGCATGGTTCGAAGCATATATTGCTGGGCGTTGGTACACCTTTGATGCAACACAACCCATAAAAAATGGCGGCTACGTAGCGATTGGTTACGGGCGCGATGCCGCCGACGTTGCTGTTTACAATCAATTTGGTCCACTGGTGTATCCCACGACGCAACAAGTGCAGGTACAGCTTATTGAGCGAAGTTAAATTTGGCCTTGAATCTAAAGGATAGTAGCGGTATTTTCCGCCTAGCCTAAGATAGAACATATTAAAAAATCTAACAAAAACTATTGTGCTTAAATATTAAGGCGAAACAATAAAAAATAACTGAAATAAACTCCGAGTGGGTTTGTGTGGAACTAGATATTCTTTAGTGTAATGGTGGAATGGAAAAAACTCTTTCGTATAAAATTTTAGTAGAACACAAGCCAACACTATCGGCTTCGAGAAGAGAATAAATTTTTTGGTTCCAAATATCTACATTGTGGTATTTCGCCAAATAAAGTAAAGAATAATAAAGGCTGCTGGCATTTGGGGAATACAGATGCGTGAGTTTAGAACCTGCGATTATAATGCGCCACACCAATTCGTGTTCTTTGAGGTCTTTCGGTGCATCAGAATATTCAAATTATTATAATATCCATTACAGCTTCCATATTTATATCCTCAATAGCCCATGCCCAAAATCCGAACGTCGATATTGAAGAGATTACCATTAGCGGTTCTTCGCAATTGTCCGGTGCTATTGTCGATGAAGGTCTTCCTTATCAAGTCCAGTCGTTTAACGCGAAAGATATTCAATCCGGACAATTCAACTCTATTGCGGATTTGCTTGATAGGCAGGCGAATGGCGTTTCAATAAATCATGCGCAAAATAATCCGCTGCAGCCTGATGTACAAGTGCGAGGTTATTCAGCATCGCCACTGTTGGGTGCACCGCAAGGTGTAGCGGTTTATTTAAACGGTATTCGAATTAACGAGCCATTCGCAGATACCGTAAATTGGGATCTGATTGGTGGTAGTAGTATTCAACAAATAAGCTTGCTGTCGGGCGCGAATGCCGCCTATGGCTTAAACGCATTAGGCGGTAGCTTAATTGCGACAACCAAAACTGGTTTCGATGATGATCTTTCATCCGTTGCGGCGAATTATGGTTCATTTGAAAGGCGAAACTTGGCGGCAAGTCATGGCGAGAATAATGGGCGATGGGGACATTATGTCGCGCTGGATAATTTCGATGAGAAAAGCTGGCGAGATTTTTCTGCATCTAAAGCGACAAATTTTTATTCCTCATTAAATTTTCGAAAAGATAATCTTGAATGGGATTTTTTTGCCTGGCTAGGCGATAGCAATTTGCGCGGGAATGGCGCAGCGCCAGAACTATTATTAAAGCAAGACCGAGATGCCGTATTTACACATCCTGATATTACTGAAAACAATTTATTAATGTTTGGTAGTAGAAATAAATTTTATCTGAGTGATAACTCGACTATTAATACCAGTTTATTTTATCGCCGGAATAAAACCGAAAGTTTTAATGGCGATGGTTCAGAATTCGAAGAGTGTGCCCCGCCATTTGATGGCTTTCTTTGTGAAGATGACGAGTTCGTGAATGACCAATTTGGAAATCTCGTCGACGGGGATTTTGACGCAATCAACAATACCAGTGATCGACAGCAGGAAAGCTGGGGAAGTACCATAGAGTATGCGAAAGCAATTAATCTAGGCAGTGTAACGCATAGCAATTATTTTGGTGTTGACTTTTACCAAGGAGAAACAGAATTTAGATCGCAAGTAGAATTTGCGAGTTTACAGGCAGATCGATCTACTTCGGGTTCTGGTTTCTTTGACGACGAAGGTGAAACTGAGCTGCAGTCTTTAGTGCGTAACTATGCCGTTTACTGGTTAGATTCTTTTGCTGTGAATTCAACCTTAGGTTTCAATTTTTCAATTCGATATAATCATAGTCAAATAATTACTAATGATGAAAGCGGGGAGGCTCCAGAGCTCGACGGTAATCATACTTATTCTGGATGGAATTCTGGAGTGGGTGTTACCGTTAACGTAAGCGATAGACTTCAATTTTATTCGAGTTTACATCAGTCGTCTCGAGTACCAACACCCATTGAGCTAGCGTGCTCTCATCCCGATGCGCCTTGTACTTTACCAAATACTTTTTTGGCGGACCCTCCTTTAGATGAAGTAGTCGCCAGAAATTTTGAACTAGGCCTTCGTCGTAAAAAAAGTGACGCGCATTCGTGGCAATTAAATGGTTTTTATAGCGCTATTAGTGACGATATACTTTTTCAGAGCACAGGTGGTGTTTCATCTAACGAAGGTTTCTTTTCAAACGCCAGCGATACCTTAAGAATGGGGGTTTCCGCAAACTATATATTTGACGGCGAATCGTTTTCTTGGGAATTTTCCTACACGTGGATGAGAGCCACATTTGAAGACAAATTTGCAGTTAGTAGTCCCAACCATCCTAGTGAAATAAATGGGGAGGTAGTCGTAAAATCTGGCGACGATATTCCCGGTCTTCCAGACCACAGTTTTAGCAGCGCAGTTACCTGGTCGATGGGCACCCATTGGATTTTTGATGCAGATATCCATTTACAGAGTGGTGTGCATTTGCGAGGTGATGAAGCAAATCTAGACGATAAAACTGATCGGAGTTTTACCGTTAACTCACAGTTGCGTTACATATTTAACCCTAAATTTTCAATGTCATTAACGGTCAACAATGTTTTCGATACGGAGTTCGAAAGTTTTGGTTTATATGGAGAGCCAGATGAAGTTATTCCCAGTTTAGGTGAAGAGAATACGCGCTTTCTGAGTCCAAATGAGCCAAGAGGTTTGTGGTTAGGTGTGCGATATCGTTGGTAGGTTTACCTTCGCTATGAGAAGAATATGAACAGAGTGGGACACTTTAACCTGACTGAGGAAGAAAAATGGGAGCAAAATTTTATTGAAAAATCATTTCATTTCAATAAGATGCAGGTGTTTAAATGTAAAAGAGCCTAATAGCTATCAGGGTCATAATTCTTAACAAGGAGGATAAGCAATGGCAACTTGGTCAAAAAATAATTTAGCACACCGTCGTACCTACCTAAGTCTACGTATTCTCACCGAAACAAAACGAAAATTTTCCTCAGCCGGCCCTCAAGAAATTAGAAAACTCGATTTTTGGGTGGAAGGCGATTCTGCCAATATGCGCAAAACAAAAGCACGATCATTAGCAACGAGGCTCAATAATTTATTTATCGATGCTTTCGAATCAAAATTCGAATCAGGATATAGTGCAGTAAAAAGTATTAATACAATGACAAAAATCCTTATTGTTGGTGATAAGGCTATCCAGGATTTGGCGGAAGTTGCTGATACTTGCTATGATTTTTTCGGAGAAAAATTGCAATGAATGCGAAAAAAAAATCCCTTCGGATATTCTTTATTGGTCTAGCTTTGCTATCTCTTCAGGTTTTTGCTCAGGAAGAATCTGATCTCAGCGATACGCTTATCGGAATCCTGTCGAGTGGTGTTTCAGATAAAAATACCGGAAGCGGATTTCGTGAATCGATTGACTCGCTTAAAAATTCTTTTGAATCACCCACTTCACAAAGCAAAATACTCAACAGCTATTTGAAGTCGTCGTCAGGGTGGCAGTTTCTAAAAGATGTAAACTTTCAATTTAAAGCTTTTGATGTTGATGATCAGCCTGATAGTGCACTGGGTTTTTCCTATGATTATCGAAAGGGCATTGAAGATCATGAGTTATCCTGCGATAGCAATGCGAGCTGCGTAATGGGGCTGGATTTATCGTTTTCGAGCAAAGGAAATTTTGCATTTGATAAAGATAAAAACCCAAATGATTTTTTGTCTAGCTCTTTGCAATTTGATTTTTTTCGATCAGTGGGTGGATCACTGTCAAGACCGATGTCAGAGCAGATCTTAAAACTGGACGCAGCTTTCGCGAACGCCGAAACAGAGGAAGATGAAGAAGCAGTTGTTCAAGAGTTAATCGCTTTGGTGAAACCAAACTTAACGAATCAGTTCTATTATGAATTTGGTGGTCATGCCTCTTTGGAGTCCAATCAACGCTTTAGTCAAAAGCAATGGGTCTATGGTTTTCATACGGCAGTAGAAGTAAAAAGCTGGTCTGAACAAAGCGCTTTTTCCAAATTTAATTTTTTCGATTACCCATTTGCTTTGATAAGAGCGCTTTCTGGCTACGAGCTGTGCGAGAACAAATTTTCTGATTGTTTTAAACCTCGCGGTACGTCATTACCGGTTCTGCAACTAGGTCTATCACGAGTTAGTCCAGAAAATGATGACCCCCGAAAAAACGCTGGCGATGATTCAGACTTTAATCGCTTTGAAGCCGAGTTGTCCTTCAAAACACCCATCGCACGCGTGGGCGAAAGCGCCGTGTATATAGCGATGAACTATCGATACTTTAAAGAAATCGATGCAGCACCGGCTGTTGAAAATGCGGATTTAGACCGTTTTGATTTTTTCACCATCACGCTAGGTGGGGACGAAGGCCTTTTCGTGAGCTATACCGATGGCAAGTTGCCGATGGATTTCACAGATGACCGCGTGTTCGAGCTCGGTTACCAATTTCAATTTTAGTTTAACTAAGTGTCGGACAAGTGGGTTTCTTAGTTTTGATTGTTTTTCTCGCTATCGATTGACGAGAGAGCTGGTGTCATTCAAAGAGAAATCAAAGTCTGAGTAATTTTTTGGCAACAATTGGAATTCAAGCGGCTGGTGGATGCAATAGACCGGAATTTCAGTGGTCCAGCCAATAAGTTCCACTTGGACGTTTAATTGACCGTTTGGTGGTATTTAAAAAAAGTGATGGAGTTTTAATAGTATAATTTGAGGCTTTGTGTATGCCTGTAAGCACTATTAATTACCTCATGGTGTTTTGGCACGAGTAAAAATAGCGAAATTTTTATCAGGCACTGAATTTGAACGCTAGCGTATAGAGTTAAAAAAATGTTTTTGACCCAATTAGAAAAATTGGATTTTAATCCTTTGGGAATAGCCCTATGAGTACCGAATCTAAGTCGACATCTAAATCGGTGAGCATTTCTATTATTTGTCCCTGTTATAACGAAGAACAAGTTATCCCGTTATTTATGGATGCTATTCTACCAATTTTAAAAGAGATTGATCTTTCGTATGAGATTATCTTTATTAACGATGGGAGTCGAGATAACACGCTACAGATACTTTTAGATACCAAGGAGCAGTTTTCAGGAATCCGAGTTCTGAATTTATCTCGGAATTTTGGCAAAGAGGCGGCGATGACTGCCGGTCTTGATAAAGCTTTAGGCGAAGTGATAATACCTATTGATGTTGATCTGCAAGATCCCCCGCAGTTAATCAAAACATTTATTGAGCGTTGGAAAGAAGGGTATGAGGTTGTTTTAGCTCGTCGAATCGATCGTTCTTCAGATACTGTAGCAAAACGTTTGTCGGCCAAGTTGTTTTACGATTTTCATAACAAAATTTCAGAAATCGCTATTCCGCCTAACGTTGGCGACTATCGATTATTTACGCGTAAAGTGTTGAAAGAAATTCAAAAGCTTGATGAAAAACAACGTTTTATGAAAGGGATTTTTGCTTGGGTTGGGTTTAAAACAACTACCGTAGACTATGCAAGAGAAGTTAGAGCCGCGGGCGATACAAGTTTTAATGGTTGGAAATTGTGGAACTTTGCGGTCGAGGGGATTACCAGCTTTAGTTCTGCGCCGTTAAGAGTATGGTTGTATATAGGCCTAACAGTTTCTGTGATTTCATTTTTGTATGCCAGTTTTATAATTATCCGCACAATTTTATTCGGGATAGATGTTCCTGGTTATGCATCGTTGCTAACAGTAACATTGTTTTTGGGTGGTGTGCAGCTTATTGGGATCGGCGTATTGGGAGAGTATATTGGTAGGATATATATAGAATCTAAACGGCGACCAAACTACATTATAGAAAATGAATTTCAGTCATCTTTGGTTGAGAGCGAGATGGATGATAATGAAAAAATTCCAGACATTGTACGTTAACATGACAAAGACTTGTTTCTGTTATCGATTAGATTTATATATTTTTAAGGGAATATTGAGCACGCATAAAAATGTTCATTCGAAAAGTTAGAGATCATCGCCATTTTGGATTGTTTTTTCAGTTGGTTCGCTATGGCGCGGTTGGCGGCATCTCGACGTTAATTCATATTTTAGTGGCGATAGCATTTATTCGATTTATCAATGATTCAATTATATGGTCAAACCTATTAGGGTTTGGCGTCGCATTTATTTTTTCATATATTGTCCAATCTTTTTTAGTGTTTCGTTCGAAATTATCAGTACCTAGAGCATTAAAATTTCTTACCGTACAATTGATAGCATTATCAGCAGCTTTGTTGGTAAGCATTTCAATAGTCGCCGCGCATCCATATTTGAAAATTGTTATGACAGCAATGTTATTGCCTTTAATGGCTTTTGTTGTTCACAAGCTATGGACTTTTTCCGCTGCAGAAAAATGATTCAATAGAGCAGTTATAGATTGAGTTTGGTCGTCCTAGAGCTAAATAAACATTCGACAACTGTCATAAGTTCCCAAACCATAAGCTTGTTGAAGAGGTTTGATTTCAAGGCCGACACAAGAGAGAGTTGGCTGCAGAATAACATTTGACCAGACTGGTGTGTTCAGTCGCGCCGTAAGGTTTGTGAGTGGATGAATAACTTGAAACTGTATGGTCAAGAGCATGTTTGTCTGGCGAGATATGAGCGTCGGATATATACATGTGACAAATGGCAAGTGCATACGACGGAACACGGCGACACTGGCTCGGCCTTACCGTTAAATACTCATATTGATCGTGGGAGAGTATCTGTAAAATAGGCGGATTCTTGAATAAGTCCTTGAATAAAAGTCTATCGACTAGCAGGATATATACTCTATTACCTCGTTAAAAAGAGTATATCCCGGAGCTGGAGCTTGATCTCTGGCAAAAAGAATTCATCATCAGGTCATGTGTTTAAATGAAAGAGCTGTTAAAACACTTATTTGTGAAAACCCTTAATAGTGCGCCCCTTTCTGCCGTTGGCGATAGAATCTATGGAAATCACGTTCCCGTTTTCATGCTGCACCGTTTCGCATGCCCTGATCTTGGTATAGAAGGCCACGATCCCAGCTTGTTGAAATATGCTTTGGAGTTTATGCGGAGCAAAAATTTTAATTTTGTTAGTGTTGAAGATGTCGCGCTAGCGGTACAAAATGAAACGGCGCTGCCTCCTAGATCAGTGGCATTTAGCATAGATGATGGATATTGGGACCATGTAGAAATACCTACGGGTTTATTTGAAGAGTACGAATGTCCCACGACGTACTTTGTGACTACGGGATTCGTGGCGAAAGAGCTTTGGTTTTGGGATGCAAAGGTCGAGTATTTGTTGGACGAAATGCAAGATTCTAACTATGGGCAGCTCAAAACACTATTTCCAAATTTAACGTTAGAGGGTGTATCTAAAGCGGTCGCGAGAGAGAAAATTGTATTTAACTTAGCCGAGCAGCCATTTGCAGAAATTAATATAAGGGTTGAGCAGTTAGCTAAGCTCATAGAGGTAGAAATCCCTGTTTTAGCACCTGAAAAATACAAGTCGACGACTTGGGAAAAATTACGTGAGATAGAAAAAAAAGGTATGCGAATAGCCCCACATTCTTACAGCCATCCAATATTATCCAAAGAGAGCGACGAAACATCTTTTTTTGAGATAAAGAGATCTCGAGATGATGTCAAAAAAAATGCGATATCTCCCTCAAATGTGTTTTGTTACCCGGTTGGCCGAAATCAGGATTTTGGCCATCGCGAAATACAATACTGCCATCAACTGGGGTTCACTGGTGCAGTCAGCGCGACGCCACCTGTTGTTGACCTCGGTGATCAAGATAAGCTTTTCTGCCTACCTAGGTTTGCGTTTCCAAACACCAAATCTGACATCATTCAGTATTCCACCTGGATCGAATCGTTCAAAAACCAACTAAGAGCATAAAGCTTTTCCGCTAAGATCAATTATTGAGATGGATCTTGAGAGTGGCGTACGAGGAATACCTTGGAAAATTTTAGAAATAAGGTCATAAGCGGCTTTGCCTGGGAAGCTTCTGCGCGCTTAATTGTTCAGATAGCGTCGTGGATTTCTACCTTTTGGGTAGCTCATATTCTCGTTCAGGAGGATTATGGGATAGTCGGCGTGTCAGGTATTTTTACTGGCTTATGCCTACAGATTGCAGGGATGGGTCTATACAAGGCCCTAATCAATAAGAAAATTCTTGAGTCATATGATCTCGCCAATATATTTTGGCTCAGTAATTTGTTGTCGGTTGTTATCTATTTGGTTCTGTACGCTACGGCTCCGGTTATCGCGAGTTTATATAAGCTTCCTGATTTAGAGTTAATTATTCGCGTTGCCGGATTGATGGTTATACTGTCAAGTCTTGGCCTAGTCCCTCACGCGATTCTGATGCGTAAGCTTCAGTTTCGAGCTACTGCGCTGATTTCAATCGGTTCAAATTTCATTATCATTGCTCTCGTATTGATTTTGGCGCATCGCGGATGGGGGTTTTGGTCGCTAATTATTTCCACGGTGGCAGGAGAAGCGTTTACCGCGATAGCATTCTTTGTTGTGGTGCGGTATGTACCGGGAAGACCAAAACAATTATCGTCGGTCATACCAATGTTTTCTTATGGTAGTAAGCTGTTGTCGGCAGGCTTGGTTTCCTTTGCCAGTAATCAGCTCGCGGTTGTGATCGCAAGTGGCTATTTAGGAATAGCCGCAGTAGGTAGTTATCAAATGGCCCACATGCTAGCAGCGATACCAATGACTAAAATTGGTGAGCTATTCCACAAGATCGGGTTTCCTGCGTTTTCGCAAATTCAAGACGATCTTGGTCGCACCAAATCAGTATTTCTACGGATGCACCGTATCTTGTTTATGATTACTGCCCCAATGTTTGCGGGCATAGCTTTGACTGCAGATCTAATTATCCCAATTATGTTAGGTGAAAAGTGGGTAACTATCGTTGGGCCAATTAGAATTTTATGCGTGCTTAATATCTTTATGGTGAGCGCTCAACTTATTCCGCGGGTATTGGAGGGCGTAGGTAATAGCACTGCAGGTCTTGTTTACCAGGGAATACTCTTGGCGACGGGTACGGTTTCAATGCTGATAGGTGTGCAGTGGGGCCTTAATTGGATGCTAATAGGTTGGGCTATTACTTTTCCAATTGGGTATATTTATTTATTAAAAGTTTTGTTTTCTACCTTGAATATGACGTTCTTAGAATTTTTGGAATCAATAAAAATAACGTTGTTATGCACGCTCGCGATGGTTTTGGTGCTCCTTTTATCTAACGACTTTTTCTATGCACTACAGCTTATGGAAATTGAGATGCGGTTGCCTTCCTGGGTCTCTAGCCTTAATAAAAATTGGGAGTCGTTGTTCTTACCTATGCTGCTAGTTGCTCTACTCTTAAAAATGGCAGCAGGTGCCATAACATTTTGTTTATGCTACTTAGTTTGGGCAAAACAACATTTACAAGAACTAACAGGTTTACTTAGAAGAACATGAATACAAGTGTAGAAATAGCAGCGCCAACCGTCACTAATACTTGGAGCTTAGGCGATGCCGATCGTAAGTACGGTACTTGGCTGGCAATCGCTTATTTATTTTTCTACTACGTAAGACCTCAGGAACACATACCAGGACTGAACGCGTTACCAATTTCTGGGGCGCTTATCTGGGTGTTCACGATATGGGGTATTTTGCATATTCGTGGAAAAATACTAAAAACGCCAATATATTTTATCGTTTTGTTAGCGTTGGCCTATCTGTTTTCAGCATTTGGTGCTGTTAATGTCGGCGCACATCGATACACTTTGAAAGCTTTTACCCAGGTTTTACCTCAGTGTATCGCCCTTTATATTCTATTTGACTCACTACCTAGAGCCACTCTGCTACTTAAATTATGGTGTGTAATATATTTTCTTATGTCATTGATTACCATCAAAGATGGTGGAACAGGTCCGGGAGATTTTTCTTGGGATAATAATGATGCCGCACTTGCATTGGGGATGGGCTTGCCGATAGTTTTTTATTCTGCTTTTTTACCAGATATCTCAAAGAGAACCAAGCTATTGATATTGTTAGCTGCGGTTGTCGTTATCGCGGGGGTCATCGTTACGCGTTCCAGAGGTGGATTTCTTGGTCTTGTCGGATCGTTACTTATCATATGGTGGTTCTCTAGAAGAAGAATCAAAATAGCGCTATACGCTATTGTTTTTTCTGTCGCACTTTCCGGCATCTTAATATCAGTTTTACCGGAAGGCTATTTGGATGAAATGCAGTCTATTAATAATGCGGAGGACGACACTCGAGTAGAGAGATTGCGATTATGGGAGACGGCGTGGGAAATGTATAAAGATAACCCCGTGTTTGGGGTTGGCGTATATAACCAAAAATATAATATGAATAAATACCAAGTTTATACTTCTTGGTACACAGGATTTGAAATTAACTATCAGGGTAAGGTGGTTCACTCGTTGTATTTTCAAGTACTTTCAGAAACTGGGACTTTTGGCGCGATTATTTATTTATTTATCATGATAGTTTTGCCGCTAAAGCTTTACGGCTTGCAACGGAGAAAGAAAAAAGAAGACGTGAACGATTCACATGTACAGTTAATGTCGCGGGCTTTAATCGCGTCAATGGGAGTGTTTGTTGTTTCTGGGGCATTTATCTCCGTTGCCTACTATCCCCATATTTATATATGGGTGACGATGTACGCAATTGTTAAGCGCTTTGACGACAACGAGAAACCTCAGAAGAAATTGAAACCAACACGGGTATTTGAAAATGATTTTCAATCAGAGACGTAATTATCAAAATAACTTACTTATTAATAGCTATCCTATTTCATGAAAACATATTCCACCTTACAAATCACTAAAGGCCCGACGTTTAACTGTGATGATTTGATAAAGCCAAAGCTATTGGCTTTATCAGAATTTAGTTCGGGCACGTTGGTATCAATGTCTCCAGATCCAGGAGTTCACTATATAGGTAACTATAAAATTGTTTTGGTTGATGGATCGAACGGGTATGGTTCTTGGGCGACTTTGAAATTTATGTTTGTAGCCATCAAAGAAAGTTTGTTAATGCGAAAACAAAGGAAATTAGATATTGTCATTTCATATGATCCATTTGCGACCGGTGTTACTGCGTCGATTATTAAGATTGTCAGCGGCGCTAAAATGATTTGTGAAGTAAATGGTGTATATGATTCGGAAGAAATATATAAATTCAGAAGCGATTTGAAATTAAAGTTTAAAAAATTTTTATATCCAAAAATACAGCAACGGGTATTAAAGTTTTCTGATGGGGTAAAAACGCTATTCCCAGGTCAAATCAGCCGATTCTCCCTGAGAAAAAATACTGTCGAAGCCTGTTTTTTTGACTATTCCAACATAACAGCAGGCGATTATCGTGAAAATCAAGATCATTATTTGTTAACCCTAGGTTTTCCAGCATATATTAAAGGTGTGGACGTACTTATTGGCGCTTTCCAAAGATTGACTACCGACTTTCCCTTGTGGAAATTGCTCATCGTAGGATGGTTTACTTCTAAAGAAGTAAAGGAGATGAACGAGCAAGCTGCCGGAAATAAAAATATCGAAATTCGTAAACCCGTCCCTTTTGCTGAAATTCCGCAATTAATGGATTCTTGTGATATTTTTGTATTACCGTCGCGAACAGAAGCTATGGGCAGAGTTCTCATAGAGGCAATGGCCAGGGGCCGAGCGCGTATTGCGTCGCGTGTTAACGGGATTCCGACAGTTGTAAATGATGGAGAAGATGGTCTGCTATTTGAAAAAGAAAATATAGACGAGCTGGAAATGCATCTTCGGAATCTAATGAAATCAGAGGCGGCAAGACGGCAGTTTGCTGAAAAAGGATTGCGACGATTTGAGAATGAGTTTACTTTGAAGCATTATGCAGCTCATGTTAAAAATTTGTTCGATAGGGTAGATGCTAATCGAGACGTGGCCAATTAATGACTCAGAATTCACTATGCTGACTGAAAATGAATCCAACAAAAATTCTGATAACGATATCATCAATGCCATCATTCCATCTTTTAGAGAGAAAGCTCGCTTATTAGGACTTGTCGGAGGGCGAATCGAAGATATTTTATATCATGAAGATATTGTCGATGGAAAAAGAGTTATCTTCAAAAAGCGAGTGTTGCCGAACGCTTATGCGCGTATGGATATCTTGTTGGTTGATTCGGAAATTGCTGGCACGATAGTTTGCTGTAAAATATCTGAAGAGGTCTACCATATGGTAGGCATGTATGTGCGCGAAGAATTCCGCTCAAAAAAAAATAATACAGATGCTCCACTGGAAATCCCTCCTGTCGCTAATCAACTCAGTCCAGCAAAATTACTGCTGAAATATTTTCTTCAAGACGTCATTCCAAAGGGCACACAGGTAAGTTTGGAGGTGCTAAATCACAATAAATCCGCGTGGAATCTTTACGAGAAAAAACTATATTTTGATGTTCTGTTAAAAAGGCAAAAAGGATTTTCGTTGATGACTCCTGATGAAATCATTAAGTATGCTAAAGCCAGAAGAAAGAAGATTGGCAAATGGCATGAAGTGGAAAATGCCGATGGTACAATTGCCAAAGGCGTGCAGTGGAGCCATATTCCCGATTTTGACGGAACGCCACGCTGGTCAATTAATCGTTTGTATCTTATTAAAACCGATAGTCATGAATTTTCTTTGAATCCAGACATTTATCATTGGTTGAAGATCAATTTAAAAATGGCCTATTCAGTAATTAAGTACGGGAAGCTATACCTCTTTATCAAGAGGTATATAACACTAAAAATAGTGGAGAGAAAGAAAGGCGGTCTCTGATGATTTTTGTCGTCATTTGAGAACTAAAAGTACACTGTAATCTAATTATTAACAGTATAAATAAAAGAGTTTCCAGTGTTGGCTGAAAGTGATACCCAATTGTTTTCCTGCCCTTGCATTAGTTGTGCAGAAAATTCTTCGTAATCATTGAGAGTATCATTTTTGCTCGCCACTATAATTTTTATATTGTAGTCATTGATTATTTTTTTAAATCTTTTTTCATCCCAAACGTATGCAGAAAAATGTCTGATAGGAACGGTGGCAGCAGATCTGTTGCTATGATACCCAATGCGTTGCCCGTCTCCGACTACCAAAATTGTATCTTTGGTATTGGTATTTTCATCTATCCATGTTGCCATTTCACTGTAAGCAGATTCATGGTCTGCTTTAGGTGATGAAGGCGGGATCAGATAAGCTTGATAAAATACGAATTGCGTCCCCGCTACTAAGAAAACTCCCAGCCAAGTCGCCCATCGAAATTTATTCCAGCAAGAAATTACTACGACGATGAGTAATGGCATAGCCGATAACAAATATCGAGATCCGAAGCTTGCAAAGGTTCGCGAGCTAACAATAATAATTCCCACTATATAGATGCCAATAAAAACGAGTATAGCTATATGGCATTGAGTTTTCCAATTGTTGAATTTTTCTTGTAAAACTGATTGCCCAATCTTGTAAGCCGAAATTGCGATACCTGCCAATAAAAATAAAAGAGCTAAGCCGCCAAGTATCCCCAAAAATAAAGAAGCTTCGAAAAAATTGGATTGGTTGACACCTGTTAGTACGGTTACAAATGATTTTATCGTGTCAGCGCCGAGGCCAAAAACGGAGTTGTATACTGTTTTATTGTTTCCACCTTGTATCCCGCCTGTGATGATGAGATTTCTTCCGATAAGTACCGCGAAACATAAAAGGGCGGGGAGCGCAGCCAATGACGAATAAAAAAAGTCCCTCACCCATGATTTTGGATTTCGTCGCAGACGGCCTACAAATTCAACCAAGATTAGAAGCATAACCCAAGCGATGAGAAACACTCCTGGATAACGAAAAATAAATCCAATTCCTGATAAAACACTTAGTGCCATTAATGCTGGAAACGAAATGTGAAAACTTCTTTGATAAGCGTTATTTTTCTCAACAGCGGCAACATATATAAGCATACAAATTGTCGATAGGGCGGTAAAAATAAGATCGCTGCCAATTCCACCGCTGTAGCGCCAAAAATCAACGCAAATGAGCTGCCAAATGACGGCGACTGTTGATGCCGTCATTGAATGTGCCAGTTTCCAAGACAATAGGCATACACTGCCGACCAATAATACGAAGGCGAGCATGGAGACGATTTGTCCAGCGGTGTCGATATCTATGCCGAATAAACTTAGTGAGGCAATTGCCATGGAAAGACCTGGCGGCCAAACCGTTTGTGGAGCCGGGATTGTTCCGGTTGTGTAGTGTTCGTCAAAATAGAGGATTCTCGTGGAAAAACTTCCCTCAGATATTAAAGATTCCGCGCCAGCTAAATATTGAGTAGAGTCGTTACTAATGTACCCTTTACTTTCATGATATTGCTTCACGGCAATTATGGCTGCAATTAGGACACTAATAATAAAAAGATAGTAAATCGATTTGTTAGATTTGAGATTGATCTGAAATTTCATTATTTAGTAAACCTTAGGTATATGTGTGCTGCGCATTTATCGCGTACGAATGATTTTGATAGCGCTTGGCATGCTTTCGAACTAAGTAAAATTTTGGTTTCCTAATTTGGGCTAGTCGCTAAAGCCAGCGTACCGTATGTCAGCGCGATGGTAGCATATGAATAAATGATAATGTTAGCATAGCGTCTATTTTGCATTGGGCTGGAACAGACGAGCAAGTCTTTCTCGGTGATGAGCAACCTACTTTGTGGCTGTATCACTAACGATATTTTCTAACGCAGGGAAGCATATAAGCTTGATTAATTATTGTGCTCGTTTCCTGGTTTGATGAACTAATAAAACGGCTCTCCTCATGATCTTATGAGTTATAGGGATAGAAACAGGGCAGATTTAGAAGTCTATGTTATTCAATACGTTTGAATTTTTTGTATTCTTTGGTGTTGTGTATCTCCTGTACAGGATGTTACCCCGCCGGCCTCAGAACTACATGCTTCTGATTGCTAGTTATTTTTTCTACGGTTGCTGGGATTGGCGATTTTTATCGTTAATAATTGTCTCAACATGTGTTGATTATTACTGTGGAATTAAAATACATGAGTCTAAAGACGATAAAGCAAAAAAGAAATTCGTTACACTTAGCATAATCGTAAATCTTGGTATTTTGGGGTTTTTTAAATATTTCAATTTCTTTTCAGAATCTTTTACAGATCTGCTTTCGGTTTTTAATTACGCGCCCTCTTGGTTTGAACTAAATGTTATTCTGCCTGTCGGCATTTCGTTCTATACCTTTCAAACGATGACGTACTCGATTGATATCTACCGGAAGCAATTGAAACCGACAAGACATTTTTTTGATTTTGCTCTTTTCGTATCATTCTTCCCCCAACTAGTCGCTGGCCCCATTGAGAGAGCGTCGAGTCTTCTCCCTCAAATACTTAATCCGCGAAAAATTTCTCATCAGCAATCTAAAGAAGGTGCGTGGCTTGTTTTTTGGGGGTTGTTTAAGAAAGTGTTTATTGCCGATAACTTGGCAATTTTGGTAGATAGAGGGTATGCAAATTATGCAACTTTATCAGCTCCAGAAATAATCATTGTAGTGGTAGCGTTTTCATTTCAAATCTACTGCGATTTTTCCGGTTATACAGATATTGCGAGGGGGATTTCTAAGTTATTAGGTTTTGAACTGCGACTCAATTTCAATTTACCTTATTTTGCGAGAAACCCATCAGATTTTTGGCGACGATGGCATATTAGTTTATCTACTTGGTTGAGAGATTATTTATACATTCCGCTCGGTGGAAATAGGAAAGGTGAGTTACGAACATACTGTAATTTAATGGCAACTATGGTCCTAGGTGGATTGTGGCATGGCGCCGCCTGGAATTTTGTCGTCTGGGGATTTTATCAGGGATCACTACTTTGTGCTCACCGGTATTTTAGTCGTTTTCTTCCAAATAAAAGCAACATATTCTGGGTCACTATTTCGATATTGTGCATGTATATTTTTGCGTGTTATGGCTGGTTAATTTTCAGGGCTGACTCATTAAGTCAGATTACGATTTTGACTAAAAACCTGGCTTCCAATTGGACGGTGGAATCAAAAATATTGCTAAGCGATGGCGGCGAGCTTTTAATGTACGTGTGGCCGATCGTCGTATTCCAGATATGGCAATATTTCAAAAACAACCTGCTTTTTATCTTTGATTTCCCTGTCTATGTGAGAGATGTAATAATTGCAATAATTGTGTATTTGATATTTGTTTATGGCGCTAGTGAATCACAGGGATTTATATATTTTCAATTTTAGGCATTACGATGATAGCTAAATTGTTTGGACACTTATGTATTATCGGGGTTATTTTTTTTGTTATTGGAAAGATTGACTTTTCGATTTTGCATTCTGGAACTGTGCTACATGAAAGTACCCATGAAGTATTGTTTTTTAAAATGGAAAGCGATCAAGAAGGCTATGTCTGGACCAATGGCATGAGCCGCCGCTCAAACAAGGTACATATCAGTAGCATAGGAACTCGGCAAAAAGATCAGCAATTATCTTGTGACAAGGTCAGGATTTTGGCTACGGGGAGCTCCAGCACATTTGGGTCAGGATTGAAGGACGAAGAGGTATGGTCTTCACTGTTAAATCGGAAATTCATTAGCGAGGGGGTCGACGCGGAGGTTTTTAATTCAGCAAATCCAGGCTGGGGTCCCTATCATTGGTTTAATTTTGTTGAGTTAAACTCTGTCAAATTCAATCCTGACGTGATTTTGATTCCGTTATCATTCGGCGATTTCACATTTTATCCCGTGACAATAGATGATGGGGAGCGCGCAGCTTGGGTTGATAGAGATGCAGCGAAAAAGAAGTTGCTTAACTTCGATAATTTTATTTCATATTCATTAAGAAAAACAATGTATTTATTGCAGTCGCTTAAGCAAAAATATCAGCGTACCCACGTCGATGAGGGGTTGCCACTAAGCGAAGCGGTATCGCGTTTTGAACAGCATTTCGATAATCAAAAAAACTATTTGTTGTCATTAGTCAAATTAGCAGAGAATAACAGGTTTAAACTAGTATTTTTTGTTAGAAATGCTGATGCAACGAAATCGGGAGGCGCGCTTTTAAGTAACTTAATAGAGCTATCAAATGCCTATGAAAACGTTTTTGTTTTTCAAATACATCCACAAGAATTTCGACCCGAATTACAAGGTGATGAAATAAAAACTTACTACAACGAAAACCTAATTATTAAAAATGATGGCCATCCCAATGAGTTGTATAGCGCACTCATGGCGGAAAGACTCTTTGCCGGGTTGAGTCCGATTGTTGAATCAATTGAAAACCCAAAAAATTTATGCCAATAAGTTTTTACTTTTTGTATTCAGAAAATAATTTTAACTACGATTTTTGATTAGCTAAAAATAATTTTTTGACCGCTATTTATTTGGGGAGGCGTGCACTGGGATGGATTGGGGCCTGGCGCTGGAAAAGGATTCGGATTAATAATAGTAATAGCATTTGCACCAATCGTTTCGAGATCCGTAAGGTAAATTCCCGCATCTGCACCACCTATGCCTGCTGCAATCGCAGAAGAACCATTTTGCAAGCTAAAATCTTCAGCCCCTGGGTTTGCTGGTCTCGGATCACCTGTTCGTTGATTCTGTGAGAAATTTATATTAAAAGTTGAGGCGAAAGACGCGGCACTGTATGAGGCGAAATTATTGGAAGCAAATGAATCCGTAGTGTTATACACAACGTTATAGTCGAGTAAGGCTGGTAGATCGGCTAACGAACTTTGTTCGTCAGAGTAGACATATTTACAATTGTCGAAAACGTTGTTAAAAATTAGCAGATCAGCTCCGCCCCAATTTGCTACTGCACCCTCAACATTATTGCCAGACTGATAAAAATAATTGTTGGAAACTTGGTTTTGACCAAGGTTAAGTACTGGGCTAATCGCTAAATGCTTAAAGGTCGCAAAGGGACCAATGAAGGCATTGTTGGAAACCACAATACCAAAATGACCAGGATTGCCACCACCGGATTGTCCGTAGTAGCAAACACAATCACGATATATATTGAAACGGCAGTTGAAGCTTATTTTTCCCGAATCGGTGCGCTTGTGAAAAGTTCCTTTACTCATTGTAGAGGCAAATTCGCTTCGTTGAATTGATATGTAGTTTCCTGAGTAGCTATAAACACCACCAGTGTTGCCGTTTTTAGTATCCCCGTCTTTAGCGATGTTTGCGAAAGTACAACGCCATACGCGACCACCGGTCGTCCCGTAATAATTGACACCACCATTATTCTCACTGCCGTTAATGCCATTGAAGTTACAGAGCTCTACGTTAATTCCGGAAGCAGTGCCGTAGTGGTACCAAATTCCGAAGCCAGGTGCTCCAGCACCCGTTCCAGATGCATCTAAATTTATAAAGTTAATTCCTCGGTAGGTATGATAGCTATCATTCCCATTTGAATAGAAACCTGCAGTTCGACGGCTGCCATTACCATTAATGGTCAAAGAGCTTCCCGGCCAATTGCGTATATAAACTCGCGAATTTTCGTCAGAACGTGAGGCGGGAACGTTGATTGACCTAACGCCGCTAATGGCATATGGGGCATTTGAATTTGTTCCGTCGGGTACGACGGTTCCACGTCCATAGATATAGCGTTTAGATCCGACTGAGGCGAGTGCGTCGTAGATGTTATTAAAAGGGCTGCTCTGGGTGCCCGCTCCGTTTGAGCCCAAACTGGCATCAAAGAATACAGCCTCGGAATCTGCTGCGACCGTACCGTCGTCAATGACGCCATAAGCTCGAGTATGATTAGAAAAATGCAGGGCTGCGCCGCCTGTCGCATTTGAAAGTTGCATGTAGATTCGATGATCGCCAGGCGACTTGCTTGGTACATTAACCCGAATAGACTGAACTGATTGATCACCATTAGCCCAAGACAATGTTCCAGAGACAGAATCATGAGGGTCGCCATGAGAGCTATATTGAACGGATACAGCGCCACTAGTGCCGTGTGTTCTAGTAACCAAGAAGACATGCTCACCCGTCGCGCTAAGCTCCGAATAGTCCATATAGAATCCAATTCTTCCAGGTGTAGGAAGCAGGATATTAAGGAGTGGTAGGGCAATACCAGTTATCGGAAATGCCTGCGCCAATGGTCTAGCGTAGACGCCGCAGGTAATTGCGTAAGCGAGACCCTTTAGGAAAAATCTTCTATTCATTCATCAGAACCAATGTCTAGTGGTATGACCCTCGGATTGTAAAAGTAGGATCTATACAGCGCGAGAAGCTATCTATCACTACCCGCCATTTAAAATTCCTGCATACAGAGATTTCTTCAAAATCGAGAAATTCTAACACATGCTGCAATTGTTGAACTATCTGCTCGACACCCGTGAATACTAAGCTGGGTTTAGGGGCAGTTGTCAGTATTGATACTAGTCTAGATAACTTTTTTTAGGTGACGACAAGACCACAAAAATTCTAGTTTGTGCCAAACAACCCACTAATTATGTGAACTATTGCCCGTGTCGACACCGGTATTAATACTTAAGAAATATTCATCGTAAACATAAACCCAAAAATGGTTTTTCTTATTACTATTTCCATGTTTAAATCGTGATTCTATTCCACGAAGGATAGTGATCATGACGCAAAAGCCTGTATAAATGTTAAAGGGCCCATAAAAAATCTGGCGTATCTAAAAATGCCTTAGACAGGCAGAAGCTAATATCCCATCGCTAAATACCAAGCTTGAAACTGCAATACCGTCCATAATTTGTTTGCGTGATCGAACTTTCCGCTCAAGTGTTGATTGTAAGTCGTCATCAACACGTCAACGTTAAATATCCCTTGCCGTTCTAATAAATCTCGATTTATTAGAGTTTCACACCAGTCTCTCAATTCATTTCGTAACCAGTGAGCAATAGGAATGGAAAATCCCATCTTTGGGCGGTCAATTAAGGACTGGGGTACATACTGATACAGTAATTGTCGTAGTAACCATTTTGAATCGCCATTTTTCACTTTCATTGAATTAGGGATTCTCCAGGCGAATTCAACTAACTCTTTGTCGAGTAGTGGTAAACGCATTTCTAAACTAACGCCCATACTAGCGCGGTCAGTTTTAACTAAGTTATCACCTGGAATGTACCACTGCTGATCCCAATACATGGCAGCGTCAAGAAATTTCTCATTGAAATTTAATTCGCTTGTCAAACTCGGTTCGTCAATTGCTTGGCGTAATAAATCCTGTGGGTTTTGCCAGTAACCACAGAGGTATTGGTACGAAGATTCTAGATCGGGTTTGGACAGTAGTGCGCCTAACTTATGTAACTTTACGCCAGTGTTCGCTCCACCTTTTCGCCCCAATATTTTATTGGCATTACTATACAAGTTATCCCATTGTCCTGGTGCGATGCTATTCAAGCCAATAGAAACTATTTTTTTAATAGGTGCGGGTACAGACTTGAATTTTTCAAACATTTTTTGAGTTTGGATGTAACGGTTATAACCAGCAAATAATTCATCGCCTCCGTCACCAGATAAGCACACGGTAACATTTTCGCGGGCGAGCTGACTTACCAGGTACATCGGAATTTGAGAGGAGTCAGCAAAAGGTTCGTCGTAGAGTGTTGGTAATTTTGGTACCACATCAAGAGTGTCTTGCGCGTTTAGATAAAGCTCATGATGCTTGGAGCCAATGTGTTGAGCAATTTTTTTTGCGTGTTCAGCTTCGTTAAAATCTTTTTCGTGGAAACCAATAGTAAAAGTGTCGATTGGCTTGCTACTGTTTGCTTGTAAACAAGCGGATACCAATGAAGAATCAATGCCGCCGGAAAGAAAAGCACCGAGTGGCACGTCTGCGATTGCTTGTTGATTAATAATGCGTGTTAATGTTGTGTCCAGCTCAGATATTGCTTCTTGGTCATCTTGAATTGTGTGCGCTGAAAACTCAGAGTATGTATTGCGTAGCGACCAAAAGCTGTTTTGGGATTTTTCGAATTCGTGGCCAGAGAGTTTGTCTAAGCGAAAGCAAACGATCGTACCGGGCTCAACCTTATAGATATCTTCAAAAATGGATTGTGGAGCACTTATGTAGCCGTAACGAAGATAGGAGCCGAGGGCTGATAAATTAATTTTAGGCTTGCTACCGGCATGCGCCGTGGTAATCGCTTTTAATTCGGATGCAAAAATGAACTCATTGTTTAGATAGCCATAGTACAAGGGTTTTTCACCGAGCCTGTCTCTGACCAACTGTAAGGTTTTATTTTTTTTATCAAATAGTGCAATTGCAAACTGGCCTTTGCATTTTTTTAAAGTGTCATCTAGACCCCAGTGAGTTATGCCCGCGACTAGAACTTCGGTATCGGAATGGCCTTTAAAAGTCTGCCCTAACGCTTCTAATTCTTTTCGTAATTCAAGAAAATTAAATATCTCACCATTAAATATAATAGTGAAACGGCCGTTCTGGGAATGCATCGGTTGATGACCGAGTTGACTCAGATCTTGGATGGAGAGGCGCTGGTGAACGAATCCAAGTCGTGTTTCGGAGTCGATCCAAGTGCCGCTGCTATCGGGGCCGCGGTGAACAATCGATTGTCCCATCGCTTGGAGCGTTGATTCTAATTCATCGTCGGGTCGATTAAGTCCAACTAGGCCAGCAATTCCACACATAATAGGTAGATTCTTTGATTGTTCTTTGAATAGATTTTATTGCAATGTTTATTGCTTTTTGAGTTTGAAGTCACGTGCATTTTCGAACTCATCAGATAATTTTTTACCAATAGATTCAAAAGCATATTGTGAAACGGCGAGTTCTCTCGCAGCAACTTCTAATTCTTTACGAAAACCCTGATCGCTAAATATTTTTTCTATGTGCTCGACATATTGCTCAGGCGAGGATGCATACAAAACATTCTTGCCGTCTTCACACATAATGCCCTCGCAGGCTATTGGATTTGCGACAATCGCTTTCCCTGCCGAGAGGGCATCGAGGATTTTTAATTTGGTGCCGCCACCATCGTCAATAGGGCATACGTAAACGGTTGCGTCACTTAAGCATTGGTCGAGATCGTCGACGAAACCATGAACTCTAAAGTTAGGATCTTGTTTCGAAAGCGCAATGAGTTTTTCGGGAGGGCGTGCACCCACAACATCGATGGTTACGTCCGGTATTTTCGCTTTCAAAAGCGGCCATATTTTTTCCGCAATATATAAAACTGCTTTAGTGTTGGGGTACCAATCCAAGGTGCCGATGAAAATCAAGCGGCTATTTAACGGTTCTTTGCCACTTGGTTTAAAAACACTGGTATCGACACCGTTCGGAATGCAAACAAATCTGGCATCATCGATAAAAGTTCTAAAGCGATCATTGTCTAGTTCAGAGCAGGTAACATTGGTATTAAATATTGGGCAATAGTGCTTTTCGATATTTTCTAATCTCTTGCCTTCCTGCCAAAAATAAAATTTCTTAATTAAATTATTTTCTTGATCCGCTCTGCGAATCAGCATATGCGATTCAACATTATGATGATCGAGACTTAAACAGGCGTCTTTTATGTCATCTATATAAGGAGCCAAGCTAATGGTGTCACAATGAATCAAGTCGTAGTGATTGTCTGAATGAAGTTTATTGACAGCGTTTCGGAACTCGTCACTTTTTAACCAGTTCATATTGTATGGGTGTCTCGAAACTAAACTTTTTAGCGCACACCAATAACGATGTAGTGACGACTTGTCGACCGGGCAATCGAAAAATTCGACATTGCCACAAAATTCTTTCAGCACCTGCATAGATTTTTGTGTGCCTTCTTCGTAACTAGCAAAGTAAGGTTCAATTAATCCCCTTTGATTGAAGGCGATTACGTCTACGTCATGATGTTTTGCAAGTTCTTTAACTAAATAATGGCTCCGAATCAATACCCCTGCTTTAGGTGGGTAAGGAACGAGATGAGAAATCCACAAAATCTTCATAAGTTTTTCGATCTAGCTATTTGTTGATATTGCTTGGCGTATTCTTGAGCCATTTTTTGTGCAGAATATTTTTCAACAACAATTGACTGTGCTTTATCACCGTAGCGTTGAATTAATTCGGGGTTGCCGCTAAGCAATAATATGTTTTTTGTTAATGCATCGACGTCTTGTGACGGGATAATAATGCCCGCTTCATTCGCCAGCGCTTGGGCAACATCACCTACATCGGTGGCGATGACTGCCTTGCCTGCGGCCATGGCTTCCAACATTGCCATGGGGAGACCTTCGTTAAGCGAAGGTAATAAAAAAATATCGCTACTTTTTAGTATCTTGTCGATGTCATTTCGGCGTCCAGCAAAACTAATGTTCTTTTCTACTTCTAGCGTTCGCGCTTGTTGTTGTAAGGCATCGTTCTCTTCGCCGGTACCAACGATGAGTAAATGCAAGTTTGGATTGGAATTTAACGCTGCCGCCAATGCTGATATTGCATAAGTGATACCTTTTTCGCCGGTTAAACTACTGACAGTAACCATCAATACTTTGGATTTATCGATATTAAATTCACTACGTAGATTTAAATTTTCCGAGCCGATATCGGTGTAGCGTTCGGTTTCGATACCGTTTGGGATTAGGGTGATTTTTTTAGCGCTGATTTTCGCTGCAAGCATGTCGTCAACAATGGGTTGAGAGACTGCGACCACGGAATCAAATCTTTTTAATAGATGCCCATCCAAAAAAGCGTAGAGTTTTAACTTCCAGTCCGTTCTTTTCCAGAGATGATTAGTGGCTAATAAAGCCGAGTACTTCCGAGATCCAATCGCGTAGAGGTCTTCTCTATATCCGTGGGAGTGAACGATGCCGATGCCTTCGCGCTTAACGTAATCTCTGACTTTGCCAATCACTGAAAAGTCATAAGGGCCCTTGCCTCGGAAAAGCTCGGCTTGGAATCCTAAGCCTTGCGCTACAGTGTAGAGTTCGGGGATCTCGTCGCCTTCATCCATCGGCACGCCGACAATGGGTTCGTACCCTAAGGAAGGGAGCCGTTTCGAGAGTTCAATAACGACACGTTCAGCCCCGAGAAACGAGTTACTGCTCCGTAAGTGTAATACTTTGATCATTCCGTGGGCTTTATGTCTGAGAGTAGGAAATTAAGGCGGGTATTATGCGGAACCTCATACGGCAAAGCCAGGTTCAAGGCGAGTTTGTTGATAAGGCAGGAGTTTATAGGTTCTAACGGTTCAAAGCGTTTCCCATAGCTAAGGCTGTTGCTGGGTTTCAGTCTACGAATTCAAAAAAACGCTTATGAATTCGATTGCTGAATGATCGGTGTTTGCGGTGAGATAAAGCACATCGGTGAGGGTGTGACTGGAGGTGGAGTGACAACCACTGGAGGTGAGCCAGCCAGCCCGATTCTTTGAGTCGAAATAACAAAATTATCGTAATAGCGGTTCAAGGGAGCATTTGCCCCGTCGTTCCAATAGGTGTCTAGCATTACCTCATTAATCTTGTCGTTTGTGCTACCTCTTAAGTCGACGTTTAAGGCTTCAATGACTAGGTTGTTGTCTACCCACATCCTGTATACGCCATCGCTCATCGATGGTGTGTTGAGCTTAACTTCGACTTCAATTGCTACCCACTGATCCAGGTACGCAGCCAAAGTCAATCCACTGTTTCTGACTCCCAAGTAGCCACCGCCGTTGGCTTGGGAGCTATTCTTAGCTAGAACATCCAGCGTCAATTCGCCATCACTTTTAAGCCAGGTTTGGACGCTAAAAATCGCTTGCCAAGTGGATCCACGTTGACGATAACCAAGGCGCGACATTTTCGGTGGGAATACCGAGTAGCCTTGGGGGAATTTATGGTAAAACCGATAAAAAATATGGTCCGGAAAACCCGCATCGTTAACCTTAATAACCCAACCAGCGTCGACCTGCCCTGTGGTATAGGTTTGCTTCAGTGAGCTTTGATCTGCGTAAGCATCTTCAGTTGACTGGCTCATTCCGAGAGACGACACATCCTCATAGCGTGTTGTTAGGGCTTGCATGCTTTCGAAATCATCGCACCAGATCCACTCTGGATGTGAGCTCTGCCAATTATCACATTCTGCTCCCGATGCGGCGGCGGATATCCAGATCGACAACAAAAATATACTTGTACTGATAATAGAAACGATTTTCATTTTCAAAAAAACTCCGAGTGCAAATACCTAGCGAATACTCTGTTATTTATAGTCGTGCCTAAGAATAACAGCGGTATCTAACTCACAATATTAACCTTCATTTGAAAGGTTTTCGGAGATCTTGCGTATTTTGCGTGAGAGTTGGCATTCATGGGCGTAACTGTTCCCAAAAAGAAAAAGTGAAGTGAGACACATACGACAATATCGAGAAGCTATCTCTTCAATTGCCTTGGTGATATTTAAGAAATACGTGGTAACATGCGCGCCCAATTTGGGTGCCCGAGTTCGTTGCTGAAAAGGCTCCTTCTATCGGTATTGTTAAGAGTCAATTAAGCCACCGACTATCCTATCAATACGCATGTTTTTGAGAATAAATCTTAAATAATTGGACAATTAAAAATGTTATCAAAGCTACGAGAGATTTATTGGAAGCTACTCGAATTTAAAACGCAGCATTACATTCGCAGTTTGGAAAAAAAAGGCTTAACACTCGGTAAGGAAATTAACATTCATGAAGATTGCTATCTTGACCCAGGCCATTGTTATTTGATTACTATTGATGATTTCTGCACCTTAGCGCCAAATACAACTTTGTTAGCCCATGATGCGAGCACAGCATTTTTATTGGGTTACACGAAAATTGCAAAAATACATATAAAAACGAAATCTTTTATCGGGCAAGGTTCAACGGTATTGCCTGGTGTAACTATCGGCCCAAATTCTGTTGTTGCGGCAGGTTCTATAGTGACTAAAGATGTGCCTCCTGGAGCGGTAGTTGGAGGTAATCCGGCAAAATTTATTATGTCTGTTGAAGATTACATAAATAAAATTGAGGCCGATAAGAATTCTAAAGATAAAAAAATATTCGGCGAAGAATATTTCGTTGAAAATCTTGATGATGCTAAGCGACAGGAATTGCGCGAGGCAACCAAGGATGGAACTGCATATATGGTTTAGTGATTGCTCTTAAGCAAGGACTTGCTTGGTGGCGAGTAATAAGTAAGGTATTTTGTATGGCATTGTTACTGAATTGAACAGCCTACGTTGATTTGTGCACATTCATCCTCCTCCTCTCAAAAATTAGTGTTTACCACTCAAAATCAGATATTTTTGTCGTATTTATTCCTTTAGACCAGGCGGTTTTAGCGTAGTATCTACACCTTACCAGCGTGTTTACATTGGGCTAATCTAAATATGGCTCGCCGAAAATTGTAATAAATGTCTTAAATAACAATAAGTTAAAATAAATCCAAAAAAATTACATGTAATAAGTTGACGGATTACATGTAACAAATTATAGTTTCGCACCATGAAGCCAAAATCATCAGCACATTATCAACGGGAGTTCCGCAAGCGATTGCGGGAGCAGGGCCTGGTGAAAAAAGAGGTTTGGATTCGGCCAGATAACGCCAAGCAGTTGGCTCAAATCGAAAAAGAACTGAGAACATCCAGAGGGTCACAATGGCCAAAAGGAGAAAATACGATGACAGCGACCAATGAAGTGTGGACAACAACAAGTTTATTTGGGGCCTTGCAAGACGCAGAATTGTTCAAAAGCGGTCAGGCTTCCGTGGAATTAATTGACGGTGTCGAGCCTGCTCTACACATTGTGATGTTTGAGTATGGCGATCTTCCCGTATTTCTAACCGTGTCGGGGGAGCAAATTATTGTCGAGGCGGTGTTGTGGTCTGTCTCAGCTGTTAACGATGTAAATCGTTTTAATGAGGCGATTTTGAGAACCCATAAATACTTTCCGCTCTCCACAATTAGTCTAGATATTGTTGGTGACGGAAAAGATTACTATCACATGTTTGGTGCTTTAAGTTCCTCCTCTATTTTGCCAAACGTGATTTTTGAAATTGAAACTCTCGCCAGTAACGTTATTCAGGCGACAGAGGCCTATAGCGAATTTCTCAACATAGCGATCGAAGCTTAAAGGAGTATGAAATGAATATTTTAGCGAAAATGATGACTGCATTGCGTGGCGGCGCTAACGAAGCGGGCGAAGCAATTGTGGATAGTCAAGCTTTACGAATTTTAGATCAGGAAGTTCGTGACGCGTCAGAAGAGCTAAAACAATCCAAGGATAGCTTGGCCAATATTTTGGCTAGACAAAAGCTTGCGGAAGAAAAATCAAAAACCTTAAAAAAAGATATCGTTGAGCATGAAGGTTACGCATTAAAAGCGCTCGAGATGGGTGATGAAGGTTTAGCAAACGATGTGGCGAGAAAAATTGCTGATATGGAAAACCAATTGGAATCCGAGCAAGAAACCGGTTCTGGATTTGCCGCTCACGTTAGCAAGCTTCGCGAAACCATACATCAATCTGAGCGTACAATTAAAAGACTCAAGCAGCAGGTAGATACGGTTAAGGCGACAGAAAATGTACAGAGGGCACAAGCTGCTGTTGCGGAAAGACATAGCGGCACCAATTCAAGTTTACGTACTGCGATGGACTCATTAGAGCGAATAAAAGAAAAGCAGGCGTTAAAAGAAGCGAAAATGAATGCAGCAAGTGAGTTGGCGCACACCGATGGAGAAGATTCTCTTCAGCAGAAGTTAGAAAAAGCTGGTATCGCAGCCGGCGCACATAGCGCGAGTGATGTGCTAGAGAGATTAAAGAAAAAACGATCAGGGAAGTAGGTCGCCACGGATGGCGACCATTTTAAAAAACGATAACAAATAAAAGGGGCGCTTATGTTTGCAATTTTCTTAACGGAGGCGATGGATCCGTTCTATCAAAACGTAACGTCGTTTCCTACGGTATTTTTCTCCTTCTTCCTTATCCTTTGTTTTATGTATGGATGCTTGGCGGTTTTGGGTTTAGTTGATCTGGATTTTCTTAATTTTGATATTCCCGAAGCCGATTTGGATATAGATGCCGGCGATAATCTTTCTAATCTCAATGTATTGTCTGGGTTGTTAGTAAAGCTAAAGCTTAATGGCATACCAATTCCATTCGTAATTTTTTTAATTACCTTGATTGGTTGGTTCATATGCTATTACGCGGTCTATTTTATTTTCCCCTTCGTTCCCGACGGTATTATCGAATTTCTGGTGGGAATCCCTATTCTTATCGGTACCTTATATGCCGCAGCATTTATAACAGCGTTGATTGCCAAGCCTTTGCGGCCGATGTTCAAGGCAGCGGACCAGCAAGTTGAAAAAAATATAGTTGGTCAAATAGCTGTTGTTCGAACCACAAGGGTTGACGGTGGCTTTGGAGAGGCTTCGGTCGAAGACGGCGGTGCGGGTTTAATTGTTAAGGTACGCTCGTACAGCGATGAAGTTTTCGCGCGTGGCGATAGAGTCGCGCTGATTGAATATGTTAAAGAAGAACATGTGTACAAAGTAATATCGGAATCAGAATTTAAAAATTAAAATGTAAAAAGGAGAGTGCTATGTCTGATTATTTGCCGAGTTTTATGGGGCTTTTAGTCTTTGTTGGGGGATTTTTTCTTTTCTTGGTGGTGATGGCGGCGCTTTTTAAAGCGTTTTACGTCAAAGTAGAGCAAGGTGTCGCTCTTATTAAAAATGACCTGAGCACACGGCCAAAAGTATTCTTTACCGGATCGTGGATAATTCCCGTTATTCACAAAAAAGAATTGATGCGCATTTCTTTGATCACCATGGAGGTCGATCGAAGGGCTAAAGACGGTTTGATCTGTAAAGATAATATGCGTGCTGATATTACCGTTGCATTCTATCTTCGAGTTAATGAAACACCAGAAGATGTATTGAAAGTGGCTAAGTCATTGGGAGCCAATCGTGCATCTGATCGTGATGCCGTAAATGAGTTGTTTAATGCGAAATTTTCAGAAGCCTTAAAAACTGTTGGAAAACAAATCGATTTTGTTCAGTTGTTTGAAAATCGACAGGAATTTCGCGACAAGATTATCGAAGTTATCGGCAACGATTTAAATGGTTATGTTCTTGAAGATGTAGCGATTGATTATTTGGAGCAAACGCCTAAGCACTCTCTTGATCCTAGTAATATCCTCGATTCCGAGGGTATCAAAAAGATTACTGAATTAACTGCTACACAGAATGTTCGCACCAATATTTTGGAGCGTGACGAAGAGCTGGCAATCAAAAAGAAAAATGTTGAAACCATTGAGGCAATGTTGGAGCTAGAGCGTCAACAAAAAGATGCTGAAGCGAGGCAGGAGCGGGAGATAGCAACCATTCGAGCGCGCGAAGAAGCCGAGACAATAAAAGTTCAAGAAGAAGAGCGTAAGAAAGCTGAGTCAACGACGATATCGGTTGACCAAGATCTTGCCGTGCAAACTGAGAACCAAAAACGTGAAATTGAAGTCGCTGAACAAAACCGCCAGCGAGCTGTAGTTATCGAAGTAGAAAAAGTTACGCGAGCGAAGGATCTGGAGATCGTCGCCAGAGAGCGTGAAGTTGAGTTACAAACTATCGAGGCAGAAAAAGCAATTGAAGTCGAGAAAAAAGAAATTGCCAATGTGATTCGTGAACGCGTTGCGGTCGATAAAACTGTTGCTATCGAAGAGGAAAAAATTAAAGAGGTTCGCGAGGTATCAGAAGCTGATCGAGCTAGACAAACAAAAGTTATTGATGCGGAAGCCATCGCGGAAGAAGACAAAGTGAAGCAAGTGAAGGCAGCGGAGGCAGAAGAGCTCTCTGCTAAACATAAAGCCGTAGAAATAACTACGATTGCTCAAGCGAAACTAGAAGCCACGGCAAAAGACGCAGAAGCAATGAAAAAACATGCAGAAGGTGTGCAGGCTGAGCGTGCTGCTCCTGGACTTGCGGATGCGAAAGTGCAGGAAGCGAAAGCGGATGCTCTTGAGAAAGAAGGTATTGCTGAAGCAAACGTGATTCAGGCAAAAGGTGAAGCATCAGGTAGCGCGCATCGAGTGGTTGGAACTTCTGAAGCAGATGTTATTGCGGCGAAAGGAGAGTCGGAAGCGCAGGCTAAGAAACAAATTGGTATGGCTGGTGCTGACGTAACACGCGAACAGTTTAAAGCCGAGGCGGAAGGCTTAATGGATAAGTTCGAAGCTATGGGTACCATGAGTGACGACGCTAGAGCGCATGAAGAATATCGAATGGGCTTAGAGACAGCACTCAAAGAAGTATTAGCTTCAATCGAAGCGGGCAAGGAAATTGCCAAAGAAAATGCAGAAGTGTTAGCTACTGCATTGCAAAGAGCGAAGATTGATATCGTCGGTGGTGAAGATCACTTCTTTAACAATTTTGCGAAGTCCTTATCGATTGGTAAAGCCATCGACGGTTTGGCGGACAAAAGTAGCACCGTCGCCGCTTTAGTTAATAAAGTAACTCAAATGCCAAATTCCGATACCAAAAGCAAAGAAGAAGCTGACAGTTAGTTAGCAACCAAAAACGGAACGTTAAGGTTTTAATTTAGCGTTCCAATTTTTTGTCTTCAAATGCTGGAAGGAAATTATCATGGCACAACAGGAAAAGCCCGATATCAGCGAGGCAAATGCCTTAGTTGATAACGCCGTCTCGGAGGGCGGCGCCTACGATATTATTCGCAAGCGATTAGTTGAACAAGGTAAGCAGCTCAAGCAGCAAGCGAATCAATTAAATCAAGGTCGCCTAGAGGAATTTGGCAGCTCTGATATGAGCGTTCTCGCACGCGTTCGTGTGCGAACTGAAAATAATTGTATTGCACGAGATATTGTTCAGGTTGGTCCGTATTTACTGTTCGGTTTCAATGTCTTTATCGGCCTTAAAAAAGAAACCAAAGTTGATGATGTTTTTGCCTTATTCGCTTTGGAAGAAAAAGGCGATGATTATGAAATGGAGCCCGTACCTCGGGGAGGAACATTCCTTGCTGATCAAAGTTTCGTTAGTGATTTCGATGAATTGTATCGTTATTACAAGCACACGCGTTTAGTTGAACTTACTATCAATCATGGAAAGTTACTTGCTGGCTTTCAAATTGGCGAACGACCAGAAGATGTACGCGTGTTTCGTTGGTCTATTTCCGCCGATGGCAAAGATGTTAAATATATCGATAATCGTGGCGAAAGAGATATTCAGCTACCGCCATCTTTCGATTTCGAATGGAAGGTCTCTCAGCGTGAAGATATCGTTCATGGACGCCACGCCCATATCAATGTACTTGATACGGTATTTGTTGAAACCCTTGCGGGCGATCTGACGATAAAAATAGAGAACAATACTGAAGATGGTCAAGGTGTTTATCGTGAACCCGTCGAAGATGATACCCAATCACTTGACGATGTCGAAGTTCAGTACGCGAAAGTAGGTGGCTTAATTCTCCTTAAGATATTGCCGTATCGAGAAGAACAATGGCGTTATCTAATCTTCAATTCCTTTAATCAAAAAGTATTGCGTATCGATGCTATTGGTCAATCTTGTGTTCAGTTACCTGAGGATCACGGTGTTATTTTTCCAGGTGGTTATTACCTGCAAACAGGAGAGCACAAAACGTTTGATGGCGAAGCTAAGGGTTTAAAGTTCAAGCGTCATATTCGCTCCCCGAATGGCGAAGATGTTTTGTATGTATTTTATGATCCAATTGCTGGCGTCGTCGCTTTGCTTGCATACAACTTAATTAATAAGTCTTTGCAAAATCCTATCATTGGCCATGGCTACGCATTATCGGATGAAGGAAATATCGTTATATTTTCTGCTGAGCCAGAGCCCACTCGTGTTCACCCGATGCAAATTTGGCAGACACCTTACCTCAGTGATGAAGTCGCAAGTAAAACAATCGCGAGCCAAACTTTTTATGGGCGAATCGGCAATGCTGAGCTTGTTCGTGGCGTTTCCGATATATTTAGTGTTTGTCGCGCAATCGACAATCAATCGGTTTCCGTTCGCTTATACGAAGAGCTAAGTCAAAGTCCGCAAAAATTGTTTGATGCTCACTTTTGGTTGGAAGAAAAAGAAGCCTCAGCTATCGCCGATGTGTTGCGAGAGATTGGAGATACCGCCGAGCTAGTAATAGACGAATTTGAAAAAGTAGAAAGTATTCGTCAGCAATCGGCAAAGACTATGGCTGCAGCTGAAGCTGAGCAAGATGAAATTATTCGTGCGGTACGGGTAAACAGCGGTGATACGGCAGAAGAGTTTGTTACTACACTTGGTCGCATGCGTCGCCAGCGTGGGCACCTCACCACGATAAAAGAATATCGCTATATTGACTTGGCAAGAATTAATGTTCTTGAAGACCAATTACATAAAGAAGAAGAGGAGCTGAGTAAAAAAACTGTTGAGTTTTTATCGTCAGAAAGTGCTTTAGATCCTTATCATGAAAAGATTATTCGCTTGGACGCTGAAGTGGCGGCGGTTAATACCAATGCCGAGTTACAACCTTTAGTGGAAACTATCGAGACCACTTCGGAGGGTTTAGATTTGTTGTCGGAGCTTATGGGGACGCTCAAGGTATCTGATGCAACCGTACGCACGCGGATTATCGATTCGATTTCAGAAGTATATTCAAAACTAAATAAAAGCAAAGCCGAAGCGAAACACAAACAAAAAAGTTTAGGCTCAGAAGAGGCCATTGCTCAGTTCGGTGCACAATTTAAATTATTTTCTCAGACTATTACTAACGCTTTGGGTTTGGCGACCACGCCGGATCGGTGTGATGAACAATTATCTCGCCTATTGGTACAGCTAGAAGAGTTAGAAAGTCAGTTCAGTGATTACGAACAATTCCTCGACGATATTATGGATAAGCGAGAGGAAATCTACGAATCATTTGAAGCTCATAAGCAACAATTACTAGATGATCAGCAGCGTAAAGCGCAAGCGGTTGCCGATGCCGCCGATAGAATTTTACAGAGCATCGAAAAACGCTCGTTAAAATTTACTAAATTAGACGAGCTGAATACCTACTTTGCATCCGATGCCTTAGCGTTAAAAACGAGAGACTTTGTTGAGCAATTGCGACAGCTGGATAGCGCTGTAAAAGCAGATGAGATTGAGTCGCGATTTAAGGCCGCGCGGGAGCAAGCACAGCGCGGCTTACGTGATAAAACAGATATTTTTGAAGAGGGCGGTAAAGTTATTAAGTTGGGACCGCGACATAAATTTTCGGTCAATACGCAAGAATTGGATTTAACCTTGATACCGCGTAAAGGTGAGCTGAATGTCCATCTAACGGGTACTGACTATTACGAAATAATTGATGATCCGGAATTGTCGGGCCTGAACAAATATTGGGGTATGAGTCTCGAGTCAGAAACCGACGATGTTTATCGTTCTGAATATTTGGCATCACTGATTTTGGAAGACGCGGCTAGGGAAAAAAATGATCTTAGCATGGAGTTATTGCATACTGCGGTATTGGATGATGACAAGCTCTTAGATGTTGTTAAAGATTATTCCGCGCCTCGCTACAAAGAAGGTTATGAAAAAGGCGTACATGATCATGATACTCATTTGCTCTTGCGCACCTTGCTTCCTGCGATTCAGAGCGCAGACTTATTGGCATTTAATCCGCTGAGCCGCGGGATCGCGCAAATATTTTGGGCGAATACCATAAAGCAAGTTCGAAACCAAAAAAGCGATAAAAAAAATAACGATGAGCGAGTTAGTGGCGCGATGTTGTCTTATAAAACTTGGCCAGCAAGAGCGCAGTCTGCACAGCAAATGCAATCAGTGTTCGCGAGCGCGGAAGCTAAGCTACTACTCGCATCCGAGATTGAGCAATCTATTACTCAATTTTTGGAAACAAATCCGATAAATGTGTCGAGCTTGGAAATCCGCACCGCCGCAGAGTATTTAGTGGCAGAGCTAAGCCGTGATCGTATTGAATTTATTGTCAGTAAGTATGCTGTTCGATTAACCGAAGAGCTTAAGCAATCAATGGACGAAGTCACGTGGCGTCGTTACCAGAAAGCCTTAGAGGAGATGCTCGGTTGGCCAGCGGAACGCTGGAAGCTTACCCATGCCTGGTTGCATGCTCTAGTCGAAGATAAAAAACTCGCGTTTTTGTCGCGTTATATTCCTGAAGCTTGCGCGATAATTAATAGTGAAGAGCGCTTAGACAAGCGAAATACCGAGGTTGATCTAGAGTTATCAGTTGAGGGCTTATTGGGAGATCATCCTCGGATCAATAATAGAACCCTGCACTTTTCGCTAGATGAATTTCTACAGCGGTTAGAGATACACAAACACGAAGTGCTACCCGCTTATCGTCGTTATATCGAATTGAGACAGGAAATTACTCGTAGAGAAAAGAAAGCATTGCGGCTTGAATCATTTAAAGCGCGGCCACTAAGTTCTTTCGTTCGAAACAAATTAATTAACGATGCTTATCTACCCATTATTGGCGATAACCTTGCTAAGCAGATGGGCACAATGGGGGATGAAAAGCGAACTGATCTAATGGGTTTGCTAATGATGATCTCGCCACCAGGGTACGGTAAGACAACCCTGATGGAATATGTGGCCAGCCGACTGGGCTTGGTATTTATGAAGATCAATTGCCCGTCCTTGGGTCACGATGTGTTGTCGTTGGATCCTGCACAAGCACCCAATGCGACGGCCCGACAAGAATTGGAAAAGCTCAACTTGGGTTTAGAGATGGGCAACAACGTAATGTTGTACTTGGATGATATCCAACATACACATCCAGAGTTTTTACAAAAATTTATTTCGCTTTGTGATGGCACTAGACGGGTTGAAGGTGTCTGGAAAGGTGAAACCAAAACCTACGACATGCGCGGGCGAAAGTTTTGCGTGGTTATGGCGGGGAACCCTTACACTGAATCAGGTGAGTTATTTAAAATTCCCGATATGTTAGCGAACCGCGCTGATATTTATAACTTAGGCGATGTTCTCGGTGGAATGGATGAACAATTCGCGATGAGCTATATCGAGAACTCGATGACATCGAATTCTGTGCTTGCTCCGTTAGCGACAAGAGAGATGGAAGACCTTTACAAATTAATGAAGATCGCCAAAGGCGAAAATGTTCCTACGACAGATTTGAGTCACCAGTACAGCGGCGCGGAACTCAATGAAATTGTTGGTGTGTTGAAAAAACTTTTTGCCGTGCAGGATGTAGTGCTTAAAATTAACCAGCAATATATTGCCTCTGCCGCGCAGAACGACAAATACCGAACGGAGCCACCGTTCAAGTTGCAAGGCAGCTACCGCAACATGAATAAGATGGCAGAAAAAGTTAGCGCAGTAATGAATGACGCTGAAATGCAGCAAATGATAAACGATCATTATTTGGGTGAGGCTCAACTTCTCACCACCGGTGCTGAAGATAATCTACTCAAGCTTGCAGCATTGCGCGGTACTATGACTGACGAGCAAAGCGCCCGTTGGGAGTCCATCAAAAAAGACTTTATGCGCAACAAAGCAATGGGAGGAGATGATCAAGATGTGGGTGGGAAAGTTGTCGCGCAACTTGTTGACATGGTCAGTGGTTTTGAGCGTTTGAATTCTAGTTTGGAAAATGCCTCGCGTTCAGAGGCTGGCGGTGGTAGTAAAGATAAGCTTAAAAATGAATTAAATATTTCTAGTCAAACATTGGCTGACATAGAGAAGCTTATTAAGTCAGCCCAAAGTAAGGTGGAGGTAATAAATCAACCGGTTCCCGGAATTGACAAACTATTGTCGGCACTAACCGCGACAATGGAGAACAGTATTTATCCTCTTATAAAAACCATGGATAAAAAGTTTGAAATAGATTTGCGAACCCACGATAAGATGCAGGATGTATCCGATCAATTACGCTTACTAGAATCTTCATTTGCCACGGTTAATTCTCAAGCCGATAAAAATAAAAAGCAAACCACAGCTAAACAGCCAACTCGAAAATCGACTAAGAAGAATTCGCCTAACAAAGAAAAATAAGGATCTTACGTGGCAAGCTTGAATAAAATTACTGAGCAGCTAATAGAGGTGGTCGCGGATATAAAGATAACGACCGAAGAGCGAGATGAGCTAAGGGATTTGGCGAGCAGTCTTGATGCTGAAAAATCTAGTTTTATGCGTAATCGCGCCTTTGACCTTGCGCGACAGCAAATTTCGCGTCAACAAGACCCTGAAGACTCGGTGCGAACCTTAAGTTGGTTAGAAAAGGTCGTAAAGCTGATCGATCAAAGCCAGCGATCAGCGAATGTTATACACAGCGCTCATTTTAGCCCCGGCACAGCTTGCCGCAATAAGTTGATGGATCTGTGTCACCAAGCGCGCAAGTCTATCGATGTATGTGTGTTTACAATATCCGATGACAAGTTGACGTCGGCAATTCTCAAGGCCGCGAATCGTGATATAAAAATTCGAATAGTCACAGACAACGATAAGTCTTCAGATTTAGGGAGTGATGTCGAACACCTCATTGAAGAAGGCATTCCTATCGTGATGGATACCTCGCCGTATCATATGCATCATAAGTTCGCGATTTTTGATGGCCTTTGGTTAGCTAATGGCAGTTTCAACTGGACACGTAGCGCGACTAAAAATAATGAAGAAAATATTGTTGTTAATAACGAAGATAAGTTAATAAAAATATTTCAAGAAAAGTTTGAAGATTTATGGTCGACATATTCCTAGTCATCAATATAGTTTAAATCGAGAAAAAAATGCATTGCCCGAAGTGTAAAAAAAGCCCCGCGTTACAAGGCCTAGAATTAGAGAAAGGGCTCGTCGCCGCGGCATGCGATAGCTGCGAAGGGGTTTTATTGCCCTTATTAAATTACCGTTATTGGGTAGATCGTGAGCCGACGGTTGAACCGCGTGACATAAGTTCTTCAGTCGTAGACGACAACGATCATGCTCTAATTTGCCCTAAGTGCGATCACCTAATGATTAAATACCAAATCGGTTTGCAACATGTAAATAAAGTTGATCTATGTGCCAGTTGTGATGAAATTTGGCTGGATAAAGGCGAGTGGTCGCTATTGAAACAGTTAGATATACACTTGCAGCTTTCTCGGATTGTTACCGATGTGTGGCAAAAAGATCTGCGTCAGCAACGCTATCTAACTTTGCAAAAAGCGCGTTATGTAGAAATTCTTGGCGAAGATGATTATGAGAAAATTGATCAGTTTAAAGAGTGGATGCGCTCACATAGCAAGAAAAAAATTATTAAGCAATTCCTATTAGCTAAGTAAACTTCAAGGAGACGATAATGACGGAAGGTAACGATTATTTAGAAATGACTTTTAGAAGTATCGATTGTTTTGCCAATGATGGCCGACTAGATGTCGATGAATTAAACCAAATTTTAGATATCGCACTGCGAGACGGCATGGTAGATGAAAACGAAAAGCGTGTACTCAGGAACATAATTTCTCGCTTAACTACAAAGGATCTCACGGCTTCGATGAAAGTGAGAGTAGGTGAAATAAGTCAGCAGTTAGATTTGTAGGGGTAACTAAAAAAAGTAAATCTATTTTCGATTTTCTTTCTTATTTTTTACTGGCTTCTTTAATTCTAAATAAGAGTCTTGATTTTCTACCACGGTATTCTGCCTATCCAAAATACCAACATCAAGCACCGGAGAGGCATCAATATTTTCCGCGTCCATCATGTAAGCGACACGTTGCAGGGCAGAAATTATTGCCGTTTGCTCCCACTCCTGTAGCTCGTCGAATTGTTTTGCAAAATGTTCTTGTAGGGGGATAGGCGCATCTTTCAAAATTGCGACACCTGCTTTGGTTAAGCGTGCGTGAACTTTTCGTTTATCTGTCGCAGATCTTTCTCGTACCAAAAGCTCACGTTTTTCTAGCCTGTCAATTATTGTCGTGACGGTTGCTTGGCTTAAGTTGATATCATTTGCCAGTTCGCCAATAGTGGCCTGATCTTTAGATTCGATCGCCTGCAGTAGCAATATTTGCGGTGCCGTTAACCCGGTGGTTTTAGCAAGATGTTTTGAGTGTAAGTCCGTTGCTCTAATAACACGTCTGAGGGCAACGAGAACGCCTTCGATGCGATTCATCACCGCGCTCCTATCTTTTGATTCAGCTGGCCATTATAGGTTAAGAGTTTAACTATTAAATACAGTTTTTTGCTGTAAAAACTCATCTATGTAACCGTCAATTCAAGCCTCTAGATGCGGCGGTCTATTATTAAGCTCACCTAAACAAATCTGCCCTGTCATTTTCGTACTCATGGTCTCGTTCGGCTCAGCGTCATTTTGAATGTGTGAATTGGCTCATTTGTTGAAGTTAGCGTTTTAGTCTATAATGTTTAGACATCTAAGCAATAATTGCTTGTTTTTTTGTATCTGGCACCCCAAAAAGTCAAAATATCCGCAGAATAACTGATTTAGGTGGCATCAAATGACCCAATTAATATATAGAAGTGTAATTATATTTTTTAATTAATATTTCTTAATTAATGGCATGAAGAGATCTAAAGAAGTGGATATTGAATTAAGACCTCCAGTACCAGAGGACGGTTCTGCGGTATTTGAGTTGATTCGAAATTGTCCTCCATTGGACACAAATTCCCGATATTGTAATTTGTTGCAGTGTAGTCACTTTGCTGAGACCTCTGTTATTGCATCTCTGGATTCCAATCCAGTCGGTTTTATATCGGCTTATCAAATCCCCTCTCGCATAGATACCTTATTTATTTGGCAGGTAGCAGTGGCAGAGAGTGCGCGAGGAACGGGTCTCGCGACCAAAATGATTTTGAATTTATTAGATAGAAAAATAAATCGATCAGCGTTGTTTATCGAAACATCAATTACGCCATCTAATATCGCCTCTAGACGACTTTTTGAAGGCATTGCGAAGACGTTTGAAACGGAAGTAGCAACCTCCACGATGTTCGACGCAGAAACACATTTTAATAAACATCACGACACGGAAGTTTTGTACCGGATTGGCCCACTTCGGTAGTGCTTATACTAAATTGCAGAGCATTTTTTAAGGGAACTGACAAATTAAACAGGTTGAAGTTAAATGAAAATATTTGAAGAAATTGAATCCGAAGTTATGAGTTATGCGCGAGCTTTCCCCCGCGTATTTAATCGCGCAACTAAGGAATTTTTGTACGACGAAGAAGACAATGAATATTTAGATTTTTTGGCAGGGGCGGGAACACTGAATTACGGCCATAACAACCCCTTGTTCCAAGATAAGCTCATTGATTACATTCGCAATGATGGTATTACTCATGGCTTAGATTTACATACTAAGGCGAAAGGTGAATTTCTCGATGCGTTCAACGAAAAAATTCTGAAGCCGAGAAAACTCGATTACGTTATGCAGTTCACCGGGCCCACCGGAACCAACGCCGTTGAAGCGGCGCTAAAGTTAGCGAGAAATATCACCGGTCGAGAAAATATAATTTCTTTCACCAACGGTTTTCATGGCGTGAGTTTAGGGTCTTTGTCAGCAACGGGAAATTCCCATCACCGTGGTGCAGCAGGAATTTCTCTAACCGGAACTTCACGCATGCCGTACGACGAATATTTAGGAGAAGATATTGATACAACCGCTTATCTCGACAAAGTATTGAGTGATTCGAGTAGCGGTGTTGATAAGCCCGCAGCGGTAATTGTCGAGACTGTGCAAGGCGAGGGTGGTATTAACGTCGCAAGTTTCGATTGGTTACGTAATCTTGCTGACATTTGCAAAACACACGGTGTGTTATTGATCGTCGATGATATTCAAGCAGGCTGTGGCCGCACCGGCACTTTTTTTAGTTTTGAAAACGCAGGCATTTACCCTGATATCGTTACCTTGTCTAAATCTCTCAGCGGTTATGGTTTGCCTTTTGCGGTCGTGTTAATGCGTCCAGAGCATGATTTATGGAAACCCGGCGAACACAATGGCACTTTCCGTGGGAACAACCACGCCTTCGTTACCGCAAAAGCGGCTATTGATCATTATTGGTCTGACGATAAATTTTCAAAAGAAATTGTACGTAAAGGTCAATATATCTCCAAACGTTTGGCTAGTATTGTGGATAAATATGGAGAGGGAAATTTTACAACTCGCGGTCGGGGAATGTTTCAGGGTATTAATTGTGTCAACGGTGATATCGCTGGAAAAATTACGCACCACGCTTTTAAAAATGGCATGGTGATTGAGACCAGTGGCGCTGATGATCAAGTTGTTAAATTTCTGTGTCCCTTGATTATTAGTGATGTGAATTTGAAAAAAGGCATCGATATTGTTGAGAACGCAATCAGAGAAGTTTGTGCTAATGAAGATTCAATCCCGGAAGAGAAAGATTATTTTGTGTCTGAAAAAATGTCTGCAACTGGCGAAGTGAGAATCAATAACGCAGCACGTTAGTTGCGAAAAATAAATATATTTTAGAGGTTTACATGATTGTTAGAACGTTGAAAGAGGCGAAAAATAGTAATCGTCATATTGTTTCTCCGGATGGAAATTGGGACAGTACACGCTTGCTACTGAAAGATGACAACATGGGGTTTTCATTCCATATCACTACGATATTTGCTGGTGCGGATTTTCAAATGCATTATCAAAATCATTTGGAGTCGGTTTACTGTGTTTCTGGTGAAGGTGAAATAGAGACCTTGGCTGACGGTAAAAAATACCCAATAAGTCCAGGTACAATTTATATTCTAGATAAGCATGACAAACATGTTTTGCGCGCTTTTAAGGAAATGACAATGGCCTGTGTATTTAATCCTCCGCTAAACGGCAAGGAAGTTCACAATTCAGAAGGGGCTTACGAGCTCGATGCAGAAACTATAGATTAGTTAGCTTTGCATCTATTGGATACACAATCAAAAGTTTTATTGGCACATCAGGAGATTCAGGAAATTTCGTAATGGCTATTCATACGGTTGAAAAAATTGGCGGTACCTCGATGAATCAATATTCAGCGGTACGCGACAATATCATACTTAAACCTGTGCACGGCGATACTTTGTATCAGCGTATCTTCGTTGTATCTGCTTATGGCGGACTAACCGACAAACTACTTGAGTGTAAGAAGACCGGTCAGGCGGGTGTCTATGCGATGTTTGCCGGTGCGGTAGAGGATGAGTCTTGGAGATCAGCATTACATGCTTATAAGAAAGAGGTTTTTTCAATCAACGCAATGCTGTTTGATCAGAAAGATTTACGCGTAGAGGCTGATGAGTTTATCGGTGCGCGAATAGATGATGTTGAGCGTTGCCTTGATAATTTACAAAGCCTGTGCCGACATGGACATTTTTCTCTAGAAAAGCATTTATCTAGTGTGCGAGAAATGTTGGCGAGTTTAGGTGAGGCGCACAGTGCTTGGAATATGTCGAGGTTACTACAGCGAGATGGGGTAAATGCATGCTTCGCGGATTTAACCGCTTGGCAAACTCAGCAGCAGGTAAGTCTAGATGAACGTATTTCTTCGGCGTTCACGAGTATTGATTTGGCAACGCAACTACCTATTGTGACCGGTTACGCTCACTGTCGAGAAGGGCTAATGACTGCATTTAATCGTGGCTATAGCGAAATGACGTTTAGCCGAATAGCGGTGCTCACTGAAGCTGTTGAAGCAATAATTCATAAAGAGTTTCATTTAAGTAGTGCAGATCCACGTTTGGTTGGCGAAGATAATGTTGTACCGATTGGTAGGACGAACTATGACGTTGCTGATCAACTAGCCAATCTGGGTATGGAAGCGATACATCCTAAAGCTGCCAAAGGTTTACGTCACCTGGATATCCCATTACGTGTGAAAAATACTTTTCAGCCTGAGCATGATGGCACCCTGATTACGGGCAACTATATTAGCGATGAGCCTTGTGTTGAAATCATCGCCGGTTGTAAAGGTGTATATGCTCTCGAGTTATTTGATCAGGAAATGGCTGGATCAATTGACGAATATGACACTGAAATTATTTCTAGTATTCGACGTTTTAAAGCGCACATTATTTCTAAAGATATTAATGCGAATACCGTGACTCATTATCTATCTACCAACTTGAAAACGGTTAAGCGCATTTGCAATGCTTTAGCGAAACGATTCCCCGATGCTGAAATCAATCAGCGCAAAGTAGCAATCGTCTCGGCGATCGGTAGCGATATGAAGATTCATGGCTTGTTAGCGAAGACCGTGGGTGCATTGGCAGAAAATAATATTAGTGTCTTGGCGGTTCATCAGTCGATGCGCCAGGTAGATATGCAATTCATGGTCTGCGAAGAAGATTACGATAAAGCGATTAAAAGTTTACATTCTTGTTTGGTTGAAGTTCACGATCATGGTAGAGCTATATGTCTCGCATCTTAGTATTTTTTTTTCTAGGTTTGATTGCATTCCTTAACGCGGGAAATGCGATTGCACAACAATCACCGGAACCTTCACCTCCAATTGCGCAAGATCAATCTAATCAACAACAAGTTGATGCTTTAACTGATCCACTATACAACCCTTTCGTAGAGCGCTATGTGCTCGACGAATTAAAACAGTTGCGTACTGATATGGGCGCGCAACGCGCTGAGTTCCTGCAAAAGTTAGCGGATAGAGAATTGAATTCAGCCGATCGTGGCGTTAACTACGCGACCAATGCTATTACTTATTTCTTTTATTTGATCGCCGCAGCCAGCTCAATACTTGTTTTGGTGGGCTGGACATCTATTCGCGAAATGAAAGAGCGTGTCCATTCTTTGGCTGACCAAGAGATTTCGAAGCTGGTTTCGGAATATGAAGAGCGTTTAGCTAGTATCGAAACGCAAATGAATCAAAAAACGCAACATATTGAAGAGAATCGCGAAGAAATCGAACGAACTCAAGAAATTCAATCGCTTTGGTTACGGGCGGCGCAGGAAAGTAATCCCGCAGACCAAATTGTCGTTTACGATCAAATCCTAAAACTTCGCGGTGATGATTGCGAAGCACTAACTTACAAAGCAGACGCAGTCCTTGAGTTGGGTGAGCCACAATGGGCGGCGAATCTTTGTCATCAAGCTTTGACTATTGATTCGGAAAATAGCCACGCCTTTTATCAGCTGGCTTGCGCCTATGCTGCGCTGAAACACTATGACGAATCAATAGGGTATTTGAAACAAGCCATTGCGCGTACTGATAGTTATCGAGAAAAAATTGGTAATGACGCAGCCCTAGAACCAATTGAAGATTTCGAGGTAGTGAAAAACCTTCAGGTGAAAACCTCCTAAGCCAAAATATTTTAGCAGCTTAATTTTTTCAGCTGATCGAGTTCAATTCTCCGTTTTGAAAAATCGTTATTAATTAAAATAAAAATAATTCATAGGCTGTCTTTCATGGTATTAAGTTTCTTAGTGTTTCTCGGTTTATTTGTCATCATCGGTGTTAGCTCTGCGCTTAAAAGTCGGGGCACGAAGAAAGACTATTACCTGGCGAGCAATTCAGTGAGTCCGGCGCTGGTTGGTTTGTCTGCCGTCGCGACGAATAATAGCGGCTATATGTTCATTGGTCTCATCGGCTATACCTACAGCGTGGGATTAGCGTCTTTGTGGCTGATGGTCGGGTGGATCGCGGGAGACTATATAGCTTCTACTATGGTTCATAAGCGATTGCGTTTAGCCACGCAAACCACAGGCGAAGTGAGTTACGCGGGCGTTCTTAGCCACTGGTTTGGTAATAAATTTATTATTTTACGACGCGTTCTTGCCCTGGTCGCGGTTATATTTTTGTTGGCTTATGCCGGTGCTCAATTGATAGCGGGCAGTAAAGCGTTGAATGCTTTGTTTGGTTGGCCTATAGCATCCGGTGCGATTTTAAGTGCAATACTGGTGATTCTGTACTGTGTTGCGGGAGGTATTCGAGCATCTATTTGGACGGATGCGGCGCAATCTTTAGTTATGATCGTAGCGATGGCGATTTTGTTATTTGTCGCAACGCAAGCGCTTGGTGGGCCCAGTGCTGCAGTTGAAAAAATGCAAAGTGTTGAAGGTTTTCTTGATGTATTTCCTGCAGATTTACTCCTGCCCGGAATTTCTGGCATTGCATTATTTGTTGTCGGCTGGATGTTTGCGGGTTTTTCAATTATTGGTCAGCCGCATATCATGGTTCGATTTATGGCATTAGATGATGCCGGTAAAATGCGCAATGCTCGCGCGTGGTATTACTCTTGGTATTGTGTTTTTTATGCGATGGCCGCAGCTGTTGGTTTATTGTCTCGAATTTACTTGGTCGACAACGGCAGTTTTGATGCTGAACTTGCGCTACCGACGATGGCTCAACAATTATTGCCACCTGCGCTTACAGGATTGATTTTGGCGGGGATTTTTGCGGCGACGATGTCCACCGCTGATTCATTAATTTTGAGTTGCTCAGCAACCATAAGTCACGACCTTTTACCATTTAAGATTGAAAAAACTGTAGTGCTTAAACTTATCACCGTTGCCATTGCCTTAGGCGCCTTAGCCTGGGCCGTATTAAACAGCCAAAGTGTTTTCAGTTTAGTTATTATGGCGTGGTCAGGTATGGCTAGCGCATTTGCTCCTTTACTACTGATGTTATGTCTTGGTAAGCGGCCGGGTCAGGTGGTCAGTGTTGTTGCTGTTGTGGTAGGTCTTATAGTCGCTTTAGCCTGGCGAATGCTCGGTTGGCACAACGATATTTATGAAGGGATGGCAGGAATTATAGCGGGCTTATTAGTACTAAATATCCCATTATTTTCAGTTTCTTTTTCATCCAAAAAACAGATAAAAACTAGCTAACATTTAGCTGACCCTTTGTTTATAAGAGCATAATTAAGTTTTTAGTAATTGCGGACCACGGGATATTTTTTTCTGAACTATCTCCGTTGTTTCTTGTAAACTCTACCAAGCAGCCGGCGCTAAAGCTCGCGGCAATGCCTTTGGGGCTACATAAGCTTTCTGCTAAGTAGTTCTTTATGCGTCGTTTACCCGCTTTTATGCCAATCATATTTTTTTCTATGTCCGCAGATAACTCGTCAATCTTGTCCGTTTGTTTACCAAGTAACAATCGATTCAGCATTGCTCTTTGCCTCTTAATTTTTTCAATCGTGTTAATGTTTTGTTGTGTTGTAAGCATGTTCCAATGCGTAGAGCGTTCTGTTAAAACCAACTTTTTTCGTTAAACTCATAATGTTGGCCCATAATCCAAAAAACAAGAAGGTCTGCATTACTACGACTAAAGCCAAGCTCAGAAAGATTGGGAGTCCTAGCTTGACCAATGTAAAACCAATAAGAAGATTTACACCAATCCACATCACCACCAAAGCGAGAGCGAAACAGATAGTCAATAGAAGAACAAAATACAAACTTCTTAATGACAGCTTCCATTCAAGCATTGCAAGTTTAAATACTGAGCTTAACTGTTGCTGATATCTTACGAGTAAATTCGTTACCTCATCTAAAAAACTAAAATCCTGATCGGTATCGTCAGATTCGGCTTTGTCAATGTAGAGGAATTGATCGGGGATGGGGTACGGTTGTTTAGAATCGATCATAAAAATTGTCCTATATAAAATACGAAGTATTGGCCATGTGGAACAGTTATGACCAATACTTATCGGCCTAAATAGAGCCTATTTTGGCTAGATACAATAGGCTCACTATTTTCGTCGCAACATTGCAGTTATCAATACACCGGCAGTGAACGCAATCCCAGCGGCAGCTAAAGGGTTCTTCTTTGCCATCGTTTTGGCCTTCGAAAAAGACGTAAGAGCTTGTTTCTGCAACTTGTCCTTATTCTTTGTCAGAGAGTCAGTAGAGCTTGCTGCTACCTCACGAATCGATTTTTCCGACGCTGCGGCTTTCAGTGCAACCTTATCCACGGCCTCGTGAGCGACAGCGGCCGCTTTGGCTGACCATTTAATGGAATCTTCAAGTTCCTGTTCTGCTTTCTTTGAGTTAGTTGAAGTAGACATAATTTCTCCCTGTTGGTTTATAGAAATTCTAAGTTAAACTTTTCGCAATATAATAAATAATATTTTGCTACTAAATATATCAAAGCAAGCGCTGTGCCAAGCGTTGGTACACAATATACGAACTAAGCTAAAGAACACGTCTTCCGGGGTGCACGGTGGAAATTATGAAATTTATATTTTTATCGTTTTCTCCACACTTACTATATATAAATGGTTAAGTGAGTAGAAAATGCAAGTTATACGTAAAATTTACACGATGAACCAATAGTTAAAGGAGGCGGTATTCAACAATATAAAACAGAAGATAAGATTTAATTTGGCTGTAACGAAAAATTGAGGATTTAAAGAAATCGATATAAATTGAGGCTAAAAAGGTATGGAAATAGTACCGACCGTTGTGAAAAAATTTCAACATATTCCCAATCTCGCAATATTTTTTCGAAAATTCATTCTCCCCTAAATACCGTTAAGCCCGCACCGCACTAAGCTTTGATGGATGTTTTTAGTACTTGGCATGCAAATCGCATTATCTCCAATGAAAGTTTAGAAATACCAACGCTAAAATTTCATCTTTTAGCTAAATTTTATAAGGACCGGAGGAATTGTTATGTTGAGTTGGGCAATTGCATTTTTAGTCATTGCGTTAATCGCAGCTGTGTTGGGATTTGGTGGTATTGCCGGCACTGCGGCGGGTATTGCGAAAATATTGTTTTTAGTTTTCTTGATTTTATTTGTAGTGGCAATGGTGGCTAGAGCGCTAAAAGGTAAACCGCCATTATAGGATGCCGCTAACGTTCATTTTCTAGTGAACATCTTGTTAACCAAGAACGCAAATAGATTTAATAACTGATTAGAGAAGATCTTATAAATAAAAAAATTTAGGAGAATAGCATGAAAAATTTACTTATATTTTTAACGCTTATATTTATGGGTGCGGGTATCGTGGCATGTGAGAAAGATGGCCCAGCTGAAAGAGCGGGTGAGAAAATTGATGAGGTAACGACGGATGTCGGCAATGCAGTGGAAGATGCCTGTGAAGACGTAAAAGAATCGGCAGGCGCTGAAAACTCTAATTGCTAAATTTTAAACTAAATGATTCAGTAATTAGATGTTTAGCCATAGCACTAAAAAAGCACGCTAAGCGTGCTTTTTTAGTGTCAGTATAGGATTTGATTGCCAATAACGAGCGTATGCTAAATGTGAAAAATATTTCAATCGGATTTTTCGTACTTTTCAAGTTTGTTATAAAGCGTTTTAACGCTAATTCCAAGTTGGTCGGCAGTTTCCGATTTATTACCATCGTTATGAGACAGCGTTTTCATAATTACGCCCTTTTCGACTTCCTCCAGAGGTATTCCATGTGGCAAAGTCTCACGTAGTTCTTGGTTGGCCGAAAGGTTGGTGGCAACTTCTTCGATAATCAAATGCTCGTTGGTAATTACATCATCGGCAAGAATGTAAGCTCTTTCAATGGCATGCTTCAATTCACGGACGTTCCCCGGCCATTCATGGTTCTCAATAATACTGATGGTATCTTTACTTATTGTTTTAGCTAATTGCTCTTCAGTATTTCGATAGGCGAGAAAGTGTTTAGCCAAACCCACAATATCACCATCGCGATCCCGTAATGGTGGGACACAAATTGGAAAGTGAGCTAAACGGAAATACAGGTCTTCTCGGAATAACTCGTCTTGTATTGCTTCGGAGGGATCTCTATTGGTCGCTGATACGACTCTAACGTTTGCAATTTTCGTTTGGTCGCTACCTACGGGTTTAAATTCACCTGTTTCAAGTACTCGTAATAACTTGACCTGATGATCAATTGGCATCTCTGTGACTTCATCTAAAAACAAAGTTCCGCCTTCTGCTTGTTCAAAAACTCCAGCGCGATCTTTGTTAGCTCCAGTAAAAGCACCTTTTACATGGCCAAATAACTCGCTTTCTATCAGTTCTGGGCTCAAGGCTCCGCAGTTTATCGCGACAAAAGGTTGATTTGAGGAAGGGCTAGTTAAATGAATTGTATTCGCGACTAGTTCTTTCCCCGCGCCGCTTTCACCGACAATAAAAACATTTACATTTGATTCTGCGGCTTTCCGAATCAACCTATAAAGTCGTCTCATCGCCGTCGACGAGCCAACAAGCAGTCCAAATTGGGCAAGGTCACTGGCGACTACCTCTTCTGTAGAAGATTGCGATTGGCTAACGTCTTGATAAATTTCGCTCAGGAATTCGTTCACAAATTCCATATCAATTGGTGTTCGTAAATGCAAACTGACGCCACGCTGCATTGCCTGATCGATATAGGGATTAGGTTCACCACGACTAATGAAGACCAAATCAGTTTTGGAAAGCAAGCTACTCTTAACAATTCGAGTGAGTTCTGGTTCAGAAAGATTATCCGCCTGGATAATACCCGCGCTAGGGGAGGTATCAATAAGTGCGTCAATCCAGGATTCGTCTTCGCTGATTCGCTGCGTGTTGAATTGGCGTATAACCTTGTTTTCCAAAAACTGTTTTTCTAAATCACGGTCGTCGATATATATAAGTAGTGAGGGTTGTGGCATAGGGCTGGGCTTCTTTTTGTGAACCTGTCGCGTCTGCGAGGCATCGGTTGTAATTTTGACAAGTGAACCTGTAATAGTTTCCGAAGCTGGCTTTCATTTTACCCATGCCACTCAGCAACCCCTTGCAACATCGGGATTCTTGGATTGGCATGAAGGTTGAATAGTTATATACGTGAAAGCAACCGACAAACTAAATAGAGGATACCAATATGAATATTAAGATGAAGAAAAATTTAGTACCACTCGTATTTGCGGCTGCAACATTACCAGCCTTTGCCGGAGAAAGCGATACACATGGTCCGATGAATGATGCCTGGCTTGATGGAAAACTAGATACGGTAATTTTGTTAAACAGGCATTTAAATCCCTTTAAAATAGAGACCGATGTCACCAATAAAATTGCGGTTATTACCGGAAAAGTTGATTCAGAAGTAGAAAAAGATTTGGTAAGTGAACTCGCTAAAGGTATCGAAGGGATTCAAGAAGTCGACAACCAACTATTCGTAGAGAAATCCGCTAAAGCGAATAATGAAAAAGACAATGATGCAATGACGAAGCTTGTCGACGTATCAATTACAACAGCTATTTCAACCAAACTATTGATGAATACCGAGATCAACAGTACTGAAATCGACGTTGACACAGTAGCAAAAGCCGTTGTTCTGAACGGATCTGTTGAATCTAGCGCCGAAAAAGATTTGGTCGAACAAATTGCAAAAAATACTTTTGAAGTGAAATCTGTTGAAAACAATCTTAAGGTTAATTCGAACAGTTAATATTTTTCGAAGCGGGAGAAGGCTGAGTCCTGAAATTAATAATTAGATTGCGGATTGCTTTGGAGTTTCGGTGTGTTTTTTTACGCACTTATCAAGTGGTAAAAAATTAGGCCGATAACTCCAATTTTGTAATCTAGTTGCGGCTTATACTCTCTACCTCACTAATTAAGGCTAAATTAATAAGATAGAATGATCAAAGGTCAAACTGAATAACGGATTATTCTGATTAAGGTTTGGCTAAGTGATCGAGGAGTTATTATGAAATCTGTTGGTCAACAGCAAACAAGGCCTGAGAAAATCCATGATGCCGTTATAGTCAACGATATTATTACGATTTGCAGAGACGGGAAAAATTTTTACCGTCAAGCTGCCCAAGCCGTTGATGATCAGGCACTTAAAAATATTTTTAATGGAATGGCGGATATCCGCCAAGATTTAGTTGATGAATTGGAGCCTCAAGTTACATATCGGGGCATTGATGTGGCTGAGTTCGGCTCAATTAGCGGCACCATAAAAATTTGGTACATCAACGCGAAAGAAAAATTTGGTGATTTTGGGGATCGTAGGTTTATATCACAGCTAACTGAAACAGAGAGTAGGACACTCAATGTGATGAAAGCGGCGGTTAAAGCAGTTGATGATAACCAGTTAGCAGGAAAATTATCTTCGAAGATTGCTTCAATTCAGATGACCTATGATCGAATGAAGGCTCTTAAAGATCAGAGCAGTCATCATTAGTACGCGGGACTTCGCAACTGTACTTCGCAACAGCACTTCAAATTAAGTGAATTGTAATCTACATTTTTTGCAAACGGCCAACCCGCTTATAAAGTCAGGTATTTTACCATCGGCTATTCTGCCGATGGTTATTTTATTCCTTCGGATTCGCATCATGATTACCATGCTATAGGCCAAATGAAAAATGGAATACCCAGATGAAAAAAAGCCCCATCGAAAAAATATCAAACGGGGCGAGTATTCCACTTTGGGGGCGGAAATAGTTTAGAAATATAAAAACGATGTTGAGATCAGTGGCTAATCATCCAGGGTCTTGCAGAGGGAAACATTTTGTTTCCCTCTGCGGTATACATTAATTTGGAAGGCCGCTTTTTATGTTCACATCCGCAGCCATACTTGAGCTTTTCCGCATTTTCTGATCGCGAGTCCTGGGTTGAATGTTGTGGTTCATGTCGCGCTCGTTCATTGCGTTCGATCGCTTGTTTCTTTTCCGGTGCCATCGCTAAGATATTGGGAGCGAGCATAATAACCCTCCCGGATAATACTTTGCATTGGGGGCAGGGCGCCGGTTTTGAATGATCGTCAAGCGATGCAAGTTCATGAAACACACCATGATCGGCGCATTTGTAATCGTAGACTGGCATTCGTAATCCTCCTAAAAATAATTTTCGTCATATTGAATTTGAAAACAATTGGTTGAATACGCGTGCTTAGTTGGCGCCCATTCTTAATGTGCATATTTCGCCACTAAGCAACGCGGATGAAGTAACAATCTTTCATCACCTATTTGAGATCCGGTGCCAACGGCACATCAATACTGCCATCAAGATACTTCGTCGGTCCTGTCGAGTTTGGTTTCACATCGAACTCAAAAATATCTGTTGGCAACCATAAGGTCGCGCAGGCGTTGGGTACATCGACAACTCCGCTAATATGGCCTTGCACTGGAGCCGTTCCTAATATGGCATATGCTTGTGCACCGGTGTAACCAAAATTTTTCAGATATTCGATGGCATTTAAACAGGCTTGCCGATAAGCGATGTGAACATCTAAATAATGTTGTTTGCCTTGTTCATCAACAGAAATACCTTCGAAAATTAAGTAGTCGTCGTAGCGAGGTGTGATAGGGCTGGGTTTGAAAATCGGATTTTTGATGGAATATTTTTTCATCCCATCTTTAATTAATTCCACCCGTAGATGAATCCAGCCGGCCATTTCAATGGCGCCGCAAAATGTAATCTCACCATCGCCCTGACTAAAATGGAGATCACCCACCGACAAGCCGCCATCTTTTACGTAAACAGGAAAATAAACTTTAGAACCGCGGGATAGATCTTTTATGTCACAGTTGCCCCCGTGTTCTCTTGGCGGCACCGTGCGCGCACCTTCGGCAGCAGCGGCCTTCGCAGAATCACTGCTCATTCGGCCCATGTGTGCAGTAGATGCGTCGGGTAAGTTTGCCAAGCCGGGTACGCGATCGGGTTCGGTATCGAATAATTCTTTTTCGCGTTTATTCCACTCTTCCAGCATTTCTTTTGATGGTAAGCAACCAATTAAACCGGGGTGAATTAAGCCTGCGAATTCTACGCCAGGCACATGACGTGATTTAGTAAACATGCCGTTAAAATCCCAGATCGATTTCTGCGCCTCAGGGAAATGTTCGGTGAGAAACCCTCCACCATTTTGTTTTGAGAAAAATCCGTTAAACCCCCATTGGCTTTCTTTGAATGTTCCAATATCTAGTATATCGACGACTAGAAGATCGCCGGGTTCTGCGCCCTCTACGCCGATAGGTCCTGATAGAAAATGAACTTGTGATAAATCAACGTCACGAACATCCGCCGCGTTATCATCATTTTTAATTTGTCCGCCGGTCCAATCCATACATTCAACAATAAAATCATCACCGGGTTTTACCATTGACACCATTGGAATATCCGGGTGCCAACGGTTATGAATATTGTCGTGCTCGTATGCGGATTTATTTAAATCTATTTTGATAATGGTCTCGCTCATGGGAATTTCTCCTGGTGTTATATTGCTGGGATCTAAACGGATAAATAGGCGGATACTTGTTCTTCGTTGACTGCTTCGCGAGGCTCGTCGTGAACGATTTGTCCTTTTTCGATAACGATAATGCGGTCCGCAATATCAAGTGCGAAACTAAGAACTTGTTCAGAAACAATGATCGATAAATTTCTTTGGTCGCGAATTTCTTTTAGTGTTTTTGCCATTTCTTTGATGATTGAGGGTTGAATCCCCTCGGTGGGCTCGTCAAGCAGCAGCACTTTGGGGTCACTAGCTAATGCGCGCGCGATTGCTAGCTGTTGCTGTTGGCCGCCGGATAGATTTCCACCTCTTCGGTGACGCATTTCCAGTAGCACCGGGAACAGACTGTAGAGATCTCCAGGAACGTTCTTTCTCTTCGTCGTTGTTAAACCTGTTTCAATATTTTCTTTAACTGTCATGGTTGAGAAAATCATCCGACCCTGCGGCACGAATCCAATGCCTGATGCAACACGTTGATGGCTTTTCATTTTGCTTAGATCTTTATCTTCGAGTTTTAAGCTACCCTTTTTGGAGGGAATCAAACCGATCAAAGATTTCATTAACGTGGTTTTACCCATGCCATTACGACCAAGAATGGCAATAATCTCTTTTGGTTTTAGTGACAAATTCATGTTATTAATCACCTCGCTTTGACCATAAGCTACGTGATAATCAGCGATCTCGAACATAAGATAAATCCTGTAATAAAGGTTGGGCCATCATCAGCCACGAACAAAACGACGATTGCTATAATTAATTTGTCGGAAAGTAATTTAATGACCTAGATACACTTCAATAACTTTTGGATCGTTTTTGACCCTCTCCATAGATCCTTCCGATAGCAGTTTTCCTTGATGCAACACTGTCACGCGATCCGCAATATCTTCAACAAACTGCATGTCATGCTCGACAACTAAAACCGATCTATCTTGAGTGATTCGCCGCAGCAGACCGGCGGTCTGTTTGCGTTCCGACACCGACATTCCTGCGACGGGTTCATCCAACATGAGTAGTTCTGGGTCTTGAATCAATAACATACCGATCTCTAACCATTGCTTTTGGCCGTGGCTTAGTAAGGCCGCGGACTCTTGTAATTTGTCGCTGAGAAAAATCATTTCCGCAATTTCCGTTACTTTATTAACAACTTCGGAATCGCGACGAAAACCTAATGCTCCCCATACATTTCTGCCGCGAGGGAAAGAAATTTCAAGATTCTCGAATACGCTTAGGTCTTCATAGATCGATGGGTTTTGAAATTTTCGTCCAACGCCAGCGTGGACTATTTGGTGCTCTTTCATTTTTGTCAGCTCTTTCCCTTTAAATTTTATCGAGCCTGAAGTCGCGTTAGTGCGCCCGCAGATCAAATCTAAAACTGTGGTTTTTCCCGCACCATTGGGGCCGATAATGACACGAATTTCTTGTTCCTCGACGTAGAGTGACAGGTCGTTGACGGCTTTGAATCCGTCAAATGAAACCGTCAGACCTTCAATACTTAAGACGAAGTTTTTTGCTTTTCTAAGCGCTGGTTCCGCAGACATAACTGACCTCTAACTATTCCAATATTTGCTGTGTCGATGACTTACTTCCAAATGGTTTTGGTAATCGATGAATATTTTTGAAAATCCATGGCTGAATTTTTGATTGGTATACGCCCGCCAATCCATCAGGGAAAGCCATCACAACGCCAATAAATAGTGTGCCCATAGCGAACAGCCAAAGCTCTGGGAAGAATTCTGAGAATGTAGTTTTTGCAAAGTTCACGATCAAGGTGCCGTACACTGCGCCGAGTAAAGACAGGCGACCGCCAACAGCACAGAAAATTACCATTTCTATGGATGGAACGATGCCAACAAAAGAGGGCGACATGAAGCCAACTTGCAAGGTAAACATCGCGCCACCGATGGCAGAAAAAACAGCAGCGATGCAGAAAATAAATATTTTGAAATTGGCAACGTCGTAACCGGAAAATCGCACCCGATCTTCCTGTACACGCATTGCTACCAAAAGGCGACCTAGTTTACTTTTTCTAATGAACTGCGCTGCAAATAAACAGCCAAACAAAAGAATAGCGTTGATGAAATACAAAATATATTTTGCGGAGTCGACGCGAATATCCCAGCCGTGAAGCGTCCTTAAGTCCGTAATACCGTTTACACCACCTGTGTATCCTTGCTGACCAATAATTAATATTGTCAGAATTGCTGCAATTGCTTGAGTGATAATGGCAAAGTAAACACCGCCGACGCGGCGTTTAAACATCGCTATACCGATTAGGTAAGCGAACAGCGCAGGTACCAGAAAAACGGCAATGATCGTAAAAGTAAAACTATGAAAAGGTTGCCAGAAAAACGGTAACTCGGTTATCTGATTCCAATCCATGAAATCCGGAATTCCTGGCGTCGATTGGATAGAGGTGTTTTCAGGGCTGGAAGCTTCGAGTTTTAGAAACATTGCCATGCAGTATCCGCCAAGACCAAAAAATACACCTTGGCCTAAGCTCAAAATACCTGCGGAGCCCCAACACAAAGTTAAGCCGAGTGCGACAAAAGCATAAGTCAGGTATTTTCCAAGTAAATTCAAACGAAAGATGTCCAAAAATATAGGAAATACAATAAAGATAATGACCGCCAAAATTGCGAAACCCCAAAGATCATTTTTCGGCATTAATGCTCGTATATCTGTCAATGACATTGCGGTCTCCTAATGTCTAATTTTCAATGTAAATAAACCTTGTGGGCGTAGCATTAGAATGCCGACAACCACGAGTAAGGTCAGAACTTTCGCCATCGAACCACTCAAGAAAAATTCCATAGTGGATTGCGCTTGGGAAATTGTGAAAGCAGAGGCGACGGTTCCGAGTAAGCTTGAAGCGCCGCCAAAAACGACAACTAGAAATGTGTCAACAATATAGAGTTGGCCCGCAGTAGGGCCGGTTGACCCAATCATGGTGAATGCTGAACCTGCAATACCAGCGATCCCACAACCCATCGCAAAGGTGTACCGATCAACTAACTCGGTGTTAATGCCGACGGCCCCAGCCATCTGTCTGTTTTGCACAACGGCGCGGGTTTGTTTTCCCAGCCGTGACTTTTGCATCATTAGGTACACGCCTAGCGTAATAAAAATTGTTAAGACCATGACAAAAATTCCGTTGATTGGAATCTCAATCATGTCCGTGACGGAGTAAGAACCCATCATCCAGTCGGGAATAGACACGCCGACTTCGCGAGCGCCAAATACGCTGCGATAGGTTTGTTGCAAAATCAGACTTAGTCCCCAGGTTGCTAATAAAGTATCGAGTGGTCGTTTATATAAATGTCGAATCATTGCCCATTCAACGAAAGCGCCGAGAGCGGCGGTGGCAATAAATGCAAATAACATGGCGACAAAGAAGTAGCCGTTAAACATTGATGGTAAATATGAAGAAAATAAGTTGGATGTTAGGTAGGTGATATAGGCGCCGAGAATCATAAATTCTCCGTGGGCCATATTAATTACACCCATTTGACCAAAAATGATCGCGAGGCCCAACGCCATGAGAACGAATACAGAAAATAGACTAAGACCTGCAAACCCTTGCATGGCAAAAATAGAGGTGAGCTCTGACATGGTGTAATCGGCAAACATTGTTTGAACCTCAGATATAAAGACAGCTAACTAATAACGATTCATCTTCAAAAAATTTACGGTAAAAATTTGTATGTAATTTTTAATTCAAACATCAACGTGATTTTGTTGTAGTGAATTTTCTTAAGTAGCGACCCAGTACTTGGGCCGCTTATCTTTCCTAATGGTTTAGTTAAAAGGTCTATTGGTAACCTTCTGGGAATGGGTCAGGCTCAATGAGCTCCTCAGTTTCATAGACAAGTTCATATTGGCCGTCTTTTTTAGCGTGCCCTATGCGCGTTTTTGACCAAAGGTGATGATTTTCATGAATCCGTACATAGCCTTCTGGAGCGGTGGTGAGTTCAATTCCAGGAGAAGCCTCGCGAACTTTATCGATATCGAATGAACCGGCTTTTTCAACGGCGGCTTTCCACAACCAAGGTCCTAGGTAGGCAGCTTGTGTAACGTCACCGATAACAATGTCCTCACCCCAGCGCTCTTTAAACGCTTTAACAAAGGCTTCGTTGTTGTCATTGTCTAAGCTTTGGAAATATTTCATGGCCGCATAAGCGCCGACAATATTTTCTCCGCCGATTCCTAAGATTTCATCTTCAGTCACAGAGATCGTTAGGATGGTTGGTTTTTCTTTCGTCATATCAATCCCAGCGGCTTTTAGCTGTTTATAAAAAGACACATTGGAGCCGCCAACGACGATGGCGTAGAGCACATCGGGTTTGCGTAATTTGACTTTGTTAATGACAGAATTAAATTGTGTGTGACCGAGGGGATAATATTCTTCGCCGACGACTTTTAAGCCCAGTTTTTCAATATGCTTACGGGCAATTTTGTTCGAGGTTCGAGGCCAAATGTAGTCAGAGCCGAGCAGGAAAAAACTTTTTGCGCCTTTGTTTTTTACGACCCAATCGATACCGGCAATTATCTGTTGAGTGGCTTCTTGACCGGTATAAATAACGTTGGGTGACTCTTCTAGACCTTCATAAAAAGTCGGGTAATAAAGCATGCCGTTGTATTGCTCGAAGACGGGCAGTACGGCTTTACGAGATGCTGAAGTCCAGCAACCGAATACCGCCGCGACTTTATCGTTGACTAAAAGTTTTTTGGATTTTTCAGCGAAGGTTGGCCAATCGCTGGCACCATCTTCTTGGATATATTCAATTTTTCTGCCCAGCACGCCGCCCATTGCGTTGATTTGCTCAATGGCGAGTTTTTCCGCCTGCACGGAACCTGTTTCACTGATTGCCATGGTTCCCGTTACTGAGTGAAGTATTCCTACGGTAACCGTGTCGTCCGTGACGGCAAGGCCTGTTGAATTTACTTGTGCATGGCTTGAAGAAAACATTCCGCCGGCGAGCAAAGCTGCCGCGGGCAACGCTATCAGGTTTTTCACAAAACGTCGGCGCAGACTGCCAAAGCTATGTGTTGATTGGGTAAGTTGCATGATGGAACCTCTCTTTTGTTTCGCGGGATTATGAAAAAGTCATTAAATAGCTAACGTTTCGAGGACCAGAATCTAGGAAATTTGAGTTAAAGGAAATTAGCCAAGCACACTAGTCATCTACGTCATTTGACGCATAGTCAACACCGTCGCGCAGGTTTATCTTGCCAAGCTTTGCTCGGCGTTTTGTTAGTTGTGCAGGTCTCAATCTATGCGGCTTAGGTTTAGGCCAAAGGAGGGAATTCAGATATAAAGGCTGTTAAGTAAAAATATGGAGTCAAACTTGCATTGAAGTTCTCTACAGCAGATTTTCTTCTGCCGGAATCTCGCGATTTATTTTTTACGGGAAACTCCTTTTAGAGGAATTTACTTGGATTATAAATTCGACCGAACTAAATAAATCGTTCGCATTAAAATTTTATCAATCATGATTCTAATCTTACTGTCGGGCTGATTCTGTACTGTGGCCCCCCGGCGTTCATGGGTGTTAGGGCTTGCCGAAAAAATGCGTATAGGATGTAGCACGGAATGAGTGAGCGACAAATTTTCACAACCCGCCGTAATTACAATCGTTGGGTTGCAAATCAAACACTGGAAGATTATGCGTTGCGGTTCACTGCCAAGAAAGCGCGGCGGTGGTCTATTGCCCGTGTTTCCAACACGGCATTGGGGGCAATCTCATTTCTAGCCCTTGAAGCTATTGGCGCTACCATCACAATACATCACGGTTTTGATAATGCTTTAGTGGCGATTCTTGTTGTATCGGCGATTATTTTTCTCACTGGCATACCCATCTGTTACTACGCTGCGCGCTATGGCGTCGATATTGATTTACTGAGTCGAGGTGCCAGCTTTGGATACATTGGCTCAACCATCACCTCGTTAATCTATGCGTCTTTTACATTTATTTTCTTCGCTCTAGAAGCAGCAATTATGTCCTCTGCTCTGGAGTTGCTTTTTGGTATCCCAAAAAGTATCGGTTATTTAATTTGTGCCTTAGCCGTTATTCCTCTCGTGACACACGGAATTACCTTTATCAGTCGCTTTCAACTATGGAGTCAACCTTTTTGGCTGGTTTTACAGCTGCTGCCTTTCGTATTTATTTTGTGGCATGAGTGGTCGATTGTAGATCAGTGGACGCACTACACAGGTGCGGAGGAGGGGGATAAGGGCGGGTTTAATATTCTTTTTTTCGGTGCTGCCTCTGGTGTGCTGTTTTCTTTAATGGCGCAAATTGGGGAGCAAGTTGATTTTTTACGCTTTCTTCCTGAACAAAAACAACAGACGCGCATACAGTGGTGGGTCGCGTTAATCTCTGCGGGACCCGGATGGATAATTGTTGGTGCATTAAAAATTATTGCCGGCTCGTTTTTAGCGGTTCTTGCTTTAAGCCACGGAGTCACTGAGGAGCTTGCGACTGATCCCACAAATATGTACTTAGTTGCTTTTAATTTTTTACAGCTATCACCACAAGCAACTCTGGCTTTAACGGGTATTTTTGTCATTGTCTGCCAACTGAAAATTAATGTGATGAACGCTTATGCGGGTTCTATTGCTTGGTCAAATTTTTTCTCGCGCTTGACTCACAGTCATCCTGGCCGAGTCGTTTGGTTGGTTTTTAATGTCATCATTGCCTTAATGCTAATGGAGCTAGGTGTATATGATGCTTTAGAAAGAATTCTCGGAATCTACTCCAATGTTGCGGTAGCCTGGGTTGGTGCTTTAGTAGCGGACTTGGTTATCAATAAACCCTTGGGGTTTAGTCCCAAACACATCGAATTTAAACGCGCACATTTATACGATATTAATCCCGTTGGTGTGGGATCAATGTTAATTGCTTCAGCTGTAGGTATCTTATCGCTTACCGGAAGTTTTGGTGATCTCGCGCAAGCCTTGTCGCCCTACCTAGCATTAATGACCGCATTCATTGTGTCACCCATTATTGCGATCGCAACACAGGGCCGTTATTACATTGCTAGACCGGCAAACCGGTGGCCTTCCGGTTCATCGAGCCAGGTTTGCACGGTGTGTCAAAACGAATTTGAAATTGAAGACATGACGACCTGCCCGGTATTTGATGGTGCAATTTGTTCTTTATGTTGTTCACTAGATTCTAGCTGCCACGACCAATGTAAAACTAACGCTCGTTTCGCCGATCAGCTAACCAATTTCGTTGCGGCGGTTTTACCACAGCGACTCGTTCTGTTGATGAATCCGCGTTTATTGCAATTCTCGGGTTTACTAACCTTGATCATCGCTATTATCGCCGTATTGTTTTGGATGGTGTACGTGCAATTGCCGGTCATAGATTTTCAAGTAAAGGAAGTGGTCGCGTCAACGCTAACCCAGGTATTTCTGTTATTGATAATTATTGTTGGCGTTCTAACTTGGTTATTCGTGTTGGCTAACGAAAGTCGACAAATGGCTTTGGATGAATCGATTCGACAAACCGATTTGCTGAGTAAGGAAATCTACGCACATAAAAAAACCGATCGTCAGCTTCAACAAGCCAAGGAAATCGCCGAGGCGGCGAATCAAGCGAAGAGCCGCTACCTGACAGGTATTAGTCATGAATTGCGTAGCCCTTTAAATTCAATTTTGGGCTACGCACAATTGTTGGAAAAAGATTTGTTTTTAAGTCAACAACAAATGAATAAGGTTAATGTTATTCGCCGTAGTGGAGACTATTTAGCCGATCTGATTGAGGGGTTGTTGGATATATCACGTATTGAGGCAGGACGCCTAGAGTTACATCGTGATCGTGTAAAAATTCGCGAGCTTATCGCTGACTTAGTAGAAATGTTTCGGATGCAAGCTGAAGCAAAGGGCATCGGCTTTGAGTATATTTGCCAAAGCTATTTGCCTGAACTGGTCATTGCCGATGAAAAGCACCTTCGACAAATTTTAATTAACTTATTATCGAACGCCGTTAAATTCACACAAAAAGGAAAAGTGTCAATGACGGTACGATATCGTAGCCAGGTTGCAGAGTTTACGATATCGGATTCTGGAATCGGCATCGAGCCACATGAGGCCGATCGCATTTTCCGGCCATTCGAACGCATCCGCAAGGCCGGCCATCCTCAGTTGCCTGGAACAGGTTTGGGTTTAACGATAACGAAACTGTTAACGGAAATTATGGGTGGAGAAATAGTACTGGATAGCACCCCAGGGGTAGGTAGCGTTTTTAAATTATCGCTCATGCTTTCAAGCGTCGCCGAACGTGATGTAAACGTGACGCCGGTCAAAAAAATACAGTCCTATTTTGGTTCGCAAAAAACGGTAATGATCGTCGACGATGATCCATTCCATCGCGGTTTTATTAGTGAAGTACTTGCCCCCCTCGGTTTTAATATCATCGAAGCACCGGATGCCTATAGTTGTATTGATATGCTCGAGAGTGAAGATGTCGATCTGTTTTTACTTGATATCTCTATGCCGGGTATGAGCGGTATGGATTTGGTCAAACAACTCCGCGCAAATAAAAACCGCACGCCCATTATTATGGTTTCTGCCGATGCCACTGAAGATCACAACTCATTAAATAAAATAGGCGATATTAAAATATACGACGCCTATTTAATAAAGCCAGTACGTGAATCTCTACTTCTGGACAAAATGTCTGAGGTAATGGGAATTGAATGGTGCTATGAGCTCAAGGGTTCGTTAATTCCTACACGTGAAACCTCAAATGAAAGCCTCTCTACATTAAATAATTTTGGAGAGGTTTCTGAACAAGACCACCGAGAAATCATTAGTATGGCGGAGCTGGGTTTTATTGATGGTCTACAAAAAATATTTAAACGAATCGAACGACAACAGGGTACAGGGGAGTTTATTGCGACAATGAGTCGTTACCTAGATAGCTATCAGTTCGCGGAAATTATTGCTGTCAACAAGAAGGTATTAGATTCATGAGTGACACTAGCAAAGGTATTGTTTTAGTTGCGGATGATGCACCGGATTCGTTAGGCATGTTGAATTCTGCTCTAACTAATGAAGGCTACACCGTTCTAGTCGCGATGGATGGAGTACAAGCCCTATCGATTGCCAGCAAAATGGCTCCCGATATTATTTTATTGGATGCAATAATGCCCAATCTCGACGGCTTTAGCGCTTGTCTGCAACTTAAAAATAATGCGGAGCTAAGTGATGTACCCGTTATTTTTATGACTGGCCTCAGCGACAGTGAGCACGTTGTCAAAGGTTTAGAGTCTGGCGGCGTGGACTATATTAGTAAACCCATTCAGTTCGACGAACTGTTTGCTCGCATACGAGTCCACTTAAATAATTCGCGGATTACTCGCAGTGCACGTGGTGCTTTAAATGAGATTGGGCAGTTAGCATTCGCATGTAATCTGAGTGGTGAGATCTTATGGCTAACGGCCGGCGCTAAAGAGTTGTTGACTTCGGTGAATCAAGATTCCCAATGGATGAAAGAATTTTTACCCGTTCAGATCAACCAATGGTTAAGTAGAAGTCCGAAAAAAAATAGTTTCATGTCATTAAGAAAAACTGATCAAACTCTGCAAGTGCGTTATCTTGGTCAAATCTCACCAGGAGAATATTTGCTCCGTCTTGTCGAAGATAATGAGTTACAAGATCGGCAAACGTTACGGAAAGAGTTTTTTTTGACAGAGCGAGAAGCCGAAGTACTGTTATGGTTATCGAGAGGAAAAGCTAATCGTGAAATAGCGCAGATTTTGTCGATGAGTCCACGAACGGTAAATAAACACCTAGAGCAGGTGTTTCGAAAACTGGGCGTGGAAAATAGAACAACAGCCGCGTCGATTTGTCTTCAACGTTTGAACGATAGCTGAGTTCTATTTTTACACTCACTTTCAACGAAGGTCTTTAAATAAGTTTCCTTTTAGCCAGATCTGTAAATCGAAAATGGATTAATCAGATTTCGGCTTTTCTTTTTTACGTTTGAAATCTTTTTTGAAACGGCCTTTATCTCCGCTATCATTTGATTTCTTTTTATTAAAAGGTTTTTTAAACCCGCCACGAGGCTTGTCGGAACCACCGCTTGGCGTGGATTTACTATCAAAAGCTGAAAGTCGCATAGGTTTATTTTTGACGCGAACCTTTTGCAGCAATTGAAACATATCTTTCGGCATGCCTTCGGGCAAATCGACGGTACTATAATCGTCATAAATTTTAATTTTGCCAATGTTATTGCCATCGATGCCGGCCTCGTTAGCAATAGCGCCGACGATTTCGCCGGGTTTAACTTGGTCTTCATGACCTACTTGCAGTTTGTAGCGTGTCATTCCAGCTTCTGGAGCTGGCGCTGGGCCTCTATCGCGGCGCCCATCTCTACCACCACGGTCGCGGCCTTCTCCGCGATCACGGCGACTTCGATCGTTGCGATCTCGTTTTCCATCGCGTCCCTTGCCGTTATAGTTACTTTCGTTACTGGCTTTTATCGGAGGTGGAATAAGCGGACGATTTTTTTGCAACAAATATGCGAGGCTTGCAGCAACATCTTCGGAGGTTAGATTATTTTCCTCGCACATTTCACTGACAATTTTCTGAAAGAACGCGGTGTCGGGGTTGCCGACAGAAGCGATAACTTGTTCTTTAAATATCCGCGAGCGTATCCCGATCAGTTCTTCTTGGCTGGGGAGCGTCATTTGTTTAATTGTTTGGCGAGTGGTTCTTTCAATTGAACCCAAAAGCCGTCTTTCTCTGGGTGCGACAAACAAAATCGCTTTACCTTTTCGCCCTGCGCGGCCCGTTCGTCCAATACGATGGACATAAGATTCTTCATCGTAAGGGATATCGTAATTTAATACGTGACTGATTCTTTCTACGTCCAAGCCTCTCGCGGCGACATCAGTAGCGATTAAAATATCTAGCTTGCCGCGTTTTAAATTTTCGACAGCACGTTGGCGTAAGTTTTGATTCATATCGCCATTAAGCGCAGCCGCTGAAAACCCCCGAGCACTTAATTTGTCCGCTAGCTCAACAGTTGCAGTTTTCGTGCGCACGAAAATAATCATGCCGTCAAAGGTTTCGACTTCGAGTATGCGAGTTAAAGCGTCAAGCTTATTGGTGCCGGTGACCAACCAATAGTGTTGTTCAATATTTTCATTGGTGGTAACGGAGGTTTCTATGCGAATTTCTTCCGGCTTATTTAAATACTTATTCGCGACTTTGCGAATCACCGGCGGCATTGTTGCTGAGAACAAAGCAACGCGACGGTTGTCTGGCGTGCGCTGCAAAATCGTTTCGACATCGTCAATGAAACCCATGCGCAACATTTCATCGGCTTCGTCGAGAACCAAGGTTTTAATTTCACTGAGATCCAAACTCTTGCGGTTCAAATGATCGAGCAAGCGTCCTGGTGTGCCGACGATGACGTGCGCTCCGCGCCTTAAGCCACGAAGTTGTCCACCCATGTCTTGGCCGCCATAAACAGGCAAAACGTGAAAACCTTTAATGAAGGAGGCATAGGTTTGAAAAGCCTCGGCGACTTGAATCGCGAGTTCACGCGTTGGGCATAAGACCAAGGCTTGGGGATTCTTTTGTTTAATATCTAGATTTGCCAGTATCGGTAGCGCGAAAGCTGCTGTTTTGCCAGTCCCTGTTTGCGCCATTCCTACTACGTCTTTATTGGCTAAAAGCAGTGGAATAGTGGCTTCTTGTATGGGAGAAGGTGACTCGTAGCCTACTTGTTGTAAGGCTTTTAAGAGGAACGAAGGCAAATTGAGCTCAGCAAAGCTGGACTCTGGCGTATCTGATGACATGGTGAACCTGTGTATTGAGAGGGTGGGAGAGCTGATCAATCGGTGGGCGATTATACAGGGAGTGGGGAAGAAGAGCGAGGTGAATATCAAGGTCTGCCGAAAGACCTGTTTATTATCTGAAAGCTATTCCGGTAGCAGCCAAGGCTCGTTGTGAACTCTCAGCATGGCTTCCATCCTACTGTTCGAATTGAGTTTGGTCAGGATGGCTGACACATGGTGTTCGATGGTTCGTTGCGAGCGCGATAACACTTGGGCGATCTCTTTGTTAGTTGCCCCTTTGCTGATGAGTTGCAAAATTTCTTGTTCTCGTTTGGTGAGACCTAAGGGGTGATTCCTTGCGGCTTTATAGGGCCCGCGCCGATTACTGTGTAACAACTCGCTCATCGCAAGATCGTTAGCCAGAGATTTTAATTTTGCTAGGCCGCCGGCTCCGTCAATTGGTTCCAAAAGATTTTGCGCCTCAATAAAAGCATCCTGAATTTTGGTCGGGTCTTTAATTTGCATGAGTGTTAAGGCAGCAGCGAACGGAAGACCGAGAGTTTTCCAGGACTGTGCTGCAGCGAGGAAATTTCCGTCAATTTCTAACTGATGCGGTTGTGGCAATTCTTGGTGAAAACTTACATCAAGCGAAAAATTCAATCGGTGTGCCCAAACTGAAGTTTCACCGAGATTCCAAAAATGCATGTTCTCTGGGCCAAGTTCATTTAGGTATTCGAGATGTTCCAGTGCATTTTTTGTTTTGTTATTTAACCAAGAAAATTCAATAAGACCTAAACGTATCGGAACAATGTATTGCATTTCATCGGTGGCCAGGGCGTCAGTTAATGCATCAATAAAATTTTTATGTGCACTTTGTGCACCGAGCCGCATTTGAGTTTTAGCGAGAACGGAAAGTGCCGGAAGCCGCATTAACAAAGTGAGTCGATCTGATTTTAATACACCCGCTGCAATGGTTTGTGCATCTTGTAATCTACCTTGATCCATTCTCAGTAAGGCTAAGCGCCCCAACAAATAATCGCGCCAGGCAAAAAGGTCGTGTTGATTGTTGTAGGCAATCCCTTTCGCTAATGTTCTCTCGGCCAATTCAAAATTTCTAAAATCAACAGCGTATTCGGATAGGTTTGTATACACTCTTGCAGCGTGTTCATGTAAGCCCTCCTGTAATGCCAAAGCGAGACTCCGTTCTAATTTAGAAATTCCCTCGGGATTGTTTCTAAAAACCAGCGCGGAACCAATATTATTTAAGGCATGAATTTCTACTTCAACGTTGTCGTATTCATTTGCGAGTTTTAATGCTTTTTCTCCCCACGCGATCGCATCATCCATGCGATCATTTAACATGTGCAACTGTGAGCGTAAGCTATAGGCCATTGCGTGTTCAGCGCTTTCCGGTGTGCTTTCTAAAACCTGAATAGCTTCATCGGCATAGTGGCTCGCTTCAGAAGCTTCACCGCGATACCAATGCAAGCGCGACATCCAGCGCAGGTTTTCACCGACTTTTTCCGGCCGATCGAGCGCGCGCCAAAGACTAATGGCATGTCGTCGGGCGTCTAATACATCATCATCTATTCGCAAAGCCAGCCCAGCTTCATAGGCCCAATTCTCATAAAGCTGTGCGGCTAATTCTGGACTGGCGTTATTAATAAATCGCAACGCAGTGGCGAGATGATCGGCGGCTTCACTATGGGCGCCAAGTGAGGCGGCAGTGCGCGCCGCGGTAGGTGCAAACTTAAGAACTTGTTCAGAATTGAAAGCACCGGCGGCGTGATGGACGAGTTGATCTAAATTAGAATATGCTTCGATCGGTTTTTTTTGTTTGTTGAATTCAAGTAATAAAGTATCTAAGACTTTTTCGTGTAACTTTTTTTGTTGGGTTGTCGATACCCTCGCCAAGGTTGCGAGGCGTGAAAGCTCGTGTCGAAAACGTAAAGTTTCGGAGGTGTCTTGGACTAATAAATTGCGGCCGATGCAAGCCATAGCTAAGGTTTCACCAGACGGCCCGACCAAAGTCTCAAGCAGATTGAGAGGAATCGCTCCGGGTATAACGCTAATGGTTTCGAGCAGAGATCTCTCTTCCGATGACAATCGCACAAGGCGCGCATTTACCGCGTCTTTTATCGATGCGGGAATGAGGGAGTCAGGATTGTGTTGGTAAGACAATAGTTCAGAAACAAAAAAGGGGTTGCCGCCGGTCACTTTGTACAAGTCATCAATTTTGTAACCAGGGGGTAGACCTAGGGTTTTTATCGCGTGCTTAGTCAGCGGTTGCAGGTTGATCCTAGCGGTGTGGTCTGTGGGTAATTCACCAATTACTCTTGCTAAGGGATGGTCTCCGTTGACTTCGTCATCTCTAAAACTAATGATCAGCAGTGTTGGTAACATAGAAATTCTGCGACCTAAAAATTTTAATAAATCTAAAGTCGCATAATCTGCCCAATGCATATCTTCAAATATTAAAATCGTGCCCGGGCTGGCGTTTTCTAGCTCCTCGAGCATTAAGGTGTAAAGTGTCGATGGTTGCGCGCCTTCGGTGAGTAAATATCGAATTTTAGGATTGAACGACGCCGACATGTCGTGCAGGGGACCTAAAGGCCTCGGCGTAAACAATGCATCGCTCCCGCCCCAAACCACACGCTGTTTGCTTTGTATCTTTGACCGCAGCAATTGCAGTAACGACGTTTTACCAATACCTGCTTCGCCACTGACTAATGCAAGACCACCGCGCCCTTGTTTAGCCTGTTCAGCTAGGACGAGTAGTTGTTGCATTGGTTCATCGCGTTCGAGTAACAAACTCATTTTTTTATTGCTTAGTTTATAAGGCTACAGTGTAATTTTTTGCGCAATGCTAGTCTGCGAGTACGCTTATATCTGACACTATCAGAGGTTTAGAGAATACAATTTTCTGCTTGCCGCCGACATTGAAAACTGACAATTTTAGAGCTTGAATAAGCCGAAAACTTGTTCGGCAAGGAGATAAAGTTAACAAATACAACAAGATAAAGGAATTCTTAATAGCTAACTATTAATCGACGTGCTGAAAAATAGGTAAGCTCATCTAAAAACTAGGTGATCTTACTGAAAGGAAGGTGCCGTAATAGCTGGTAATCTGCATGCATCGAGTGGCGGGACCACCCGGATTACTGGTTTATCCGGTAGCCAACTTCGATAATTTTCGATGGATTCGAATGTAAGGATTGTAGTTATTCCAAGGATGGTTGGCCGCAGTTTTTATATCAGCTCATGGAAGAGCTTTTAATAATTTTTGATAACTTATCGTATTAAACTATTTAGAGCGCCGGCAGTCTCGATTGCGATATAACATTGCTAAGTCACAATGAATACGAAAAAGGGAGCAGTAAATGATTTACCGCAAATCACACAGTGATACCCCCACCCAATTGAATAACGAGTCTTGGATTACCCTAAAGCTTATGCTGCAAGTGATCGCAATCATGGTGTTGATCTACTGTGCAGAAATTTTTGGTTGAGTTCTGCTTTTTAATTTAAGGTTTCTATTAATATTCCTTAAATCCAAAAAATCTAATTTATGGGATCCCGTCGTTAGTAAAACTCCACCGCTATCCGCCCTAAAACCTCTATAGCTTGCTCAATTTTATTATCCCAGGACAATGCACAGTTAATACGAAAGCAATTTTTGTATTTATTGCCTGTTGTAAACAGCGGCCCCGGTGCGATGCTAATTTTATTTTTAAGCGCTAACTCGTAAAATCTCATCGAATCAAACTTCCTTGGCATTGTAATCCACAACACGAAACCACCTTCGGGTTTGCTAACGGAGGTGCCTGGTGGAAAGTGTTTTAGTATTAACGCGCGAATTTGAAAGATGTGTGCCGCTAGTACGGCGCGTATTTTTCGAATGTGCTGATCGTAGTTTCCTTCCATTAAGTAGCGACAAAGTATTTGCTGATCCAAAGTGGGTGTAGCCAATGTTTGCGTGAATTTTAAATAGGTAACTTTTTCTAAATAACGCCCAGGAGCTATCCACCCCACCCGCAGTCCGGGTGAAACGGTTTTTGAGCAGGAGTTGCAATAAAGGACATTACCTTTGGTGTCGAGACTTTTGAAGGTGGAAGGTTGAAAACCATCAAAAGATAGGTCTCCATAAATGTTGTCTTCGATCAAGGGGATATTATTGTTCGTCAAAATCGAGAGTATGGATTTTTTTTGCTGAAGCGAAGCGCTGCAACCGAGAGGATTGCTAAAGTTGCTAACGATTACGCAGGCTTTTATATCCCACTCTTTACACGCCTGCGTTAAGGCGGTTTGATCCATTCCCTCGCGTGGTGAGGTGGGAATCTCTAAGGCTTTTAGTTGCAAGGAATCGATGATTTGTAACAGGCCGTAGTAGGTAGGGGATTCTAAAGCGACGATGTCACCGGGTTTGGTCAATGCTTTCAATGCAAGCAGTATCGCCTCGTGACACCCACTGGTGATAACCAGTTCTTCTGGGCCAACGGCGCAGTTCTTACTATGCATCCGTTTTGATAATTGTTTTCGTAAGTTAAGATCACCAGGAGGAAAGCTGTAACGGCTATAAAGTTCATCTTGCGTTCTAATCACATGAGACGCACTACGTTGTAATTTTTTGATTGGAAAAAAATCTGAATCCGGAAGCGCGGCGCCAAACTGCACTAAATTTTTATCTTCAGTGTTTTGTACAAGGTCAAGCACGAGTTTTTGATTTTTCACAAGTTGCGGCGCGGGGTTAAATTCTGTGAGTTTAATCGTGTGTTCAGCAGAATCTTCGCCACGCCAACACACAAAATATCCCGACCGAGGTTTCGCACTAATCATTCCCCAGTTTTCCAATAAGCTTTGCGCCTGTAATACCGTATTGATGCTGACACGATGTTTGGTTGCGAGCCGACGAGTTCCTGGGAGTCGGTCGCCAAGCAATAGAGAGCGATTCTGTATTTGTGTGGCGAGTTGCTGTGCGAGCTCTTCGTAAAGGTTCATAGCTAAAGCTTCTTGGGTCACCGTTTAGATAGAGTGAAAAGCCTTAATCTTATCTGTAACCATCAAAAATATCCATTTCTGTATCTGTACCCATCTCCGTAATGTCATTACATTCACCGCCCTTAGATAAATAGGAAGGTCCTACTTGTTTTTGAGGGAGGTAAACACAATGTTACGAGAAGCACTGCAACATTCATTTTGTTGGTTCAATGGCAAGCTCATACCGATAAGCGAGGCGAAGATATCGCTATTTGATCATGGTCTCTTATATGGCGATGGCGTATTCGAAGGGCTGCGCTTCTACAACCGCCGACCGTTTCGGCTCGCGATGAATCTTAAGCGACTGCACCAGTCTCTTGTTGCTCTAGAGCTGTCGATACCCTTTGAGGATGAGGAATTGGTAGAAGGGGTCAATGCGTGTATTGCGGCAGCCCCCCAAGATAGCGGCTACTTGCGTTTAGTTGTCACGAGAGGAGAGGGTAATCTAGGTCTAAACCCAAAAAGTTGTCCGTTGCCCAATGTTTTTATCGTGTCTGCGGATTTGGAAATTGTTGACGAACGAAAATATCGCGAAGGGATTCATATAATTACTTCTACAATAAAACGCGCGGTGGGTACGGGTTTAGATTCACGTATTAAAACTCTAAATTATTTGCATTCAATTATGGCGCGCATTGAAGCTAATGTAGCCGAAGCTGATGAAGCGTTGTTGCTCAATCAGTTTGGTAATGTCGCAGAATGTTGTGCAGAGAATATTTTCATTATTAAGGATGGCGTGCTGCTCACTCCGCCTTGTACAGATGGCGCGTTAGCCGGAATCACGCGTCAGTCTTTAATTGATATTGCCAATGAAATTAAACTCGAAAATCACGAGAAAACATTGACACCTTACGACGTTTATACGGCGGATGAAGTTTTTATTTGTGGCAGTGGAGCGAGGATTATTCCTGTCGGTAGTCTGGACAATAAAAAAATTGCACACTGTCCGGGAGATGTTTTTTTAGCGCTTCAAAAAAAATACGGTGAACTCATTGCTCAGGAGTGCGGGGTTTAAATTCTACGCATTAAATCATGGAAATATTAGCACTTTTACTATTTACTTTTTCTTCGACCATTACGCCTGGGCCGAATAACATCATGATGTTTTCTTCCGGTTTAAATTATGGTATTAAGCGATCATTGCCCCATTTGTTCGGCATCTTTATCGGCTTTCCTGCGATGGTGGTTGCGGTAGGTTTAGGTATAGGATTTTTGTTTGAACGTTTTCCGGTTCTGCATTTAATTTTGAAAATTGTCGGGAGTCTTTACTTGCTTTATCTCGCCTACAAAATCGCAACGACTCGAGCCTCTATTGAAGAGAGGGAATCGAGCAAGCCCTTCACTTTTCTTCAAGCGGCACTGTTTCAATGGGTGAACCCTAAAGCTTGGGTGCTTGCGTTAACATCTGTCGCAACTTTTACCGCTCTAAATGGTAATTATATCTTGGCAGTGGCTATTATAGCGGCGGCTTTTTTATTAGCGTCTTTGCCTTGCGTGGGTTTTTGGTTGTGTAGCGGACATGTTGCGAGGAATTTCGTTAAATCAAATTTGGCATTAATGATGTTTAACTGGGTGATGGCGTTTCTATTGGTCCTCTCTTTATTTCCGGTTTTTAAAGAGCTTGGGTTGTTAATGCTGGGACACTAAAACCGTTTGGGAAATAATTAGTGTTTAAGTGCGGGACTAGCGAGCGCGATATCGTTGAGCTTTAAAGTATAGCGTGCTTTTTCTCCTGCTTTGGCATGATTTCTAGCCATGACTAAACTGTCTCGTGTGTTTTCATAGTCGCCTAATTTTGCGTAACAGCGCGCTAGAGAAAAATAAAACTGTGGTTCGTCAAACTTCAATTGTACCGCGTCTGCTAGATGTTGTATGGCTTGATCGACTTTTCCTTCGGCAAATGCATCTTCACTAAGCGCGTAGTGATAATAAGGGTTCGATATTCTATATTCTTCTACCTCTTTTTCTAATTCATTGGCACGAGTGGTTTCACCTAATTTTTTTAAAATGGATGCCAAGTTGGTTTTTGCAGGAAGGTTTTCCTGATCCGCTAGAAGAGCAGTTTCAAATACTATTTTCGCCCGCGTACCTTCATTTTTTCTTTTCAGCAATACTCCCAAATTATTCCATGCAGTGCTTGAATAGCGATCATGTTCTAACGCAAGCTTTATGTTTTCGAAAGCCTTTTCAAATTCGTCTTTAAATAGCGACTCAATACTCTTGTTACTGTAGTACAGCGCATAGGCTTGTGCATCATTCAGCGCCTCTGTCTTGTAAGAGACGTTTATTACTGAAGGATTTAAATCCATTACATGAATTTTTTTGTTGCTAGAAAAGCTGTCAATGTGCGATCCCAATGCTCCTGTGCGACTGGAGCTGGTCCAATTGATTCGTTCTATATCTGAATACTTATCGTAGATGCCGCTGTTAAGTTTTAAGTCAGTCGCAACATTAACATGCTGATTTCGAATTGAGGTGTTTTCTTTTAGATCCCAATAAGGAGGAGAGTTAACAAGCTGTAGTTGCGCGGGTAAATCAACGTGCCGTGCGGCGGCAACAAAAAGTATTGAAAACGATAGGCAATTTATACTACGACCATTAAATAATTCGTTGGTACTTGAGGTGGTTTCAATATCGTAGTTGTACATCCGAAATTGGTCATAGATCCAGTCGCGTAAAACTAAATAACGTGTCTCGCGATTTCTGATCGATGCCACGTATTTGTCCAAATAGTTAACTACATGATCGGGTAGGGCAAATAGATCTTGTTCTGGAATTTTAATACCAGCTTCTGGGTTATCAAATTGTTCTGTGCTCAGGAGTGATTGCCAGCGCTGATCAATTAAATCGATGTTTCGCTCGGAAAGGCGGGTCGAGCTGCACGCCGTCAATCCGACAAAGCAAACAAATAGAACGATTCGAATCAGCATGCCAAATTTCTCCTGCTAATGTAAAGATCCTAGGGCGTTATGAACTGTCACTGCTGAATCATAGGTAGTGTTACCTGAATTAGCAATACTTAGGCCGGGGGTGGCACACAAAGCAGGAGTGCTAACGAGTTTCGAGTAAATCAAATCGAGAATAATATAAGAGTTGGATTTTTAGTGCTTTCGGTAATATATAGAAATGATGTGGGAGATTTAATCTTTGACAGTATTTTAGTGTTGAATATTTTTAAGACGCGAACGTAACTACGAGCAATAAGCCGGATTTAAAAAAAGCTTGGAATCTTTATCCAAATGAAAAAGCTGCCGTATTACCAAAAAACACTAAAAAGTAATACGGCAGCTCGATAACAATGTGTTAAATAAAATTTCGTTGTAGAAATTTATTTCATTCGTAGCAAAATCACATCGTTGTTGTGGGTAGGATCTGTCGCCTCACTGATTACCGCAACTTGTTCGCTATCAACCGCAGAGGCATTGTGTCCCCATGCTTTTCGCATGTAGGTAACAACATCAGCAACTTGCTCATCATCCAGCAATCCACGGAAATAGGGCATGTCGAAAGTTTCAGGTGCATCATCAATGACTACGCGAATAGAACCGTTGAGCGTTAGGTTGATAAGGGATGACGGATTTGGATCGAGAACAATTGGGTTCCCAGCGAGAGCAGGCATTGCTTTGTTTTGACCGCCACCGTCGTAACCATGACAAGAAACGCAATATTCAAAGTAAACCTGTGAACCGCGTTCTTCGAAATTAAACGCTGCTAATTTATTCGCGGAACTTGCGTCGTAACCGTATTCAGTTGCGTTCTTCTCGTTTTTGGGAGGTAAAGATTTTAAGTAAGTCGCCATCGCGAGAAGATCATCATCAGTCATATACTGGGTACTGTTATTGATCACCTCAACCATCGTGCCAAAGGCGGTACCGAAGCGGTTTTTGCCGGTCTTTAAAAATTCAGCGGTATCTTCAACTGTCCAGCGACCGAGGCCAGAATTAATGTCGCCATTTAGAGGCGATGCGGACCAATGATCAAGTTCCGCACCAGCGAGGAAGTGGCTGCTACTTTCGTCGACGCCTTTTTCCTGCATCATCAAACCGCGAGGAGTATGACAAGCGCCACAATGACCAAGACCTTGTGTGAGGTAGGCGCCACGATTCCACACCGCATCTTTATCGGGGTCGTCTTCATAGCGGTCATCATCAAGAGTAATGAAATTCCAGATCGCTAGAGGCCAGCGTGGGCTCTTCCAGCCAGGAATCTCGTTTTCAGGGTTGGCTTGATTGACAGGTTCAACTTCGTTCATGAAGTAGTCGTAAAGCGCCTTCATATCATCTTCGGTAATTTTTGCGTAAGAAGGGTAAGGCATGGCGGGGTACAGCCGGTGCCCGTCTTTTGCAACACCTAGACGCATGGATTTATCGAAATCTTCGTAAGTGTAATCGCCGATACCCGTTTCTTTATCCGGTGTGATGTTGGTGGCATAAATAGCACCAAGCATTGGCACGGCCATTTTCAGCCCTCCAGCATAGGGCTCGCCATTTTCAATGGTGTGGCAAGCAACACAATTGCCAAGTCTGGCGAGATATTCACCTTTAGACATATCAGCTGGTTGCGCTAGCACAAGCGACGCTGAAGCGCTGAGAACGAGAGCCGCGATGGCGCTTGAGAAACGAAGCACTGAGTTCGGTGATTTTGAATTGTCGTTTACAGAACACTTCTGGATGAGTGTCATTGCTTTCCCCCTATTTTTCTTATTCGCAAAGGTTGGACAGTTTAATTTAGAAATTATCGATATGCTACGACTTAAGGGTCAGTTCGCCGCAATAGTTGGGTAATGAAGTGTGGTATCTGAATAATTTCGATAGCAAAATTGTTCAGAACTTCGCCAATCGTGGCTAATGATAGGGTGCCATGAATTCTGTGACTCAAATCCCCGATTTTCGTAGGTAATTCAATTAGGCTGAATACTCGACCATAACTTGAAAAATTGGACACTTTCTCGGTTTGAGCGCTAAGAGCTTGTGCATTTAAAGTAAACAAGGACGGTTTTAATGATGACGCTCATTCCCAAAATTATTAGCCATATTAATAATCTTCCGATGTTTGTGCAGGTAAGTTTTCACCAAACAACAGCCATCAGCACTCGCTTTAACGCGACTTACTATTTTTCTTCTCTTATTAATTTTCCAAAATTGTTGAGTGAAAAATCCTCGTGATAAACACTTGCGCAGACTAGTGTATTTGAATAGCGCAAGTAAGGAGAATTGAGCTTAGATTTGACAGGATGATTTTCTTTAGGAGAAAAATAAATATTTTCAAACCATCATAAAAGGAATTATGAATGAATACCTTATCACCAAAATTGTCATCTCAGCTCGCAGCAGAAGCTTATACGGTTACGGATCAATTTAAACTAGACGCCTTTTTGCAGCGACCTGAATTTTTAAACTCGGTTGGTGAGGCGCAAAGTGTACGCGCAACTGTTGGTGGTCATTATATAAAATCGAGGGTTGGCTTCGGCGTATGTGCTCGTGGCGCTCGACAATTTAACAATGATATCTTTCTCGTTTTTCGAGGCTCTTCAACGGGCCACTGCGGTTTGGATTGGCTAAGTAACGTGCGCGTGGGTATTGATTCGTCAATTACTGGCTTGCCCGTTCATACTGGCTTTAATGAAATATTTTATAGTTTGCATGCGGAGTTAGAGTTTTTTATTCGTCAACATCGCGATGCTTCAACGGTACACTGTATCGGCCACAGTTCTGGAGGTGCCGTAGCGACCTTAGTCGCTGATTGGGTGCAACATTTTTTTGGTAAAAAAACCATTGTTTATACTTTTGGGGCGCCTAAGGTCGGCTTCGAAAGTTTTGCTAAATCAGTCACCGCCAAATTAGGAGGCGAGAATATCCATCGCGTTTATCATTCTGCAGATCCCGTACCGATGCTTCCTTTGTATCCTTTTCTTCACGCTCCCAGCTCCACTAATGGTTATCAATTGGCTCACCAAGGTGCTGCGGTAAATCATAATTCCCACTTGATGCTAAATTACAGAAAATCTCTTTGCCGGTTCGAACGTTGGCAAGAGGTCATTTGTCCACTCAATATTTGTGGTGATAGTGAAGCGATTGAAAATTGGTTGTGTTCTGATTGCGTTGTCAGCCCTTATGATCCTCAAACCTGGTCGCGGATAAGTGCAAGTTTGGCACTTGTACTCAAAAAAATCGTTAAAGCGAATGCGTCATTACTACAGTTACCAGTCATTGTTGGGCTAACCTTGGCCGATAGGATTGCATGGCTGCTGTCAGAGGGGGTAAAAAAAGCTTTTGATATTGGCGTGTTGATTTTTTATTTGATGCGCAAAATTATGCATGCTTTTGGATTGAGCCCAATGGCAAGCCAAGAGGAACTCAGTTACGAGTTAATGCGGAACACCTTGATGAGAGTCATGAATAAGATCGGTGCCGAGGCGAAGCAAGCCATTGCATGTATGGAGCATAGCTAAAACTTATCAATCTGTTGTTAATAAAAACACACGATACTCGTGAAGAAATCAGCATGCTGACGATGCTGGTCAAACGGATTCCGCCGAGGCTGTGTGTTTTTTTTGTTTCGCAAATTGAGAAATTAAAAGAGATCGCCAAGCTGTTTATAAGTAGAAAGCAATACTTTAAGTGGTGTTGTGATTTCGCTCCTTCAAATGCCTTAGCAGCTGCCATATACTCCTCCCGAAATACAGATATTAAGAATAGAGTTTCTCCGAAATTTAACATCAGCACGGGGTTCGAGTTTTGCTTAGATCAATCGTATTAATTGTATCGGTAAGTATAGTACTTGTGGGTTGCACGATAATGGCGGTTCGTAATCTGAATACGATTTATGGCCCACCGTCGCCTAACAGCGGCAACATTGCGACCAATGAAACTGAGGTGGAATATGAAGAGCATATTCGACCGATCATGGAAAAACGTTGTGTCGTTTGCCATGCGTGTTACGACGCCCCCTGCCAACTGAAGCTCGAATCCTATGATGGTTTGTTGAGAGGTGTATCAAGTAGTCCAGTTTATGACGGTTATCGTTTAACGGAAGCGCCTCTAACTCGTCTTAATCAAGATGCACATAGTGTTGCTGAGTGGCGTGAAAAGGGTTTTGCGCCAGTATTGAATGAGCGAGAAAATTCTCCGCAAGCAAATTTAAATGCGGGTCTTTTGTCCAGAATGTTAAAACTAAAGCAGGATCACCCTTTACCCAAAGAGAAATTGTTACCGAAGACTTTTGAATTGTCTTTAGGGAGGGCATCAAAGTGTCCAAAAATAGAAAACTTCGAAGATTTTGCTGAAGCCTATCCACTTTGGGGTATGCCTTATGGCTTGCCAAATTTACCGGATGAAGAATATGACACCTTGCAAACTTGGTTGGCACAAGGTGCGGTGACTGCTGGGAATCCTCTCGTACTCTCGCGAGAAGAAAAAAATAAGATTGTAGAATGGGAGCAGTTTTTTAACGGGGAATCATTTAAACAGCGATTAAGTGCTCGTTACTTGTATGAGCATCTTTATTTAGCGCATTTGTTTTTTGAAGATGAGGGGCAAGATACAAAATACTTCAAGTTGATTCGATCGAAAACGCCGCCTGGAGAATCCGTTGAAAGAATTAGTACTCGTCGGCCGTACAGCGACCCAAAGGTAGAGAGGGTTTATTATCGGTTAGTTCCAGATACTGAGAGCATAGTTGCTAAGACGCATATGCCCTATGTGTTAAACCAGGATAAAAAAAATAAGTGGGAAAAATGGTTTTTTGACGCTGAGTATAGCGTGGATTCTCTACCTAGTTATGAACCACAAGTTGCATCGAATCCATTTATAACATTTCGGAAAATTCCAATTGACTCACGGTATCGTTTTTTACTCGATGAGGCTCAGTTTACCATCATGAATTTTATTAAAGGGCCTGTTTGTCGTGGTTCAGTTGCACTTGATGTTATTCAAGATAGGTTTTGGGTTTTCTTTGTTGCTCCAGAAAATCAGAGTTCAGCGGAATTTTCTGAATTTCTAGCACGACAAGATAAACATTTACGCATGCCAGCTCAGTCGGGTAGTGCGGTGTGGTCCATTGCAAATTGGCGCGCCTATGCCAAGGCTCAACAAAATTATGTTCATGCCAAGGGAGAGTTTATTGCGAAGAACTACGAAGTATTGAAGCGCGCCAGCCTAGAAGCTGTTTGGGATGGCGGTGGAAGCAATGACAATGCAGCGCTAACAATTTTTCGTCATCACGATAGTGCTACGGTTGTTAAAGGTTTAGTGGGTGATCCGACTAAAACAACGTGGATAATCGATTATCCGATTTTAGAACGAATCCATTATTTACTGGTGGCCGGTTTCGATGTCTATGGAACGGTTTCTCATCAAGCTATGACTAGAATGTATATGGATTTTTTGAGAATGGAATCAGAAATGAATTTTTTGGCGTTTTTGCCAGAAGACAAGCGTCAGGAAGAAGTAAGACATTGGTACCGAGGTGCGCTCGATGAAGTTGAAGAATACCTCTCAGCATACTATGACCACGATATTACCGAGCCGTTGTATGAAAGTAATGGAAGTAATCCTAAGCTCGAATTTTATAATGCGCTAAAAATTCGTTTACAACCCGTGCTTGGGAAAAAATATGCTATTCGATATTCTTCTTTACCATCTCAGGCAAAGTTGGAGCTTGATAAAATTAATACTATTCGTGGGATCGCTGCATCGATAATTCCACAAACAGCCTTTATTAACATTAAAGGTTATGGATTGTTTACCGTGTTGAGTGAAAGCGCGCATACCAATATTGCTTCTATGTTAAATGAAGAAAGTCGCAGACTTCCTGAAGAAGATAGGGTAACTGCCGTAAATGGAATTCTGGGCGCGTATCCCAATGTGTTTTTGGAAATGGAGGTGAACCAAATAGCTGACTTTGTAGATTCTCTAGCGAAACTTAAAAATTCTCAAGATTATGCGCGCCTGCTGGATAAGTTCGGAGTTCGTCGCACCAGCAATCGTTTTTGGGCGCTCAGTGATGAAATACATGAACAATATAAAGAACTAGAACCACTGCGATCAGGAATTTTGGATTACAACCGTTTAGATAATCTTTAGTTACATATAATAGTTAGTGAAGGAAAGTTTATTTTTAGCGAGAACTTTCTGTTACTTTTGCAGCGCCGAACCAATGCCGAGTTCCGTTAGCAAATTTTACTAGCGTTAGCATCACTGGAACCTCCACAAGGACCCCCACGACGGTTGCTAGTGCTGCTCCCGATTGCAAGCCAAACAAAGAAATGGCTACCGCGACGGCAAGTTCAAAAAAATTGGATGTAGCAATCATACAAGCGGGAGCCGCTACGTCGTGTGTTAATCGAATTTTCTTGGCGATTAAGTAAGTGATAAAAAAGATACTATACGTTTGTATGAGTAATGGGATAGCAATGAGCGCGATTGCGAAAGGGTGAGTTATAATGGTGTCCGCTTGCAAGCCAAATAATAATACGATGGTGGCAAGTAACCCAATTATTGATAAGGGCTTAAGTTGTCTACAAAAATTCTCTAAGCCATTTATGTTTTTACTTTTCTCAAATTTGTAACGTGTCAAAACGCCTGCGACAAATGGAAGGAATACGTAAAGGATAATGGATAGTGCCAGTGTTCTCCATGGTACTTCAATGTCAGATATCCCTAACAAAAATGCAGCGATTGGCGCGAATGCAAAGATCATGATAATGTCGTTTACCGTCACTTGCACTAAGGTATAGTTGGCATCGCCATTGGTGAGCTGGCTCCAAACAAATACCATGGCGGTGCAGGGCGCAACGCCGAGCAAAATCATTCCTGCTATATACTCACTGGCGGTGGCCGGTTCAACCCAGGGTACAAATAACACTTTAAAAAATAGCCAGCCGAGGGCGGCCATGGTAAATGGTTTAATCAGCCAGTTGATAATTAACGTTAGAAATATCCCTTTCGGTTTTTGACCAATTTTTTTTATCGATTTTAAATCAACTTGAATCATCATCGGATAAATCATTATCCAAATAAGTGCGGCTATGGGTATGTTGACACTGGCATATTCCAAACTTGCAAAAAAGGAAAATAACGAAGTAAACGAGTTGCCAAATAAAACGCCCGCTAAGATACAAATACCGACCCAAATACTTAAGTAGCGTTCAAAAATACCCATCTAATTAATCTCTGCTATTTGTTTAAGTTCTAATTGCATTTCATTTTTCGTTAATTTTCTATTCACGGTTTCAGTGAGTGCTCGCACCTTATTTTCAATTAGTTTAATTGTGTGAAGGAAGGCTGTTTCAACATCCTCATCATTGCCTTCGGTTTTGGAGGGGTCTTTAATTGGCCAATGCACTTTCAGTGTTTTCCCAATCCAAAGTGGGCATGCTTCTTGTGCTGCTGAATCGCACACGGTAATGACCAGGTCAATTGCATTGGTTGCAAACTCTTCCCAGGATTGGCTTTTGAGGTCGGCGGTTTCGTAACCGCACTCTTTAAGATACTTCAGCGTAAGCGGGTGAACTTCCCCCGCCGGAGCACTGCCTGCGCTATAGGCTACGATATTGCCCCCGGCATTTTTATTGGTAATTGCTTCAGCGAGAATACTTCGGCAGCGGTTGTGCGTGCACACGAATAGAATTTTCATAGAGCCTCTAGAGTAGGATTCGTCGAGCTAGCAATGGTTTGGCCGGTTGCGAATCGCACCAAGCTTTTTAGCTATCGGTTTTAATGCGCCCGAATGAGCGGCGCTGGTTGCTTCGATGACAGATGTAACCCATTTTGGCAATCCCGGTTTTAAGGTGTAATAAACCCATTGTTCTTGCCGGCGATCAGAGAGTAATCCGCAATTGCGTAGTTGCGCTAAATGCCGTGATATTTTGGGTTGGCTTTCTCCCATAGCCTCGACGAGCTCACAAACGCAAACTTCGCCCTCAAGGGATATGAGCAGCGTGCAGTTCAGCCGAGTTTGGTCTGATAGGCATTTGAAAAGCGTAACTGGGTCCATTGTTGGGTCCGTTTTGGGTTTTTGCATATACTAATATATGGATATCCATATATTCAATACCAGCAACAAAAATTTAATATTTTGAGGTAGTTCCGTCGCTTATAGCTAGCATAGATGGTTTTTATCTTAGGGGGAGTTGAGGTGTTGAGAATGCGTCGTATCTTCGAGCTTTGCTTTCCTTAAATAATATATTGTTTACATTAATTATTTTCTGTCGTGTACTAGCGCTTAGATTAATAATTTTAAAAATTTTCCAAAGCGATCTCAATGTCAGAAGTTTTTATCGAAAACGAAAATAAAACGGAACTTTTTTTCGGCTGGAAGGTCGTCGCTGCATTCTTAGTAGTTCTTACTTTTACTTCAGGTCTTAGTTTTTATAATCACGCAATAATTCTCAATGCACTTTCGCAGCAGCCGGCGTTTTCCGTTCAATCGGCCTCGATTGCCGTGTCGGTATTTTTCATTAGTGGTGGTTTTACCGGTTTGTGGGTTGCCAAAATGTTGGCAAACTCAGATGCAAGAGTGTGTATTACCTTTGGCGCTATTATTAGTTTTATTTCTTTAACCGCGCTATCTTTTGTAAAAACGAATGCACAGCTTTATGCGGTGTATGTTTTATTTGGCGTTGGCTTTTCCGCTTCAGGATTAATTCCCGCGACAACGCTAGTTACGCGATGGTTTAAACGCAGGCGATCGGTTGCTTTATCTATTGCAAGTACCGGTTTGTCCTTAGGAGGTGTTGTCCTTACCCCTATTTCAGCATTACTGGTCGAAAATTTTGGTTTGTCAAAAGCTGCTCCGATGATGGGAATGATGTATTTGTTGGGGACTATCCCTATTGCGTGGTTATGGATTCGCCCGAGTCCCGAGTCGATGGGCTTGCAGGTGGATGGAGATTGCCATGCAACGAGAAGTGTTAAAGATAAAGAGAGAGAGTTGCTTAGCTCCGCAGTTGTGAGTCCTGCTGTTATGAATCCTACTGCTGTACGAGCCAGTGATGGCATTAGCTTTCGCGAGGCGCGTCGGGGTGGTTTTTTTTGGGGAGTGAGTTTTTCATATATATTTTTGATGATGGCACAGGTCGGTGGAATTGCGCATCAATATGGTTTGGCGAAAGAATCTTTGACCGAGCAACAAACAGTTATGGCGGTAGCAATACTACCTATCGCAAGTATTATCGGGCGTTTAGTGGGCGGGTGGTTGATTGAGCAGTTTTCGATTCGAGCTTTTGCAGTACTGATGATGATTTTACAAGTGTTGTCTCTGTCACTCCTGTCCCTTGGTTTTGGCTTGGCCACACTTTGTATTGGTCTGGCTCTGTTTGGGATTACTGTCGGCAATTTGTTGATGTTGCAGCCTTTGCTGATCGCAGAAGCATTTGGCTTGAAGCAATACGCTAGAATATTTTCGGTGAGCAATTTAATGACTTCTTGGGGAACGGCTTGTGGGCCTGCTTTGTTGGGTTGGGTTTACACCTTAAGCTCTCAATCTTACAGTGTTCCGTATTTGGTAGCCGCTGCGGCTGGGTCATTAGGCTTGATTTGCTTTTATTTGGGCGGGCCAATGCGAAAGGTTTAGCGAACTTAAGTATCGATTTTGACTGAGCTAAAACATATTTAGTATCACTACAAATTAGAACTGTAAGGCCAGATTTTTTTCAGTAACTTACTTCTTATTCCTCTATAATCTCCCCTCGTCATCTCTCTTAAACACATTACTCTCCTCGAAAGCACGACTATGTCTATCTGGATTTGTCCCGTATGCGCTGCTCCCTTGATTCAAGAAAAGTCTGCGTGGCTGTGTAGCAACAAGCATAGTTTTGATCAAGCAAAAGAAGGGTATGTGAATTTATTGTTGGCAAATCAAAAAGGAAGTAAATTGCCCGGCGACTCGCCAGAAATGCTAAAGGCGCGGCGAGAATTTTTAAGCGGCGGTTATTATGAAAACGTTGCAAAAAAGCTCGCTGAGATTATCGAACAATTAAAATTTAATCGTACGGACAGTGAGCCATGTCAGTTGGTCGATAGTGGTTGTGGCGAGGGTTACTATTTAGATTTCCTTCAGAAAAATTTGTCCAGGCCTATAGAATTTTCTGGGCTAGATATTGCAAAAGACGGCGTGCGTCTAGCTGCCAAGAACTTCCCAGCTGCAACATGGGTTTGTGGAAGCGCTGCACGTCTGCCAATAGCCAGTGCTAGTCTCGATTATCTGTTAAGAATATTTGCGCCTGGTGACGACGCAGAAGTCCAACGTTGTTTAAAAGATGACGGAAAGTTAATCGTATTGAGTCCGGCGGGGAACCATTTGCGTGAGATTAAACAATTCTTATACGACGAAGTGCGTTTACATTCTAAGCCCAAAAATATTCCAGGTTTTTCCCTGTGCTCGCAAGATCAAGTTGAGTATGTTTTAAATCTACAGGGCTCTTCCGTAATTAAAAACCTCTTGGCGATGACACCCTTTTTTTGGCAAAGTAGTTATTCCGCGCGAAGTGAGTTGCTGAAGCTGAATGAGTTGGCTGTAACCGTCCACGTTTTTATTAGTCAGTATGAGAAAGTATAATTTTTTAATACGTTGAATTTGGAGACAATGATGAAATGGAGAAATCGTAGAGCCAGTCGCAACGTCGATGACCGTCGAGGACAAAGAGTATCTAGAGGTCGCGGGCGTGCAACCAAAGGTGGCGGGATCTTAACTATCGTTATAGTTTTAGTTGCTATGTATTTTGGCGTTGACCCTAGAATGGCACTGCAGTTCTTAGAGGGTGGTTCGCAATCAACCACAAGCACTGCACCTTCGAACTATCAAGCAACACCAGAAGAAAACCAACTCGCCGAATTTGTGTCCGTTGTGTTAGCCGATACTGAGGACGTTTGGCATAAGCAATTCCAACGAATGGGAGTGACTTATCAAGAACCGGTTTTAGTTCTGTTTTCTGGGAGTGTGAATTCTGCTTGCGGTTCCGCGAGTTCTGCGATGGGTCCTTTTTATTGTCCAGCCGATAGCAAAGTATATATTGATCTTAGTTTTTATCGCGATCTACGTTCACGGCACGGTGCACCAGGTGACTTCGCCCAAGCTTATGTCATTGCTCATGAGGTTGGACATCATGTACAGCATTTGCGTGGCATATCTGATCGAGTTCATCGGGTTAAGCAGGCAATGAGTAAAACCGAGGCGAACGCCCTATCGGTACGTTTGGAATTGCAGGCAGATTGTTTGGCGGGGGTGTGGGCAAACAACACGCAAACGGCTAAACAAGTTTTGGAGCAGGGCGATCTTGAGGAAGCGCTCACCGCCGCCAGTGCTATCGGCGATGATCGTTTACAAAAACAAGCGACGGGCCGCATCACTCCAGAATCATTTACTCACGGGACATCGGAGCAGAGGGTATCTTGGTTTAAAAAAGGATTTCAAACTGGATCCTTTAATGCGTGTGACACTTTTGTGAACTGAGAAACGGCGCTAGCATCTGGGAGACGAGAAAGGTTTAAGGTGGATGTGTATAATGCTCGGACGGCGACATTTAAGAATGGATTTTGTGATCTGAATGATTTTGGGGCATGTTGGGAAAGGGAGATAGGGGGCAACTCGTTGGGCAAATAATCTTCTGATGGTAAGGTGATTCGCTTACTGTCTTGCATCTATCCACCTTATGTAAGGTTTCGTCACAAATCCAGTTTCATTTCTTTTGATATTAATGATAATAAGCTCTTAAATTATCTGCACTAACGCTAACGCTAACGGTAATGATAATGATTCCCGTTAATGATTCGTGAAGGCCGCTACGCTCATTTAGAGGATCTTGTTAACAAAGGGAATGATTCCCTTGGAGCAACCTGAGAACTCTAAAATTGTTTTATTTCGATAGTGCGTGTTTATAGAACACGCATTTTTTATGTGATTTGTTGTTGGAATTTTGGAGTTAATAATGTCGAGAAGTTCTAAATTAGATCAAGCGACAGCTAACTATCTGCAGGCGATTGGTGTGCCAGATATTCCGCCGAAAACGCTCGCTTTTGATCCCGGTTACGATGTGGCAACGGTGGTTAGTCATATAGAGCAAAGTGGACATCTGATGTCTTCTCTAAAATTATCCATGGCTTGTTGGCAAGTTTGTAATCAAGATGCGACGCTAGCGAAAATAGCTGCTGCGAGAAAAAACAATGTGCCTGTTTGCACAGGCGGTGGACCGTTCGAAGTTGCGACTGCATGCAATAAGTTGCCGGAGTATTTGGATCTATGTGCTGAGTTGGGTTTCACTCGGATCGAAGCGGGTTCAGGGTTTATTGATTTACACCTCAGTGCAAAACAAGTGCTAGCAATGGCTGACGAGCGTGGTCTTGAAGTTCATTTTGAAGTAGGCGAAAAACATACCGGTTCGTTTACCCCTCAAGTTGTTGCTGAGATTATTGATCAAGGTAAAGAGTGGATGGATGCGGGTGCAAAGCAACTCGTTGTTGAAGCTCGTGAGAACGCAGAAAACGTTGGCCTGTTTGATGCTAGTGGTAATTTAGATTTAAAAGGCGCCGACACAATCGTCGATGCTTTTGGACTCGATGTAATTGTTTTTGAAGCGCCCAATAAAGCTAGCCAGTTCGCGTTTATTCGACACTATGGCCCAACAGTTGAGCTGTGTAATGTTCGTTTAGAGGAATTATTGCGCGTGGAAATATATCGTCGTGGTCTGCATTCCGATGCATTCATGCATGACAACTTGCGCCCTAAAGGTGCGACTTCGACAGGTGCTGATTTAAAATGAGTAAGACGTTTGTTATTGATTGCTATGCAGAAAATAAAAATAAATACCCTGTAGATTACGCAATTGTTGCTATTGATGTTATTCGTGCAACAACGACGGCAACGACAGCCTTATATTTAGGGCGAGAAATGTATCCCGCTGGCAATGCTGATGAAGCTATTGTGTTGGCAAAAACATTGAAAGATCCCTTGTTGTTAGGAGAGATGGGTGGCCATGTCCCCTACGGTTTTGATCTAACTAATAGCCCTGTGCAAGTGATGGCGCTTTCAAATATACCCTCGGGTTATTTTACGAATGCTAAGCGTCCGTTGATTTTAGTGTCGTCTTCGGGAATGCCTTTAGTGATGAGCGCGATTAATAATACCGCTTGTTATCTCGCGTGCCTCAGAAATTATAAAGCGGTGGCTAAGCATATTAGTCAACGTTACAACAAAATTGCTGTTATAGGAGCGGGAACTCGTGGTGAGTTTCGAATGGAAGATCAAATTGGATGCGCCTGGGTCGGCAAACAATTGTTAAATTTGGGATACGAGCCAGAAGACGAGCGAACACAGGAAATTGTCGATAAATGGGATGGATGTGATCCCGATGTTATTCGCAAGGGTAATAGCGCTGAATATTTAAGGCGTTCAGGTCAGGTGCATGACTTAGAATTTGTTTTGCATCACGTTGATGATCTTTCTGTAGTCCCAAAATTTTTAAACGATCATTTTGAAGATGCTCAACATTTAGATTATTAAAGTATCGAAGTACATAGGACGGATATGAGTAAAGATTATGGAAGAAACTGGGATACCCCGGTTTTAATTTTAAACTGCAAAATTGGTGCGCTCGCAATTATGAGAACGCTGGGCAGTTTGGGTGCTCCCATTTACGGTATTGATGAAAAGAGTAGTTCTCCTGAGCTAAAATCTCGCTTTCTAAAGCGCTCGTTTGTAAAAAAACTAGATCCCAATAATCCTCGCGAATATTTAGATTTTGTTTTGGAAGTTGCTGAAATCATTGGGCAAAAATCCATACTCATCCCCACCTCTGACGAACTATCAGTCTTTGTTGCTGAGTATGGGGAAGAGCTAAAAGAATTTTTTATGTTTCCGAGTAATAGCGGTGAATTGCTCGATCAATTGGCCGACAAACGAAAAATGTTTGCTTTGGCGCTAGAAAACAACGTACCCACTCCACACATTGTTTGTCCGCAAAATTTAGAAGATGTAAAGGCAGCCTTAACGCAAGTTCAGTTTCCGATCATGCTGAAAGCGATCGACGGTAACAAGTTGTTTGCTCGCACCGGCGTAAAGATGGTGATTGTCGAAACAGAAGAAGAGTTGTTTAAGCAATATGAATTGCTAGAAGATCCGGAAGATCCCAATCTCATGTTGCAGGAGTTGATTCCCGGCGATGACGATCAAGTTTATATCTTTAATGGATATTTTAACGAGCAATCCGATTGTTTGGCGGCGTTTACAGGACATAAAGTTAGGCAGTATCCCATTCACGTTGGTTGCGCTTCTTTGGGCGAATGTCGTTGGCATGAGCGCGTTGCAGAAAAAACCCAGGCATTAATGAAGGCCGTTGGTTATCGTGGAATTCTGGATATCGGTTATCGCTTAGACCCGAGAGATGGTAGATATAAAGTATTAGATATTAATCCTCGTGTTGGTCAAGCATTTAGAATATTTGTAGCCGAGAATAATATGGACGTAATACGTAGTTTATATTTAGATTTAACTGGACAAAGTCAGCCAGAGATAAAGCCAGTCGAAGGACGCAGGTGGCTCATCGAAGATTATGATTTTGTGTCCTCTTGTGACTATTTTAAAGAAGGCTCGCTGAAATTTGTCGATTGGATAAAGTCATTTAAAAGTGTGAAAGAGGGAGCATGGTTTAGTTGGAAAGACCCTGTACCGTTTTTATATATGAAGGTGCGATTTATTTTTCAAATTATGACTTCTATACGAAAAAAAATGAGAGCGATGTTGAATAGTAACTAGAGATAATTAAAGCAGCATGCTGCTAAAAAAATGCCCGAAATATTAGTACCTCCGAACTAAAAATGTTCTATCGTTTTCTCCTTGTGTTAGGAATCCTACATGTCGCAAACTAAGGAATTTAGTCTCGCTGCGATGGGAGACATCATGTTGGATCGCGAAGTCGGCGAGCACTTTGTCCACGCACCTGAAGATTTTCAGTTTAATGAAATTCGAGAAATGATCGGCCACAATGACCTGGTGTTGGCTAATCTGGAAAATCCCGTTGGTACCCGCGGCGCGCCACACCCCAAACAAGACCCCCATGTCGCCTTTCGTTGCCACCCCCGCACGCTGCCAGTATTAAAAAATTTAAGTGTAGATGTAGTGACTCTCGCGAACAATCACCTTCTCGATTATGGTGAGGAAACACTAAGCGACACCTTGCGACATCTTGATGATGCAGGTATTAAACATCTTGGTGCTGGTAACAATTACGAAGAAGCTAACCGTCCCGTAAAGATAAATCTTAATGGGATCGATGTCGCCATCTTGTCATCCGTAATGATTTATTCGGCAAGCACTGAGCGTGCAAAGGGCAATAAGCCGGGCGTTGCGGACTATCGAATTGCTCCGCTTATACGTCAAGTTAAATCGTTAAAGCAAGCAGGGTACGTTGTCCTCGTTACGATACATTGGGGAATAGAATATTGTTTGTATCCAATTCCCTATCAGCGTGAGCAAGCGAAAAGAATGATCGATGCGGGAGCCTCTTTGGTATTGGGGCATGGCCCGCACTTTCCTCAAGGTATAGAGAAATATGGATGCGGGGAGATAGTCCATAGTTTGGGTAATTTTATCTTTGACGAACCGTACCCTAACGCGAGAAGAAGTTTTATTTACAGCGCCGTGATCAATGAACATGGTGAACTTACTAGTAGAAAAATTTATCCGGTAACACTGTTAAATCATATACCGGTTCTTGATAAACATTCTGGATTTAATCGAACCGAGTTGTTAGTAAATCATTTTATCGAATTATACAATCGAAAAAGCAAGAAGTTTTGGAAGAAAATTAACAGTCGATGGTTATCTGATATCGTATGGCGAATATCTTGGATGAAATCAATCAAATTTGCATTTTTACCACCCGTATCTTTTTACTTCTCAGTAGGGTTGGGAAATATTCTAAAAAAACTAAAACTGAAGAATCTTTGGTGGGCTTTTAAGGGTGTGCTAGGGAAGATATTCAAGCGATAGCTGATGTTGATTAACGAGCTTTAGGGGCAGTTTTATGAAACGCATATTGTTTATGAGTGAGGAAGAAGCGAGGACCACACTGTATTGTGCAGGTCTCTCAGGCGACTATGAGTTTTATGTTGTTGGTAACCTTGAAAAAAATAAAACTATTCAATTTCATCCAATGTGCGCCAAGTTTATTCCATTAAACGCGGAACTTGGCAAAGGGTGTGATTCAGCTAAGGTAGTTGATGAGTTGATAGAGATAATCAAGCGAGATTCTATTGATATATTGTTGCCAGTTAGTATCACCTGTATGCAGGTAGTGGATGAGTTTAAAGAGAAGCTACGTGCATTAGTATTGATAGCACCGTTCCCAGATAGCGACTGTGTTCGCTTGTTAGATGATAAATACAATTTTTATTTGTTTTGTAAAGAAAATGGTATAGCTCACCCCGAATCTGCATATGTTGAAAATTCTTTAGCGATTGATCCTGAAAATCCTGCGATTCCTTATCCCTTACTGATTAAGCCCACACTAGGTGCTGGTGGTTTCGATACCTTAATTTTTTGTAAAACTAAATCCGATATGGATAAGTTTCTCGCCAAACCATCGGAAGAGAAAGAAAAATATTTTCCAGCTTTATTGCAAGAGTTTTTTGAGGGCGAGGATATTGATTTCAATGGTTTTTCGGTGGATGGTAAAGTTATCGCTTCTTCGGTTATGCGCACCGATTTTTACGAAGATGATATTAGCTTAAGTTTTACCAGCTTTGTTAAGAATGACGATGTTGATGCTTTAGGCAGAAAAATATTAGAAGTCAGTAAGTATTCTGGCCCCACAAATATTGATATGCGAATTCGCGCATCGGACGGAAAGTTAATGTTAATCGAGGTTAATCCGCGCTATTGGGCGAGAGTAATGGTCTCATTAATGGACGGAATGAACTTTGTGGAAGCAGGGATTAAAACTACCCTCGGCGAAGAAGTAGATCTGAGATCAAAATGCCCAAATAAAATTTGGATATCCTATATGGGGATTTTTGTCAAAGCGATACTTAAAGGCAAGCTGTCCTACTTAAAATATTTTTTCATGCTCAGTACTGAGCAGATTCGATATATTATTTTTAATAAGAAGTTTTATAAATATGCTAATAAGATGTTGGGGGAAAAATAAAGAATTCTTCTGGGGTTGGGAGTTTTTCTCGACCGCCAAGGATGGCGGAAGTGCAGAAAATGCAGGAGCAATTTTCTGCCTGACTTGTGAGCCCAGAGCAAATTTACTTCAAGTCCTACAGCTATACCAAATAAAAAAGCCCAGCCTGAAAAATCAGGCTGGGCTTTTTTATTTGGTGGAGGCGGCGGGAATTGAACCCGCGTCCGTCAGTACTCCGCTCAGTGCTCTACATGTTTAGATTCCGTCAATTAATTTAGCGCTTAACAGCCCGACGGGCAGGACGTTAATTGCGATCCTGTAAAAGTTTAGTGGTTCCACCCCAGGCTTGTTTCACCACGATCCAATTCTATATGACAGTCAGTAGCGCGGTATTGGCACCTTGCTAAAGACCGCTAGCGGCGTACCACTAGAAGTGCTTCATAACTGCTTACGCAGCTAGTTGGGCACCGTAGTTGTCATCATTGGCAACTAATAAAATGCAGCTTTGGATTAACGTGATTGGCTACCATCACGACATGCACATCTGAGTTTTGTTACCGGCGTCGAATCCAAATCGCCCCCAATTCTTCGATATATTGCTTCATGCTGCGTTGCGCTTCAGCTTCGAAAATGCTCAGGTACTTTGCGTACCTTGCGCTTTTCTCACTTCACGCGCCTTGCCTGAAGCAATATCTCTGTGAATTGATTCCTTCACATATTGCTTCATGCTGCGTTGCGCTTCAGCTTCGAAAATGCTCAGGTACTTTGCGTACCTTGCGCTTTTCTCACTTCACGCGCCTTGTCTGAAGCAATATCTCTGTGAATTGATTCCTTCACATATTGCTTCATGCTGCGTTGCGCTTCAGCTTCGAAAATGCTCAGGTGCTTTGTGTACCTTGCGCTTTTCTTACTTCGCGCGCCTTGCCTGAAGCAATATCTCTGTGAATTGATTCCTTCACATATTGCTTCATGCTGCGTTGCGCTTCAGCTTCGAAAATGCTCAGGTACTTTGTGTACCTTGCGCTTTTCTTACTTTGCGCGCCTTGCCTGAAGCAATATCTCTGTGAATTAGAATTCTCGTCATTCCCTTGAGACCCACCCATTTAGACCTGGGTCTTATGGACGGTCAGCCATTGTAGGTTATCTAGAGATATGGGGGTAGTTGATTGTGGTTCAAGGCCATAAATTGTGGGTTCAAGGGTATTTTGGGCTTGAAATTGGGGTCTGAGGCCGCAAATCTAGGTTTTTACTGCTGGTTTTGCGGATATAGCCTGGTTTTTCGGAACTCTTTCTGGCTTCTGCGTCCCAATGCGTTGCGATTATGATCTGGGATTATTGGGTAGCAGAATTGAAATAGCTATTGCCAATATCCCTCGATCTAAACCATTGTTAGAAAATTACTTTAAAAGACAGACTCACTTGGAGAGTTAGGAATGATAAGTTTGGCGCAGTCTAGAAAATTTATTGTTGCTGCAATTGCTTTTTTTATTGGTTCATTTTTCATTTCATCTCAAGTTGGCGCTGCCTTGCCGACACATGATTCTGATGGTGATGAATTACCGTCTTTAGCGCCGATGTTAAAACAGGTTAATCCGGCGGTTGTGAATATTTCTACTTTTTCAACTCAGCAAACCTATAACCCATTGCGTAACGATCCTTTTTTTCAAAACTTTTTTAATCTTCCGGAGCGGCGTTATCGACGAGCACCGCAAAAGCGTCAGCAAAGTGCAGGTTCCGGGGTAATTGTTGATGCTGAAAATGGCATTGTTATTAGTAATTATCATGTAGTGAAAGGTGCTGATGAAGTTCAAGTGTCCCTTGTCGATGGTAGAAATTTCAATGCGACGGTTAGGGGCGTTGATCCTGAACTTGATATTGCCGTATTAGAAATTGAAGCGAAAGATTTAACAGCGGTTAAGTTAGCGGATTCCAATACCTTGGAAGTTGGAGATTTTGTTATCGCCATTGGCAATCCCTTTGGTATCGGCCAAACCGTGACGACGGGAATAGTGAGTGCGTTAGGGCGAACCGGTCTGGGGATCGAAGGTTATGAAAATTTTATTCAAACCGATGCGTCGATTAATCCAGGAAATTCCGGTGGCGCACTGGTTAATTTACGCGGTGAGTTAATCGGCATTAACACTGCGATTATTGCCCCCTCTGGTGGAAATGTCGGTATTGGTTTTGCGATTCCTATGAATATGGCGCGATCGAGTGCGGATCAAATTTTAGAGCACGGCGCTGTTCGGCGTGGCGATATTGGCATCAGTACACAGGATATCACGCACGAATTACGCGAAGCGTTTAATCTCGCCAATGGTCAGGTCGGCGTTTTAATTACCGATGTTGAAAAAAATTCTCCCGCGGAAAAAGGCGGCTTACGTTCTGGTGATATTATCTTGTCGATAGATAATGACCTTACACGTTCTACTTCACAATGGCGTAGCCAATTGGGAGTAAAGGCTATCGGTGAGGAAGTGGCCTTATCGATTTTTCGTGAGGGTCGGCAGAAAAACATTAGAGTCGAAATTGGGCCGCCACGACAATTGTTGTCGGAGAACGGACAGATCCATCCTTTGCTTGACGGCATCCGTTTTGAAGAAGTTCCTGATAGCAAAGGCGTGTTAGTAATTGGCCTGTCGCCACGCTCACCAGCAGCCTATAGCGGTCTACGTCCCGGCGATGTTATTTACGGTGTGAATCGAGTGCGGGTTTCAGATTTTGAAAGTCTAGTGAAAGCAGTCCGCCGCAATCGACGAGAAATATTAGTAGAGATTAATCGTAGTGGGCAATCTTATTACGTCGTCATTCGCTAACTATTTTTTTAGTTATGGTATAAAAAATCAAACTGCGGAAATGACGACATAAATTAGCCACGAAGTGTAGGCGATAAAAATACTCAACAGCACACCACCTTCGATTCGGTTAATTTTCTTTGGCCCTTTAAAGCCAAAACAAAAAATTAATAGCAGTAAGGTCATGCCGCAGAGCACGAAGGTGTCGCGAGTGATAACTTCTGCAGGCGCTTTCATTGGTTGAATAACACCAGCTAACCCAACAACGGCAAGCGTGTTAAATAAATTCGAACCAATCACATTCCCGAGTACAAGGTCGTGTTGGTTTTTTCGCAAGGCGGCAAGAGAAGAAGCCAGTTCTGGAGCGGAAGTGCCGATTGCAACGACGGTTAAGCCGATGATTAAGTCGCTAACACCTAAAGCAGAAGCAACGCCACTCGCTCCCCAAACCAAGGATTTCGAGCTGGCTGCGAGAACAACGATACCGACGGCTAGCCAAGCCAGTGCGTGTTTCAGTGGCATTTCATGGGCAGCTAAGTCACGTTCGACATCGGCGCTCAAGCCATCGGGAGAATGTTTAATACCTTGGCGAATTGTCCAGCCCATGACGCTAGCAAAAACCAACAGCATAACGATTGAATCGATGCGGGTAACGTCTAAATCCCAAACTGCCCAGGTGAGCACAAGCGTCACAAACAGTAAGATAGGTAATTCTTTTTTGAGTACTTGAGAGTGAACAGCAATAGGGCTTAATAATGCGGTAAAGCCGAGAATAAGACCGATATTGGCAATATTAGAGCCATAGGCATTACCTAGTGCGATGCCGGGATTACCTTCTAGAGCGGAGCTAGCGGAAACGACGAGCTCAGGTGCCGAAGTTCCGAAACCAATGATGACCATGCCGATAATAAGAGGGGGTACATGGAAGTGAGCAGCAGTTGCCGCCGCGCCATCGACAAATTTATCAGCACTCCAAACCAGTGCGGCAAGACCAATAATTATTGCTATTATCTCTAAAAACATTTCTACCTAACTTAAATCAATGAATTGAACGCGCATGTTTTAAAAATGCGAATTATGAACTAGACACTCGTATTTTGCACAGAATAGTTGTTTTATAGTCCATCACTTTACTCAAACACTTTATTTAATGAAGTTGGAGACAATCATGACAGTTCCAAAGATTGCTATTAATGGCTTTGGCCGAATTGGCCGCACGGTAATGCGTATCGCTAAATTAAGAAAACACTATGATGTAGTAGCGATTAACGATTTGGCCACTGCTGATCAACTCGCATACGCATTTAAATACGATAGCATTCATGGAACGTATCCAGGCCAGATTAGTGTCGCGGGTGACAGAATGGAAATCGATGGCGATCCATTTTTAGTCTTGTCCGAAAAAGATCCGGCGAAATTGCCGTGGCGTGAGCTTGGTGTTGATTACGTGATTGAAAGCACGGGAAAGTTTCGACAGCTTGTTGATCTACAGAAACATCTTGATGCGGGTGCGAGGCGAGTGTTGCTAACTGTGCCGCCAAAGGATGCCCTGGAGTCAACCTTGGTTACCGGCGTCAACGATCACGTCGTTAAAATGGATTCTAGAATTATTAGCAATGCCAGTTGTACCACCAATTGCGCCGCGCCACTGGCAAAAGTTTTACACGAAAGTTTTGGCATTAGGCGTGGTTTACTAACCACGGTGCATGCTTACACTTCTGATCAGCGATTAATTGATGCGCCTCATAAAGACATGCGTCGTTCTCGCAGCGCTGCTTCCAATATTGTTCCTACGTCTACTGGTGCGGCGCGTGCCATTGGTGTCGTGCTGCCCGAGTTGGCGGGTAGGTTAGATGGCATCGCTATGCGCGTTCCAGTTCCTGATGGCAGTATTGTAGATTTGACGGTTGAATTAGAAAAAGAGGCAAGCGTTGAGACGATTAATGACGCGATGAAAAAAGCTGCTGAGGGGCCGCTCAAAGGAATTCTTGCTTATTGCGAAGATCCTATCGTCTCTGGGGATATTATCGGCAATAGCCATTCCAGTATTTTTGACTCTTTGCTCACGCAGGTGATGGATAAGACCTTGGTGAAAGTTGTCAGCTGGTACGATAACGAATGGGGTTACAGTACGCGGATGGAAGAATTGATTGGGCGTTTGGCAGAAATGGATGGCATGAAGTCGAGCTGATTGTGCTCGGGTGGGTGTGCCAAATAAATCACTTTAAACTAATTTAAAGAAACGACTGCTAAGAAAAAACGCCGGAATATTTCCGGCGCTTTTCGTAAAGTAAAATTTTAGTTAACTACCGTTCTTTTAGGGTGCGTGATTTTTCTCGATTCCAATCACGTTCTTTTATTGTTGCGCGTTTATCGTGATCCTGTTTACCTTTAGCTAGCGCAATCGCACATTTCACCAAGTGATTCTTCCAATACAATTTTGTAGCAACAATGGTATAACCTTTTTGTTCAGCTGCTGCTCGCAGTTTGCCGATTTCTTTATTTTTTAATAATAACTTCCGCGTTCGAATAGGGTCGGTAACGTAGTGAGTAGACGCTGTATTTAACGGTTGAATTTGCGCACCCAATAACCACGCTTCACCATCTTTAAACAAAACATAACTATCAGTTAGCTGTACCTTGCCTTCGCGAATACTTTTTACTTCCCAGCCCTGTAGGACAACGCCAGCCTCGACCGTATCCTCAATGTGATAGTCAAAGCGTGCTCTCTTATTGAGAGCAATTGTATTGCTGGATACTTTCGGTTTCTTGGCCATGGCGGCGGATTATATAGAGCATCGCCCCTAAGTGGTATGGGGTAAAGCTACCCTTATTACGCTTTAGCTTGGGCAGAATCCTGCTACAATCGCCACTTTTGACAAAAAATTCCGTGGAATAAGACTCAAATTAGAGTTTTAACGGGCGGTAAATGAATCACGTAAGCACAAGACTGATGTTGGGGGAATGATGGATAAGCGGAAAATGCACGGTACCTGGGCAAATCGCTGGATCTTTATTTTGGCTGCGACTGGTTCTGCCGTTGGTTTGGGCAATATCTGGAAGTTTCCCTACATCGCTGGTGAAAACGGCGGCGGCGCTTTTGTTCTTGTGTATTTAGTGTGTATCGCCGTGATTGGTATTCCCATCATGATGGCGGAAACCATGATTGGTCGTCGTGGCCGCCAAAGTCCCGTTAATACCATGCGAGATCTTACGATTGAAGCGGGTATGGGGAAAGCCTGGGTTGGCATAGGTTGGATGGGGGTGATTGCAGGCTTATTGATTTTATCGTTTTATTCAGTCATTGCTGGCTGGTCATTAAAGTATATTTTTATGATGGCCAGTGGCGATTTTGCAAATGCTACTGCCGACACAGTCAATGCACATTTTGAAACTCTCCAAGCAAATAAATCCGACTTGATTCAGTGGCACAGCATTTTTATGTTGATGACTTTGCTTGTTGTTACCGCTGGAGTGACAAAAGGTTTAGGGAATGCAGTTCGAATACTAATGCCAATTCTATTTGTATTATTGTTGGTGTTGTTAGGTTACGGAATCAAAGAAGGTAATTTTAGCGAAGGATTTAATTTTTTATTTGATTTTGATTTCGGCAAGCTAAGCCGAGACGGGGTGCTGACTGCACTCGGCCATGCATTTTTTACATTGAGTTTAGGTATGGGTGCGATTATGGCCTACGGCGCCTATATGCCGGATGATGCGCCAATTGGTAAAACGATTTTAATCGTTGCGGCACTTGATACTTTGGTGGCGATTGTCGCTGGTCTGGCAATTTTCCCCATTGTTTTTGCCCATCAAGGCATTGAACCAAGTGCTGGGCCCGGATTGTTATTTGTTAGTTTGCCATTGGCGTTTGGAAATATGGCGGGTGGTTTGTATTTTGGTACGGCGTTTTTTATTTTGGTTAGTTTGGCTGCATGGAGTTCTGCAATTTCATTGATAGAGCCGGGTGTTGCATGGCTAGTTGAAACCAAGAAATGTAACCGCTTAGTTGCAAACATGATCTTGGGAGGTATTGCTTGGTTTGTGGGATTGGGAACCGTTTTTTCGTTTAACGATTGGAGCGGTCCGGATTACCACATCATGGGCGTTACGGTATTTGATTTTATCGATAAGCTTACTGCCAACGTTATGCTGCCTTTAGGTGGAATGTTTATTGCGATTTTCGCGGGTTGGTGTATGCATAAAACCCACGTTAGAAAAGAATTGTCACACGAATCCCAAGATGTCTTTGAAATCTGGCATGTGCTCATACGTTGGGTCTCGCCAGTCTTAGTCGGTTTAGTATTTATAGATTTAATTTGGAAATTAATGACCGCGTAGATGCGGGTGATTAGACATCGATAATGGAAAAAATAATAGAACGCAGCGCTTTAGTCGCTTTTTCTGCGCAGCAAATGTTTGACTTAGTTGATGATATTACACGGTATCCGCATTTTATGGATGGCTGTGTCGATTCGGAAGAATTGTTAAGAACCGATGAGCTTGTTGAAGCACGCTTGTGCTTACAGAAGGGAAAAATAAAACAAAGTTTTGTGACACGAAATCAGTTATTCCCCAATAGTCGTATCGAAATGAAACTTGTCGAAGGACCTTTTCGCATACTTGAAGGTGTTTGGGAGTTCGAGCAATTAGGGGATGTAGGTTGTAAAGTAAGTTTGCGTTTAGTTTTTGAGTTCAAGAATAAAATACTCGATTTGACCGCGAGCCCCTGGTTTGAATCTATTGGCGGCCAGTTAGTGGACGCGATTTGTAAGCGAGCAGAATTTTTATATAACGCCGTCTAGTGTTTTTGGGTGGCAGATAATGAAAACATTTAATTTTGGTGAATTAAGAATTGTGGTAAGAGCATTATGAGTGACCAAGAAAAAATACCGGTTGAGATTGCCTACGCAACACCAGAAAAACAAAAAATTATTTCTATGTTAGTGGTACCGGGTACTACAGCGAAGCATGCGGCAGAAATGTCGGGAATTACGATAGAGTTTCCCGAAATTGATTTTGAAACAGTAAAGTTAGGGTTGTTCGGCAAGCAGTTTGGTGCGAAAGGTTTAAAGTCGGCGGAGGAGTATGAGTTGCAAGCGAAAGATCGTGTAGAGATTTATCGCCCCTTAATTGCCGATCCAAAAGAAATTCGCAGAAAGCGCGCAGAAAAAGCCAAGCTGGCGAAGGAAAATAATAATTAATTTGTCTTGCAATAGTGTCGCGAACACGTTGTGAAGTGTAGGAAGTACGAGTGCTGCGAGTAGCAGCTTGTCGAGAGTGAATGAGAGCCCGAGCAAGGAATTGTTTGGTGAGACTCGCTCAAAAATACTTACTTAAATGGGCGCTCACTGGTTGTCGGATGCCTGCGTATTTTCTGTAGGCGAAGACGGTTTAAAATCTCCAGCAAAGTGAGTTAACTGGTCTTCTTTAAAATATACCGTGAATTTTTTCTCAGAAGTTTCGCCTTGGCGATTTTTTAAGGTGTATAAATAATCCCAGCGGTCTGGCTGAAAGCTATCAATGATAAGCGGAGTGCCTAAAATGAAGTTCACTTGGCGTTTGGTCATGCCGGGTTTTAATTGGTCAACCATTTCTTGAGTAATGATATTGCCCTGTTGAACTGTAACCTTGTATACCCCTGGGAATTGGAATCGACCACATCCCGTAATCGCGACGACTGCGCACACCGTAAGGACTAGGCACACTAACTGGTTTAAGGATTTTTTTCTCATTACTGGGGTTCCACAAATTACAACGAACGGGGATAATACCCGAATTAAATCACTGCTGAGAAGTAAGGATTAATAACAATAACGTGATTGCCTTGATCCGTAGGATTTTCTTCAGTTTGTGCAGTTTAGTTAGTATTGTCTGCAGCGCGAAAGCTTCAGACAACGATTTTGATTAAAAATTACATTGACCAGTTACTTTTTACCTTGGACCTCGGGTAAAGTAGCAAACCAGGTGAGTTTTCAACTGCTCACTTCTCGGAACTAAACGGACCCGCGCGAATCAGGGCCGCCATGGTAACGAAATTGCGCTCAAAACAACACCTACAACACCACTTATAACCATAAAGAAAAGGGGATAAATATGTCCGCCGAAAATGTCGAATTACGGAATGCCGGGCTTAAGGTCACTCTCCCTCGCGTAAAAATATTGCAAATGCTTGAAGGCGCTGACGAACGCCATATGAGCGCTGAAGATGTCTATAAGGCGTTGCTCGAATCAGGTGATGACGTCGGTTTGGCGACAGTTTATCGAGTCTTGACTCAATTCGAGAACGCTGGCTTGGTGATGAGGCATAATTTCGATGGCGGACATTCTGTTTTTGAGCTGGCTAAGGGCGATCACCACGATCACATGGTGTGTGTCGACTCCGGCAAGGTGATTGAATTCCACAATGAGGAAATTGAAAAGCTACAGCAGCAAATAGCGGATGACGCTGGGTATGAACTCGTTGGTCATTCCTTGGTGCTTTACGTAAAGCCTAAAAAGTAAAACCCTTCTCGAAGCACTTCCCAAATTAAAAACCTCGCCTCTTTATCAAGGGGCGAGGTTTTTTTAAACAAACGCTTTTAAATATTCAGCGCGATAGCTTTTAGATCAGTTGCGCTAGACACCGAGTATTTCTTTGGCATGGTCTAAAGACGCCTGCGTCACTTTATTGCTACCAATCATGCGCGCGATTTCTTCAACTTTCTGCTCATCATCAAGATGCTCAATACTGGTGTGAACAAGAGAGCCTTTCGTGGCTTTATTGACGCGTAAATGATGATGGGCTTTACCGGCGACCTGCGCTAAGTGGGTAACGCAAATGATCTGTGCTTTATCGCCAAGTTGTCGAAGTAGTTGGCCGACAATATCTGCGGTTGCACCGCCAATACCGACGTCGACTTCATCGAATACTAAAGTCGGCGTTGTCGACGTTTGCGCAGTCACTACTTGAATGGCTAGGCTGATCCTAGAAAGTTCGCCTCCTGACGCGATCTTGGCGAGTGGCTTCATGGGTTGGCCAGGGTTGGTGCTTATCACCAATTGAATATCCTCTAAACCATTAGCAGAAGCTTGTTTCAGAGGCGTAGCGTCGACCTTAAGTCGCGCATGCTCCATGGCGAGTTTCTTTAATTGTTGATTAACGGTTTTGGCGAGTTTAATCGCCGCCGTATCTCGTTGTGAGGACAGCTTGGTCGCGAGGTCGCGGAATTGTGTTTCTAAGCCTTCAACCGTTTTTGCCATGGCTTCGAGATCAGCGTCACCACCCCCTAATGCTGCTAGTTCTTCTGACAGATTGGCATGGAGAGTAAACAGCTCATTGGGCGGAACATGGTGTTTACGAGCAATATCGAATAGCGCAGATAAGCGCTGCTCAACTTCCTGTAAGCGCTCAGGTTCAAGATTAAAATTATTTATGTGGCGTTCGATTTCGTGCTGGGCTTCTTCAACTTGGATATGGGCAGAAGCCAACAATTGTTGTGCTTCTTTAATGGCTGGGATCTCTGCGGGTAAGGTGTTTGCGATGTAACGCGCTTTGTTTAAATTCTCCAAAATACTATTTTCTTCGCCACCGCAAAGACTGCTTAGCTGATAACTCTGTTGCAAGATGGCTTCGCCATTGGCCAGGGTTTTTTGTTCGGCTTCAAGTTGCTCAAACTCATCGGGTTTTATGGCGAGCTGATCAAGTTCTTCAACTTGATAGCGCAGTAACTGCACTCGAGCGAGAGTTTCTTCTTCATTATTTTTGAGTGAGGAGTAATGCTCTAGTTTTGTTTGCCAAGTGAGGAAAGCTTCGCGGACTTGTTCGACTAATTCACTGTGGCCAGCATACTCATCTAAAAGGCGTCGTTGAGTTTCTTTCTTTAGTAATGACTGGTGTTCATGTTGCGCGTGAACGTCAATCAGCATTTCACCCAGTTCACGAATCTGCACTAGCGTTACAGGTTGGCCATTGATGTAGGCTCGAGAGCGGCCATCGGCGGAAATGACTCGGCGTAAAAGGCATTCGTCATCAAGTGTAAGCTCATGTTGATCGAGCCAGTCTTTTGCATCTTTGAGTTTTGCGATATCGAAAGTAGCGTGAATTTCAGCTCGTTGTTTTCCGGCACGAATACGATCCGCGTCGGCACGGTCTCCAAGGGTTAAGCCTAGGGCGTCCAGAAGTATGGATTTTCCCGCGCCGGTTTCGCCTGTGATGGTAGTCATACCGCCATCTAACTCTAAATCGAGCTTATCGACGAGGGTGTAATTGTTGATGCTTAAATGGGTCAGCACAGAAGGCCTCCACTAATTTTGGCACTGATTTTTCTGGTTGTTTATACAGTATTTTTGAGCTTCCAGCTAGAAAATTTATCGATCTCTCGTAGATGGTTCGTCAGGGCTTGGCTGACGAGACAATTGCTAGAAACCGTAAGCGAGCTTATCAATGTCTAAAAGTCGCCAATTAAATCATAAAAATAGCGCTTCGACGCTTGAATGTTTCACAGTCGTCCCCATATACAGCGGAAACTTAGAGCCAAGTATCGTTGCGGCCTACAGAGAAAAGTAAACAATTGCCAAAACGGCAGACCCGAGTGAAGTGACGAAGTGATAGAGGAGACCCGAGTGACAAACGAAGACAACAACGAAGAGATATCCTCAGAAGATCAGCTTGAGGCCGCTGGCGCGGAGTTGGACGATGTAATGAATGACGATGGCGAAGCTCAAGCCGACGCCTCCGCTGAGATTGAGCGCTTACAGAATGAATTGATCACGGCTCAAGAGCAGGCCTTACGGGCTACAGCGGAAGCTCAAAACGCTTCGCGCCGAGCGACGGCGGATATCGAAAAAGCGCATAAGTTTGGGCAAGAAAAATTGATCGGCGATCTGCTCGTCGTGGTCGATAATTTAGAGCGTTCGTTGGCAGCGATTGACGATGGCGGTGAAGCACTAAAGCCAGTTTTAGAGGGCGTAGAGCTCACCTTGAAGTCTTTGGTGGATGCCCTTAAGCGTCACAATGTAGAGGCAATCGATCCAGAGGGTCTACCTTTCGACCCGCAACTGCATCAGGCAATGACAGCTATCGAAAATGCTGATGTAGAGCCAAATACCGTACTCGACGTGTTTCAGAAAGGTTACACCTTGCACGGCCGCCTGGTTCGCCCTGCGATGGTTGTTGTATCGAAGGCAGCGAATAAGTAATTGAGCTGCGGGGGCTTGAAAAATCAGCAATCGCGCCAATATTAGAAATCAACGAATTTAAAGAATCAGTCGGCTGTAATCGAGATAAAGTGAAGCCACTGTTAATTAACATGTAAAGCAACCACTAGGTTGCTTTTGAGTAACGAGGAGAAGGTTCATGGGCAAAATTATCGGTATCGACTTGGGAACAACTAATTCCTGTGTCTCAGTTTTAGAAGGCGGCAAAGCCAAAGTAATTGAGAACTCAGAAGGTGATCGCACGACACCGTCAATTGTTGCTTTCACTGATGACAACGAAATCTTAGTTGGTCAGAGCGCAAAGCGTCAGTCAGTGACAAATCCGCAAAATACTTTGTATGCGGTTAAGCGTTTAATTGGTCGAAAATTTAAAGACGACGTTGTGCAAAAAGATATTTCCATGGTGCCTTACAAAATTGTTGCGGCAGACAATGGCGATGCTTGGGTAGAGGTCGCGGGCGATAAAAAAGCACCGCCACAAATTTCAGCCGAAGTATTGAAGAAAATGAAAAAAACGGCTGAAGACTATCTCGGTGAGAAGGTTACAGAAGCAGTTATTACTGTGCCTGCATATTTCAACGACTCTCAGCGTCAAGCGACTAAAGATGCGGGCAAGATTGCCGGTTTAGACGTTAAGCGAATTATTAATGAGCCAACTGCTGCTGCGCTTGCTTACGGTATGGATAAAGCGAAAGGCGATCATACTGTTGCGGTGTATGATTTAGGTGGTGGTACTTTCGATATTTCAATTATTGAAATTGCTGACGTTGATGGAGAGCATCAGTTCGAAGTCTTATCAACCAACGGCGATACTTTTCTAGGTGGTGAAGATTTCGATATGCGTTTAATCGAATACTTGGCGGCTGATTTCAAACAGTCCAGTGGTATCGATTTACACAATGATCCTTTAGCGTTGCAGCGTTTAAAAGAAGCCGCTGAAAAAGCAAAAATTGAACTGTCTTCTAGCCAGCAAACCGAAGTGAATTTGCCTTACATCACTGCGGACCAAAGTGGACCTAAGCATTTGGTCGTTAAACTAACACGTGCGAAATTAGAATCTTTGGTTGAAGACTTGGTTACCAAGTCTATCGAGCCTGTAAAAATGGCGATTAAAGATTCCGGTATCTCGGTAAGTGATATCGACGATATCATTTTGGTGGGCGGTCAAACGCGTATGCCTTTAGTGCAAGCCAAAGTAGCAGAATTTTTTGGCAAAGAGCCACGTAAAGATGTAAACCCCGACGAAGCAGTAGCCATGGGTGCCGCTATTCAAGGTGCGGTATTGGCAGGTGATGTTAAAGATGTATTGTTGTTAGATGTTACCCCGCTTACTTTGGGTATCGAAACCATGGGCGGTGTTGCGACACCTCTTATTGAGAAGAACACGACGATTCCAACTAAGAAGTCGCAGATTTTCTCAACAGCGGAAGATAATCAAACAGCAGTGACCATTCACGTTGTTCAGGGTGAACGTAAGCAAGCTTCGCAGAATAAATCTCTTGGCCGTTTTGATTTGGCTGATATTCCTCCTGCACATCGAGGTGTTCCGCAAATTGAAGTGACCTTTGATATTGATGCCAATGGTATCTTGAATGTTGGCGCCAAAGATAAGGCGACAGGAAAGGAACAGTCTATTGTGATTAAAGCCTCTTCTGGTTTAGATGACGCTGAAATCGAAAAAATGGTGAAGGACGCAGAAGCGAATGCCGATGCCGATCGTAAGTTTGAGGAGATTGTAACGGCGCGCAACACTTTGGAAGGTTTAATTCACGCAACGCAAAAAACCTTAACTGAAGCCGGTGACAAAGCCTCGGCGGAAGAGAAAACTGCCATTGAAGAAGCGATTAAAGAAGCTGAAGAAGTTGTTAAAGGCGAAGATAAAGAAAAAATCGACGCGGCGACAACTAAGCTAACTGAAGCATCGAGTTCTTTAGCGCAGAAAATGTATGCGGAACAAGCTGCTCAAGCGCAAGGTGAAGGCGGGCCAGACGCAAGTGCACAAGAAGAGCCAACGGCTGCTGAAGATGGTGCGGTTGATGCCGAGTTTGAAGAAGTTAAAGACGAAGACAACAAATAATTTTTGCAATAAATTATTTGTAATTGATAGCCGGTTTTACGTACTTTTTTAGCACACTAAATTGGCAAAAAACTAACGCGGGACATGTCCCGCGTTATGCGTGTCTGGGAAGCAATACTTTTGTGCGAAAAGCGCGAACTATAGATCGCTATAGTTACCAGATGTTAAGTTGAAGAAGCTTGTCTAATTTAAAAGAAAGAATTTATGTCTAAACGCGATTACTACGAAATATTGGGTGTTGAAAAAAGTGTTTCAGAACAAGATCTGAAAAAAGCTTATCGCCGTGTTGCGATGAAGTTTCATCCTGACAGAAACCCTGACGACAAAGACGCTGAAGAAAAATTTAAAGAAGCGAGCGAAGCCTACGAAGTCCTCTCTGATTCTGAAAAACGCGAAGCTTACGACCGTTTTGGCCATTCCGGTGTTGAGGGGATGGGCGGAATGGGCGGCGCTGGTGGCGGCGGCTTCGGAAACTTTAGTGATGTTTTTGGCGATGTGTTCGGTGATATTTTTGGTGGTGGAGGCGGCGGCAGATCTCGTGGCGGGCCGGCAAGAGGCTCTGATCTTCGCTATACATTAGAGTTGTCCCTCGAAGATGCAGTAAAAGGCACTAATGTAAAAATTCGTGTGCCGACATTAATTTCTTGTAAAACCTGCGATGGATCCGGGGCTAAATCTGGTACTAAACCAACGGGTTGTACTACCTGTGGTGGCGTTGGCCAAGTGAGAATGTCCCAAGGTTTTTTCTCGGTTCAGCAAACCTGTCCAAACTGTCGTGGTAAAGGTTCGATCATCACTGATCCGTGTAACAGCTGTAAGGGTCATGGTCGCGTTGAAGAAGAAAAAACGCTTTCAGTTAAAGTGCCTCCCGGTGTTGATGTCGGCGATCGTATTCGCTTGGCCGGAGAAGGTGAAGCAGGAACTGATGGTGGTCCAAGCGGCGATCTTTATGTGCAAATGTCCGTTAAAGATCATGAGATTTTTCAGCGCGAAGGCAAAAATCTTTTTTGTGAAGTGCCAATCGGATTCGTAGAGGCCGCATTAGGTGGTGAAATTGAGGTGCCCACTCTCGATGGAAGAGTAAAATTAAAAGTACCGGCAGAAACGCAGACCGGGAAGTTGTTTCGCTTGCGAGGTAAGGGTGTAACCTCGGTTCGCGGTGGTGCGGCTGGTGATTTGATGTGTCGAGTTGTTGTTGAGACACCGGTGAGTTTAAGCGGCAAGCAAAAAGAATTACTAAAAGAATTTCAGGCGTCAATGACGGGAACGAAAAACTCCCCACGTCAAAACAGCTGGTTTGAAGGAATGAAAAGTTTCTTCGGTGATATGAAAATCTAAAAACCCCCTTTGTGGGCTTCGGTAATGATGCCGGTTTCCGCTTCATAAATTGTTTGCACCGTCAGGCGATTTATTGAATCATTCGAATTCCAGTAATTGCGGTACCGGGAATAACTATGAAAACGATCGCCAATACGTTTTTAAAAGGCTTGGTTTTTACCTTGCCTATCGTCATTACCTTCGGCTTAATTTATTGGCTGTTTGTCAGTGCTGAAGATCTTCTTAGGATTCCCTTAGAGTGGATGTTGCCCAGCGGTTGGTATATGCCGGGTATGGGCGTTGTGTCCGCTCTCATAATTATTTTCGTGCACGGAATTTTAGTTCAAGCCTATCTAATTAATAAATTGTTTTCTTGGCTTGAGTCTTTGGTGGGACGCATTCCTTTTGTAAATACTTTATATGGTAGCGCCAAGGATTTATTAAGGTTCGTTGCTGGCGATAAAAGCCAGAATATGCAAAAAGTTGTCGCCATTACATTGGATAACAATATTAAAATGATTGGCTTCGTCACCAATGAAGATGTGACATTAGGCGATCAAAAAGAGCAAATTTCAATTTATGTGCCGCTGAGTTATCAGATCGGTGGTTTCTTGCTGTATTTACCTAAGTCACGTTGTGAGCCATTGGATCTTTCCGTAAAACAAGCTATGCAGTTGGTGTTAACGGCTAACGTTGTAAATAATAACAGCGATTGAATTTTTTAACTGATTTTTAGTGAGTGCTTATTTAATGCAAGGGGAACACACATGACAACTCGTATCGCAGTGACTGGTGCAGCAGGTCGCATGGGTAAAATGTTGATCGAAACTATCTCGCAGACGGATGGTGTTTCGTTGACTGGTGCGATTGGGCGTCCAGACAGTAGCTTAGTGGGCACGGATTCTGGTGAACTTGCAGGAATTGGTAAAAATGGAATTACAGTGGTCGCCAGTTTGGAAGAAATTTTAAATGATTTCGATGTTCTTATTGATTTTACTGCGCCCGCTCCTACCTTAAACAACACAAAATTATGTGCAGAAAATAATAAAAAAATAGTTATTGGAACAACGGGTTTAAGCGCAGAACAAAAAAATGACATAGCGACTTATCAATCCGAGACGGCAATGTGCTTGTCTGCAAACTATAGTTCTGGTTTAAATGTGAGTCTGAAATTAATTGAGCTGGCTGCAAAAACCTTGGGTGATGATGTTGATATAGAAATTGTTGAGGCTCATCATCGGCATAAAGTGGATGCACCATCAGGGACTGCATTGGCCATGGGTGAAGTTGTTGCTGGTGCCTTAGATCGTGATTTGAAAAAAGTCGCGACCTATGGCCGCGAAGGGCAAACCGGCGCTCGCGATCGCGAAACCATTGGCTTTGCCACAATTCGCGGCGGCGATGTTGTAGGAGATCACACTGTAATGTTTTTGGCTGATGGCGAGCGTGTTGAGATTACTCACAAAGCCTCGAATCGAATCGTATTTGCTCGTGGCGCTGTACGTGCAGCAAAGTGGCTTAATCAGCAGGCAAATGGTTTGTATTCAATGCAAGATGTACTTAATTTAAAATAAGCATTTCATTTTTTGTTCGTGTCATGGTGTCAGTTTTATTTTATTACTTCGTTTTAATGCTGACGGCTACGGAAAAGACGAATAGGTTGCGGGTTGTCTAAATCTTTAAGGCTAAAACGACCATAGAAAACGACCAACAATAAAAATAATAAAACGCTCAAATTGATTGAGCCGCCACCGCCACTACTCCCGCCTCCAGAACTGGGTGGGGTGCTGGGGTTGGGAACTGTCATAGCGGTGGCGCTGACTGTAATAGTTACCATTGCAGTATCAGAAACTCCGTCACTATCTGTCACCGTTAATTCAAAACGTAAATCTTCCGCGGTTCCACTTGCTGTAAATGTTGGACTCGCTATTGCAGTGTTACTCAGAGTCACGCTAGTGCCGGCTGTTTGCGCCCAACTATAAGTTGAAATGCTGCCATCACTGTCACTGCTGGCAGAACCATTTAAAGTAACGAAGCTATTGCGGCCAACGGTTTGAGGCGTTCCGGCGTTCGAGTTAGGTGGTGCATTGATACGAATATCGACGGTGTCACTGGCTGATAGGCCGTCTCCGTCGGTAACGGTTAAGTTAAAGCGTAATGTTTCAGCGCTTGTAGGGGTATCGATATTAGCGATGGCTGTGTTTGCATTATTGATCGTGACAGAGGTCCCACTTAACTGTGTCCACAAATAATCGACGATGACATTATCGGCGTCGCGACTATTGCTGCCGTTAAGCACAACATTTTGTGATTGTAGTTGCACCACTTGATTTGGGCCCGCATTTGCAGTCGGTGGCACATTGGCAACTTGCCACAACAAAGCAAGATTGTTGCTGACACTCGCGCTGTTGTTGCTAAATTGCGTAATGCCAGTTGGCGCTACTTTGGTGCCGATAGTGGCGGAAGCACCGTCGTCATAGGCAGGATCTTCAAAATCAACATCTAAATAATTAAATAAAACATCAGAACTATTTTCAAAAAATACCACTTGGAACGTTACTACACCTGCACTGCCAGCCAGCAGAGGATTGGCGTTACTTTCGAAATGAGGCACATCTCGCCATTCGACAATTAGCTGCCGATTCGGCGCTACACCTTGAATACCCCAAACGACACTGCCACCTGCTTCTGGGTTTAAATCATCCCAAAAGGGAGCAATTGCTAAAGGCACAGAATCTGACGTTAACGGTAAATTTAATCCTGCGAAAAGCCCGAGGCTTTCTTCAAAATTACTATCGAAACTTAATACGCCGTTACTGCTAACAAATAATTCCGTAAATCCGTTCTCGACAAGACCAAAGGGGATTGAAAACGGAATGCTGATTGTTGCGAATTCATCATCAGCTAAATTCAAGTTAGTTGGACTGCTTATGGTCCGAAAAACAAAACTAGTCATTACAGGTGTTTGGTAGTTATAAATAATATCGACGGGTAGTAAATCGTTTCCGGGAAAAACTAAAGTGGAGGGCCCGAGCGGTATGTAAGAAGCAGAATAAACGCCGTCCCCTGAATCAGCGTCTGCGTTCACTCCGTTGTCGAGCAAGGTAACGCTATCGTTTGCCGGCGTAACGGAGACAGAAACATTTCCTGCCGCATTGCCGCAGTTTATATTCAAAACATTTAAATCCAGAGCGCTATCCCTAAGTACGATCGCTCTGTTGTTATTGGGTTTGGTTCGGCGGGTTAGGATTTGGTTGTTGCAGCTCAAAGCGCCAACGCCATTATTATCGGCGGCGCGAATGCGTTTACTGGTTGCCGTTTGGTTAAGCGCATTCAATGTTGTTCCACTGCTCAGGATCAAATTGCGAATCGTCGTTGCATTTCTCGCTGGATCTTGCGTATGGAGTAACGCGGCAAGCCCAGCGACATGAGGAGTCGCCATCGACGTTCCGCTAAAGAAAGCATAGCCACTCGGACTACAAGACGGACAGCTGCCGGTGGGGACGGTTGAAAGAATACCTGACCCTGGAGCGCCGACATCAACTGAAAAGCGGCCGAAATTAGAAAAGCTAGATAACTGATCGTCGTCGTCTGTCGCTGCAACTGATATCACATTACCTAATTCATAGCTCGCAGGGTAAGACGGATTCAGGTCAATATCTTCTCCATCGTTACCAGCAGCGGCGACGAATAAGATACCAGCATTTTGATGCGCTTCAATCGCGTCGAAAAGTGCTTGAGAAAAACCGGCACCACCCCATGAGTTATTTGTTACCACAATGTTGACCGGGTCAATCGCTCTATTTTTTAACGCAAGAAAATAATCCAAACATTCAACGGCGTCTGAGGTTAGGCCGGAATCTTCCGCGACTAAAAACTTACAGGCAATAATTTCAACCTGCCAATTAACGCCTGCGATCCCAACGCCGTTGTTTCCTCTAGCACCAAGAATGCCTGCGACATGTGTGCCGTGCCCGTCATCGTCGAAAGGGTCTCCTGATTCATTAATGGTGTTAACGCCAAAGATGTCATCGATATAGCCGTTGTTGTCATCATCAATATTGTTGTTAGGAATTTCCCTGGAGTTTGTCCACATATTTGCAGCAAGGTCTGGGTGGGTGTAGTCGACGCCGGAATCGATTACGCCAACGACAGTGTTACTACTTCCCGTCGTCATGTCCCAAGCGAGAGGGGCATTGATGTCGGCGTCCAGAGTACCTCCACTTTGACCAATATTGTTTAAATTCCATTGTGAGGTATAGGAGGGGTCTAGGGGGGTGGCGAAGGTGTGGAGAAAATAATTTGGCTCGACGTAATCGACGGAAGGATCTTGTTGGAATGCCTCTAGCATCTCTAACATTGATGCGCTGGTGTTGAATTCCACAAGCTCAAGATCTTGATTCTGTGAGAAGCGTTTAACTGTTTTACTTCCTACCTGTTTATGGATGTGGCGCTCGACTTGGGCGGAGCCTGCGTTAGTAAAATTCGCATTACGTTTAAAGCGCACTAGCAGCTGCCCGGGAGCATGTGGGTATTTAAGTAGCTCTGCGTTATCGCGTTTTGGACTGCTCAGGTTTTGTTTGCTTATAACTGACGCCGTATCCTGATTGGTTTCAGCGGCATGGGAGAGAGTGAAGATATTAGAAAGTAAAAATAGCGCCGTAACTAAGCCAAAACATCTGAGACCTCCAACAGTGAGTACTGTAGGTCGCGCTGACAAATTCTTCAGAGAGTGTCTCGTTTGGCTCAATTGCATGTTAATTCCTTTGCGTTTGATTGTATGAAACCATCAATTCTCGTATTCGCGGATTACATCGAAATAGTTAACAAGAAAGATACGAATTTATTTTATTTTCGGATGTCTGCGTTCGGCATTAGGACTCGGAATTTGTTTTAGAGTTGATAAAAACGCCATCTTTCTCCCGTCGACCACTGTCGTTGATCCTCGTAGTCCTCATGAAGCCGACATTTATATGACTGGATAGGAAATCTTGTCTCGAAAAACCGCTATCAGCGGAGTTCTTGACTGCCGAGATTCGCTACCTAATTGAGGGCGACAATTCACTAACAATAACCCTGTATTTGTCTGCTTGCTAGCCATGCAGCGATATTTGTGATCTGTGGCTTGTTTAGTGGCTTCGTTATAGTTTTTCCGCCTATTTTTCACCGCCGATATGGGTTTTGTCGGTGGATTAGATTGGACAACAATAGGCGTTTTCGTCTAGAATCGCGGCCTGAGTTTGCACCTTGTAGGTGACTAGATTCAGGCCATCTTACGACATAAGTCCTATCTAAGTCCTTACCGATGCAATGCCGCATATAACGGATAAATCCAGCGAATCGATTGAAGGCAAGGGCCTGTGGCTTTGGGAATAAACATACAAGAAGCGAGATAGGAGTTAATTCTTCATCTCGCTTTTTTTCGATCCCAAGTTTATGTAATCAAGCGTCACTGATCCGTTCCGGGGCTTCCCTCGTTACCCATAATGACTATGAAGACAGGCGTACTTAATCTAGCGAGTACGACAGTTTAGCTGCGCATACTTAAAAAATTGCTGGCTCGTCTTAGATGAGCCAGAGATGTAATCTGAGGAGAATATTTTGAGTCATCGACCCGCCATACTCGTTCTTGAAGATGGCACAATATTTCGCGGCACTGCGATTGGTGCAGAAGGCGTTTCTACCGGTGAAGTTGTTTTTAATACAGCGCTCACCGGCTATCAAGAAATTCTGACTGACCCTTCTTATGCAAAACAAATTATCACCTTAACTTATCCCCATATTGGCAATGTTGGCACCAACTCCGAAGATGAAGAGTGCGAGACTATTTGGGCTGCAGGTTTAGTGATAAGAGACTTACCCTTATTGGCGAGTAACTTTCGGAACCAACAGTCATTAGATGATTATTTGAAGCAGAGAAATATTCTCGGCATCGCCGATATTGATACCCGTAAGTTAACGAGAATTTTGCGGGATAAAGGCGCGCAAAATGGTTGCTTGATGGCCGGTGAGGTCGACGATGAAAAAGCGCTTTTAGCAGCGAAAGAATTTCCCGGTCTCAAAGGTATGGATTTGGCGAAGGTGGTTTCTTGCAAAGAAAAATATTCTTGGCAAGAAGGGACGTGGCGTTTAGGTGTAGGACATACGATTCCTACCGAGCCAGCTAAATTTAAAGTTGTCGCTTATGATTTTGGCGTCAAACGAAATATTCTCCGTATCTTGGTTGATCATGGTTGCGAAGTGACTGTGGTTCCCGCGCAAACACCCGCTGCTGAAGTCTTGGCTATGCAACCTGACGGTGTTTTCCTATCCAATGGCCCTGGCGATCCTGAGCCTTGTGATTACGCAGTTGCGGCAATCAAAGAAATTCTTGAAACCGATATTCCCGTCTTCGGTATATGTTTGGGCCATCAGTTGTTAGGTTTGGCCAGCGGAGCGCGCACTAAAAAAATGAAGTTCGGTCATCACGGCGCGAATCATCCCGTACAAGATTTAACTCATAAAAATGTCATGATCACTAGTCAGAACCACGGCTTTGCTGTCGATGACGATAGCTTGACTGAAAATTTACTAGCGACACACCGCTCTTTATTCGATGGTTCTTTGCAAGGTATGCATCGCACGGACAAGGCGGCATTTAGTTTTCAGGGCCATCCTGAAGCCAGTCCGGGGCCGCGAGATGCTGCGCCTTTGTTTGAACATTTTATTGAATTAATGGATCAGAGAAAAAATAAATAGTCGTTTATCAAAACACAATTTATTTAGATTTAAGTGATTAGTAAAAACTGTCTCGCAAAATAATTTGCCTGACGAGCGGAGTAAGAATGCCTAAAAGAACCGATATCAATTCTATTTTAATTATTGGCGCAGGCCCTATCGTTATAGGGCAGGCCTGTGAGTTTGATTACTCAGGAGCGCAAGCGTGTAAAGCCTTAAGAGAAGAAGGCTTTCGCGTTATCTTGGTAAATTCAAATCCCGCTACCATCATGACTGACCCCGCGATGGCGGATGCAACGTATATCGAACCGATCAATTGGCAAGCCGTTAAAAAAATTATTGAACGTGAGCGCCCTGATGCAGTACTGCCAACCATGGGGGGGCAAACCGCCTTAAATTGTGCCCTAGATTTACATCGCAACGGTGTGTTGGAAGAGTTTGGTGTTGAATTAATTGGTGCAAACGAAGACGCAATTGATAAGGCGGAAGATCGCAGTCGTTTTGATAAAGCGATGAAGTCTATCGGCTTAGAATGTCCCCGCGCAAAAATTGTTAAAACCTTAGAAGACGCTTTAGAAGTGCCAAAAGAATTTGGCTTCCCTTGTATTATTCGTCCTTCGTTCACAATGGGTGGTTCTGGCGGCGGTATTGCATACAACTGGGAAGAGTTCGAAGAAATCTGTTTACGCGGAATCGATTTATCACCAACCAATGAATTATTAATCGATGAGTCTTTAATTGGTTGGAAAGAATTTGAAATGGAAGTTGTTCGCGACAAGAACGACAACTGTATTATCGTTTGCGCGATAGAAAATTTTGACCCAATGGGAGTGCATACCGGTGATTCTATTACTGTTGCACCGGCGCAAACGCTTACCGACAAAGAATATCAAATCATGCGCGACGCATCGATTGCAGTCTTGCGCGAAATTGGTGTTGAGACTGGTGGATCAAATGTTCAGTTCGCGGTAAATCCAAAAGACGGTCGTCTCGTTATTATTGAAATGAATCCTAGGGTGTCTCGCTCTTCTGCCTTAGCTTCAAAAGCAACAGGATTCCCCATCGCAAAAATTGCCGCAAAGCTTGCTGTCGGTTACACCCTCGACGAATTGAAAAACGATATTACCGGCGGTGCGACACCGGCATCGTTCGAGCCATCAATCGATTATGTGGTAACCAAAGTGCCGCGTTTTACTTTTGAAAAATTTGGTGAAGCAGACGCACGATTGACCACGCAAATGAAATCAGTTGGGGAAGTGATGGCGATCGGCCGCACGTTCCAAGAATCAATCCAAAAAGCCTTACGCGGTTTAGAGGTGGGCTCGTGTGGTTTCGAACCTCATGTAGATTTGGCCAGCCCTGATGCGATGAATAAAATTCGTCGCGATTTAACCACACCTGGCGCGAATCGCCTTTGGTATGTGGGTGATGCGTTTAGAGCGGGAATGACAGTTGAAGAAGTATTCGAAGCATCGGCTATTGATCCCTGGTTCTTAGTGCAAATCGAAGACCTTATAAAAACCGAGCAGGCATTAGAAGGTCGCAAGTTAACTGAAATTTCTAAACAAGAATTATTTTTACTAAAACGCAAAGGTTTTTCTGATCGTCGCTTAGGTGCGTTGCTTGGACAAAAACAACGTGCGGTGCGTAACTATCGTCAATCCTTAGATGTGCGACCGGTTTATAAGCGAGTTGATACTTGTGCAGCAGAATTTTCAACGTCTACTGCGTACATGTATTCAACCTATGAAGAAGAGTGCGAAGCCGAGCCCAGTAACCGAGACAAAATATTAGTTTTAGGCGGTGGACCCAATCGTATCGGTCAAGGTATCGAGTTTGATTATTGCTGTGTGCACGCTGCCCTAGCAATGCGAGAAGACGGTTACGAAACCATTATGGTGAATTGTAATCCAGAGACTGTTTCAACGGATTACGATACTTCTGATAGATTGTTTTTCGAGCCAGTCACCTTAGAAGATGTCTTGGAAATCGTTCATAAAGAAAAGCCCAAGGGCGTAATTGTTCAGTTTGGTGGTCAAACGCCGCTACGAATTGTTGCCGCACTAGAAGAAGAGGGCGTGCCAATTATTGGTACGAGCGCGGACGCCATTGATCGTGCAGAAGATCGCGAGCGCTTTCAGCAGATGATTCAAAATTTGAAATTAAAACAACCCTCGAATGCGATTGTAAGATCGACGGATGAGGCGGTAGTTGCCGCGCTGCAAGTGAAATATCCTTTAGTCGTAAGGCCTTCCTATGTGCTGGGTGGTCGTGCAATGGAAATTGTTTATAACGAGGAAGAGCTGCGCACTTATATGACAGAAGCCGTACAGGTTTCCGAAGAAGCGCCAGTGTTGTTGGATCACTTTTTGAATAATGCCATCGAAGTCGACATCGACGCGGTGAGTGATGGCAAAGAAGTTATTATCGGCGCAATTATGCAACATATTGAACAGTGTGGTGTTCACTCCGGTGATTCCGCTTGTTCTTTGCCGCCATATTCTTTGCCAGAAAACGTTCAAAATGATATGCGTGAGCAAGTTAAATGTATGGCATTGGAGCTGGGCGTCATTGGCTTGATGAACGTTCAACTTGCTTATCAAGACGGCGAAATTTATGTTATCGAAGTAAACCCTCGTGCGTCGCGTACTGTACCCTTTGTTTCTAAGTGTATTGGCGTTTCCTTGGCGAAAATTGCAGCGCGCTGTCAGGCTGGTACAAGTCTAGCGGAGCAGGGTTTTACTAAAGAAGTAGTGCCAGATTATTTCAGTGTTAAAGAAGCGGTATTCCCCTTCAATAAATTTCCTGCGGTTGACCCGATACTTGGGCCAGAAATGAAATCGACTGGTGAAGTGATGGGCGTCGGCGATACATTTGCCGAAGCATATGCGAAAGCTGAGCAGGCGACGGGTGGCCCAATTCCTACGTCGGGTACGGTATTTATTAGTGTTCGTGACTTTGATAAAAAAGCGATTGTGCCAGTCGCGAATGAGTTAACTAATTTAGGTTTTAAATTGGTAGCCACACGGGGAACAGCGAAAATTATTGAAGATGCTGGCTTAACTGTGCAGCAAGTTAATAAAGTCGCCGAAGGTCGACCTCATATCGTAGATATGATAAAAAACGACGAAATTAATATTGTCATTAACACCACGGAAGGGCGTCAGGCGATTAAGGATTCTTCATCAATTCGTCGCAGCGCCGAGAATCATCGTGTTTATTACACGACAACACTGGCGGGAGCGAATGCAATTTGTATGGCGCTTCGTTTTGGGCAACAACAAACTGTTCGTCGCTTACAAGAGCTTCATCGGAGAATTGCTGTATGAGTAAAGTACCCATGACAAAAGCCGGGGCTGATGCCTTGCAAAAAGAATTGGATGAACTTAAAAAAGTTGTTCGTCCTCGTATTGTTAAAGCGATCGCCGAAGCACGAGAGCATGGTGATTTGAAAGAAAACGCTGAATATCATGCTGCTCGTGAACAGCAGAGTTTTTGCGAAGGCCGAATTCAAGAAATCGAAGGCAAACTCAGTTTCGCTCAGATTATTGATGTCACCAACATTCCTAATACCGAAAAAGTTATTTTCGGCGTGACTGTTGATATCGTCAATGTTGATACCGAAGAATCGGTAACTTACCAGATCGTGGGTGATGATGAAGCCGATGTTAAAGCTAACAAGATTTCAATTAATTCACCTATAGCGCGAGGTTTGATCGGTAAGTTTGTGGGTGATGAAGTGGCTATTCAAACTCCCGCTGGTGAAGTGTATTACGAGATTGAAAAAGTACAGCACATTTGATCGCATTAACACTTAAAAGAGCTAAGCAAAAAAAGGCCGATGATTTTATTCATCGGCCTTTTTTATGCTTAGTTGGTTAATTCTAGAAACTATTTGACGGTATTTACTTTTAAGTAGCTAGAGCGCATAACATTAGATTTTTTTGCAGCGACGCCAATAGCACGCATCCCGGGTTCAGATATTTGCGCGAATACTTCGTCATACTCTCCGTTTGCTTTTCGCTTTCCGCCAACTTGTTCATTGTAAAGATTAATGGGATCTTCTGAAAAGACAACCACTACCAATGCGTCACCGGCGGGCTCTGTGGCGGGTAAAGTAAACTTCATTTTATCCGTCGGAATTGTCATCATTCCCGCAGACACTCGATTGTCTTTATGGAACTGGTTGGGAAATAAAATAGTATCGCCGTCTTTGGAGTCCACAGTAATAACATTTAAATAGCCGTTTCCAGGAACATCCACACTGATCACAATTGATTCACCTAACTTGTATTGCTGAGCATTAGTGGTAATTTTAATTCCATCTTGCTGGCTGGAAATTTTATTAGAAAGCTCAACTAAATTGGACCAGTTGGTGCCGGCAACATTTGCAGCACCATTGGAAATAGAAGCTAAAGGTAAGTTGCTGTTAAACTTATTTGGATTGCCGCTTAACTGAGGGTGAAATATTTTCGCCGGTGAAGTTCTGCTGTTGATATAGTTTTGTACTGCCTTTTGGATTTGCGCCGGCGTAATATTCGCGTTGCTGTTCACAGCATTGCGTACAGTTTGCTTGAGACCTAAGGTAAATAAACTACCTTTGCTTGTTGCCAGCGCTTTTTCGTCATCCTTTGCCGCGGTGAGAGCAACATAGTTATCGCTCGATCCATCTAGAACTGCAGCTTTAACACCAATTGCACGCTGCGAAGAAGTAGCGGCTTCAATATCTGGATCGGCTGCTACATCATCAAACCCGTGATGAAGATATTTAGAGTAGGTTTTGCTGACGCCCAGTAAAGAGGGATCGGCATCCAAACTGCGTGTTGCAGTTCCACTGTTACAGGCATCTATAAACACCATTACATGCTTGCTCGGAATTTTTTCTAGTATCTTTCCCAATGTGTCATCAACGATCGCGCCGGCAACATAGCGCTTGCCATTTTCGTTAACGATTCTGAAATCAGAAGTAAGAATTGTTTCATCTTTTTTGTCATCGGTTTCATCGCCACTGGAATCTTTAAAGCGGGAGCCGTGACCGCTAAAATAAAAAAGCACACGGTCATCGGCTTTCACACCATCTACCAACCAGGTGAGCATTGCATTGGCAACATTTTTTTCTGTGGCCTCAGTATCACGTAAGATTTTAATTTGATTATCTTTAAAGCCCATCAGCTTAGAGACATTGACCATCGCATCAATGTCGTAATTGATTCCAGGCAAGTCATTGTCGCCGTACTGATAGTCACCGACACCAACCAACAAAACTCGGTCTTCAGTAAACCCTAAGTTACAAAAAGCCACTGATGAAGTAGCCAATAAAAGTGTCGATAGAAATTTCATGGTTGTTCCCCTAATTCCCTGTTAAGTAATTATTTACATTAGACGGTAAGAACCCCAAAAATTAGCAATATCTTTTGTGACTAGCGCCTAACGAATACAAAATCTCCGCCTTTATCATTGTCTGACATAACAAAGTATTGCGGTGTTTGTGCTGCACCAGAACTCACTGGCCCATAAAGTTGTTTGTATAGCTGTTCAGCCGTTAAGTAGGGCTCGTTCTGGCCGCGTAATGCGGTTAATAAATGGTGAGCAAAGATCGAGTGGCCGTTACCACCACCGTCAGAGACCGGCTCGATATCGCCGCTGGTGATCGCGCGCCGTGAGTTTTGCCCCGCTTTGGTTTTAATGTAATCACCCGTTGCGATAAAGAAATCGCTTTCGTTGCCTCGTTGCGCAAAGGTACCGGCGTAACATGAATCGCTGATTAACAGTACGTGACGGGCCTTCACTTTTTCAACATAATCTGCGACATAACCATTGGGCACCCAAGATGTACGATGGCCCTTTTTATGAATATCTTTGCCGTCCACGGGAATCCAATAGCCAGTGCCAGCGTGGCCTTTGTCTTGGTAACCGTGCCCCGCGTAATAAATTAATACGCTGTCGTTGGGGCCAACTTCATCTTGCAGTTGATCAATCGCTAAAACCATTTCTTCACGAGTACCGTTCACGACAGTGGTTATGTGTTCATCGCTAAAATTGTATTGTTCGATTAATACTTTTCGTAATTGATTCGCGTCGTTGGTCGGTGTCGCGAGATCCGGAACTTCAAGATATTCTTGGTTGGCAATAATAAGCGCGTGATAGCGACCCGTTAATGCTTGTTCACCTTCTTTAATGGTTTCGCTATTACTTTCTTTGCTGTTTGATGAGTCGTTTTGCGTATTGCTAACGATAAAATTACCGTCGTGAGCACTCAGTGTTTTTTCAGTTTTTTCGTTATTGCCATCCGTTACGATGATACTTAGTTGACGCTGTCCTGCAGTTAAATCTGGCGGTAAATAAAATACTTGTGTTTGTGCGCCAGGCACTGACAAAAACCGCGTTTGTTGTTCGCTACCGACTTCAAATTCAATATTCTGGCCATTTAATTCAATTCGTTTAATACCTTGAATGTCCGCAGCGACTCCTAAGATGCCACGGTTTTCTTGAATGCCAATTGCTCGCGTGGACCATGATTCGAGCTCTGGAAATAGCACAAGTGGTTTATCGTTTGCCGATGCACCGTTGCTATTCGCAACAATAATGTTGCCACTTGGCGATTGTTGTTGTTTTTGTCGTGCAATGGCTGCGTCCAGCTGCTCCCGCGCAGTGGCCCAGGGTTTATTCGGTCGATCCGCGCCGATACTTTGCGCTTGGGTAAGATCCGCATTGGCGCTGTTCAGTGCACCTTGCCCCATTTTGTATATGGCTCTTTGAACTAACCGGTTTACGATTTCATCAATAAAATAAAGTGCTTTTTCATCGCGGGGATTATTGCGTAACTGACTTCTGGTAACGGCGAGGGCATTTCTATTCTCAGGAAATACTAATTTCCCCGTATCCAAATAAGCCCACACTTGTTTTTCCCATTCTGCCTTGACGGAACTACTATCGAAAATGGTTAACTTGGTGGCGTTATTGCTGAAGTTGCTCGCGGCGATTTCATAAGAAAGCACGTCTCGCGCAATTTCTTGGAGCTCGCGCATGCGACTGCGATTAAGGTTAGCGCCATAACGTGCGGGAATAATTATGGAGACTTCCATTAATTCATCGTCAAGCTCCGTCGTTTGAATGACGTCCGCTTGTTCGGAAAATTCCGCAGGTAGTTCAAAGCGTGCGACGACTTCATCAAGCAATGCATCCAAAGAACGTGTCGCGGATCTTTTTGAGATAAAAATAATTTCAATTTGTCGATTTTCGACGACGTGGGTCGCTTCCCATTCTCTCACTTGCGCTAATACTGATTGGGATTGACGTTCAGCTAACTGCATATCTAATTCCGTAGCCGTCGTTTTTAATCGCGCGTCGACCGTTGAGTTAATACTCAGGTAGGGTTGGTTGTCGACGCGGTTGTCGACGTAGTATCCGGTTAAATTTAATGTTTTTACTGAACTGCGGGCATCGCTTCTTATGCCATCGATATTCATTCGGTATTGCGCTGACTGCCGCCGAGACTCGTCTACGAACTCATAACCATTTCGCGAAAATTGCTGTTGGATTTGCTTTAGTGCGAGTTCCGCGAGTGCTTGGTCTTCATGATTGGGTAAAAAAACAGATTCGAGATAAATCGTGCGCCGTTGTTGTATCCGTGGACCACAATCGGGATTAGTTAATTGCTTTCTCACCCAGCGATTAAGAAACCCCATTTCAATACGCATGCTGCCTTCAAGAGCCCATTGGTTCCGAATTTCTTGGTCAACATCGAAAAGCGTATTGCTAACCAAGTATTTGTAATCGGGGGCGAGTTCCTGATTAATCCAGGTTTCCATGCAGTCGAGAATTTCAGGGTTCCAATTTTCATCTCTGAGTAAGTTAGCCAGCGCATCTCGGGTAACACTGATCACAGCGCTGTCATAAGCTTGCTCTCGCGTTGTTTCCATTTCTGCAAAATCACCGGTAAAACGATCCGCCGCCAAAACGATACCGCTTAAGCTCAGTATTGAAACCAAGCCGAAGGATTTAATAGTACGTTTATTAAAGCGAATCATCAGGATACTCCAGGGGCATTTTTACGTTTTAAAAATACCGAAGTTGATTTAATCTTTAGAAAGTTGGTCTTGGTATCGATTAACTATTTCGTCGGCTAAGCAATGTGATTGCAATTCCACAACTTTATGCGCAGCATCCATCAAATAGTAGCCATCATCATTTTCATTTTCGTTGTCGACACGATAATAATTTTCACTGACGCCAACCAAATGTCCACTGATCTCTTCTGTTTCAAGATTGATACACTTAACGGTTTCTTTATTGTCGCGCTCTTCCGGTAGCCGTAAGTGGCTGGCCATTTGTATTCGCTGCTGAGCGTCACGTAGTTTGTCGAGACTCTCGTCATTCGCTCTCGTCAAGGAGCGACCAAAACTGAGTGAACTCAAAAGGCATTGGTCGTTTATTTTTGCGCGCTCTGACGAAGCCGCTTTTGGTTCTTCACTGCAAAGATTCTCAATTAATTTGACCGGTTCTAAACAGTCCTCGGAATTGAATCCTCTGCCCATCTCCGCACAGGCGATCATCATCGCATTCTGGAAAGCGGCACTGTTGGTGTCAGAAAGCAACATGATCCGTGTGTTTTCGAGCGCCTGATGTTTCTCGATGGTGAGTCTTAATGCTTTATCTAATTCGCTGCGGAATAAAACATTAAAATAGTTTTGAAAATCGTCGCGCTTATGTTCTTCGGTTAAAAATTTTCTTTCAGATAAGCCTGCCAATAAGCCATTGATATTAATTCGGGGTTGCGGACTTTGCACAAACAGATAGGGAAGTGCGAGCTGTTCCCGTGTTCTTACTTGTCTGCCATCGAGCTCAATATCTTGGCTATAGCGGCGATCATAAAAATCACCACTTTGCTCCTCCAGCATGTCATGCCAAGCAACCAATTCAATGGCGACTTCGTTGAGTAAGGAGTTGATTCCGCTAGCGATCACTAGTCGCCACGCATCGTCGGGGTTTACAGGATTATTTTGCAAGTCGAGACAGTCAGTTTGCGGTAAATTCCAAAAACAAGTACGTCGATAATTATTCGCAGAAGATTTTGCGAACACGACTCTACCTTTGCCATCGCGTAGCTCGAATGAAAAGGTTGCTTGGAAAAAATAGTTGCGTCGAAATTGGCCTTCGAGATATTCAACGGCCAAGGTGTCCATTTTTGCGAAAGGCATTTGCATTTGTAGGATAGCGCGGCTTTTACCCGAACTCTCCTGTTCACCTTGGCGGATAATGCGACCATAAACTTGAAAGCAAGGATCGTCATGTAGTGATTCGCCAATTTTAACTTCGAGTTCGCTGGGGTACTCCAAATTGTCGATGGTTTCTCTGGGTGTGTTGCTGACCGCAAGAGCACTTGCCAAGCTTGGATCGGAACTACCGTCGGTGCCGATTTTGAAATCCGCCAATATTAACGGTGCGCGATTAATCAAAGCAGAAACGTAATTCGTGAGTCCCCGATTGCAAGCGGCGTTCGATATGTCGTTCTGGGCTTTAATGTTGCCCGCGTTGCCAGCCAATACCATAAAAACAAGTAAACAACGCAAATAGTGCCGGTATATTTGTTTACTTGTTTCCCTTTTCACTTTGCTTCCTCAATTATCATGGCACTTTGGTTTATTGATGAATCGTTTTTACAGTTTTGAGTCGCCGCGCTTAGCTAGCCGTATAGTGATTGGTTTCTGCGTAAGCGTCTTCGTCAGCAAATTCCGCTGGGAAATCCCATTCTTCATTTAAGCGCCGTACGTCTTCTTCTAAGTCCTCATCAGAAAGCGTAGGAATTTCGCTGGCTTCGGTATCAAAGGTTCTCACAATTCCGGCCCCGCTGCTCAGGGTATCGCTGAGAACTTCAGCGTTGTCGCCGACAAACTCGGTGAATAACTGCAAGCTACTTTTTTCTTTTTTGTTTCGGTTTTTCAGCCAGCTGACACCTTGTTCGAGGACGGATATTTTATAGTTTCCGTCTTCGCTATCGCGTATTTTTCTAACCGTTGATTCATTTTCCTTATATTCGATTTTGGCGTTTTCCATCATCGTTCCCGCCATTTTTTCAGATACATAGAGACTACGAGCGAGAAAAAATGTTGAACGAGTCGAGTGTGCCCTTGCTTTCGCTGCAATGGCTAACGCTTCTGCTTTTTGCTCATCTTTTAATTGTCCAATTGCAGGGAGGAATTTATCAACATTTTCGGAATAATGATGTTCTTGGTTAAGCAAATATTCTGCTTTTTCCATATCATTTTCTTTGGCTAAATCTTGTTGTAATTTACTATCTTTTTGTAAAGCATCAATTTTAACGCTGAGTTCGACACCGGATTTGTCAAGATACTCTGCAAGTTCTTCCAAAGAGCGTTCGGTATAAAAACTGTAAGCAGAGCCCTTGGTTACTAAAAATTGATTTAATGAGAATTGCGAATCAAAATCTTTGGGTACGCAAAGGCCGACTAGGTAGGAGGAAACATCGTCCGAAGCGAGACTCTTACCGGTGTATTCCGTGGTAAACAATAAAGCGATTTTTGCGGCTTTGTCTTCTTCCCCGGCTTTGATGCAGGTATCTTCGGCGAGCTTTGCCGTGTTTTGTTCACCAATTTGTTGGCCGCTAACATTCGTGGCGGCAGTATTTTGTAGGGGAGAGCTAGCGGGGGTTTCAGCTACGGGGGTTGCAACGACAGGTTTTGGTTCTTCTAACTTTGGCGCTTCCCGTCGAATACTACGTTCGATCTTTTCTCGGGCTTCCCTTGCTTTCCGTTCGAAAAAACTTTCCGCGTTTGCCGAAGGTGCTATCAACGCAAGAGTCGCTACACTCGCTAATGCCAATAATCCGGTATTTTTCCGTGAGATTACAAGATTCATTTCTTCCCCCCTCCCCAGGTGGATCTAAATAAGTCAGCTGACATTTTTGGTTAGGCAAATAACGCCAATTGTTAATTATTACTCTTTAATGGTAAGTAGACGGATACCGCCTGAATTTTTAACAAAAATTTAATTTAAATTTGTAAGCCGAGGCTTTCTAAAGTCTCCCCATTATCTTCGCAAAGCGATTGTGCCGATGTTGTATCGATATTAATTAATAAGCTTGAGTCCGAAACGGAACGTAATTCGCTTAAACGCTTACTCAAGGAGCTTAAATTAATCGGAGCATTGTTTTCGTTTAAACTCGGGTTTTGACAAAAAGTCTCCGTCAATACTAACCACAAGCCGACATTGTAAGCCCAGCGTTGTTGCTTAGAACAAGATTCGGTATCCGAATGATTGATACAGTGATCGAGTATTTCATTGAGGTTCGTTTGGCGATGTGGGGCAAGCACTTTTAAGCCGTCGGCAAATCCAATTGAAATATAAGTCGATGTTTCTTCGGAAACCTCTACGTTGGTATTGATGCCTTTAGTAAATTCATCTTCACTTTCCGGCCATTGCGAGTAGGGCACCATGTCATTCAGATCGCCGCGTAAACTCGTGGTGAGATCTGATGTTGGGGAACCCACAAAGATGAAAGCGACAAACGCAACCGCCACCGCACTGCTTAAGCCCGTGGTTATGGCACTCCAATGAGATTTGATAAGCTCAAAAATCGATGCATTGGTGGCGGTGCTGGATGACGCAGAAGCCGCGGTCTTGGTGAGGGAGATAGCGCTAAGAGTGGATTCCAATTCGCTAAAACGTTGATAACAAAAATGACAGTTGGCGAGATGACTTTTGCAGGTAGCAATTTGCGCACTTGGCATTGAGCCATCAATATAAGCCGCCAAGCCCTCATCATCAGGAGCTGTTGTTGCATCGATACAGTCGTTATTACCGTGATCGGAAAGTGCGAAATGCAATAATGCTCGTTTATGATCAGTGTTCATCAACTATTTTCCAAGCTATGTTCAACAAGATATCACTTTTCATCTTTGACTCGATTTTTAGTCTTGGTCTAATTAGACGGATAACAACGGTCAGTTTAACAATGGCCTAAAGCAAATCATCTCCGTCAAAACCGCCGGCGCTGAACGCGTCTTTCAAAGTCGTTAACGCCGATTCTAACTGTCTTCGTGCAGTGTGGTATTTGAGCTTTAACAAATTTGCCGCATCGGTGACGGATTTTTCATCGATGACGACCATGCGCAATAATAATTTTTGATCGTCGCTTAATGTCAAATTAGGCAGCGCTTTGCCACGTAATTTTTCGAGTCGTTGAATGATTTCGGGATCAACGACTTCCGACGCATCATTGGAAATAAAAAGCCAGATAGCGGAAATAAGCCCCTCGCTGCCTAATTCGACGTCCGCGCTTTTTTCTTCAGTTTCAAGTGGGTCACTCATGTCGTGTTCAGAAAATTCATCGTACTGCGGGCTTGGCGCAGTTTTATGCAGGCAATCGGGGATTCGTCGAAAAATTTGCGCGACTATTTCTTCAATTTTTTGTTTGTTTTCCTCGGTCGGATTAGCGAACTCTTCTTGGATCGATTTACTTGAGCGATGCTCGCAACATAGGCGTCGGTGGATAGAGGTGTAAATACCGCCGATTTTTTTTAACCAATCCGGTGCAACACATCTGCCAAATTTCCGCCGGGCGAAATCTTCTACTCCGTTGCGAAAGCAGCTGATGACATAGGTAGTGGGTTTCGAATCACCGCGAAAGCGTTGTAACTTTTCAAAGTTGTTGTCGCTGAGTTGGGCCATGACATGGTTAAAGGCTTCTTCGGCGAGATTGATATCGCTGGGAAAACGCTTGTTACAGAGGAATTCGAGGGAAGAAATGAGCTTGCCTTCTTCTCCGTAGAATATGAGTTGCCAATCCGTTGCCATAGCCAATTAGATCAAAAGTTATTTAAATCGAGATGTGGGTGAATTTAAGAAGATTTTATTTTTATTTGAGCGTCCAAAGAATATACATAAATAGACGGGCTAGTTCTATAACAATACCAATTAAATTGGCCATATTATGGGATTAAATATATACCGATTAATAACGCTTATCGTCAAGACAAGACGGAGATTACAAAGTATGCAGGAGAGCAATTTATTTAAGATAACGACAAAGGCAAAGCAGATCAAAAACGCACTAAATTGTGGCGCATCAAAAAAACGTGCCCGAACATTTTTACAACTGATTGTAGAAAAGTGGGGGGAGTCTTACATCCGTAAAAGATTTGATAATTTGGCGTTTGGTTTTTTCGCCGCACGAAACAACACGATAACTTTTCCAATCGCCTGGACTTTTTCCGCTCCGGTTTTTTCACACAAGGCTTCGATAAGTTCAGACCGCTCCTCACGTTCACCAACCGCTAGCTTCACCTTAATGAGTTCGTGATCATTAAGGGCTCGTTCGAGCTCAGCCAGCACAGCTTCAGTTAAGCCGTTGCCCGCGATAGTGACGATGGGTTTTAAATTATGGCTAATTGCCCTTAATTGTTTTTTACGATCTGAGCTCAACATTGTGAAAACCTAAAATATGGCGTGAAAACAGCTTTACTAGCGGCCGTAGGCCTTAAGCGGGTGGCGAATGATACCTGATATTGACGGCGGAAGTGAGCCTATATTGACCGCTGGAGTACAGAGAATGACTGGTCAAATAGTCACGATATTTACCTTGGCGAGAATGGCAATAATCTTGCCATTCTTAGCAAAGCTTAATCCTCATTTCTGTTAAGATAGCGGTCATTTTGCGGGCTTATTAGTGGTTTCAATTCGCCTCTTTCCTCGTTTTAATTTCGTGTAGTAGGGTCAACTATTTCTCATGGCAAAGTCTAAAAGCAGCCATCGCTGGTTGCGCGAACATTTTAATGACCCCTATGTGAAACAGACTCACAAAGACGGCTACCGCTCGCGGGCCAGTTATAAGCTATTAGAAATACAGGAAAAAGATAAGCTGATTCGCCCGGGCCACACAGTGTTGGATCTAGGTGCTGCGCCCGGCGGCTGGTCACAAGTGGCGGCGAATCTGGTGGGTAAGAATGGCCGAGTTATTGCCTCAGACATTCTCAGCATGGATGGTATTGCAGGGGTGGAGTTTATCGAGGGCGATTTCACTGAGGAGGAGGTCTTGAATCAGATCTTGGCAAGCTTAGGTGAGGCAAAGGCTGACCTTGTAATATCCGATATGGCCCCCAATATGAGTGGAGTCACTAATATTGATCAGCCAAAATCCATGTACTTAGTTGAACTTGCCGTTGATCTAGCTAAGCAGACCTTGCGTAAAAAGGGTTGTTTCGTCGCAAAAGTATTTCAAGGCGAGGGATTTGAAGCCCTAATCAAAGATCTGCGAAGCAATTTTGAGCGCGTAGTATCGCGCAAGCCAGATGCATCGCGACCTCGATCCAAAGAAGTCTATTTGGTCGCAAAGGGGTATCAAGGTTGATTCCTACAAAAAAGAGCCTCAATTCGCGTCTAACAAGAGTCGTGACTGAGTCCGCAGCCTTAGAACTGATACTACCGGCAGTTGTCGGATAGAGGCTATACTTGCCGAAATGCAATAAAAACGGGTTAGTTAACTAAGGGTCATTTACTGACTAAAGAGTTTCCCCCAAAGAGTTTCTGACTAATTAGACTAAATAAGAGTTTCTGTAAAAGCGGCAGAAGCTAACAAGAATGTGAGGGTAAACGTTTGAACGACATCACTAAGAATATCGTCCTTTGGGTGGTTATAGCGTCAGTCTTATTCATACTATTTAAAGGCCTAGATACCACGCCGAAGCAAGAAGAGATCGAATACTCTGATTTCCTTCGGGAGTTGGATAATGGTGGTCTCCAAGAAGTCACCATCGATATTCTCGAAGTTCAAGGTGTACGTCGTAACGGAACCCGTTTTAAAGCGAATCGTCCATACAACCTTGATGACAACGGCGCCTTAGTCGAAGCCCTCGAATACAATAATGTTGCTTATTCTGGCGCAGAACCCCAAGAGCGTAGTTTCTGGACTGACCTCTTCCTAACTATCCTCCCCATACTCTTAATTGTCGGCATCTTTATGTTTTTTATGCGGCAAATGCAGGGCGGCGGCGGTGGTCGTGGCGGGCCAATGAGCTTTGGTAAAAGCAAGGCGCGCCTATTGGGCGAAGACCAAATCAAAACGACTTTTGCTGATGTTGCCGGTGTTGATGAAGCGAAAGAAGAAGTGCAAGAGCTGGTTGAATACCTGCGTGATCCTTCTAAATTTCAACGCTTAGGTGGACGCATCCCGCGCGGTGTTCTCATGGCGGGACAGCCGGGTACTGGTAAAACTTTACTCGCCAAAGCCATTGCTGGTGAAGCGAAAGTGCCGTTCTTTTCTATTTCTGGTTCTGACTTTGTTGAAATGTTTGTTGGTGTCGGTGCATCTCGCGTACGCGATATGTTCGAACAAGCAAAAAAACAAGCGCCTTGTATTATCTTCATCGATGAGATTGATGCAGTTGGTCGTCATCGTGGTGGCGGTCATGGTGGTGGTCACGATGAGCGCGAACAAACCCTCAACCAGTTATTGGTTGAAATGGATGGCTTTGAAGAAAATGATGGTGTCATTGTTATCGCCGCAACCAACAGACCCGATGTACTTGATAAAGCCTTAATGCGCCCCGGTCGTTTTGATCGACAAGTTTATGTGGGCTTGCCAGACATTCGCGGTCGCGAACAAATTTTAAAAGTTCATATGCGTAAAGTACCCATCGATGAATCGGTTATGCCGAGTGTTATTGCGCGAGGTACGCCTGGGTTCTCCGGTGCTGATCTAGCTAATATTGTAAACGAAGCCGCATTGTTTGCTGCCCGTGCCAATAAGCGTTTAGTAACGATGGAAGAATTTGAAAAAGCGCGCGATAAAATCATGATGGGCGCAGAACGCAAAACCATGGTGATGAATGAAAAAGAAAAAATTAATACCGCGTATCACGAAGCGGGCCATGCCATTATTGGTCGTCTTGTACCCGAGCATGATCCTATTCATAAAGTATCAATTATTCCTCGCGGTCGTGCCTTAGGTGTTACCCAGTTTTTGCCAGAAGAAGATAAGTACAGCATCAGTAAACGCCAATTAGAATCGCAACTGTGTTCACTGTTTGGCGGTCGAATCGCAGAAGAGATGACCTTAGGTAAAGAGGGTGTGACAACCGGTGCTTCAAATGATATCGAGCGCGCAACGCAAATGGCTCGTAACATGGTAATGAAGTGGGGCTTGTCTAATAAACTTGGCCCTCTGCATTACGGTGAAGAAGAAGGCGCTTACCCAGGTATGTCTTCAACAAATTATTCTGGTGAAACTTCAAAATTAATTGATGAAGAAATCCGCACAATTATTGACGAGTGTTATAAGCGTTCAGAAAAAATTCTAGAGGAGAACCGCGACATTCTTGAAGCAATGAAAGATGCATTAATGGAATATGAAACAATCGATGCTGAGCAAGTTAGCGATTTGATGGCGCGCAAGAAAATGCGTCCACCCCGCGATTGGCATGACGATGATTTTAATAGCCATATGAATGGTGGATCTTCAGAAAAAACCTCTGATGACGATAAAAAGTCTGATCCCATCGGCGGCCCCGCCAATGAGCATTGATTTTTAGAAAGTATATCCTGGTAATTTAATAATTTTTAATTCAACTAAATGGGTCTGGCAACAGGCCCATTTAGTTTTTAAGTAGTTAAAATTTTTCATACGGGCTCCTCGTTTTTGAACATCCACGACAATAAATTCTTACGCTTTCTGTCGGAACCTTTGCCCAAAATCATGGGCGTATTAAATGCAACCACCGATTCTTTTTCCGACGGCGGGGCCTACTTTCGTGATGGAAAATTTAATCTGTCCAGCGCACTGCAGCGAGCCGAGACCATGGTCACAGAAGGCGCAACGATTCTAGATTTAGGTGCGGAATCAACACGCCCCGGCGCTTCGCCTGTTAGTAGTCAAGAAGAGTTAGATCGTTTACTCCCCTTAGTCGAAGCGCTGAAAAAAAACCTCGACGTATTTGTTTCCGTCGACACTAGCTCCGCGGAAGTAATGACAAGTGTTGCCAAAGCCGGCGCTGATTTAATTAATGACGTGCGGGCCTTGCAGCGTCCTGGCGCTTTAGCGGCAGTTGCAGATTCCGCTTTGCCAGTTTGCCTTATGCACATGCAAGGTGAGCCCGATGCCATGCAAGCGAACCCCCGCTACGACAATGTCACTGACGAGGTGTATGATTTTCTGCAAAATCGAGCGAGCACCTGTATTGAAGCGGGGATACCCGCAGAAAAAATAATTATTGATCCCGGTTTTGGCTTTGGTAAAACCCTTCAACACAATATCGAGTTATTGCAAAACCTGAAGCGTTTTAAAGCCTTGGGTTATCCATTGTTGGTTGGTTTATCAAGAAAATCGATGATTGGAAAATTACTCGATCGTGAAGTCGATGAACGTTTGGCTGGTAGCTTGGCCTTGGCAATGCTGGCGGTTCAAGGCGGTGCAAAGATCGTTCGGGTGCATGATGTGGCCGCTACTCGGGATGTTCTACACATTTTAAGCGCGATTGATCAAAATATTGCCAATAATTAACAGTAAATCAGTACCGGTGAAATGCTTTGATTGCAGCCCAGTATTCATAATTGCCAGGCATAGTTAAGCAGGCACTTTCGCGGTACACAGTAAAAATTTAAAACAGTTAGGGTAGTTCGGAAAAATATTATTGAGGCGGCCAGTGCTTTGGTTACGCCAGAAATTTTCAGCAGCCCGCAAGAAAGTAAAAAAAGGAGCTTAGGCATGTCGCGTAAATATTTTGGAACTGATGGCATTCGCGGTCGAGTTGGGGTTGAGCCGATAACGCCGGATTTCATGATGCGCCTGGGGTGGGCAGCGGGCAGAGTACTAGCCGAGCGTTACAACGGTCCTAAATTAATTCTTATTGGCAAAGACACCCGAATATCCGGCTACATGTTTGAGTCTGCTCTAGAGGCGGGTTTGATTAACGGTGGTGTCGACGTCGGCTTACTCGGCCCTATGCCGACCCCAGCTATTGCCTACCTCACGCGAACTTTTCAAGCGCAAGCAGGCATAGTTATTAGTGCCTCTCACAACCCCTATTGTGATAACGGCATAAAATTCTTTAGTGGCCACGGCATGAAGCTTCCTGACGATATCGAGAAGAGCATCGAAGATCACCTCGATCAACCCATGAAAACCGCTGATAAATTAGGAAAAGCGCGCCGCATCAGTGATGCACGGGGCCGCTATATTGAATTCTGTAAGGGCACAATGCCCTGGGGCTTTAGCTTACAAGGCTTAAAAATCGTTCTTGATTGTGCCCATGGTGCCACTTACAACGTCGCGCCAGAGGTATTTAGAGAACTCGGCGCCCAGGTCGTTACCATCGGCACTGAGCCAGACGGCGAAAATATCAATCGCGAAGTCGGCTCAACCGCACCACAAGCATTACAAGCGAAAGTACTAGAAGAAAAAGCCGATTTGGGTATCGCTTTTGATGGCGACGGCGATCGTGTTGCCTTTGTGGATGATAAGGGTGAAGAGGTCAATGGCGATGAGCTTCTCTTCGTAATCGCCGCATTCCGGCAGCAATACGCGTCGGGTTGTAACGGTGTGGTCGGCACCTTAATGAGCAATTTCGGCTTCGAGCTCGCACTCAAAGAACTGAAAATCCCCTTCGTTCGCGCCAAAGTGGGTGATCGTTACGTCATTGAATCCATGCGTAGCAACGATTGGTATTTAGGTGGCGAATCCTCCGGCCACATTATTTGTAGCGACGTCACCACCACAGGTGATGGCATTATCGCCGCGCTGCAAGTGCTATTGGCGCTAATCTCCAGCGGCCAAAGCCTGCGGGAAGCCAAATCTGGGATGCAGAAACTCCCCCAAGAAATGATCAACGTTCGGATCAATAAGCCTGTTGATCTCGATACCCATCCAAGTGTTCAGTCAGCATTAACCGAGACAGAGGTTCAACTGAAGGGCCGAGGCCGTGTCTTGTTGCGACCTTCTGGTACGGAGCCGGTGGTTCGGGTGATGGTCGAAGGCGAAGACTTACCACTGGTTAAGCAGCTGGCTCGAGATTTAGCCCAGGTCGTCGAGCGCGCCGTTGCCTGATCGAAGACAATAAGCCAGAAAACAGCCGTAAAAAACCACCGAAAACCCCGGTAAGACTTCTGAGACCGGGGTTTTCTTTTCTCGCCTTGATCGCTTTAAACCCTTGTCACATGGGGCCTACTTAGCTAACATTGGCGCCCGCTTTTAGCGACCCCGTACCACTAGACGGCGAATGCCACAAAAGAATATCAGCTGAGAGAAGCCTATGCGCCGTCCACTTGTCATCGGCAACTGGAAAATGAACGGTACTAAAAGCAGCGTTGCTAAGCTAATTGATAGCACGCTCGCTCATTGGCATGGCATGCATCAAGCTGAAGTTGCTGTTTGTGCCCCCTACGTTCATCTGGGGCAAGTCGCGAGACAGCTCGCCGAATCGAATATTCATTTCGGCGCGCAAGACGTGAGTCAGTACGAAGACGGTGCTTACACCGGCGATATTTCCGCCGCGATGTTAGCGGATATGTTTTGTCATTTTGTGATTGTTGGCCATTCAGAGCGTCGACAATTTTATTCAGAAAGTGATGAGCTGGTAGCAAAAAAATTTGCTGCGGTATTAGCAGCAAAAATGACTCCCGTACTTTGTATCGGGGAATCATTACAGCAGCGCGATGGGGGTGAAACCCTCAAAGTGGTAGAGCGCCAATTACAAGCAGTCATCGATCGAGTCGGTATCGAAAAGATGTCTCACGCGGTTGTAGCCTACGAACCCATTTGGGCAATTGGCACAGGTCGCACTGCAACACCACAGCAAGCGGAAGAGGTACACAGTTTTATCCGTGAGCAATTAAAAAGCAGCGGCCTGACCGTTCGAATATTGTATGGCGGCAGCGTAAAATCCAACAACGCAGCAGAACTGTTCGAACAACAAAATATTGATGGCGGTTTAGTGGGTGGTGCATCCTTAAACGCAGATGATTTTTTAGATATCTGCCGAGCAGCTGAACTACCAAGTACGGTAAATAAAATTAACGCTATTGATCAGCAAAAACAGAATTAATAGTAAAAAACAGTTCGGCTTATTTTTTGATTCGTTTTATTTAAGATCAGTTTCAAAATTTGTTTCAACCTTAGAAATCAAAAGACACTAGAAAAAACTTCAGCTCAAGCGTTGAAGTCAGAGAGAAGATTATGGAAAGTATTACCCTAGTTATTCACATCATTGCAGCGGCAGCGATTGTTGGCCTTATCCTAATCCAGCAAGGTAAAGGCGCAACCGCAGGCGCATCTTTCGGTGCCGGCGCATCACAAACTGTTTTCGGTAGCGAAGGCAGCGGCAGTTTTTTCAGCCGTTTAACCGCCGTATTCGCCGCCATCTTTTTTGCCACCAGTTTTGGCCTCGCGGTATTAGCAAAAGAGAAATCACAAGTTGCTTCAAGCCTGGGTATCCCAGTCATCCAAGAAGAGACCGGCATCCCAAGCGTTCCCGCCGAAGAACAAATCAATTCCGGAATCCCCGTAATTGAAGACACCGTTTCTGAAGCCACCGAAAATACAGCACCGGTTATAGAAGAAGCCGCAGCAGAAGTTGAAGAGGCAGTGCCTGCGGTACCGGAGCAATAAAGAGCTAGAAATTTTTTGCTTTAAGTTTTGCCCAAGTGGTGCTTGTTTTAAGGTAAAAAGATGTAGGCGACGTGAATGGAGTCACTAGTGTCGCGAGCGCAGGAAGCGCAGGAAGCGCAGGAAGCGCAGGAGCGACCACGCTAGCGTGTCGGGAAGTTACCTCAGTAGAAGTTTAGAACACAGTAGTTTTGTTTCATGAAGATATGCCCAAGTTTTGGGATTGGTAGATGAAGCACAGGATGTGCAAATGCCGTGAAGGGCAGGACTCCCGAGAACGGCCACGCCGCGTGTTGGTCATATAGAAAACCGTAGCTGAAAATAAATAATTTTTAAGTTTATTGCCCAAGTGGTGCTTGTTTTAAGGTAAAAAGATGTAGGCGACGTGAATGGAGTCACTAGTGTCGCGAGCGCAGGAAGCGCAGGAGCGACCACGCTAGCGTGTCGGGAAGTTACCTCAGTAGAAGTTTAGAACACAGTAGTTTTGTTTCATGAAGATATGCCCAAGTGGTGGAATTGGTAGACACGCTATCTTGAGGGGGTAGTGGCGAAAGCCGTGCCGGTTCAAGTCCGGCTTTGGGCACCATATTTGAGTGCGCTCTTCGAGCGCGCTTACATTCAAAGCCGGACTTCGTCCGGGTTGACTCGCCACTTCCCTGTGGCTCGGGTTTCACCCAGCTCCTATCGTCGCTGTCCAAATTTGTTCCTGACAAATTTGTGGGCACCAAATTGAAATTCGTAAGCCGGAGTACGATGTGAATGGATTCACAAGTGTCGCGGTTGCATGGACGCAAAAGAGCGACGCCCAGCTAACAATCTCTTTTCGCGCTTCGCGCGGAGTTGTCGTTAACGTTCGAGCTGTCGCTCGAACCCAGCTTTGGGCGAGCTTCGGCCCACCGAAGTTTTTATCATCCCGTCTTTAATCCGATTCAAATCCAAATAGTAGACAGATAAAAGGTGTGACTTGTATGGATTGCTCATTCATACAATGAATCACCCGTGAGATTTGAAGTGTTCGAATGGGATGATATCGGCGCCACTAAGTAATCCTGCTTATTTGCGTTTTACACTTGTTCATACATAATGGTTCGAATTTCGCACTGGAAATGGATGTTCGTTATTGAAAAGGGACTACTGCCTCGTTGTAACTTCTATTCAATAATTCAATTTACAAAAGCCAAATAGATAGAAGTTTGAATTTAGAAAGCGAACATATTCGGTAAAAAAATTACTAATAGACTAAATCGAATTAGCAATAAAGGTGGCGGAGGATATATGTTTTGACCAACTGACGTAGGTTAAACTTTATTCCCTCCGTCCCCTTATGCGTTAGAATAAATAATGTCAATTAAAGGCGACCCACAAAGGCCGTCCAATTAGGAAAAATTAATTCCTTCTTAAAATACTTAAAACAAGATAAAAATATGGTATTCAAAAGATACGGTGGTGGATTTTCGGGAGGGAACTCCGCTAATACGCGATTTATCGAGGTGAGGGCTTTTTCGCTTTGGTTAGCGTTCCTTATCGGCGCTGCTGGTGGTTTATTAGATAATAATGGGATTCTTATCGTACTTTTAATGGTAACTTTTCCGCTCTACTATGGTCTTGGTGTGTTAGCAGAAAAAAAATCAAGACTGGCATTTTTCAGTATTATATTTTTCAGTTTTTTACTGATTGTATTTCTCTCGGCCAACTCTAATAGAATAATCGAAGCAGAATATTTGGAAAGTAGGATTAGCATCCATTTTTTTATTGTGTATTGTTTGTTGATGGCGATTACGGCAACTTTCTGTATTGTTCGTTTAAAACACTCTAGTAAAGCGATCGCCGAAAACAATATGTACAGAATGTTCATGGTTGGATTACTGTCTACTGTGGCGATTTTGGTTATCACCGCATTAAACACTACTCCCGTTCTTACATGGGATAAAACATTGGAATTATCCGAAAGATTGTCATCCGGTGAGTACGAAGCGTTTCTAGAAACGCTGGAGTTAGTTGAAGAGAATTTATTTTCCGCAACGAAAACTGAAGATTTGGCATGGATATCCGGTAAATATGCTCCAATTGATCCAGAAAAATACTTGATGGCGCTGCGTGATTGGCGGAAAGATAACCCCACCGCGCAGCGCTTTGGTTGTTTTGGAATAACAAATTTTGGCGAATGGTATGTTGATAAGGTCGATGCGCAATTAGAAGGGATTGGATATAGAAAATCAAAGATCGAGTCTATCGATGCTGAGAAACTTGAGAGTATAAAAGCTCTTTGTTTGGATCAGCTAAGCGATGTCGAAAATACACTAACGGAAATAATATCTACGCAAAAAATAAATTAATAAGGTTCAGATAAGACTTTTCTCGGAGGTCCATCCATGCGATCAATGTGCGATCAATGGGGTCAGAGTAAATTGATTTTCGAGTGCTCAGTTTTTATGAAGCTGGACTTCGTCTGGGTAGACCAGAGTCTGCCGCTTCCGACAGTTAAAAATAACAGCTGTCCAAATTTGTTCCTGACAAATTTGTGGGTCCCCATTAACAACCTTCCAGTACTTTATTCTAACTAATTAAAAATTGATTCGTCTCATTTTTACCGATAGTCTTAACGGTCTAATAAAAAATTTGTACGTTAGTTTTAATCGATACCAAAATACTTTCTTCTAGGCGATTTCTTGGGTTTTGGTGTAATTGATTTTTATCTCTCTATTGGCAAATAAAACATTCTAATAAAACTAATTATTTATCGATACATTGAATGGAGTTAGCGTATGAAATACCTTCCAATATTATTAGCCGCATCATTAGTTGCGTCATGTTCTGGGACGCCTCGCTATGAAGTTACTTGGTTGACCATAGATGGTAAAGAAGCAGCACCGGAGTTGGTAAATGCCGCTAGCACGGATTGCGATTTTGATAAAAAAGCAAGGATGGTTAAAAGGCTGAGAGATTTGGCGTATGAGGAGGATCGTAGAAGTTATGGAACAGGAGACTATATTGATGGCAGACACAAGAAACTTTTTTTAGACAAAGAGAACGCTTATTATAAAAATGCAAATAAAATTGCTGTCGAATTGAATGAGTGCATGTATGAAAACGGAGTGGTAAGTGTTGCAGTTCCACAAGATCCAAATGCAGAGTAAATAGTTTGTTAGAATGAATAATGAGAAGTAACGGCGACCCACAAAGGCCGTCCAATTAAATTAAGTGGGGTCAGATAAGACTTTTCGTGGTATTCAGTGGGAACATAAAGCCTCGGAAGAGAAGTTTATGATTTTGGAGTTGAAAAATTAGAGTCAGATAACAATTGAATTATTGCGAACTTATGAATGATCAATTGTCTGCAATCAATGACAACTTTACAGGCTGTGTATGGATTTAGATAAAGCACAAGCGGATATGCGATATGCATTTTACGGTGGCGCTACGGGTGCGTTGGTTTCTGCTTCAGCCTGGCTGATTACCGGCTTGGTTGCAATTAATTTCTCTAAATTTGCTAGCATTATTGTTTTATATATTGCGGGCATGTTTGTTTTTCCCATATCAATAGTATTGAGTAAAATTTTTGGCAGGCCCGGCGCCAATGCTAAGGGAAACTCACTGGGCTTTCTCGGGTTAGAAAGTACCGGCATATTGATTTTTTGCTATCCCATCGCCTATGCGGTTTCATTGGTTCATATCGAATGGTTTTTCCCAGCCATGTTGATATTCATTGGTGTCCGCTATTTAATGTTTACTACCCTATACGGTAGTAAAGTCTATTGGGCCTTTGGCTTAACTCTGATAGCTGCAGGTTACAGCTCAGCATATTTGAGTGTGCCTTTTTACATGGGAGCTTTTATTGGCGCTGCAATTGAATATGCTTTTGGACTGTTCATTTTCTTTCTTCATCGTCACCAATGCCGGTCGTGACTACAAAATACATAGCAAACATAGTCAAAAAAATTAAGAAAAATTAAGTGGGTTCAGATAAGACTTTTCGAGGAGATCCATCCATACAATAAATTTAAGTTTTATCTGACCTTAATGTTCCATAAATCAGTCATCTTTAGGAGTAAGCTTTATTCCTTGGCCTTACCAAATTAATTTATCTGCTACAGATTTTTTGCAAAGAATTTAAGCAGCACCGATTCATGAGTATTCCATCCTTCCCCTCGTCTTCCATGCATTCCACCTGGGACTTTGTGTAGCGATGCATTTTTCCCGGCGTCGAGCAGAGCTTGTAACATTAACTCACTGTGTCTAATTGGAACACGCGTGTCAGCGTCACCATGAAGAAGTAAAACAGATGCTGTAATATTTGGTGCAGCGAACAATGGCGATCTTTCTCGTTGGGTTCCACCTGAGTTACAGATGCCATTGATATAAAATTTTATACCCATCTCCCCCATGTCTGTTTCTTCTGCCCACAAATTAACGTCGGTCACGGGAAAATAAGCTGCAATCGCTTTAACTGAATCACTCAGTGCGCCCGCACTGAGTACGGTCATTCCACCCTGTGAAGAGCCAATCAAGCCGATTCTATTTGGGTCGACATTTTTATGATTAGAAAGCCATGTTATGGCATTAGCGAGATCGTCAGCTTGTTTCAAACCACAGTCGTCTTGCCCACCTGTTTCTGGCCAGCCACGCAGGGTTATTGCCAGGGTTACATAACCCTCGTTGGCGATATCCTTCGCCCAATACGTCATCGCTTCACCCGCTCGCGCGCCATACGGATAGAACCCGTGTACAAATATTAGCGCGGGTTTTAGTTCATCACTTTTTAGTTGTTCGGGTTTATATAAAACACCATGCATATCAATATCGAGTGATTTTATTTTAACAACCACCCCACCGGGGGCATCTTCGCCCTGAGTACCGGCATGTTGAGCGCACGCGTATTGAGAGGACAGTATAAGTAAGCTGAAATAACACAACAAACGTCTTGTGGAGCTAACTTTATTGTTTTTCATTGAGAACCTGCTTAACTGGCGTAAAAAATACCATTAGAAAAATGACTGAAAATGATCAATGGGGTCTATTTGGAAGTTGTATAAAAATTACTAATTCAGTAACGTTACGGAAATCATTTTTTGTTACCTGCGCTAACGGTACGTGAGTGATGCCAAACAACCCAAGTAAAAAACTGTAAGGAATGCAGAACTTTCTGTATTGACTGAAGTTAAATGGTCGATTAATTCATAAAGGTTTTTAATTTTTATAGTTGTAAAAGTAAAATCGCTCTAGATTCCATTCAGGCGTGACTAAAAATTTTTAGCGAAAGTGATAAGAGGTAAAAAAGTTGTTCGGAGTGACAGCGATAAATTCATAACAACATCCAAATATAGTTATTGCAGACTTAGTACGGAAAATAAAAACAATAAATCATAATGAGGTGATTCTCGATGAAAATAATTCATTTCCTATCAGTAAGTATTGTTTTGGGTCTGGCCCTTTCGGCTTGTGATCAAAGGTCTGAATCTTCTAGTTATTCGCCACCTCGCAATTCTTGGGGGCAACCGGATATTGGTGGCGTTTGGAGTAATGGGACGACTACGCCCTTTGAGCGGCCTGAGGAATTTGGCAATCAATTAGTGTTAACGGAAGAGCAAGCTAGAGAGATTCAAGGGGAGGCTGAAGATTATCGAGAAGCAGGTAATGTTGCCACCGATCCAAATGCGCCGGAACCACAAGATAAAAATACTGCAGCGGGTTACAACCGTTTTTGGACTGATCCCGGTACACGGGTGATGCGGGTGGGTGGTGAGCCGCGATCTTCGTTAATTACTTTTCCAGAAAGCGGTCGCATTCCACCGCGTCTTCCTAGCGCTGAAAAAATTGCTCGCCGTCGTTTACCGCCGGGTGGCGCGTTTACCGAGGCTGCGTCTTTTGCCGGGCCACGCGATAACCCAGAAGAGCGCGGAATTTCAGAACGTTGTATTTTAATGAATTCGTCAGCCGGCCCGGTACATCGGCCAACACTGTATAACAATAATTTTTTAATTACCCAAGGCAAAAATGCCGTCTCGCTCACTGTCGAGATGATTCATGATAACCGTGTTATTCGTATCGGTGGCGAGCACCGGAATGATGGCGTTAAGCAATGGCTGGGTGATTCAATTGGTTGGTATGAAGGCGATACCTTGGTCGTAGAAACCAAAGATTATCATCCCAGTCAAAATTTCTTTGGCGCTTCGGATCAATTAACAGTGACTGAGCGATTTACGCGAGTAGCGGATGATCGCTTGTTATATCAATTTAAAGTCGAAGATCCGAAAACCTGGGGCGAGGCTTGGGGTGGTGAATATGAATTTTGGGCTTCACCGGGTTTTTATGAATATGCTTGTCATGAAGGCAATATTGGTTTGGAAGGTATTTTGGCGGGAGGAAGAAGAGCCGATAAAGAAGCCGCGGAAAAAGCTAAGTTGGAGTAGTAGTGTTTAAAATGTCGTTTCGTTTTTCGGAGCCAGTAAAAATATTTTAGATAATTATGATATTGGCTCCGAAGTATCGAGACATGCTGGTGTTGAATCTCATGCTTTTTTAGCCGCCGTATTAATTTCCACATCGATCATCGAGGAAGGAATATGTATAGGAATTTTGGCGTGGTGTTAGTTCTTTTTCTATGTAGCGCTTGTACAGCAATTCATTATGGCCACACAGAAGCTGAGTGGCGATTGTTGTCTGAAGAGGAGCGCCTAATTGCGATGAAAGCTTTCGAAAAATTGGAGCATGATAAATACACACTTCAGCACGGGGATTCCAGAGATAATTCCACGGAAGCGTTTAAAGAGAGAGCATTGGGATCTCATTAAACAATAAATGAGATCAAGTAAAACTTTTGGTGTGCCTCTCTTCCTCTTGTTGATTTTATTGAGTTGTATTAAGTGGGGTCAGATAAGACTTTTCCTTACTTCACCTTTATTTGGATACGCTCCCAGAACACGTTCGCAAAGTGTCGAGTCTTGATATTCTTTGTACTCGATAATTTTTCCTTCCTGCAATCGGAATATTAAGCAATAGTCATTATTGTAGGGTATCCCTTTCTTTGATGTCATTTGCCCTTTGGCTTCGACAACGACATATTCACCCTCGGCAATAATATTAAGTGCAATTGTTTTTCGCGGTAACTCGGTTACAGACGCGACATAAGCGTACAGATCATTAAGTACTGATTCTTTTCCTTTAAAAGTTTGTGACCAAGAATACTGGCCGGTGATGGTCATCTCTACATTGTCTGCGAGGTGTTCAGAAAATAATGACCCATCACCTTGTCCAACTCGTTCAAATATTCTTGTCATTAATTGCTTGTTTGTATTCATGGTTTGCCTCATGGTTATGTTGATAATTCTCTACATTTAATAAGCAAATTCAATTTCGTCTATAATCCTCGCTATCTTTGCCAAAGCCAAGTGATGGAAATTAATGGGCGAATAAATTTTCGTCATGCGCTACGAATTGGAGTTATTTCATGCGACGTCTCCCGCCTTTACCCGAATGCATTGCCTTTGAAGCCGTTGCGACTCATTTGAGTTTTACCCACGCAGCGGAAGAATTGTGCTTAAGCCAGAGTGCGATAAGCCATAGAATTCGCCGTTTAGAAAATTTTGTCGGCACACAGTTGATACATCGGATGAATCCAGGCGTCGAGTTGAGCCGTGAAGGAAAAAAACTATTACCGGATATCGTCGCCGCGTTGGATGCACTTGGTCGTATAGGAAAAAACCAGGAAAGGTGTTTGCGCGTTGTCGCGGGAACTGCGCTCTGCCAACTATGGTTAGCACCAAGGTTGATGGATTTTATGGCGAGCCACCCTGGATTAACTGTAGAGCTAATTCCGCGAGATGCGCCAGATGATAGATTAAAAGACATTGATATCTGGATTGGTTGGCAAAAATCCACGAAAGCGACAAACGAAAACTCTTCGCCGCTATTTACCGAGCTCGTATTTCCTGTTTGCAGTCCCCGCTTGTTGCCGGGCGGTAAACTTTTAGGCCATGAAAACATGCTGGTCGATATGCCTTTGTTACATAAGGCCACAAGCGGAGATGGCGAATGGAGCTGGCCAGTGTGGTTCCAGTATTTAAATATCGGTGAGCGCAACAAAGCTGAAGCGCAGTTGCGTTTCGCCGATATGGGTTTAATGGTGTCCGCCGCAATTAATGGCGCTGGCGTGGCGCTGGCTAGATCGCTGTTAGTTCACGATGCGCTCAAAGCTGGCACATTGATAGTACCGCTAAGTAATTTCGAGCCGATGCGCTCGACCAAAAAACATATTGCTCGATGGTCGGAAAATAGAAATGACGATACAGATGTTGATGCATTTAAAAATTGGTTGATTACGCAGGCTGCTCAGACCTTAGCTGATACTGAAGATTTGTTGGGGAAAACTGAAGGATCTATTTAGATAAAAACAATCGCTCGCTTTTCTTAACGACTTGGTATCCATCGTCTCGAGCGGTAACGTTGTCGAGGCCGGCCGTGTGGAATGTCGAGTTGCCCCCCAGAACTTGGGTAGGAATTGAAGGCTGCCCCGTGACCTGTATTTGTGATCACTGAAGATAATTATTCGCCTCATAAATATGTATCTGATCTGATTTCCATTTTCTCGTTTTTTAATTTTTTGGAATCCAAGCTGCGACTTTATGCGTATACCCTGGCTATATAGATATTTCCCTAAGGACAATAGCCATGACCTCTAAATCCTCTCCGTTTTTGATCGCGCTTTCTTGTCTGGTTATGTCTGACCTGAATGCGCAGTCTAGCAATATCGATGAAATAGAAGTGGTAGGTCGCCGGGCGAATTTAGTCGGGAATGCCAGTTCCGCGTCAGAAGGTTTGGTGTCGCAGGCTGAATTAGAAATTCGGCCCATTCTGCGCACCGGCGAAGTTCTTGAAGCGGTACCGGGGATGGTGGCAACACAGCACAGTGGTTCTGGTAAAGCCAATCAGTTTTTTTTACGCGGTTTTAATTTGGATCACGGCACCGACTTTGCCACTTTTGTCGATAAGATGCCGGTCAATATGCGGACTCATGGTCACGGCCAAGGATATACGGACCTAAATTTTTTAATTCCTGAAACCGTCGAAGAAATTTTTTATCAAAAAGGATCTTACTACGCTAACGTTGGCGATTTTTCTGGAGCAGGAGCGAGTTATATTCGTAGTACGGATCATAAAGGTCGTCAGCGTGTTGAAGTTGGTTTAGGCAAGGACAGTTTTCAACGCGTATTGGCTATTGGTGATTTTCAGATCGCTAACGGTGATTTATTTTACGGTGTTGAACTTCAAGGGTATGACGGTCCCTGGGAAGACATTGAAGAAGATGTTGGTAAAAAAAATCTTTGGTTGAAACAACGTTGGCAAAACGGTGACGATTTTTTCAGTGTTAGTTTGATGGCCTATGACAACGAATGGCGTTCAGCCGATCAAATCCCCCAACGCGCAATTGATCAAGGTTTAATTTCTGATTTAGGTTCCTTAGATACGACGGTCGGCGGTGAATCGAGTCGTTATAGTTTATCGGGTAGTTGGAGTCGCGAGGGGCAGGCCTCGAATGTGAATGCCACGGCATATGTTATCGATTATTCACTCAATCTCTATTCAAATTTTTCATATTTTACTGATCCCTCGGGCGATCAATTTCAACAAGTAGACGATAGAAAAATATTCGGTTGGGATATAGATTATTCTCTGGATAGTAAGTGGGCGGGTATGTCGGTCACTAATACATTCGGTACGCAATTTCGTTACGACAAAATTGATGAAGTGGGATTATTAAATACCCAAGCAAGGCAAGAAATTGGTGTGAGTCGCGTTGATGCCGTTGATGAGTGGAGCAGCAGTTTATATTGGCAGAACGAATTACATTTTAGCGAAAGATTACGTTCGACGTTTGGATTGCGTTACGACTATTTCGATTTTGACGTTGATCCTTTACGTGCAGGCGATACCACTACCCTGAGTGTCAATGGTGGTAGTCGCGATGACGATATTGTTACCACAACGCTCGGATTGTCCTACACAATAAACGACAACGTAGAAGCTTACGCGAGCATTGGTGAAGGTTTTCACAGCAACGATGCGCGGGGCACAACTATTCAGGTAGACCCCACTGATGCAAATCAAGCGCTCGATACGGTTGATCCCTTGGTATCAACTTTGGGTTATGAATTGGGCTTGCGCGCGTTTGTTAGTGACAAACTCAATGCTTCGATTGCACTGTGGAATTTACAGGTCGATTCGGAATTGATTTTTGTCGGTGACGAGGGTGGCACCGAAGATACTGGTGAAAGTTCAACTCGCCGAGGACTAGAGTTAACCGCGTATTATTATCTTAATGATATTTTTACCTTTGATTTTGAGTATGCGTATACGGATGCAAAGTATGATCGCGCTGTTGATGGCTCGCGAGATATTTCTGGAGCGCTTAAAAACGTGGCTAGTGCGGGAGTTAATGCAGATTTAGGAGATAAATTAAATATTAATTTAAGGTTTCGACATTTTGGCGAATACCCGCTCGATGGCGGTCAAGTGGCTGATGCCAGCACCTTGGCAAATCTTCGCTTAGGCTACAAAGCCAGTGAAGCATGGTCAATCACTCTAGACGTGCTCAATCTTTTCGACTCTGACGATCACGATGTCGAATATTTTTACGAGTCGCAATTGGCAACAGAGTTGTCACCGGTTGGTGATAGTCACTTTCACGTATTCGAACCCCGTACCGTCAGAGCTTATGTGAAATACCAGTTCTAATTTATCTTTGAAATATTAAACAACATTTTCTGAGTTTTTATAGTGTTTGAGAGCTAAGTGCTATAAAGAGTAATAAAACGTCTTTCTAAAACTAAAACTGGTAGAACCACTTTTGTATCTCTTTTGTATCTTTCGATTTTGTTAAAGCCAGCATCAATAATATCCGGGCTTTCTGCGGACTTAGATCATCAGAAACAATAAAGTCCCACCTATCATCTTCCACTTCGGCGTTGCGAATAACGTGGCCGCTACCCACCCTTGTGCTACGCACAACGTAAACGCCTTTTTTTCTTGCGTTGATTAGCGCTTCTTCGACTTCTGGAAAAAGGTTTCCATTGCCGACACCGGCGTGAATAATTCCTTTGCTGCCGTTCATGACTAAAGCGCTTACGGGGATCGACGAAGCGTTTGCATAGCCGTATACGATGTCTACGCTTGGCAAGCTTTTAATGTCCGTTAAAGTAAAAGGCGATGACGTTTTTGTGTTGGCGGGTTGATAAAAATTAATGTTGCCAAATTCGATTCGTCCCAGTTCGCCATTGTTGCGCGCAACAAAAGTATCGACGGCAGTGGTGTGTGATTTGGTCACGTCTTTGGCGGCGAAGATTTTATCGTTCATTACCACCATTACGCCGTAGTTTTTTGCTTGCGGATCTGCCGCTAAGGCGACGGCGTTATACAGGTTTACCGCACCGTCTGCGCTCAAGCTGGTTGTTGGGCGCATGGAGCCAACGAGAATGACCGGCTTATCACTGTCGATAACAAGACTTAAGAAAAAAGCGGTTTCTTCCATAGTGTCGGTGCCGTGGGTAATGACTATGCCAGATACTTTTTTTTGATTGAGATGATGTTGAACGCGGTGGGCCAAGGTTAACCAAATTTCATTGGTCATTGCTTGACTGGCGATTTGCACGACTTGCTCACCTCTTACGTTGGCCTTGTCTTGTATTTGCGGTACAGCTGCGAGCAGTTTTTCGACTGGTACTTTTGCGGCGGTATAAGTTTGCGAGACGGACGTTTCGCCAGCCCCCGCTATTGTTCCTCCGGTGGCTAGTATTACTACTTCCGGTTTGGCAGCAAGGGCAGGGAATGCAAAGACAAAGGTAATAAAAAATAAAATGAATGGACGAAAGTTATAGGCCTTTAATATGTTCATCGTGACGAATCCTTTACGTTTTCAGAAAGCGACTTATAGAGTCTGGAATTAGCGAAGACCTCTAAAAATTTGCAGGCAATACTACCAGCTAGTGTTATAGGAGCAAGCACAATTAAAGCTGAAGTAATCAACGTATTAGCGGGCTTTCGCAAAAGCTTGTTGAGTTTAGGCCAAGTAATCTTCAAACTACTGTCCCCACTTGAAGTTTGGTTAAAGAAGGCGAAGTGAGTTAAATGAAGTTTTCAAAATTTGGCAGTAAGTTCACTGGCGAGTCAGCCATTGTTCCCTTAATGGATGATTTAGGCGATGCGCTCAGAGTCAGCCCAGAATTATTATTTATGGGTGGTGGGAATCCGGCGAGAATCCCTGAGGTTGAAGCGGAGTTTCGACGCGCGCTTGAAGCAACGATGCAAAGTGATGACGGCTTACATAACTTATTGGGAATTTATCAGTCGCCGCAAGGCGATGGGGAAGTTATTGCCAAACTGGCTAACTACTTGTCGACCCAGTTTGCTTGGCCTATTACCGAAAAAAATATTACCTTTTCAAACGGTAGTCAGTCCGCTTTTTTTGTATTGTTCAATTTGTTTGCGGGTGAATTCGAGAGCAGTCAATTTAAGCGTGTACTCCTTCCTGTTGTTCCAGAGTATGTTGGATACGCGGATTCAGGTTTGTCTGAAGAATTTTTTGTTGCGAACAAACCTGATATCGAAACGATTGATGAGCATACTTTTAAATACCGCGTTAACTTCGACACCTTGGATCTGCAAGATAACATCGGCGCGCTCTGTGTTTCTCGACCGACAAACCCTTCGGGCAACGTCCTTACCGATGAAGAAATATCCCGTTTAGATGTTCTTGCCGCTCAGTTTGATATCCCTCTCATTATTGATGGGGCCTATGGTATGCCATTCCCCAATATCGTGTTTTCAAATGCCAAGCCCTATTGGAGTGAAAATACTATCTTAGTGTTGAGTCTTTCAAAATTAGGCTTGCCTGGGGCAAGAACAGGTATTGTTATTGCGCAAGAAAAAGTGATTCGCGCCTTTTCTAAGGCGAATACTATTTTGAGTTTAGCGGCGGGAAATCTTGGTCCTGTTATTTTGGATAAATTATTAGACGACAATAAAATCACTGCACTGAGTAATGACCTCGTAAAACCTTTCTATCAAGGTGCTGCAAATGTTGCCGAGCGCTGCGTAAGAAAATATTTTGCAGACTTACCTTATGCGATCCATCAGCCAGAGGGTGCAATGTTTTTATGGGTGTGGTTTAAAGGCTTGCCGATCAGCAGTCAAGAATTGTACGAGCGATTAAAGCGGCGAGGTTTGCTGGTGTTGGCGGGAGAACATTTTTTTGTCGGGCTTAAAGAAGATTGGCCGCATCAATTCGAATGCATTCGTATATCTTATTGCCAGTCAGCAGAGGTTATTGAAAAAGGGATACAGATGATTGCAGAAGAGGTTACGGTACTTTATTAAAACCAATTTTTTATTAACGCCAATTTTTTTCCCAGGCGACCATTACTTTTTCAGGATACCAATATTTTCCGTAGCTACCGTTGTAACGCGCTAGTGCTTCGGCAAGCCTACCTTCGGAGCGATCCAAATAGTGTTTTAGAATTGTGCAGCCATATTTAAGATTGGTTTCGATATCAAATAAATTATCTTCAGAGTGACCAATTTCTTCTTTCCAGAACGGCATAATTTGCATCATCCCTTGAGCGCCGACTCTGGAAATTGCATAGCGATCAAAACGGCTTTCAATTTCTATTACCGCTAAAACTATTTCAGGTTGTATTTTGGCTTGTGTTGCAGCGCGATGAATACTGCGTAATAGTTCAAAGCGTTTGTCGGGATCTTTGACGAAACGTTCCAGCCGGCCTGATTTACTCACCAACCAGACTTCGGCATCATAACGATCACCAAAACTATCACTGCTTTCAATCGCCGATTTCAGTGCGCGTCGTAACTCTTCATCAACTTCAGGGCGTGTGTCATCAACTTCAGAGGGCGTGACGATTTGCAATGAATTGGCATTGTTTTCTGCGGTGTAAGCAAAACTTGAAATCGTCAGCCATAAAACCCCCGCCGCTAATAACGACAAGGTTTTTTGATGATGGCGTGAGAGGTACGGCATAATTCAAATTCAATTTGGAAGCGCATTTAAACTTGCGTTCTAGCGTTTAAGCAAAAAAGTTATTTTTGACTCGCCAATAAAAAGTCTAGCAGCTCATCACAGGGAATATCTTTTTTGTCTACATCGCGTCGATATTTATATTCGAGGGTTCCAGCTTCTAAGCCGCGGTCACCAACAACTACTCGATGGGGGATGCCCATCAACTCGATGTCCGCCAAGGTGCCGCCCAATCGCGCTTTGGGGTCATCCATAAAAATGACGTCGAATCCAGCTGATTGTAATTGTTCATATAGGCTTTCACATTTCTCCGCGACGGCAGGGGATTTTTTGATATTGATTGGCACTAATGCAACCTGAAAGGGCGCGATAGACTCTGGCCAGATGACGCCATTTTCGTCATTGTTTTGCTCAATGGCGGCGGCCACAATTCGCGAAACACCGATCCCATAACAGCCCATTAGCATAACGGTTTCTTTGCCATTTTCATCCAGAACCGTTGCATTCATTGCCTGGCTGTATTGAGTGCCGAGCTGAAAAATATGGCCGACCTCGATGCCGCGTTTAATCTCCAATGTACCTTTGCCGTCGGGACTTGGATCGCCACTGACGACGTTGCGAATATCTTCAATGCGCGTTGCAGTGGCGTCGCGTTGCCAGTTAACGTTGCTGAGATGAAAACCATCTTTGTTAGCGCCGCAAATGAAATTAACTAAAGTGGCGGCGCTACGATCCACAATCGTGGGAATGGGTAGACCACAAGGGCCGATTGATCCGGTGCCGCAACCAATAGCATTTTTTATTTCTTGCTCGGTTGCAAAAGTCAATGGTGAAGCGACGCCAGAAATCTTGCCCGCTTTAATTTCATTGAGTTCGTGATCACCACGTAAAACTAAAGCAATGAGTTTTTTCTCAGTACTTTTTTCTTCTGGGTTTTCTTCGTTTTCCGCAACAACGATTAATGTTTTTACAACGCAGTCGGCGCTGGTTTTGAGAAATTCACAAACGTCGTTAATAGAATGTTGTTGTGGTGTGGCAATTTCGACTAATTCTTTTTCTGCTTCGTTTTTACTTGGAATTGCTAAGGCCTCTGCTTTTTCGACATTTGCAGCAAAATCACTTTCACTGCTGAAGGCAATGGCATCTTCGCCATTTTCAGCGAGCACGTGAAATTCGTGAGAGCCTGAGCCGCCGATAGAGCCGGTGTCGGCCATGACCGGACGATAATTCAAGCCGATGCGATCAAAAATATTGCAGTATGTTTGATGCATCAGATCGTAGGTGCTATTTAGGCAGTCTTCACTACTGTGAAAAGAGTAAGCATCTTTCATCATGAATTCCCGCGCACGCATTATGCCAAAACGAGGTCGACGCTCATCGCGAAATTTGGTTTGGATTTGATAAAAGTTGGCAGGTAATTGTTTGTAACTTTTCAGTTCGTGACGCGCGAGATCGGTGATGACTTCTTCGTGAGTAGGGCCGAGGCAAAACTCTCGATCATGACGATCAGTGATGCGTAGTAATTCGGCGCCGTATTTCTGCCAACGACCTGATTCTTGCCAAAGCTCGGCGGGTTGCACTACGGGCATCAAAACTTCTTGCGCGCCAGATTTATCCATCTCTTCGCGAACAATATTTTCTACTTTTCGTAGGACGCGTAAACCCAAGGGGAGCCAGTTGTAGAGGCCGGAAGCGAGTTTGCGAACCATTCCCGCTCTTAACATCAGTTGATGGCTGATGACTTCCGCATCGGCAGGAGTTTCTTTGTGGGTAGCTATTAAAAAACGACTTGCTCGCATAATAGTTAGATCTCGGTCTTGATAAAGTTTAAATTGCAGATGCCAGTTTTCGCGATCACGTCGACGGTTTAGGCTGCTGAATTGATTGAGTTGTTTTGCTCTGTACTCTAAAGTGGTGCTCAAGCGTAAGCACCGTTAAAAATGAATTATTTTAATGTTTGTTGAGAACAATTGCGAGGTTGGCCATGTTCCCACGAGATCCCCAATTTGTATTAGATGCAAAGCTCGAAGCCGATACCCTGATCCTTGGAAGATTCGAACTTTCACTCCTTTTACTTCACAAAGATGCCAATTATCCCTGGTGTATCTTAGTGCCACAGCGACGATCAGTGAAAGAAATTCATCATTTAGGCAAAGAGGACCGCATGCAATTAATGCGTGAGTCCTGCCATCTGGCCGAAGTTATGGCGGATGTATTTGTGCCGGAGAAAATGAATATCGCGGTATTAGGAAATATAGTGCCCCAGTTGCATATGCATCATGTTGCTCGTTTTGATACTGATCCCGCTTGGCCTGGTCCGGTCTGGGGGGCGGTTGCGGCGAGTGCTTATACTAAAGCCGCAGAAAAAGAGATCGTCCAAAAACTTCGCAGTGCGCTCAAAGGCGATGATTTTGAATTGGAAACTTAGGTAAGCGAGTATTAACTGACTGCAGAGGAATTCTTTTGCAAGTCTATTGAAGAAGACATTCTGCAATGCCTTGTTTTTGAATAAGACGCTTTTTGAGAACAAAAATGCCGCTCAAAAGGAGCGGCATTTTCGATGAAAACATCACAACACGCTAGATTTAGCCTGCCATTTCTTTCATTTTCTTCAGCGGACGGATCTTAACCTGAATGCTCGCTGGCTTAGCTTTGAACATAGTTTCTTCACCAGTGAATGGGTTAATACCTTTGCGTGCTTTGCGTGCTGGCTTCTTAACGGTAACAACTTTTAATAAACCAGGTAAAACGAACTCGCCGCATGCATTTTTAGAAATGTGTGCAGAGATGACGTTTGTTAACTCATCTAAGACCGCAGAAACCTGCTTGCGAGATAAATCACAGGTCTCAGAAACGTGGTTTAGAATCTGAGTTTTACTGTATCGCTCTTTTACTGACTTAAGTGCTTTAGTAGCGGGTTTTTTAGCTGGTGCTTTTTTCTTAGCAGCAACTTTTTTCTTAGCGGGAGCTTTCTTTTTAGCAGGAGCTTTTTTCTTAGCAGCAGTCTTACGAGCAGCCATTCGAGTATCCTTTTATTAAGTTGATGGTAATTAATTTACAGGGACAGCGATGTCGCAGATGTCTCTGTAATTAAGTTGTTACGTTATCAGCAGCAAGGATCTTGTCGCTTTACACTAACAAAAACCCCTGTATTTATAGCTTCAAACTGACCATTGTTACGGCTGGCGCTATATATATAGGATAAAAATGGATCCGGCAACAAAAAATTAACAAAAAAGCCAAAAAACAGGTGATTTAAGTGTTTTTTTCAAAATTTTGAGAAGATAGGCTACATTTTCCTTAGATTGAATAGGAAATGGCGCTTGTATATAAGCGTATCTATTAAAATTCAAAATGCCGTTTAATCTTGCTTGATGTAAATATTTGGTCTTGGGCGTCCTTCAAATCGCTTTTTGTAATCCTCAACAAAAACGAAAAAACAGACACAATGCCAGTTCCTCGCCGCTTCAGTGCTAGGGTATAATGCGCCGCTATTTGACTGGGCTACGCTAAAAGTCGCCGAAACGTTATTAAGAATTATCGAGTTATATTAAAACTCGACTTTATAGGTGAAGAAATGCCGATTTATGAATACCAGTGCCAATCCTGCGGCCACGAAATGGAGGCATTGCAAAAGATGAGTGATCCTTTGCTAACAAAGTGCCCCTCCTGCGATAACGAAGAGCTTAAAAAGAAAGTGTCGGCTGCAGCCTTTCGCTTAAAAGGTGGCGGTTGGTACGAGACGGATTTTAAAACTGGCAACAAGAAAAATGGTGTGAGTAATGAAACATCAGGTTCTGGAGATACCGCCAAATCTGATTCTGGCTCCAAAGCCAGCACAGATAAGAAAACTGACAGCCAATCTTCAAGCGGTAAATCCGCAGACAACAAAAGTAGTACGACGAAGGCTCAGGGAGCAACGACCAAGCCTTCTTCCACTGCGAGTTAAATTCGCTATATGCCCGTGAGGCCTTACTTCACGGCAAACCAACCAGAGTTAGGAAATTTTATGCGTAGTAACTATTGCGGCCTCATAGATGCCAAATATATCGATAAAGAAGTCACGTTATGTGGCTGGGTTGACCGCCGTCGCGATCATGGCGGGGTAATTTTTATCGACCTGCGCGATCGCGAAGGAATAGTACAAGTGGTTTTCGATCCTGACACCAAAGACAATTTTGAGTTGGCGGACAAAGTGCGTAGTGAGTATGTCTTGCAGGTGACAGGGAAAGTGCGAGCGCGATCTGAAAGCACGATAAACCCGAATATGGCAACGGGAGAAATTGAAGTCTATGGAACCGAGTTGCAGGTATTGAACACTTCAGAAACACCTCCCTTTCCATTAGATGAACACAATTCCGTGGGTGAAGATGTTCGCTTGAAGTATCGTTATCTCGATTTACGTCGACCAGATATGCAAAAAATTCTGATTTTGCGCTCAAAAGTATCGATGTTTGTACGTAATTATTTGGATCAGCAAGGCTTCATCGATTTAGAAACACCGATTCTGACTCGTGCTACTCCGGAGGGCGCGCGGGATTATTTGGTGCCGTCGCGAACTCATCAAGGTAAGTTCTTCGCGTTGCCGCAATCACCTCAGCTGTTTAAGCAGTTACTTATGGTGTCGGGCTTCGATCGTTATTATCAGATCGCTAAATGTTTTCGAGATGAAGACCTGCGCGCAGACCGTCAGCCAGAATTCACTCAGATTGATATTGAGGCCTCGTTTATTTCTGATGAGGAAATTATGTCGATTAACGAAGACATGATTCGAGCGCTATTCAAAGAACTCAGAGGCGTGGATTTGGGTGAGTATCCCCGTATTACCTATAAAGATGCGATGGCAAAATACGGCAGCGATAAGCCTGATCTACGAATTCCATTAGAGTTGGTTGACGTTAAAGACTTGATGACAGAAGTTGAATTCAAAGTGTTTTCTGCGCCTGCGAAAGATCCGAAAGGCCGCGTTACCGTGATGAAAGTGCCCGGCGGCAACGAAAAACTAAGCCGCAAGCAAATTGACGATTACACCAAGTTCGTCAGCATCTACGGCGCGAAAGGCTTGGCTTATATAAAAGTTAACGATAAGGATAATCTCGAAGAAGGTTTGCAATCGCCTATCGTTAAGTTTTTACCAAACGATGTTCGGGCTGCGATCTTGGAGCGTGTGGCTGCAGAAAATGGCGATTTATTATTTTTCGGCGCCGATAAAGCCTCAGTTGTTTCGGAAGCGCTGGGTGCATTGCGCTGTAAGCTTGGCGAAGACCTTGATCTATACACCTGTGAGTGGGCGCCATTATGGGTAGTAGATTTCCCCATGTTCGATGAAAACAGCGATGGTAGTTTGACTTCTTCTCACCACCCCTTCACTTCGCCTTCATGTAGTGCTGAAGAATTATTGGCAGCACCAGAAAACGCCTTGTCCCGCGCCTATGACATGGTACTTAATGGTACCGAGTTGGGTGGCGGTTCTCTGCGTATCCACGATAAGGCGATGCAGCAAGCGGTGTTCAAAGTATTAAAAATTACGCCTGAAGAGCAACAAGAGAAATTTGGTTTCTTACTCGATGCCCTTAAATACGGTGCGCCGCCTCATGGTGGTATTGCATTTGGTTTAGATCGTTTGGTGATGTGGATGACCGGCGCAACCTCGATTCGCGATGTGATCGCCTTCCCCAAAACGCAATCTGCCAGTTGCGTCATGACTGATGCGCCGGGTGAAGTGAATGATCCGCAACTTCAAGAGCTCAACATTCGCTTACGAAAAAAAGAAAAACCAGAAAGTTAAGACGTATTAGTAAAAGACCAAGTACTAAAAAACAGCGATTTTGTTATGAGCGGCCATGATTCTATTTTTAGGATCGTGGCATTCATCTATAGAAGGCGATAAACTCTGGAAATTCCGGGTAAAACACTTCATTTATGGCGCTGATTTTAGGAATAGATCCTGGTTCGAGAAAAACCGGGTTCGGCATTATCAATGTACTTGGCTCGCGAGCAGAGTACGTTTCTAGCGGCGTCATTCGTATCCCCGACGATTCCCTGCCGCTGCGTTTAAAGTTAATCTTCGATTCCATTACCTCAATTATCCAAGAGTTTTCACCGCAAGAAATGGCGGTGGAGCAGGTATTTATGGCGAAAAGTGCTGGCTCTGCTTTGAAGTTAGGGCAAGCAAGAGGTGCGGCAATTGTGGCGGCAGTTAATCAGGAGTTGCCGGTTTCAGAATATGAGGCGCGAAAAGTTAAACAGTCTGTAGTAGGAAATGGTGCAGCGGATAAAGCACAAGTTCAGCACATGGTAAAAACCTTGTTAAAGCTTCCTGCCGTGCCGCAGGAAGATGCAGCGGATGCCTTGGCGGTTGCGCTTTGCCATGCAAACACTCAGCAACATTTGATAAAAGTATCGCGCGCAAAAACTTTCAGGCGCGGAAGAATTGTATAAATTGTTTAGAGAGAAACCCGTTTTATGATTGGCCGTTTAAGAGGAATATTAGTTGAAAAGCGCCCTCCCGAATTATTGGTGGATGTAAACGGCGTGTATTATGAAGTTCAAGTTCCGATGACGAGTATTTATCACCTGCCCGATATCAATACTGAGGTGGTACTTCATACTCACTTTGTTGTGCAAGAAACGGCGCAACAATTGTTTGGTTTTTACAATAAAAAAGATCGTGAATTATTTCGCACCTTGATAAAAGTGAATGGTGTCGGCCCAAAACTCGGTTTGGCGATTCTGTCGGGGATGGAGGCCTCGGAGATCGTTCGTCATGTTCACGAAGGTGATCCAAATGCTTTGGTAAAAGTCCCGGGAGTTGGCAAAAAAACTGCAGAACGTTTAGTGATTGAATTACGCGATCGCCTGAAAGATTGGCATTTACCCGCGACGTCTAGAGATAGTGGCAATGCGGTGGCAGATAATGATGAGCCGGTGGCGATATCTGAAAATGCATTGATAGCCGAAGCAGAAAGTGCTTTGATTGCGCTTGGTTATAAACCTGTGCAGGCAACAAAAGTTGTCATGGCAGCACAAAAAGAACATAAAACGGAACGCAGTGAGGATTTGATACGCCTAGCCCTACGCAGTCTAGCCTAGGATCCCGTGAATAAGAGTATATTTCTACGCTAGCGGCGTCGGCTCCGTGCTAGCGTAGAAATCTCCTGCTTATTCAGAAGCTCCTATACATTTTCATAAAAAACGAAGAAAAATTAAAGAAAAATATATTCCATGATAGAACACGATCGATTAATAGAAGCGTCCGCGCAGCCGAAAGAAGATCACCAGGATCGTACGGTGCGACCAAAAATTCTTGCCGATTACATTGGTCAGCCTGCTGTGGCTGAGCAAATGGAAATTTTTATCAGTGCTGCAAAAAATCGTAAAGAAGCTTTAGATCATACGCTTATTTTTGGTCCCCCTGGATTAGGTAAAACAACTTTGGCAAATATTATTGCCGAAGAAATGGGCGTGGATTTAAAAAGTACCTCGGGTCCAGTGTTGGAGAAAGCCGGAGATCTCGCGGCACTGATGACAAACTTAGAGCCGGGCGACGTATTGTTTATTGACGAAATACATCGTTTAAGTCCTGTAGTTGAAGAAGTTATTTATCCGGCGATGGAAGATTTTCAATTGGATATTATGATCGGCGAGGGGCCAGCGGCGCGGTCGATTAAATTAGATCTTCCGCAATTTACGTTGGTTGGTGCAACCACGAGAGCGGGCTTGTTAACGTCACCTTTACGTGATCGTTTTGGTATTGTGCAACGCCTAGAATTTTATTCTATCGATGATTTAACTCACATTGTTAGTCGTTCAGGAAAACTGAGTAAGGTTGAAATTGATACACGCGGCGCGCAACAAATCGCCCAGCGTTCTCGCGGCACGCCGCGAATAGCCAATCGCTTATTGCGTCGAGTGAGAGATTTTGCCGAGGTGAAATCAGATGGAAGAATTACCGGTGAGATAGCGGACGCTGCTTTGAATATGCTCAAGGTCGATAATTTGGGTTTCGATCATTTAGATCGGCGCATGTTAATGACCATGATCGAAAAATTTGCTGGCGGCCCGGTGGGTATTGACAGTATCGCAGCGGCAATCAGTGAAGAGCGCGGCACACTTGAAGATGTTGTTGAACCCTATTTAATTCAACAAGGTTTTATTACTCGCACGCCGAGAGGCAGAATCGTCACTCAGTTTGCCTATAATCATTTTGGTATTAAACCACCTCCGCAAAGCGGGCAAAATCAAGCTGACTTGATCGATGATCAATAGAGTGTGATTAACCATGCCTCGCGATCGGGTGAGCTCAAAATACAAAATTAAAATCGTTTGTGAAGGTTTTCGGTATTGGGTAAAGAAGTGGTGAAGCAGCGATAGTATGATAAATTTACCCAAAATTAACATTTATGGTTTATAGAGTTGTTTATGATTAGGGAATTTTCTCTACCCCTTAAAGTCTACATTGAAGATACGGATGCAGGTGGAATTGTCTACCATGTTAACTACCTCAAGTTTATGGAGCGATCCCGTACCGAATTTATTACCCAGTTAGGGTATGATAAGCCCGCCACAATTGAGGGTGGTATGTTGTTAGTGGTGCACTCTATGGCTATTAATTTTTTGCAACCTGCAAAATTGGGTGAGCTTTTGTTGGCGACAACAGAGACAACAAAACTAGCCCGCAGCTATGTTGTTTTTGATCAAGCTGTAAAAAGAGAAGATCACGTTTTGTGTTCGGCAGAAGTAAAAGTGGCCTGTGTTAGCCAAGCGAACATGAAACCAACAGCAATGCCGGCGGCACTCCGCGATGCTTTGCTTCAGTCACTAGAACATTAATAGAAAACTTGGTCGGCAGTAATGCCGATTTTTTGTAGATAAGAGAGCAGAAATAATTAAAGTTTTCTTGTGGTTTTATTAAACATACAAAGGTATAGGGCAGTATTAAAAATTATGATTTTTAGTGTTGCCCGTAAATTTATAAAGGCGTCTATTATATGGGTGAAGCAGAAACACTATCGCTGTGGGCTTTAATTTCCGGAGCGACACTGGCGGTAAAACTCGTGATGTTAATCTTGTTTGCCGCATCGGTAACCTCGTGGATCATGATTGTGCAGCGCGGTCGATATCAATCCCATGCGTATAAATCTTTTGTTGCCTTCGAAAAGGAATTTTGGTCTGGTGTGGATTTAAATCAACTGTTTCGTGATGGTAATGCGCGGGCAAGCAAGCAGGGTATAGAAGGTATCGAAAATATCTTTCGCGCTGGTTTTAAAGAGTTTGGCCGCTTGCGACAAAAAGGTTCAACTGATCCAGATGCGGTAATGGAAGGTACTCAGCGAGCGATGCGTGTTGCTCTGCGTCGAGAAGAAGAAAAGCTAGAAACTAATTTACCGTTTTTGGCGAGTGTTGCTTCTGTAAGCCCTTACATTGGTTTGTTTGGTACCGTTATCGGTATTTTTAATTCTTTTCGCGGGCTCGGTGTCGCTTCACAAGCAACTTTGCAAACTGTCGCCCCGGGTATTGCTGAAGCGTTGATTGCAACGGCTATTGGTTTGTTTGCGGCGATTCCTGCAGTTCTCGCCTACAACCGTTTTTCCGCTCGCGCTGAAGCGCTGTGTAATAACTACGAAACATTTTCGGAAGAATTTTCTTCCATTCTGCATCGTCAAGTTCACTCCAAATAGTTTTATACGGTTACGGATCATATGTCAGCAGATCTTCGAAAAGGTAAGCGTAAACCAATGGCGGAAATCAATGTGGTGCCCTACATTGACGTCATGCTGGTGTTGTTAATTATATTTATGGTGACGGCACCAATGTTGATGCAAGGTGTCGAAGTCACTTTGCCGCAAGCACCTTCGGCACCAGTAGATCAAAAAGAAGATGAGCCGCTTATTGTTTCTATTAAAGCTGATGGTAGTTATTTTTTGAGTGTTGGTGGTGATCCTGAGGCGGAAAAACCCTTAGCGGATATAAAAGAATTGGTGTCGAAAGTGATTCGCCAGAAGCCAGACACCCGGGTATTGATTTATGGTGATACCAGTGTGCCTTATGGCAAGGTGGTGTCGATGATGTCTGAATTGCAAAATGCTGGTGTACCTGCGGTTGGCTTAGTAACAGATCCACCAAAAAGTTAAGGAACCTTTGAATAAGTGTATATTTTCACGCTAGCGGCGTCAGCTCCTTGCTCAAATGCTCATTGACTACGTGTCAATTCCGCTTTTCCGCGAGGTGCTTCCTTGCTAGCGCAAAAATCTCCTACTTATTTCAAAGATTCCTTGTGTTTATTTTTATGCGATTAATAATTTTTTTTGAGTAAGATTGAATGCGAATGCCTAATTCATCGTCTTATTTTTTTCCGGTCACGCTGAGTGTTGGCATACACTCGGCGGTGTTGGTATTTATGATATGGGGTTGGACTCCAAGTACGTCAAAAAAACAAACTGAAACGCCGCGTTATATTCCGGCAGAGCTCGTGCAAATGAAGGCGACTGCGCCAAATGTGGCCCCACCTCCACCAAAAAAACAAGTGGTCGATAACGCGGCAGATCGTAAAAAACAAGAAGAACAAAAAAAACGTCAGGAAGAAATCAAACGCAAGCAAGCTGATGCACAAGCTTTAAAGCAGCGACAACAAAAAGAAGCGAAAGATAAAGCTGAAAAAGAACGCTTGGCAAAAGAGGCTGCGGAAAAAGAACGCTTAGCGAAAGCTGAGCAAGAGCGACAGCGTGAAGAAGAAGACCGCAAAAAACGTGAGCAGGCGTTCTCAGATCAGCTTGAACAAGAGCGTGCCTTGATGCAAGCGCAGGAAGATGCGGTTATGGCGCAAAGTTTTTCCGATTTGATGGTTGATAGGGTGAGTCAAAATTGGAGCAGGCCACCGTCAGCTCGCAACGGCATGAGCTGTGAACTTATCATCCAGTTGATACCTAACGGTCAAGTTGTCAATGTGACAATTGCGAAAAGTAGTGGTAACGATGCCTTCGATCGTTCCGCACAACAGGCGGTGAGGAAAGCCGAACGTTTTCCTGAATTACGAGAAGTGTCGTCTGTAGTTTTCGAACAAAATTTTCGCCAATTTAGAATGGTTTTTAATCCAGGGGATTTACGTCAATGAAACACATTTTATTTTTGCTCCTAGGCATTTCTTTGAGTGCCGCTGTTCGTGCTGAACTGGTCATTGAAATTACTAGTGGGGTAAACAACCCAACGCCGATTGCCATCGCGCCCATGGGTTGGAGTGGAGGTCCTTTGGCGGAAGATATTTCTGCAATTGTTAGCGCGGATTTACAGCGCAGTGGTCAATTACGGCCAATTCCTCGTTCGGATATGCTCTCGTCTCCAAGTCGAGAATCTGAGGTGTTTTACCGAGATTGGCGGGCTTTACAGGCAGCATTTCTGGTGATTGGTAATCTCACTCGAAACGCGAGCGGTGATTTTCGCCTTGAATTCGAAATGTTCGATGTTTTTGCTCAGCGTAAAATCTTAAATCTCGCCGTTGACGGCAGCCCTGATCAACTGCGTGATATTGCGCATTTCGTTAGCGATAAGGTCTATGAAAAAGCGACGGGTATTCGTGGTATTTTTTCAACTCAGTTGGTATATATCGAAGAAGTAAGCCAAACCCAATATCGATTGATGTTATCGGATGCGGATGGCGCAAGGCCGAGAATGTTGTTGGAAACACGTCAGCCTTTGGTATCTCCCACGTGGTCTCCGGACGGCCAATGGCTCGCCTATGTGTCTTGGGAAAGCGGGCGAACTGCCGTTTATATCCAGCATATTTTTTCCGGCGAACGTCGGCAATTAACCAATTTCAGAGGGATAAATGCGGCGCCAGCCTGGTCGCCAGACGGCCGAAAATTGGCAATTAGCCTGTCAAAAGATGGTGATCCAGAGATTTATATCCTAGACGTCGAAACAAAAGCCTTAACCCGTGTAACCCGACATTTAGCAATTGATACTGAACCAAGTTGGACAGCAGACGGAAAAGCTATCATTTTCACCTCAAATCGCGGTGCAAAACCACAAATTTATCAAGTAACCCTTGCAAGCGGGCGGGTAGAGCGCTTAACCTTCGCAGGCGATTACAACGCTGCGCCGACGGTGTCTCCTGATGGGAAATCTTTTGTATTTATCCATCGTGATAACGGCGTCGACTATATTGCTTCTCAAGATATCAAGTCTGGCGAAATTCGGACCTTAACGAGAGAGACAAGAAGACAGCTAGATGAATCGCCTAGTATCGCACCGAATGGCGCTATGATAATGTATGCAACCAAAGACAATCGTGGTCGCGGAATTTTGGCGGCAGTATCCATGGATGCATTGACAAGGTTTGATTTGTCGACCAGGGGTGATGTACGAGAACCGGCATGGTCGCCTTTTATAGACTAAACTAAACGCTTTTCTTGTAAACGAAGAGTTCAAAAACAACAATTTCATTTGTATAACTACGTTCTACATCTAACAACAATTGGGAGTGAAAGATGGTTACTAATTCTTTAAAACAACTATTGGCTTTGGCTTGTGTTCTAGCTTTGGTTGCGGGCTGCAGCAGCAGCGATACAGTCGATGAGCCTGTTGTCGACACAACTGTTGAAGAGCCTGTAACAGTTGGAAGCGGCAATGATAATGGTTTAAGCAGTGAAGAGATGGAAGCCCCAGACTTAGCAACTGTTTTCTACTTCGATTTCGATCAGTCAATTATCAAGCCAGAGAGCCGGGCTGCTTTGACTGGACACGCTCAATTCTACCGCAACAACTCGCAAGGTATTCGCCTTGAAGGTCATGCTGATGAGCGCGGTTCTCGCGAATACAACATTGCTTTGGGTGAGCGTCGTGCGAATGCCGTGCGAGATTTCTTGGTTTTGCAAGGAATTGATCGTTCACGCATCGAAACAGTTAGCTACGGCGAAGAGCGTCCAGCGGCTTTAGGTAGTGGCGAAAATGCTTGGGCTCAGAACCGTCGCGTTGAACTCAAATAAAATTCAGTCGTAATCAAGTAGCTTTACAATGATTAGAAGTAAAACCTTCACCGCTGCCATGCTGGCAGCGGTGTTTGTCATTCAGCCGTCCGCTCTCAACGCGCAAGTTGAAGTGGTGGAGTCCTCTCCTACGATCCGCGCTATTGGCCAATCTCGATCTCCGGTCAGCGTGGTCCAAAATACTGGTAATTCTGCCGGAAATACTCAGCCCGACGCGAACGCACTTGCGGAGTTGTACTTTCAAGTTCAACAACTACAGCAAGAGGTGCAAATGTTGCGGGGTTTGGTTGAGGAGCAGGGTTACACACTCAATAAACTTAAGCAGCAGCATCTTGACGACTATATCGATCTAGATCGACGTCTCAGTGGTGGCGCGCCAACGCTAAATTCCGATACTGGTTCAGGCGGACAAGCAGGCGGCATAAGTTCTTCATCGAATAACACCGTGTCGAGTTCTTCGCGTAATGGCGCTCCAAATTCTTCTCAAGCTGCACCTCAATACAACGAAAATGAGCGAGTGAGTTACGAGCAAGCCTTGGATATGGCCCTTAATAAGAAGGATTATAAAAACGCGATAGCGGCCTTGAATGATTTACTCGTTGCTTACCCTAATGGCCAGTATGCCGCGAACGCGCATTATTGGCTTGGCGAGTTGTATGTGGTTGATGGCAAGCCTCAGCAAGCGCGACAGTGGTTTAGTGATTTGGTAACAAAATTTCCAAATCATTCCAAGACGCCCGACGGAAAATATAAGCTTGGTAAGATATATTTTGATATGGGCGACAAAGCTCAAGCGAAAATTTTGATGATCGAGGTGAGTAAAAGCGGTAGTGATTCTGCGAGCTTGGCAGAAATATTCCTGAATGAGAATTTTCCCTAGTTAGCCAAAATTGCCCTTAAATTGCTAAAAAACGCGGGTTATTTGTAGCAGCTCGTGTTTTTGTGTTTTCAAGATTCCGAATTTTAGTCCTCAGTATTTTTCGTATAAACTTCCCTACACCGTCATTCATTCTCAGAAAAGAATTCCAAACGTTTAGCGATGCAAAACCATAGTTTACGAATCAACGAGATCTTTTATTCTCTCCAAGGTGAAGCGCGTACAGTGGGTTTGCCGACGGTTTTTGTGCGCTTAACGGGTTGTCCCTTACGCTGTCAGTATTGCGACACAGAATACGCATTTCACGGTGGTGAGCAAAAAACCATTGAAGAAATATTACTTGCAGTTAAAAAATTTAATCCTCGCTACATTTGTGTTACTGGGGGAGAACCTTTGGCGCAGCCAGATTGTTTGCCTTTGTTGGTTGCGTTGTGTGACGAAGGATATAACGTTTCTCTGGAAACCAGCGGGGCAATGCCGATTGAGAATGTCGATAGCCGGGTAAGTCGAGTCGTAGATCTGAAAACGCCGGGTTCTGGCGAAGTGTCTAAAAACTTATATCGCAACCTAGCTCACCTGAATCGCCACGATCAGGTTAAATTTGTTATCTGTGATCGCGAAGATTACGAATGGTCTCGATTTAAATTGGCTGAATTTGATTTGCCTGAAAAGGTTGATGAAGTGTTGTTTTCTCCGAGTTTTGAACAGTTAGAGGCGAAAAAATTGGCAGAATGGATTATCGAAGATAATTTGTCGGTCCGCTTTCAGCTTCAGCAGCACAAACTCTTATGGGGCGATAAGCCTGGACATTAGCGTTTATTGAGATGCTCTCAGTATTCTAAATCAGTAAACTTTTAAGTTTTGATTGTTAAATAAAAAGTAAGTAAGACCATTTTCAACATGACTACAAAAAAAGCCGTTATTCTCACCTCGGGTGGCCTGGACTCAACGACATTGCTCGCTATCGCCAAGAGCAAATGCTACGAATGCTACAGTCTAGCCTTCGACTACGGGCAAAGGCATCGCGCGGAATTAGATGCAGCGGCCAAACTCAGTCAGTTATTGGGTGCCGCAGAACATAAAGTTGTCCGCCTCGATTTAGGCAGTATTGGTGGTTCAGCGCTGACTGATGAACGTATCGATGTGCCGGAGCATGAAACGCCAGGTATCCCGGTGACTTACGTACCCGCTCGCAATACCGTATTCCTCTCCATTGCTCTAGGCTGGGCCGAGGTTCTTGGAGCAGGCGATATATTTATCGGCGTCAATGCTGTCGATTATTCAGGCTATCCCGATTGCAGAGCTGATTACATCAAGGCCTACGAAACAATGGCCAATCTTGCAACTCGGTCAGCCGTCGAAGGATCGACGCTCAGAATTCAAACCCCGCTAATCGATCTCAGTAAAGCCGACATCATCAAGCGAGGCACTGAGCTCAATGTTGATTACGCAATGACTGTGTCCTGCTACCAAGCCAATCCGCAAGGCCAAGCCTGCGGCAAGTGTGATAGCTGTAGATTGCGTAAAACGGGTTTCTCTGAAGCTGGCATCGTCGACCCAACCCGCTACCAAGCCTAGAAAACGGCGGCTTACCGGGTTGGTAAGCCCTTGCAAAGCAAGCTAAGCGCCTGATCTGCAAGCCAATAATTAAATTACAAAAGCCCTTGTTTTTTAAGCCTAAATCATTAACATATGCGCTCCTTTGCGTGAGCTAATTAGTCAGCCCGCAGATACAAAATATGGGTCGTTAGCTCAGCCGGTAGAGCAGTTGGCTTTTAACCAATTGGTCGCGCGTTCGAATCGCGCACGACCCACCATACAAAAAAAGGCCACTCTTTTGGGAGTGGCCTTTTTTTGTATGGCGGTTCATGCCGAAAGAACGCACCCGTTCGACTAACTGTGCAACAGTTAGCAACGAGCGACAGTCGACAAATCTGCAGGAGCAGATTTGAACAGCTTGCTGGCCGAAGGCCGAACAACAGGATGTTGTGAGTTAACCCCCGTAGGGTCGAAACAACCCAAAGTTGTTTCGATTCATCGCGCACCGCACGTTAACCCCGGTAGTTTACTAATAGAACCTCAAAAATAAAAAGGCCACTCTTTTGGGAGTGGCCTTTTTTTGTATGGCCATCTCCTCAATAGAGAATCGCCGAAAGAACGCACCCGTTCGACTAACTGTGCAACAGTTAGCAACGAGCGACAGTCGACAAATCTGCAGGAGCAGATTTGAACAGCTTGCTGGCCAGAGGCCGAGCAACAGGAAGTTGCGAGTTACCCCCCGAAGGGTCGAAACAACCCAAAGTTGTTTCGATTCATCGCGCACGACTTGCTAATCTCGGGGTTTACTAATAGAACCTCAAAAATAAAAAGGCCACGCTTTTAGCTGTGGCCTTTTTACTTACAATAATTTTTGCAGCCCAAAGCTATCAATTAAGCCAACAGTTCCATTTATTCCTCTCTACCTTTGCGTTCCTCTTCTTCCTTCTCGACGGCTTTTATCTCTTCCACTACTGCATCGACATCGGCGAGTATTTCGCTGTCGGTAAAAAGCCCCGTTAGTTGAGTCTCGGGTCTCAATTTTCCTTCCTCATATAAAGACCACATTTCTTCTGCATAGCGAGTGGCCTTTAATTCTGGGGCAAACTTCGAGTAAAAATCTTTCATGTTGTTAATGTCTCTCGCTAACATTGATTGCGCATTGTTATTGGCGGAGGCATTAACTGCCTGAGGTAAATCGATAATCACTGGACCATATTCATCAAGTAAAACATTAAATTCAGATAAATCACCATGAATAATTCCCGCGCACAACATCATTTTTACGTATTCCATCATCACTGCATGATCTTCAAGTGCTTGATCAATTGTTAGAATGACATCATTTAAACGCGGTGCGGCATAACCTTCTTCATCTTGGATTAATTCCATTAGCAGGACGCCATCGACACAGCCATAAGTTGTGGGAACGCGAACGCCCGCATTGGCTAAACGTGATAGCGCATCGACTTCCGCATTTTGCCAAACATCTTCCTGTTGCTCGCGACCGTAGCGTGAACGTTTTGTCATTGCGCGAGCACTGCGGCCACCGCGAGTTTTACGCCCTTCGTGGTACAAAACGGCTTTTTTAAAGCTGCGTGTGACCGCGTCCTTGTATACTTTTGCACAACGCGTTTCGCCACCGCATCTGACAATAAACACATCGGCTTCTTTGCCGCTCATGAGTTGGCTGATGACATCGTCAACTAAGCCTTCTTCAATAAGTGGTTTAAGACGCTTCGGAATTTTCATAAAACCATTGCTCGGAATATTTTTATTATTAGTAAATGAGAATAACGTGATTTGACCGAATCAGTTAAAGCACTAATTCACAAAACGTAAATCAAAGTCTTGTAATATTTTTTGGTGAACACGAAATAAATAATTGTTTCTACGCATGATTCATATCGTCTTCGAGTAGAAAAACAAATTTCTCCTCGACTTGAACTTTGCAATATGCGTAAATGGGCGGTTTTTAGAAGGAGGAGGGCAAAAAAAATCCCCGGGTGAATTCCGAGGAGTGCAGTAACTTTAACACCGTCAAAAACAATTGCAAGTGTTTTTACAAAACTTTTTTCAAGGGGTCGATTATGAGTGAGGTTGCTAAAAATTCTTCCGACGATATTTCAGGAGAATCGCAAAACACTGTTGCTGGTTTTTTAAGTGCAGCGAGACTTAAAACAATTTTTGTTATCGCATTGCCAGTGTTGGCAGCGATGTTGACGCAAAATCTAATGGGTGCGATTGATACGGGAATGATCGGGCAGTTGGGCGATAGCGCCTTGGCTTCGATGAGCGTGGGTGGAAATCAATTCTTCATGGTTTTTTCGTTATTAATGGGAGTGAGCGCCGCAGTACAAACTGTTGTATCAAGGCGAATCGGAGAAGGGCGTACCGAAGGATTGTCGATGACCTTGACTTCGGGAATGGTGTTGGCCGGGATGATTGCTTTGGTATTGTTACCCTTAAGTTATTTATTATTACCTTTGTTATCCGTATTAATGACTCCCGACCCAGTAGTTGTCGCTGGCGGGCGTGATTATTTATTTGCAGTACTGCCGGCAATATTTTTCGGTGGTCTAGCAATGGCGTTTGGTGGATATTGGCTCGGCATTGGTAAACCCATTTATGGATTAATCGTCGTGTTAATCCAACTTCTTTGTAACGCAGGATTCAACTACGTTTTGATATTCGGTAATTTTGGTTTTCCACGTTTGGAAATTACCGGTGCCGGACTCGGGACAACGCTTGCGAATATTGTGGGTGTATTGGTGCATTGTTGTATTGCTTACCGTGTATTAGGTCGTGGTCACATATTGCAAGGGATGCCTGATAAATCACAATTGAAAGGCTTGCTTACCATATCTATCCCAATGAGCGTGCAGCAATTTTTATTCGCAGTAGGCATGTTGGTGTTTGTGAGAATTGTTGCGACTTTGGGCACCAAAGAGCTCGCAGCGTTTCAAGTTATCGCCACCATTATGATGACCTCCTTAATGATCGCGATTGGTTTGGGGGTTACCTCTACTTCTCTAGTAAGTGGTGCGTTGGGGCGTAAAGCGGTTGCTGATGCGAAACGCTGGGGTTGGGAAATATCAACGGTGGCGAGTGGGATTCTGGGTTTACTCTGTCTTGTATCTTGTATTTATGCACGACCAATACTCGATGTATTTATGGCCGATTCTCAGACCGTCGAGTTAGCGGTGTTGCCCTTGCGTATCATGTTGGTTTCTATTTGGGTTGAAAGCTTCGGACGTGTGTTGTCGATGGGTTTGGTAGGCGCTGGTGCCGTGGGTGTGGTGTTCAAAATCACTTTTAGCAATCAATGGTTGATGCGTTTACCTTTGTACTGGTTGATAGGGGTTTATTTTGAACAAGGCCTTATCGCGATATTTTTAATTATGCTTGCGTTCTATATTTTGCAAACGGCGTTGTTTGTGATTATTTGGCAACGTGGTAATTGGGCGAAAATCGTAGTTTAGCGAAGGCTACTAATTATTGGTTAATTCAAGTCGATGGTAGGGCAGGACTATATTGCTTTTACCATCGACTTTTTTATTGGTGAAGTAAGCAAGCGCAAGTTAAGCATATAAGAATAAAAGCATACGAAAATGGACTAATTCTTGTATAATTTGCCACCTTTTCACCTCTCCATTTTATTCAGCAATCTAGGATCTTCATGTCATCGCCCCGAATCTTTTACGGCTGGACTATCGTTACTGCGGCGTTTTGGGTGGATTTTATTGCCGTCGGTTTCTTTTTTTACAGCTATGGCGTTTTCTATTTGCCGATAACTGAAGAGCTCGGTGGTGGATCGCGATTCGGTGTCGCCATGGGTATAGCACTAGTTAATGGTGTCGCGTCTATCTTGGCCCCTTGGGTGGGCAATGCACTCGATCGATACTCAATTAAACGCATTATGGCGATCGGCGTTTGTATTAGTACTTTGGGTTTTGCGCTGCTATCCCAAGTTCAATCGATGACGCAATTTTACATCGTGTTAATTTGTTTAACGGCAGTTGGCACAGGCATGATGGGGCAGCTCGCAACAGCAAAATTGGTGGCGAATTGGTTTGTGGTGCGACGTGGTACCGCGCTGGGAATCGCAACGATGGGGGTGTCATTGTCCGGTACGATTATGCCCTTCATTACAACGTGGCTAATAGTGCAGTATGGCTGGCGTGGAAGTTTAGAAATATTTAGCGTTGCGACTTTTGTCATTGTGATGCCTATTGTTTGGTTTTTAGTTGTTGATTCGCCTGAAGATAAAAATTTAGAACCCGATGGCCGTGCCAGAATCGCCGTACCAGAATCGACTTCGCCACCTCCCGTTGTACCCAAAATCTCTTGGCGCGATGTGTTGAAATTAAAATCATTTTGGGCCGTAACCATTTCCTTTGGATTGATCTTTTGCGTAATGAGCGCGACGCTGTTCAATTTGGTTGCCTTCACATTGGACTTGGGTTTTAGTAGTTTTCAAGCGGCAAATATTTTGGCCGTAGGCGCTTTTGCTGGCGTATTCGGCAAAATATTTTTTGGAATTCTATCTGAGCGTGCAAATAACAAATCGGCGATTATTATTACCATCACCACGCAATGGATTGGTATTGCGATGTTATTATTTGTTGAGCAGTATTGGCTTATTACAATTGCGTCGATTATTTTTGGTTTTGGCATGGGTGGAGTTATTCCATTGCACGCCATGATTATTAGCTCTTTGTTTGGTCGCGGCGAATTTGGCAAAGTGATGGGATTAACGCGACCAACTATGTTGCCTTTGCATTTAATGGGTATCCCAGTCGCTGCTTTGATTTACGATTTTACCGGCACTTACACAATCGCATTTTATTTGTTTTTGTGTTTTTTAATTATTGCAGCCTGTACGACTTGGTGGCTGATTCCTGATGAAAGACAAGTTGTGCGCTAAAGCTGAATAGAATGTGAAAAAACCCGTGTTGATGGTGGTAGGAAAAAAACAAAAAGTAAAAACATAACAATAGGAGAAATGACAATGTCCTTGTTTTCTAATTATCAAATTCCTTCTGTAACAAGCTTACCCTTGATTATGTTAATGATGGTGGTGGGGCTTGTCGGGTGTAGTAGCTCTAACGATGAATCACCAGCTGCTATTGAAAGTGCGAATCCGGTATCCCAATTGACAGACCCTCTGGTGCGCTCAACTGTTTCAGGCGACTTAAAGGGCGTCATTAAAGAAAATGGTAGTTATGCTTGGTTAGGTATTCCCTTTGCGAAACCACCCGTGGGTGAATTGCGTTGGAAACTGCCTCAGCCAATTGATCCGTGGGATGGAATTTTCGAAGCAAATAAAACGATTCAGCCTTGCCCACAATTTGTTTCAACGCTTTCTGCAGGTATAGAAGACCTTGATGGTGACAAAGTGGTTGGCGATGAAGACTGTTTATATCTTTCAGTTTATGCACCCACAACCGCCTCACCTGAAAACCCATTGCCGGTAATGTATTGGATTTTTGGCGGTGGTAATAACAGCGGTTATGCGGGTGATTACGATGCGAGCAATTTAGCGGAAACGCAAAATGTTGTTGTGGTTGCAGTTAACTATCGTTTGGGGCCACTAGGCTGGTTCTTGCATCCCGCCGTACTAGAAGAGGGCGCGAGTGGTGCGGCAGCCAGTGGTAATTGGAGCACCGTTGATACGATAAGTGGTTTGGAGTGGGTACGAGATAATATTACTGCTTTTGGCGGTGACAAAAATAACGTCACTATTTTTGGTGAGTCGGCTGGCGCCGGTAATGTGATGAGCCTAGTGACTTCTCCGATGGCAAACAATTTGTTTCATAAGGCGATTGTTGAAAGTGGTGGTGTTGGCACAACCAGTATGGAGCAGGGCGCGAACTTTGTTGACGATGAAGCGCCCGGACATGCGCATAGCTCACGAGAAATTGTGAACAAAATTTTAATTCGCGACGGGAAAGCAAGTGATCGAGAAACGGCAAAAGACATGCAGATGGCAATGTCCGACGCAGAAATAAAGGAATTACTCTATAGCCAAAGCGCTGCAGAATTTTTAACACTTTATAATCCGGAAGCGACGAGAAATTATCCTGCACCGAAAAAATTTACCGACGGCAGCGTATTTCTCGAAACCCCACCTTTAGAACAATTGGCTAAGGGGGAATACAACCAAGTACCGATCATTTTGGGTACGAACCGTGATGAGTTGAGAATTTATCAATTTCGTGAGCCGACGATGATGGCTTTATTGGAAGACGATCCTGACGAATATATTCGTATCGCCAAATATCAATCAGATGCTTGGAAATTACGTGGTGTTGATGATTTGGCGCGGCTGATGTCGCCTTTACAAGCTGGCAATGTTTACACCTACCGTTTTGACTGGGACGAAGAAGCAAGCTCCAACGGCACTGACCTTAGTATCGCTGTCGGCGCTGCTCACGCGACAGAGATGGCGTTTGTTTTCAACAATTGGGACGTAGGATTTATTCCGAAAGAAACGATGTATGATCCTTCGCGAAATGAATCACGAGATTTGTTGTCAAGTCGTATGGGTTCCTACTGGGCCAACTTCGCTTATACAGGATCTCCCGGGAAGGGTAGAGAGGGAAGTTTGCCAGAGTGGAAAGCCTGGCAAAATGAACCAGGTGAAGCAAAAATGATGATCTTGGATACTGAAGAAGACGGTGGGGTTCGCATGTCGAATTTGGAAGTAAGCGCCGACAGTATTAAAAGTGAATTTATGAATGATACCTTTTCTAGCGCAGCGAATAAGTGCTCTACTTATCGCGCAACTTTTTTACGTATGGGAAATTTTGATCGAGAAGAATATGAGGCATTGGGTTGTGGGAACTAGCTTGCCTAAGTTGACATAGGGTATCTAAAGCATAGCGGCCACCCAAGGGTGGCCGTTTTTATTCGTTTTGTCCAAAAATAGATTTAACCGTTGCGCTAAATTCCATCCACCTTTCTTTTATATTACGCTTTATTCTTATTTTTACTCCGCCAAAAAAGATAAAGTTTTCGATAATAATGGTAGTGCTTTTTGATTTGCTAGAAGAGCTACGATTATCAATCCCGCCAAAAATACAAAACCCTTTAGTGATGACATTAACATTCTCCGGAACAATAATATCTGCACCTCCGAAAAAGCAAAAATTCTGGACCTCTATTCTTTCGCTGGTGAATTTTGCTTCACTGAAATCCAGAGTGCCACCACCAAAGAAGTTAATCATGCGGGATTTCTTTGCTGCCTCTTGTGTACCGCCTTGTTTGGTGCCGCTAAAAATACTGATTAAGTAATCGACTTCCTCATCGTCAGTAGCGTCACTATTAAAACCCAGTTCTTCCTTTTTCTTGGCGATGTAGTCGGAATCAACTTCAAGTACTAAATCGTTGCTTAATACTGAAAGATCGTCATGTCGTTTCGCATCTAAAGCTTGATCCAAGCGTCGTTCAAAGGCTTCAAGAGATAGTTTCCCATGGCCATAATTCATAATCAGTTGGTCGATGGTTTGTTCTCTAAGCGATTCTAGGGGTTGATCCGCGCTATTAACTGACATGGCATATTCCGCTTATGATTTGAGTTGTTCGAATTCGTCGTGTAATTGGTAGCCTTTGTCGGTGACAATTTTTTCTAAGACGACAAGACGATGTTTGATGCTCGCCATTTCTTCTTGCATGTTAATTTTTTCAGAGTTGTCGATCCTGCCTTCAATATCAGTCATTCTCGTTTTGTAAGCGTAGTAATGTTTCATGCCCATTATGCAAATTACAAAACCGAAAATTAGTGCTAATTCTCCCATCTATATTCTCCCGCCTATATAGTTACAATTTTTATATGTCCAACTTTCTATCTATATGCCTTCTACATATTTTTAAATTCAGTATGTAGTTTAAATTTCTTTGAGGTAATCGAGGCCTCAAGGCGACGAAGCTTTTCCTCAAGTTCATCAAATTTTCCAGTAGTTTCTTTTAAATCTCTTTTGTCAAAAGTTTGTTCGGTTTCTTGTTGATATCTGCGTCGTCGAGAATATGAATTTTTGCCATAGCTTGATTCTTTATAATCTCTCGCCGTATCTGCGGCACTGTTATATCGTTGTCCACAACCTCTATATCGTCTATAGCGACGGCTTCTTTGGCTGTCCTCTTCATTTGGATTTCTATTCAAAATTATCGCAAGAGCGAAATAGACTAGAACAATAAATGGGCCACCTGACAGTAATGCTAATACGAACACCATGCGAACTAAAAATGAGCTGGTTTCAATGTAGGCAGCGATACCACCACAAACACCTGAGATACGACGATCACTGCGGCTTTTGTATAGGCGTTTACTGTAATCTACTTCTCGAAAATGTCGTCCAACTCGGTTGTTTGAGATTGTTTCGCCAAAGGCTCGCAAAGGTTTACTTTCTTTGGTCAAGCAAAAATACATGACAATATAAATTGGAATGATATAAGGAAAAGTAAATAGAGCGATAATAAATGCTATTCGGACAAATGTTGTTTCAATCTCAAAATATTTCGCTATACCCGCGCAAATCCCTAGTATCCATTTATTCTCAGAGTCGAGACATAATTTTCTTTTTCCAAAAGTCTCATTGCTTGTCATGATCATCTCTCCAGTCGGGTACTTCTGAATCGAGAATCGCTTCAAGAGTCTCGATTCTTTCTGCTAATGAATCGGCAATATTGGTAAGGCGTTGGAGTTGGTCTCTCTCTACATTAGTCACATTGCTTTGCAGGGCCTTGTAACGTGTTTTTACAACACTCGCCCAAATGGCAACAATTGGAATGCTGAATATCATTACGACGGTGACCAATGCGACTATTCCAGCACTACTCATTGTTGTTCTCCTTGCCCGATTTACGTGTCGTTTATGTTATGGGTTATTGTTTGACCGGCTTATTTTCAATAGATATCCGGTTCATTGCAAGCCTGTTCTAGGCGATTACTCCGCCATTTATCAAGCCGTAAGAGATTGGTGATGTTAAGTACATGGCAACACCAACAATAACGGTGGCTAGAATGCATGAAGTAATAATTTCGTAGCGTAAACGAATTTTTGCTTCTTGATCTGGTGTGATTAGTTTCATGATATTCCTCTCTATTTTTTGGTTAAAAGTATGTGTAGTTAAAGTTAGTTTGCTTAAAGTAAATGTTTTTGTGTTTTCGGTCAGAATCAAACTCGACTCTATTGACCTAAACAGTTTTCCCATTTGAAGCGATTGGTTTTAAAGCCAATTTGTACTACGGTTGCTTGCGAACTACCTGTATCTTGATTGAGTGAGCAATGTGGAATAGTGGTTTGGAATACTTTTATCGAACCATTTTCCAATGCTTGAACAGTCAGCACACTGAGCGAAATACTCAACAACAGCGCCGGTAGTAAATGTTCAAGTGGTTTCATTGCCCTCCCTCCCTATCGATTATGATTATTCTTACGCGAACTCTTCCAAGAACTTCTTATTCTTCCGAGCCGGTGTTTTCATTTGCCGCTTTAGTGCTTGTTTTTGGTGTTGCTGGTTCCTTGCGGGATTTCACTTTATCCTTAAGTGCTTGCAACTCCTGATCGATCTTGTCGTGCATTTCGAGCTCGTTAAATTCGTCACGTAAACTGGATTTACCCATGTTGTCTGCTTCGATTTGACCTTCCATTTGCTCGATCTTTTTCTCGAAGTATTCCATTTTGCCGATCGCATCATCGACAGAGCGACTGTTTAATTTCGAATTGACTGTTACCCGCGTTTGCGTTGCTCGTGTGCGCATGACAATGGTTTTCTGGCGAGCTTTCGCATCGTTTAGTTTTAACTGTAACTGCTCCACTTCTTCCGTTAAGCGATCCAGTGTTTCACCTAGTTTGGTGAGATCTTGCTCAACAACTTCAATGAGATCATTGACTGTTTCACGCTCAATGAGTGCAGCCTTAGCTAAATCGTCTCGATCTTTACTTAGCGCAAGTTCTGCTTTTCGTTCCCAGTCTTCTGCTTGCTTAACGAGCCTTTCGTTACGTCGGACAAGTTCCTTTTTTTCGGCAAGAAGTTTGGCTGAGCTGGTTCGAACTTCTACAAGTGTTTCTTCCATTTCTTGAATCACTAGGCGAATCATTTTTTCGGGGTTTTCAGCCGAATCTAAAAGAGAGTTAATGTTCGCGTTGATGATGTCGCTTAATCTTGAAAATATGCCCATGGTTCACCTCGTTAGCATGGATTACTGTTTTAACTGTTAGTTGGTTAAATTCCCTAACATGTTTGTAATATTGCAGGGGGCGTGCCAACTTTTCAAAACACGCTTAACCTATTGATATTTAAGAATTAAAAATTGAAAGAACATTATTTGACCGATAATTTCTGTGATCTTAAAGGCTAACAGTTGGTTTAAAAAGCTAATATGTGGTAAAAATAGCCACCATGAACGCAGACCGAACCGAGCGCATGATTGGCGAGTCTTCTAGCTTTCTTGAAGTCCAAGAGCAAGTCTCGCAAATTGCCCCATTGACCAAACCCGTATTAATCGTGGGAGAGCGAGGTACGGGTAAAGAGCTGATCGCTGCGCGGGTTCACTATCTATCCGAGCGTTGGGGGCAGCCCTACTTAAAAGTTAATTGTGCGGCGATTAGTGAAAGCTTGATGGAGTCAGAATTGTTTGGTCATGAAGTCGGCGCATTTAGCGGTGCAACCAAGCAACATAAGGGCTATTTTGAGCGGGCAGATGGCGGCACCTTGTTTCTTGATGAGCTCGCGACGACATCCGTTCGCGTGCAGGAAAAAATCCTTCGCTTAATTGAATATGGCGAATTAATTCGCGTCGGTGGGAATCAGGTTTTAGAGCTTGATGTTCGATTGGTGGCAGCGACTAACGGAGATCTACCCACTTTGGCGAAGCAGAATAAGTTTCGCAGTGACCTTCTTGATCGCCTAGCCTTCGATGTTATTACACTTCCCCCTCTGCGGGCTCGGCGAGACGATATCCCCTTATTAGCTGAGTTCTTCGCCACTGAAATGGTAAAGCAGCTGCACCGGGAGTATTTCCCGGGATTTAACGTGGAGACTATGGCAGAGCTTGTCGACTACGAATGGCCGGGTAACATTCGCGAATTAAAGAATGTCGTAGAAAGAGCCGTCTACAAAGCCGATGCTGAAGCAGAAATAGATACGATTGTTTTTGATCCATTTGACTCGCCTTATCGGCCGCTATCACATATCCATCGTGAAGATGTTGAGGGCGGTGAAAACAATGCGATCACAAAGTTAAAGCGGCAGGCTCTCATTGAAGATGAATTCACTGGCTATGGTTTGACTGAAGAGGAGGCCGGCGAAGAGCCCTCGGAATTAAAGTCTCTCCTTTCCGGTGAGGCGATCGACTTAAAGCAGCGCGTCAGTGATTACGAAACGGAACTGATTCGCTACGCTTATGAGTCCTGTCAATTTAATCAGAGAAAAACAGCCGAGAAGCTTGGTTTGACCTATCACCAACTGCGAGGCTACCTGCGTAAATACGCAATTAACTAAAAGAATGGATAATTGTTTTTTACTGAAGGGTTTTTCTTGTTATTTGATTGCAAATCTTAACCTGTAACCCCCTAACTGCGACAATTTGTCACATTCCTCGAGCGCACCCGCGTCCGTATCATTGGTGGCCTAATTAAAGAGGGTCACCATGAATATTTCTAAGGTAAAACACCAACGTCTAACACCTTGGGTAAAACACCAGCGTCTAACACCTTGCAAGCTGTCACTCGGAGTTGCGATTGCCAGTTTGGGCTTTAGTGCAATTGCTAGTTCCGCTGAACAAGAAATTGACGAAATCGTTATCGTTGGCGAATCTCAGTTGGTTGAAAGTCGTATCACGCTGCAAGGTGATGCGATTAGAGTTGCAAATACCGGAGAATTTCTAAAAGTAGTGCCTGGCGCGAATATAAGTCGAAATGGCCCCTTAACGGGATTGCCACAGTATCGAGGCTCCAATGGCGACAAAGTGAATGTCGTTGTTGATGGCATGCCTATTAATGCTAGTGGTCCAAACGCGATGGATGCGCCGGTATCGATGGTGCCAGGAGCGAATTTAAAAAGTTTAACGGTGAGCCGTGGAATTGCTTCGGTAAGTTCTGGGCAAGAAACCGCAGGCGGGCACGTTAACGTGCAAAGTCAGCAGGGCAGTTTTTCTGATGATTCGGAAATAAAAACTCACTTGCAAGCGAATACACTTTATAACTCCAATGGTGATGGAACTCATTCCAGCGCTTTAGGTTTTATCGCCAATCAAAATCACAAAGTTGGTGTGTCTGTCAGCGCCCAAGAAGGCGATGACGTCGATTTTCAAGGTAATGATGAAATTCCTAACACTTTCTTTCGTCGCAATCGCGTAAATACTTTTTATGGTTTTCAAGGCGATAACTTTGGTTTTTCTCTCGATGCTACACGAATCAATACAAAAGATACCGGTACCGCCGCACTGCCGATGGATATTATTTTTATTGACGGTAAGTCTGTGCAAGGGAATGCTTATCTAAATATAAATGATTGGGTCGTGGACTTCGGTGCGGGATCAAATCGTGTCGAACATGGTATGGATAACTTCTCTCATCGACAAGCGCCCACAATGATGATGGGCATGATGATGATGCCTATGAATCGATTCAATTTTGCTGAAGGTGCTCATAAAACTGCCAGCCTTGAGTTAAGCGGACCATTAGCGAGTGGTGATATATCTTTCGGACTTGATTATTCAGACTCAGTTTACGATTCGACAATTAGCGATCCGACAAACCCCGCTTTCTCTTTAAGTAATTTCAATAATGCAAATCGTTCCATTCTTGGCTTGTATGCCGAGTGGGTTAGAGTGAGCGATAGCGTTTCGTGGGAGCTTGGGCTTCGACAGAATCAATTTGAAGCTAGCGCAGACAATGCAAGTGCCGCCGGTGCGCCAATGATGGTTGCGATGAATTTAATGCCGGTCATCATGGCCTTTAATCAAGCGGATAAAATAGTCGAGGAAAACAATTTAGATGCTGTTGCAAAAATGGCAATTTCTTTAAGTGATCAAGCTGATTTCTCTCTCGGCTTTGCGCGCAAAACGCAAGCGCCGAGTTACCAGGCTCTTTATCTTTGGGCACCACTGCAAGCAACCGGTGGGCTTGCCGATGGTAGAAATTATATTGGTAATTTGGAACTTGATAGTGAAGTTGCGAATGAAATAAATGTCGGTCTGGATTACGCCGTTGCCAATACTAATTTATCTTTTCAAGTTTTTTATCGTGATGTAGAAGATTATATTCAGGGCACCACTGAGATTAACTCACCTTTTGCCGCACAAATTAACACCGTGTCCAACATGATGGGTGGCGCTAACGCACTGCAATTTAATAACGTTGATGCCAGTTTTTATGGTGCAGACTTGGGTTATAACGGTGCGATTGGCGATACAGTTTATTACCGCGGCGTGCTGAGTTATGTCCGAGGGCAGCGTGAAGATGTTAACGACGACTTGTATCGTATAGCTCCGCTGAACCACACAGTAACCGTGGGTGTGAATTATGAAACTTTCGATTTCAGTGTGACTTCAGAGCTTGTTGCAGAGCAGGATAAAGTGGCGAGTTACAACAACGAACAAGTTACTGCTGGGTATGGCTTGCTGCATGTAAATGCGCGCTGGCTTGCTAGCGAAAAATTCCAACTTGTTTTCGGTGTGGATAATCTTTTAGATAAGAATCACGCGGTTCATTTGAATGGCTACAATCGAGTTGCGAATGCTGATATAGCGCGTGGTGACAGATTAAAAGGCACGGGTCGAAGCGTTCGCGTCGGGCTTAGTTATAGTTTCTAATACAGCTTCTAAATATTTACTGATTTGAGTGTTTAATTGAATTTCTACTGCTAGTTTTAACAGAGTTGCACTTGCCGGATAGAATGCGTTCTTACGGCAAGTGACTTTTTAGCCTTGATGTTTTCTTGCGACATAATTGCTAACTATTATATTGATTGAGTCAAGGCCCCACTTCTTTGATCCACGAGTTTGTTGATAGCTAAAATCTAATCGCTGCTCAATCACTAGGCAAACTCTCGTTAGCAGTTTACACTTCTCCAATGATTTCAAATGCTTCGTCCTTAGTTGCCCCAAAACAGAATCTGAGATGGCTGTTGCTCATTCGCTGGTTGCTACTACTCACTCTCGTATTAGGGATGGGAGTGGGGTATTTTCAGCTACAACTTGAGCTCCCGTATTTCGTATTTTTCATAATCGTTTTTTTAATCTTCTTGTTTAATATTGCTACTTGGTTACGATTAAAAAAAGTCTGGGCTGTAAAGCCTTTGGAATTTTTCTTACAGATTCTTCTCGATATTATAGGAGTTACCTTTTTATTCTATTTTTCAGGTGGCGCGAGTAATCCTTTCGTCTCGTATTATCTGGTGCCCTTGAGTATCGCCAGTGCCACTTTGCCTTGGCGCTATACAGGCTGGCTAACGGCGTTGTCAGCTGCGTGCTATACCCTGTTGTTGTTTTACCATGTCCCCATTCCAGATATCGGACCCTTTGCGAGTATGGATATGAGCCATGCAAGCGAACATGAAATGCCGACGGGTTCGCCGATTAACGCACACATTCTCGGAATGTGGTTTAACTTTATTGTCAGTGCGAGTTTGATAACATTTTTTGTTGTAAGAATGTCTCATGCGCTAAAGCAACAACAGCAAGAACTTAATGATTACCGAGAAGAAAACTTACGCGATGAGCAAGTTCTCGCTGTTGCGACATTGGCTGCCGGTACCGCACATGAGCTTGGTAGCCCATTAACAACGATAAAACTTTTGCTCAATGAAATGGCCCACGACTACAAAGATAACGCCGCACTGGAAAAAGATTTAGATATGCTGCAAGAGCAAGTCGACTTGTGTAGTCATACTCTTAAGGATTTGGTAAAACAAGCAGAAGTAGATCAGGCCTTAAATGAGTCGGAAGAAAAAATAACGAATTACTGCAAAAGAATTATTGAGCGCTGGCAAGTGTTGAGACCCGATGTCGTGGCCAATGTGGAAATTCAAAAGACAGATGCTGAGCGCTGCTTACGATTCCACTCTACGGTTGAACAAGCAATTATAAACTTACTTAATAACGCTGCCGATGCCAGTGTGAACAAAGTCGGTGTGCAAATGTTTTGGACGGCCGATACATTAAGCATCGTTATTGTCGATGACGGACCCGGTGTTGCGCCAGATATAAAGCAGCAACTTGGTCAGGCCTTTGTAACCAATAAAAGAAAGGGCATGGGGCTTGGGGTGTTTCTTTCGAACGCAACCATTAGTCGCTATGGTGGATCAATTAAACTCCTGGACGAAGTGCCGAACGGTACACGTTTGGAAATTAGCTTGCCAATAGACCAAAAACATTAAGACAATAATTTTCCGCAAAAAAACTCTATGAACACAAACCAAAATACCAATAGCAATGACGGGAGTAGTACTGGAGAAACTATTCTATTAGTTGACGACGATGAATCACTAACAATGATTCTCGCACGGGCTTTAACACGTCATGGTTTTATCGTTGTGCAAAGTCATTCTGATCATCAAGCTCTGCAAGTTTGTGAAGAGCAAACATTTCATAAGGCGATTGTAGATCTCAAACTTGCGGAGAGCTCTGGTCTACAACTGATTCCCAAGCTACTGCAAATTCAACCCAAGCTCGAGATCGTGATGTTGACGGGATACTCTAGTATCGCGACGGCGGTTGAGGCGATTAAACTGGGTGCAAAAAATTATTTGTGTAAGCCTGCCGACGTAGAGGAAATAATCAGTTCTTTTGGAGGGCAAGCAAGCCCCAGCAAGGTGGACCTTGCTTCGAAACCGCCATCCGTTGATCGCCTGGAATGGGAGCATATACAAAGAGTGCTGCAAGAACACGACGGTAATATTTCGGCGACCGCGAGGGCTTTAGGAATGCACCGTAGAACCTTGCAGCGCAAGCTTCAAAAACGGCCGGTGCGCGAGTAGCGGAAAAATTATCATTCTGTACTTAATTCAGCCTGAATCGGTCCGCACATTCCTTTAAGCCCCCTCGGGCGTCAGCTCAATCGCTGTAGACCGTAAATACCCTGGCTTCCCACCCATTTGCTTTGAACAATCCTTTCTAGCTGATCACCTGTCATAATTACTTTACAATAAGTATGAAATATATTACATTTCGTCAACTTTGTTGTACTTGGTGATAGTTTAATCAATCTAGAAAGGGTAGGAGGGTATATGAGGGCTTTTTTAGAGAGTATTTCGTATAAGGAAAAATACGTTTGGGTCGAGCTATTGACCAATGTGTTTGCGACGGTCTACTACTTGGTTAATGTGTTGAAGGTTCCCGGAGGCTTTTTTTCTGGAGACCCGGTGATAGCCAAGATTGTGGTCGAAGTCATCGTACTTTCGATTGTTCTTTCCATATTGATCTACATTTTGCTTTCAATATTTTCCGGGCCGAAAGTACAAGCTGATATCTCCGATGAGCGAGACTTACGAATTGCTGCAAATGGAAATACGATTGCTTATGGCGTTTTGGGCTTCTGTATTGTGATGATTATTGGCCATATTGTTATTAGTTATACATTCCCACAATCCTTTTTTGGGAGAGCTCATGGATTAGACGACTCAATTTATGCGGGTCTAAGGCCCATGTTTTTCATACATTTATTATTTCTTTCGTTAATTATAAGTTCAATGGCAAAATCTTTAACGCAGCTGTTTCGCTATCGACGAGGTTATTAATATGGCGAAGTTAAAAATCGAAAATAATATTAGGCGGCTGCGTTTTGACAACAATGAAATGACCCAAGCGGCTTTGGCTGAAGCCGTAGGGGTCACGCGGCAGACGATTTTAGCTTTGGAAGCAAATCGTTATTCTCCATCATTAGAATTAGCATTTAAAATTGCTCGCGCTTTTGGTGTTCGGCTTGATGAAGTATTTTCTTATCCTGAGGAAGATTAAGAACGGTTTGGTTAGCTCTGGTTTTTTGAACGCATTTGTTATTTGTCTTTTTTACCGCGAGCTACTCGAGTTAATGAGTTCAGGGTATTTTTGTTGAAAAATAATCCAAGACTTTTCTAAATCTGTTGCCGCTTTTATATTGCCTTTTGCGGAGTTAATGAATTGTGTTTGAAGTGGGTGTATAGATTCAATTTCTCCGTCAACAAGAGCACTCATGTATCTCCCAGAAATCCGAATTATGTATCGCGAAAGAGGATCAATGGAGGGATCTTCTGGTAAATCGTAACCGCCTTTAAACAGTATTTCTAAATGGGATTCTGGATAAGGTCCTTTTACTTGGTAAATCGCATTCAGAATGTAATCTATGGCATGATCGTTTTCAAGAATTCCTGAGTGGGTATCATCGAAGCCAAATTGCTCTGTCGCTTGGTCTTGTGCTTCCCGGCGCAATTGGCTGGACAATGTTACGACTCCATCGCTATTTTCACCGAATTTTAAAGTGCTGATATTGTTGTAAGCATATAAGAGTTGATAATTGATAGACTCGGGTAAGGATTTTCGAAATAGATTTTTTATAAATGGATTACCCGGATTTAGATCCCGCCAAGCGGGGAGAACAATAAAACTGTGTTTTTCACCTAAAGCTGCGGCTGTGTGTCCATTCAATGGACTAGCAATGGTAAATAGTAATGCTATAGTATTTTCCTTCTCGTTGTTCTCATACTGATTGATTGCCTCTCTTACTACCAACCCACCCATGCTGTGCGCGACGATAATTAAAGGTGTCTCGTCGAGGCGTGCAACTTGACCAGAAAGAAAAACGCTATAAAACGTTTTTGCCAGTTGATTTAGATCACTGCCGGAAGGGTAATAAAAAAACCAGGGTTTGTATCGATTACGATCTAGTTTATCGACAATAGGTTTAAACTGTCGGACACTCCCGCCGATTCCGTGTACAAAAACAACCGGGATTTTGTATGGAACGTCTTCTTCAAGTGCAAAAAAAAGCGTTTTTGCTTTATCCAAAAAAGCGGCTGGCTCATACATGCCCAAAGTTCCCATGCCGGTTTCGAAGATTTCGTCGTCAAAGCTTCGGATTGTTCCGCTTGGGAAAAAAAATGATTCTTGGGATTTGATTTCTGTGGTTTTTGCAACGCTTTCGATTTCACTAATTGTTATAGGAGTGTTTAGCGCGATTTCGACTTTATCAATAACGTTATCCGGTGCTGTAATTTTATTTAGAGTGACGATTTTTTGTCCCACGATTTCGTTATTTTCAAACATCGAATTATGGTTGCTATCCATAAAAATTATCAGCTGGTAAATTCCTGCTGGAAGATTTAAACCGAAATGAGTGCCGGCGTTAGTAAAAAACATAACATCGACGAGCTCGTTTTTTTGAAATTTATCTGAATAAGCTGCAATTGCTAAGGAGGCGGACGGGCAATCACAGGTTTCGTCAAGGGCGCGACCAATCACATAATACGTTTCTTGGTCAATCATATGTTTTAAGTTTTTTTGGCGGGGTTCAGTTCTTTGCGCTCGTGAATACGCTTCTTGTATTGATGCGTATTTCACCAGGGTACAGCCACAGAGTAATACCATAGTAAGCGCAAATAATATGCATTGTCTCATTCTTATTCCGAATTTCATTGTAGCTATGGGAGGCGATGAGATATTACAGTTTGGAGGTTTTAAATAAAAGTATTGGGTGCGAATTGGGTTGATGTGCGTCAAATTATTTGTGTAAGTCCAATTTCAGCCAATAAGTTCAATATAGATAGGAGACAAAGCGAATGAGCTCAAGCAAGAAAAGACTAATGCGGTGCCAAAAAACGGCTACTTTCCCAGCAAATCATTGCCGCTTTTCGGGCATCTCCCCAGCGATAATTATTAAGTACCCCGGTAGCGCGTATTACTCGATGGCAAGGTATAAGCAATGCGATATTGTTTTTAGCGATTGCTGATGCGACGGCGCGAACAGAAGTGGGGCTTCCTAGTTGTTCAGCGACCTGTTGATAGGACTTGATTTGTCCTTGTGGAATTTTTAACAAAGCCTCCCATACTTTTAGTTGAAAGGGGCTGCCTTTTAGAACAATTTTTAGCTCACGTTTATCGTTGTTTGGTAAAAAAATATTTTCAAATAACTTTTTGGTTTTGTCTTGACTCTCAATAATGTCGGCATTTTCCCATTCATTTTGTAATTCCTGTAGGACCTTTTTCTCCTCGTTTTTTGCATCAAAAAAAGATATTTTGCAAATGCCTCGATGCGTACTGGCGATAAAACAATAACCGAAGGGAGAGGGGTGGGTGCCGTAAGATATTGTTAGCCCTTCGCCGGAGCGGCGATATTCGCCAGGGGTGACGCTTTCACAGCTGATCAATAGATCGTGAAGTCTTCCGCTACCACTTAATCCGCTCAACAGTGCTGCATCAAGAACTGAATTATTTTTCAGCATTTGCTTTGCGTGTTCTTTGGTTAAGAATTGAAGAAATTGTTTTGGCGATACGCCTGCCCATTCGCTAAATAGGCGTTGCAGATGAAACTCACTTATAGTTAAGTGCTGTGCCAATTCGCTGAGTTGTGGCTGAGATTGTTGATGCGCGATGAGATAGTGAATAGCTTTAGCTATGCGCTGATAGTTGGTATGTTGTTCCAAATAATTGCTCATCAAAGCCTCAAGTAAGAAGAATCGACGTTAAGTATTCTGGTAACGAGGAGGGCCCCATTCGATTCGTTCGATGAATAAAATACTTGAGGATGATGGATTGTTAGAGGTGTCGAATCAACCCGATTCTTGCTAGACGTTCCCTGCTTTTATTTCTTTGTCAGCGTATATTTCAATATCTCTACGACTTGTTCTGGCGTCGTCGCCCATGCCATCGCTGCGGCATCAACTTCTTTTAAGGGGTGGATAATCGCTTGATCGTGCAGGGTAATGTAAGGTGTGCCAAGTGCAGCGCAATAGCCAGCATCAAATGCCGCGTTCCACTGCTTGTACTTGTCTCCAAAACGCACGATTGCGAGATCACAGTTTTCTAAGGCCGTTCTAATGCGGATTGCATTCACTTTTGCCGATTTATGATCCCGCCAAAAAGGATTGTTTTCAGTACCGAGTAAATCACCGGCAGCATCGCTGGCATCGTGGTCAGTAACTGCTGAAGTAAATTCAATACTCAAGTCTGATGCTTCGCATCCATTGATTATTTTTTCTCGCCAATCGGTATGAATTTCTCCGGATAAATAAACTTGAAAATCCACGGCATCCTCATTTAGTAATTTTATTTATGAAAGTTTTCTAAATTATTACTTGTTTATTGGTTAATTAAACTTAAGACGGCGCCGACCAATCCGCCGAGTAATAAAATAACGATAGGAAGCCCGCTGAGCATCGACCCTAGTTCTCTTGATTTCGGATCTTTAACATAACCTTTTAAGTAAAGTGCTCGACCGATAATAAAGACTACGCCAAGACCTGCGGCCACGTCGGGTCTAATGTAATAAGCAAATAATACAATGCTGGGGATGAAAGTTATCAGCGATTCCAGAGTATTTTGATGGACACGATTGAAGCGTTCAAAAATAGGATCACCACTCATCGCAGGTGCGGGTACTTTATATTTTGCCCGGGCTCGACCGACAAGGGCGCTAAAAACGATATATTCAATAAGTGCCAGCGCAATGACGATTGCAACAAGTTCCATAAGACTTCCCCGGATGATGATGTGTTTAGAAAGAAAGCCGAGAAGATTAACAGGAAAAGCCAGCTAAATTAACCGTTAATTATAATGCTTGCTCGTTAAGCCATGACACCAGCCAATATGGCTATTCAAAACAGGAATGTTGGCAGATAGCTAGGTTATTTTTTTATGGGTAGTTTAGAGAAATATTCCGCTACGGCATTGATGTCTTCATCACTTAAATCACTGGCTACTTTTTTCATTGTGCTGTCTTCAACGATCCCCGCCCGATGCCCTTTGAGCTTGCCGATGATTAGCTGCTTTTCCATCCCTGCAATCGCCGGCCATCCCGCCATCCCCGGTAAACCTGCTGAAGAATGGCATAACGAGCATCGTGCTATTAGGTTATCGATATTAACTGTGTTGGATTGTGCGCAGAGTCCAAAGCTAGCAAAAGTAAGCACCAAAAGAACCAAAGATTTCATTCGACAACTCTCCTAAGGGTAAATACAAGGCAACTTTGATCAATATAATACAAAATCCAAATAATCTATTGATTTAAAACAACAGCCCATCAGTAGCTTCTCCGAATATGATTTCGTGAGTTGATCCGATTATTTTTTGCAGGAGGGCGATTTATTCAATGTGTCGCTTACCCCCAGGAATGAATAGCTTCGACCCTAAGGCCGAAGTTGTTCATCGGAATAGATATTCTGGCGTAGCTTATTGAATTTTCTTAAAAACTTTTTGTAATTTTTATTCTGCTGATTTTGGTCGAAAAGCTAATAAAACATTGCCGGCTGCTTGACCAAAACGCGAGTAACCTGATTGCACGAAGAGCGTACCATTTGCGGCAATATACGGTGCGGAGTCGAGGGAGCCACCATTGCCCTCTACATCATTGACGGTATCGAAATCTTTTACAGTGTTATAGCTCCATAAAATTTCGCCATTTTTTGCATCGAACACTCGGAGGATTCCATCCACCGAGCCTTGCACAACTGCGCCGTCAACGACGATTGGGGCTGGAGAATAACCGAGTCGGTTTTCGCAAGCGGGAAAGCGTTCTTTTCTATCACCACTACAATCGCCGACTGCAGCATAACTCCACACACGTTCGCCAGTTTCCAAATCCAAAGCATGTAAGCCAGGTTCTGCATCGGGACGGCTTTCTGAAGCGGGGCGATCATTACTGGGTGCAAAAACTAATTTTCCATCTGTTGCGGTGCCCCAATGAATGCCGCCCATAGCGCTGCCGAGTCCGACTTGTGTTGACCAAACTAGCTCACCATTTTTGTCGGGATCAAGTGCCCATACGGTTCCTGATTTTTGACCGACAACAAGTAAGTCGCTGCCGTCTTTTCTTTGCGTAATCATAACGGAACCACCGAAATCATAATCGAGCACGGTCGCTTCGTCACCGAAGTCGCAGTTGGCTCCGCGTCGACATGCATAGTTCCAGGCGTCTTTCGGTGTTGCTTGAAAAACCCATTTTTGTTCACCGGTATCAAGATCAAAAGCAATAATTGCGTCGGAAGTATTCGTTACGGGTAAGGAATTATTTTCACCGGTACCGATGTAAAGAACATTTCGCTTCTCATCGATAGAAGGTGAACTCCAAATTGGCGCTCCTGAAGGCCCCCATAATTGTGCACCGGCGCGGTTTAATTTTCGTTTAGTTGCGTTTGGCATGGTATGGCCAACCCATAATTTTTCACCGCTTTTTAAATCCAGTGCTACAACAGCACCATGTGCTTTGCAGCATTCGTAACTATCTTCACGCGTGTAATTAATTTCAACTGCAGATAAAGGCGCGAAAACGCGGCCGTTGTAAATGACCGGTGTTCCGGTAATTCTGTTTGATTCATGAAGTTTTATATCGCTGCGCCAAAGTTGCTCGCCGGTGCTTGCGTCAACGGCGACAACCGATCCTGTGGTATCCCCAGCAACGATAACGGGTTTACCTTTTTCTATCTCACCGTAGCTTAGTGATGAGCGTAAGGGTAAAGCTGATTCGTATTGCCATTTTACGCATCCGCTTTGCGTATCTAATGCGAACATTTTTCCCGCATCGGCGGTTGCAATAAAAAGTGTTGAGCCAGCGACGACAGGCTGGGATCGCATCGTCGGAGTTTGTGGAAACGCGACCGCCCAAGCGAGTTCTAAATTGGCGAAGTCCTTAGTTTTTAGACCAGATTGTTCCGCACTTTGAAAACGTAGATTTTTATCGCCGAGTCCAAAAGTGGTCGCAATCGGTTTTGCATGTGGATCGATATTGGCGACATCCTTCCCGCACATTGCAGTTTCGAGCCAGGCATTGGTATCTTCTTGTCCAAGCGCTAACCATTCGACGAGTTGTACCCGTTCTTCTGCATTTAAATTTTTCGCCTGAATTTTCATATAGCCAATATTTATGGCGTATTCCACAGTGGAACTGTTGAGCCTCTTTAAGCTTGATAGGGCAGGCGCGCGCGTTGCTTCTGGGTTGTTGTGACAGGCCGCGCAGTGAGTGTTATACACTTTGCTGCCGGGGTGTGTTGAATCTTGATTGGCGTCGGTGGCGCTAGTTTGCGTGTAGGCTAGCGACGCCATAAACATCCCTGATAGGCAAGTGATTATTTTAGTTATGGTCATCTAGAATTCCCTCGTGAACTTAAGCGCTAATATTGCCTCCTGAAGATTCGTTTGAATATGCGCTACGAGGTTAATTAAGGTAAATCTGAGAAATAAACGAGGTCGCCGAGAACTCTCTCGGTGTTTTGTTCACCGCTGAAATACTTACTTCAGGTCTAATCTAATCCGAAAGCTTTTCTTCGATCTTGTTTCCGATAACCGGAAGCGATGTGATTACGTCGACGGTTCTATCGCTGGCCTTTTTAACCACATTGTGAAGCAATCGAGAGGGCGCTACTTTTGTGCTGTGGTCACCATTGCATGGCGAGCCATTAAAATATAAATGAAACGAGCGGGCATAAACCGCTTCTGTCTTGCCAAATTTATTTTCATTTAAGCCCTGAATTAATTCTTGATTAATGTCGTTGTCACAAGAACAACTTAAATAACCCTCATTCTCATAACAATGGTCATGTTTTTTACAAGCTTGGTCCAGTAGGTCGATAGGTTCGTCGGCAAGGCTCATATCTTTAGGGTGATTTGCGCCGCACCAGTTTCCATAAACAGGCATTACTCTTTGTGTCAAAGAGGGTTTTTCTATCTCTTGTGGTGAGTTTTTTTCGCTTTCTAAATCTAAAATTTCTGGGTTTTTAATCTCGGAAAAATTATCAATAACCTCAGAAGTATTCTCGTTTAATTTAACTGATTGAGCTTCGATAACACTTTCATCGGTGTTGGCAATATCGATCACGTCGCCGTCGTTTGCGAATGAATAGAGCGGCAGGGTAGACAGTAAAGTGCTTATAAATAAAACAGTAGTTTTTCTCAAAAATTTAGCAGACATCCTTGCATCAATTATTGTATTCATCACCTTGCCTTCCTTATTTAAATTGGTCTTTACGCTGGCTCGTGATCCTGAAAAGATCTCGTCCGTGTAGTTAATTACGGGATGCAGAGAATAGCTTATTCGGCTGCGAAGTGAAAATACGAAAATTCCATAAAAAATAGTCGCCACCTTTACAAAAGTCACTTTCAGTAAAAAAAAAGCCCCGAGATCCGGGGCTTAAGCGTTCTTGTGGAGGTGGTTAAAGCCTAAAAGTTTACATTCAAACCTAGGAAAAAGGCTCTACCCAGAGGGTCGTACGTGGCGGGGAAGGTGTTACCACTGTTCTCTAAAGTACCACCGTAGTCGTTGCCCACGATGGGTGGTTCTTTGTCGAACATGTTATCGATTCCCATGCGAACCTTCCAATTCTCGTTAAAGGTAAATGAGGCGGAAAGGTCAAAATAACTATAGGAAGAAATGTCAGGTTCCGCATAATCAGCTTTTGAGGCGCCACCCAATTTAATTTCATCTTGTTGCAAATCGTCCAGATAACGCCAAGTTAAATTGAGTTGAAATTCTTCGAACTCCCAAGTTGTTGTTTGTGTCCAGCGAAATTTTGGATCAGGACTGATACAAGTATTTCCAACGAGCCCCACACAATCATAGGCGGCCGTACCTTTCGCTGATTGAAATTCATGTTCGAAAGTATAGGTACCAAGTAATGCCAACTTAAGGCTGCCTGCGTTTTCAAAATCTAAAGCATAATTTGCTGCGAAATCGATGCCGTTTACGCTTTCTTCCGCAGAATTTAATAGCGATACGCTAACACCGGTATCGTTACCACCTTGTAATGAACCATTCAAAGGGTTTCGAAAAATCCGTGAACATAATGGACCGGTCGCAACTTGCTCTTGATTATAACAACCGTTTACCACTTCTTGTTCAGCAAGCTGAGTAATGACGTTTTCGATTGTGATGTCGTAATAATCTAATGACAGTTCCAATCCCGGAATGTTACTGGGTGTGTACACCAAGCCAAGTGTATAAGTATCTGCCTCTTCTGGTTCAAGATTTGGATCGCCACCGAGGAAGTTATTAATCTGTCCGGAAATAATACTATTCACCGTTCCGATTGAACCCGCGGGTACGCCGGTTGCGATACACAAAGCGGTTAGCTGAGGATTTCCAACAGGATTACTACCTTCACAAGGGTCGACATTGAGATCTCCCGTGCTTGGTGTTAGCGGCAAACCGATCTCACTTAAATTTGGTGCTCGGACTGCATGTTGAAACATTGCCCTGGCTCTTAAGCCTTCAACAATTGTCCAATCGCCGCCAATTTTGTAACTGGTATTATCAAAATCATTATTGAATTTTCCTGTTACTGTATTGGCCGTGTTTTCGTATTGTGCAAAACGAACCCCGGCTTCAATATTGACGTTATCTAAAACCGGAATCATTAATTCGCCGAAAACTTCTTTTATTTTTAATTCAGAATCAACCGGTGAGCTGGTACCAAAACCGATACTGTCGCCACCGCTATAAACATCGTAGTTCGCATCAGGTTTATTTTGTGCTTCATCATTTCTGTATTCGAAACCAAAAGAATAAGAAAGTGGTAACTCGGCACTAGGAATAGTGAAACCAGTTTCTCCAGTGAGTGTTGCGCCTAATACAAATTGTTCGGTGTCGTTAACTTCAGAGAGGTCAAGGCGAATATATTGCGCGGCGGCTTGACTAAGATTGCCGGCACCGAATAAATTTGCGGGACTGCAGGCCGGATTACCGCTACTGCATTCGATCGTACCCCCGTTGTCAACCGCGCTTAGCGCTTCTGTTACTCGCGCACTTGAAACATCATTTAAAAATGCTTGGGTTCGGTCGGTTTTGCCATATTGTGCGAAGGCTTCCCATTCCATGGTTTCGCCAAGGTTTCCGTTTAAACCAAATACAAACTGAGTGGCCTCGTTTTCATAAAGCGAATCTCTAGTACCTAGTTCAGTTAATCGTCGGCCAAAAGATATATCGACAATACCATCACCCGCAGTGGCGGCGAGAGCATTACAACCAACCAGAACATCGTTTGCATCGAATACGGGATCATCACATTCGTTGTTGTCGACAGTGGTAAAACGTGCGACTGCTCCGGCACCCAAGTAGGGGTTGTTGAGGTAATCGATTGAATAGTTATTAAAGAACGTTCCGGTGGGCGCAATGATGGTATTGATCTCATTTTTTGCGTAGGAGATTCGAGTGAAGCCCGTCAAAGAATCCGTAAAATCAAAGTGTCCCAATATCGTTGCGGTTTGTTTTTTCTGGGGTGTTTGATAAAGGTTAAATGGGTTGAAATTAAATGTGTTAAAAAAGGATACCGTATTTCCCATCGGATCGAATTGCACAAAACCTTCTTCGGCATCGCCAGGAAAGCTTCCATCGGCAACTGAGCCACCGGGGACGGTCGCACTACCGACGGGACTTAATAGATCATCTAAGGTTTCCTCGCCGAAAGGCCGTTCAGCTTGAGTAAGGGCATCTTGATCGGTGTAGCCCATATTGAAAACGATGTTACCTCGACCATCCGCAAAATTTTTGCCCAAGGTCAAACTGTAGTCTTGGCGCTTAGCATCGTTTTCACCGGTTTGTGAAGTCGAGACATTAAACTCTACGCCTTCAAATTCATCATTCATTATGAAATTGACGACACCGGCAACTGCGTCGGTTCCGTAAACGGCGGATGCACCCCCCGTTACAATTTCTACTCGGCTCACTAAGCTTGTTGGAATCATGCCGAGATCAACGAAACCCTGATAATCGTAGGGAGTGAAGCGTTTACCGTCGACCAATACCAAGGTACGTTCTTCGCCTAAATTTCTCAGATCAACGGTAGCTGAGCCATCATTACCATTATTTGAGTTTGCTCCCACGCCGGCGACGAATTGCGGTTGATCGCGCAAAAATTCCTCCATGTTAGTGACATTAGCCGAACGAATAATTTCTTGATCGATTACGGAAATAGGGGAGTTAGCGGTGAGGTCTCGGCGTGGAATTCGTGACCCGGTGACAGAGATTTCTTCGATAGCTGATATTGCTGAATCGCTTTGAGCCAGGGCTTTAAAAGCCAGCGGATTTAGTAAGGCAAATATCGCTAAACTCAAAATCTTGTGTTTGTGCGTGGATAAACTTGTATTCATGAAGAACCCCCAATCTATTAGTTGATAGCGGTTGGACGAATAGTGCAGGGGCCCCCTCAATTTTTCGTGGAGAAAATTGTGTAAAGTTTAAATATCTATAGACCGCTGTCGCGTAAATATTCTTTTCGGCTTTAGCCCGAAAGGGCTAGGCCAACAACCATTGCTTATATGAGCCCCGTTCAAATCATGTGGTTAGAGACACCTAGGTGAGAATAGTAAGTCACTTTTTTAGTGTTTAATTTTTAAATTTAATATTGAAGCAAAAGGATAAGGAAATATTCACTGAGTACATTTAGCAAATGTTTTTTATGCTGAAGATTAAAAGGATAGCTGTTATAGATTGCGAGTAATTTTGGAGCTTTATTTGGCGAAAAAAATGTTCAGTAATTAGGCCATAAAAAAATTATAAATTATTTTTTTGTAACGCATATCTCAAAATTGAAACAGCCAGCCGGCACGAGTTGAATGGAATTTTAGATTATGTTTCTATCTATAAAGTTTTATGCCGTCAGCTAAATTTGGGTGGCGATGAGAGTGGAAGTAAAGGCACAAGGATGTACACAAAAACAACATCGACGACGCACCGATTGTTCTGGACCCTTTTGTTTTCCGTTATAGTTATTTCGTGTTTAGTTATAGTTCTTACGGCTTGTTCTAGGGAAACCTCGCCGGTTGAAATTTCTTCAACAAAGACCGCATCCAGTCAACATACTCTTCAGCAGGCTTCTAGTACAGGTCCCGCTTCCTTATCTGCTTTAAGTGAAATCGATAGTTCTTGGTTAAATTTGATTATCCCAGAAGGGTGGAGCGTGGCTTACGATAGGCAGCAACCCAATGGAAGCAGAGTTATATCAATAGATGCGGTAGGCGATGCCTTGTTAAATATTGAGTTATTTTCAAAAACACAAGTCGAGTCGTTATCCAAATCTGAAACGCTTGGTTTAGAGGCCTATACGACTCAGTACAATAAAACTTCGCAAGCGTTTGCCGTTTTGTCATCAAAAGAATTTACACCGACCGTGACGGAAATTTCACGCTTGGATTTAATTGGGATACGCGAGTTCGCTAATATTGATATGGCTGGTATCGATGCATCATACCTAAAAGAATTTTATTCAGTTGATTTTAAAAATGGTGGTCGAGGCTTTGTTGTAGTGGAGGCTTCTCCAGCAGAGTTTCGAATATTAGAAAATGATTTCGAGAAAATTTTGCAGCAATTAATCAATCACGGGAGATAAAACATGGATGGAGAAATCATTGCACGACTTGGCGTGCAGACTTACTTAGACAATAAGCAAGCGAGAAGCACCTCAAATATAGATTTTTTCAAAACACCGGAAGACAGGAAAATCGAATGGGATCAGTGTAATTTTGGTTGCCATCATCCTGGCTATCGAGTGTTGGATCGACCAGCGAAATACATGGATGTGATCAAAACCCTGGATTCATTAAGCCCTTTTGTAGCTGGTCTTGTTGATGGTTCCGCCCGAACAACATATGGCCTGGGTAAGGGCGTACAGCGTACTGGTGAAGGTCTCGGTTTAGGTGGAATGGATAAGATCTATACCGTCGGTGCGGAAAATCAAGCGATTTTTAATCTTGCTAAGGATTTGCTCGAAGGTATTCTAAGTTACGATCTTAATTTGGTTGATAATCCGCTCACTCAACTCATCATTAAAGTAGTTGATACCTATATGGCCTCAATTCCGCATTGGGTAACGGAGGAAGCGATTAGTCAGGGCAAGCTTATCTTTGAAGATACTTCTGCTTTGGGTCTATTGAAGCAGGCAATCAGTAAGGGGCTGATTCCCGCAATGTCTGATGTTGAAGCCCTTGACGTAGTGGCAATGTTGAGTTCTGCGGGGGTGCAAAGGTTTGCTGGGAAGCAAATAGGTAAAACGGTCGCAACGCGAGTAGCAACGATTATTGCCTTAACAATTGCGACCCGTTTGGCCGTGTCTATCGCTCAATCGAAACTGTATCGCAATTTTATAAAGATAAAAGTTGCCGGAGCAAAGTCTCCGAAAGGATTGACGGGAGTCTTGGTGACCTTATTGCAAGCGCAGGGCTTTTTAGGAACTGCTGCCGGGGCGAGCCGTAGGCTTAAAGAGAAATGCCCGCAAACCTGGCGTTACTTACGCAACAGCTTGAATGGAATTGATATGATTTATGTTTTTGCCGAGCCATTTTTGGATGAATTTGTTGCGCGTTTAAGCTTGTTAGAAAAAGATCCGGCTACTTTTATAGATGTCACTCGAAAATTGATCGAAGCTGGAAAGTTAAATAACATTTTTCTGCCACATTTATACGATAAAGCTTAAGTACTTCAAAAAAGGTCTCTAAGATTGTGTTCGAGACCTTTTTTCTTGCTGGTAATACCCTTTAATCTTATGCATCGCCTAGTTTTCTCCAGACAGAAATCAAATCGATTTCCCTTTCCCGTTCTATGCCAACCTTAATTTTGAAGTTTGGATTAGAATGTAGAATCCATTCCAAGGTTTCTGCGAGGCTAGTAGCGAGAGTTCTAAATTCTAATCCCTTGGCTACCGCCTTTTTGTCATCAATACAATAAATCCCTTGAACTGCTTTGGGCACCAGAAGCGGTAGTTCTTCCCAGTATTTTATTTCCTGTTCATTAATAAAATCTTCACTCAGTGTTACGAATTGTGTTGTTTGATTAGAAATTTTTTGGCAACACTTTAAAAAGTTTTCGAAAGTAAGGCCGTTTTGCATTCCCGTAGCATTATAGATGCCGGTTGCTCCTCTTTCGCCCAAGGCTATTACAAAGTTGGCTAAATCGCGGGCGTCGATGAGGCTAAGCGGGACTGATATATTTTCTGGTAGTACACATTCTCCACCCGCCATAAGCTTCCTTAACCAATAAACAAAACGGTTGGTATAGTCGTACGGGCCAACGACAATGCCTGCTCTGATCACCAAGGCTTTGCTTGATGTCGGACTAGTTGTTCAGCGCATCATTGCATACTTTGCATTTCTATCACCACACATTTATAGTCACACCAACTAGTTTGTTGTGCAAACTAGTTGGTGTCAAATGACAAGCTGGCGCTGAAGTGTGGTTGGGGTTTGTCGATTTAGATTGGAATTACTTCAAACATGGCTGCTGCAATCACTTCGATATCTGTTGGTGTGGGCCAAAAAATTATTTTTTTTCACAATAAAAATAAAAATTAAGGAGTATTTATGAGCATGCTTAATCGCTACGTAATGGCGACGATAACGTTGTCATTGTGTGTATCCTGCACCGCACAAACTCAAGAACAGGCAGCGCAAAGTTCGCAGTCGACGGCGACCAATTCTCGTCAGGCAACTGGCCTGGGTCGAGGCAGGCCAGATACGCCGCGTTATTTCGCATCGTCCGCAGCGGCGACGCGAGCGATTGCCATCTGTAGTGGTTTGTGGAGCGCCAACCAGACGATGGAGGACATTGATTTAAGTAGCCCTTTGCGCGCTGATGATGCAGAAAAATTTAACACCGACATTGATGAAAAAAACAAAACCGTTTCGATAACTTATGACAATCTTATGCCGCCGCGAATCGTAGTTTGGCGGCCGGTTTTGGGTTGTACGCAACTGCCGGTTGGAGCAACGAAGGAAAGTGCAAAATATCTCCCGCAGGTAAAGGATGATATTCGCCCGCCGAATTTGGATAACAAACCTTGGCCGCTGGGCGATCAAAATGCGCTTGCAAGTTTGCCAGCATCACAGCAAGCAGCACTTGATACGGTAGTAGCAAAGGCTTTTGATCAAGAAGCCTATGGTGGAACAACTTGGGGTGTCATTGTTGTAAAAGACGGGAAAATCGTCGCGGAAAAATACGCCTTAAATTTTGATAAGCACAAAGGTGCGCAAACGCATTCTGCGGCGAAAAGTTTTGCATCTTCTTTAGTTGGCATTGCGGTAAAAAAACATGGACTCGATATCAAAGCGCCCGGTGCATTAAAAGCGTGGCGCCGTCCTGGTGATCCCCGTGGACAAATTAGTATTGAGCACTTATTGCATATGAGTAGCGGGCTTTATGGTGAGGGGAATGGAAGTCCGCAAGCCGATATTTATTCTAATGGCACGACAGTAGAAGGCACCGCGGTAACTAATTTTTTAAATACTATGCCTGGCACGCGCTTTTTATATAACCCGCCGGATACCATGTTGTTGGTGCGTGCTGTGCGCGAAAAAATAAACAACGATGAAAAGTTTTGGGCGATGCCATTTACCGAATTGTTTTGGAAAATCGGTATGACTCGGACGGTGCCCTCAAGTGATTGGAATGGCGATTTTTTAATGTCGGGGCAAACCTACAGTACGGCTCGTGATTTTGCGCGCTTTGGTTTGTTGTATTTAAATAAAGGTAAATGGAATGGCGAGCAAATTTTACCGGAAGGTTGGGATGAGTATGTTAGCACCAAAGGTCCGGTACAGCCTGCGGGTTCGGGCGCGCGCTATGGTGCCCAGTTCTGGATTTATGATGGAATGGATGGTTTGCCAGATAAAGCCTACTCTCCAGCGGGAGGTCAAGGCCAATACGCCGTTATTATTCCTGAGAAAAATTTAGTGGTAGTCCGACGTGGTTACGATGGGAGAAGTAGGATTTCGATAACCAAATTTGCTGCGGACATTGCTGCAGTATTTGAATAGCCCTTAGACGCTAAAAAAAATGCCAGCAATACGCTGGCATTTTTATTACTGTTATTTAAATCCTGAAGTACTTATCCACCTAACAAGCCGCGACGTGGTGCAGGTGGTTCTGGCGGTGTCCAACTGCCGTTTTTAATTTTTCCACCTTTCGCTGACAGCGCAATTTCGATGATCTTGTCAGTGATGTTGGGCTCGTAGCCTTCCGTGTGACCTTTCATGAGTTTAACTACATCGGCAACCACACGGCCGTCTTTACAGTTCGGGTACTCATACACTTTTGCGCGGCCTGAACGAGGGTAATGGCCCCACGCATCGGTACCGGGATCTTGGCGAGTAGCGTCCCATACATAACCAGGTTTTTGATCGAGCACTTCTTCATGCTCAATACGGGCATCGCAAGAATATTTTTCTGCTAAAGGCGATTCTTTGGCGGGGATATTTTCGTATTCACCCACTGAATAGATAAATGAATAATCACATGCGCCGCCGGGAGGGCCTGATGCGTCAGGGCGTGGACGACGTGGGCGAGTTGGGGCTGCTTCTTGCGTTTGACCACTTTGCCAAACCGGTCTACCGCCGAAACCAAAACCTTCTGAACCCTCTGGCGTGATCGTTGGGCCTACTCGTCCACCAGACAAACTAATTCTCACGTCAACTTTGTCCTTCCAGTAATCGGTACAAACGATACGGCTAGACGTCGCTCCGCCCCAGCTATGGCCTGCCATGATAAAGCTTTCAACGTTTTCTTTACCGATCGTACCAACAACTAGGTCGACAATATTTTCTAAGTATTTGTCATCACCTGCGTCCCATGCGCGGTAAGGTGATCCCGGTGTAACGATAACTAATTTGTATTTATCTTTTACATCCATGACCGGCCAATAGTTGCGTTGCCAATTTGCATAAGAACCGCCGCCATGCAAACTCATAACTAAATGAACTTTGTCACCCTTTTTATAATCCGCTGGGCAATCGAGAAAGAACATACGACGCGTAAGATGCTCAACGTTATTGCCAGGTTGAGTAACAACGCCACTTTCACAATTTGCATCCGGACAATGCCAAGCAGGTTCCGGCGCATTACAGTTAACGCCTAGTAAAGTACCTTGTGCCATAGCTGCACCGACACCGCCAAATGTGAGCGTCGTAAGCCACGCGATTTTTTTGATAAGAAATTTGAATGAAGACATTGGAAGTATTCTCCTGTAGCCAAATAAAATGGTTATATTTATTGCTTGTTATTTTTAAGCTAGCGTATCAGTGGTTTTTTAAGGAGTCAGTCTATTGATATGAATCAATCGATTAAAAAATGTTTTACATTGGGGCTTATAATTTTTATTCACCCGTTGAAAACGGCTTAAGATTACCACTGGCGTTGTTAAGTTGCCAAACGCTTCGAGTAAAGGACTGTAATATATATACAGAATTTACCTGCAGAACGCCGGTTGCTTGCAGGTAAAAACCAGGTGGAAGTTTACCGGAAAAAAACACGAACGTGTCAAGGTAATCGAGATGAAAACAGTCCAAGCGGACTGCAGAATAATCCCTGGTTAAAATTGAAAACGATTTCTGTTTTATGTTGTGAAGCTTCTCATGATGTGGGCATATCAATAATAAAACTGTTTTCTAAATTGGTAGGCTCTTAGCTATCGAGTCAAGTATGTGCCGCTTGTCGTTCAAAAAAATCGGCGCATAAAAGAATAATATTGTTGGGGTGCACTATTTCACATAGGGAGCAAGAATCGAGAATTCCCATTCTCTGAATGCCATTATTAAGCCTACACTTTTTCGTTTGTCCCAGGGAATTTGTCTGTCTCGCTTATGAAGTTGAATGAACTCTTGTGATAATACTTGCAGTCGGTTATGAATAATTGCTTGCGATTTTTCGCTCAATAATCCGAATAAAAACAAACGGCCTTGTTGATCAAAATTTCCGGATAGAAATTCTTTTTCAATGGCTTTTTCATAAAAGCGCTCAATGGGCCCCTTCGGTATCCAAGTAAAATTAGGGTCCACACGCAGTTTAATTTTATTTTCTGGTAACAAATCAATCACTTTTAACCTATCGAGTTTGGCAAGGCAGCGAATTAGATCACTTTCTCCTATATGGTGGTTTTTTAATATTTCTTCGAAGTTCAATTCATTGCGAACACAAACCGCGACGAGTAATAGCTTGGTGTCAGCTACGAGTTCTTGTTCTTGATCTTCCGTTAAGCGCTCGATTCGCTGTCGAGATTCTTCGTAGAGTTGAAATAGATCGCTGAGGTCCATGTTTATTAATCGGCAAATGGCTTCAATACGATCTAAGGTGATGCGCTCAGAAGCAAACATTCGTTTTACATTGGCTTCGCTCATGTCCAAGCCTACGGCCACTTCTGCGTAAGTAAGAGGGTGGCGGCGGAGGGCTGACTTTAAGTTGTTAATGACGGCGGGTGTCTCGGCCATATCTACTGACTCCGGGTTCATAAGGCGTAAAAGTCTACAAATAATATACCAATAGTCGATAAAAGGTATACATTGGATAAATGGGTATATTTTACAGCTGATGGACTTAATACTCCTCCTCGTCTTAACAAGGAGGAAATCCCCATGACATTATTAAAAAGAACCTTTTCAAGTCTCTACGCCAAGATCGACCTTTTAGTGGGGGAGATCGAAAATCACGACGCTTTAATTCAAGCGGCCATCGTGGAGCAAAAGAAAAAAATCTCTGCGGCTAAGGTGCAATCCCGCCGTCTTAAAAACAGCGAGCAAGCGTTACGTGAACAAATTGCCCAGCTGTCTATCAACGAACGACGGTGGACTCAACGCGCCGTAAAAGAAGCATCAAGAAACGAAGCTCAAGCTTTAGCATGTCTACAGCGGCGTCAAGACAATCGCAGCCAGCTTGTGAAGTTGAATCAAATGCGGGATGAGTACCAACAGAGTATTCGTCGAATGAGTGAAAATATTACGCAATGCGAAGAGGATCTCAATGCGATGATTCAAAAGCATGAAATGTTGCGAGCGCGTCAATCCACCGCAGAGGCGATGCAGCTAATTGATCAGCAGGGCAATCTAATCTTGGGTGAAGTCGAAAATAGTTTTGATCGCTGGGAAATTAAAATTTCTCAGGGTGAAACGTTGGTCGATCCAGCTATTGATGTCGATGAGTTGGAGCAGGAATATCTCAGTGAAGAAAATGAGCTGCAATTGCGCAGTGAATTAGCGGAGTTACTTAAGGAAAATAAAATTCAAGGAGGTGATCAATGAACATCAAAAACCAAATTGATTGTGAAAAAGAAAGCGAAATGCTAACGAAGAGCCAAGGTTGGTTGGCGAAGATGCCCGGTCTGTTACGAGGGTTTGGCGCTGCGGCAGTATTGTTTTCTCTCTACACCTTTTTATTTAGAGGCTGGGAGGGTAGCGGGGATCTATTTCGCTATATGATGTTGTTGGCTCATACCGGGCTACTAACAATTATTGCCTTAACAAGTGGGTATTTTTTTCGTGAAGGAAAAAGTCCTCGATTATTGTTAATGCTCTCATTAGTTTCGGTGCCAGTAAATTTCGCCATTCTTGGTGCATTTATTTTTTCAGGAATGAGCGACGCCAATCCGCTGGATTATCCGAGTTTTGTTGCTTGGTCGGTTGGTGATTTGTCAGCGGCATTGCAATTAAGTATCGCAGCGCTTGTGGTTCTAATCCCGGTTATTTTTATTGGTTTTAGAGCACTCGCGCGCGGGATGAGCAAATCATTGAGTACTTTGTTTGTGATGGGTAACTTGGCTCTACTGCTGCCAGTTCGTGATCCATTCTGGGTATTGCTGATGGCGTCTGGTTTGGGTGTTTATACATTATTTGTTTCATCCAAAACAGCTCGTCAACGCACTGAGTCAAAAACATTTGAAGGAATGATTTCAGTGTTGTTGCAATTTTTACCGGTAGGAATCTTGCTGGGCAGAAACTTATGGTTGTACTCTCCAGATTTATTTGTTTATACCGGGATATTAGCCATGCTGTTTATCGCACTCCGACATTGCTCACAGTTTATCAACGGCCTATCGACGTGGAGCATAGGTTTAGAGCTTACATCGGTACTCGTTGCCATAGCGACTGGTGTTAGTGGAGGTTTCGCTTCGTTGAATTCTGGAGCGCCGGAATCTATTGCACTGTTAATAGGAAGTGCGATTGCCGCTGGCATGACTTATGAAGTTGCGCACCGTGCAAAAACAATTGCTGAGCTATACAGGATTATTGCAGTGATTATTTTAGTTGCCGGTGTGCTGTTAAATTTGATGGTATTTGGTGGTTTAGGCAATGCCTTAGTTGGTTTGTCTGTCGGTTTGGCGGGAATTATTGCGAGCCATTATCTAAAACAGCGCTCTCTGTTTATAGGCGGTGTTGTATTGTCCTTTGTTGGTATCGTCGATTTGTTTATACATGGGCTACAGTTTTTCGATTTCGGGTATTGGGTAGCCTTGGTTGTCGTTGGCGTTATTGCAATTGTGTTCGCTTCGTTGCTTGAATCCAGCAACAACGTTAGCGGATCTTTATACAAATATAAGCAGCGTTATATAAATTGGTCATACTAGAACGCGACAATTGATCGCTAAACTTAAAAATACAAATGGCTAAGGGATCAAGGAAAGTGTGTAACATAATTTTACTTTCTCTTGATCCCTTAATTTCCCCCTCCCTATATTTAAGGCGTCGCCGTACCACAAGTAAGGAACACACCATGACCGTCACCAAGACTAATTAACGGTGATGGGTTTGCGGTTCTCTTACGTGTATCCGGTGTTGTCCTCGGCAACCAAAACACAACTTCTTGGCAGGGTCCAGCTTCCCATTCAATATCAATCTGGCCTTCTATACTGCCGTCAACATTAAGATCTATTTGTCTATTGACGAATAAATTGTTGGTGTCAAAATTTTCATGCCAGAAATAATGATTCGAGGGTAGTATCGATTCAACTCTCGCTATTTGATTATTTACATACTCGTAATCTCTGGAATCTTGATACGTTGCACCAGGACGTGGGTCGGTACTCACGGTAAGGTCGATTGCGCCGTTCGCATCCCAAGTGAAATCACGTTGCAGTTGGGTTGCAATGGTTCCGCCTTGCGCAACAGTCCATAGATCACTTTGCAAAACACCTTGAGCGTCATAATTTAATTCAATTTCTTGAGTAAGGGGATTTGGCATCACGGGGAAATTAACCGTGCCCGATGCCGTATCAAGTAAGCCCCCGCTATAAGATCCTATAAATTCCAGGGCGCTTTCCTGATTACCCATGTTGAATGTTTCAAGCAATACAGAATTAAAAGCGCTTTCCCCATTCCAGGTGTAGGTAACTCTAGAGGATTTGTTCGTTGAATTAATATCCCAAAATTCTAATAAATTATTGGCATCATATGAGAAAGATTGAGTTTCACTCTCCGTGATTTCGATAAAGGGCCCGAGTTTAAAACTAATAAAATCAGTGTCCGCCACGCCATCGTCGGTATAGGTGTAAGTAATCGAATTCAAGGTGCCGTCGGGATTGTAGTCATGAACAGCGACGCCTTCAAAGATGCCATTATTGTCATAGTCATAACGCATGGTTTTTACGCGGTGAGTAAAACTAGTACCGGGAGTCGTTACTTGATCGCTGACTGTGATATCGAGGGAGTCAGTTGCAACTAATCCGCCAGCATCTGTTACCGAAAGTTGAAAAGTTAAGGTCGTATCGGCACTGACATTCGGGGCAGTAAAAGAAGCAGAAGCCGACGTTGGATTGCTGATGATAACAGTGGGTCCGGTCGTTTGGGACCACTGGTAGCTCACCGTGCTTTCGGCATCTGTGCCGCTTCCGCTTAAGGTCACATTGCTCATTTCAATCACCGACTGATCGGCACCCGCGTTTACTGTTGGTGGGGTGTTAGGCGGAGGAGATTGGTCGAGTACCGTAATGTCGACAGTATCGCTCGCACTCGCGCCATCGGTATCAAAAACCGTTAAGCGTAAGGTAATGAGTGAATCTGCGTTTACATCAGGCGCAGTGAATGAAGCGGCTGCACTGGTGCTATTGTTAATTGTGACGCTGGGCCCGCTATTCTGTACCCATTGGTAGGTGACTGCACCTTCTTGGTCAGATCCTACTCCTGTCAGATTAACCGTTGTTGTTTCATTTACTGATTGATCTGCACCGGCATCAGCCGTTGGTGGAGTATTGCTACCAGAACCACCCCCTGAACCTCCGGGGATTCCCCCATCATCCCTGCACGCGGTGACGAACACCAAACTGGCGATCAATGTAGGAAACACTAAATTATTTCTTCTTGTTCCATTCCTCATAGTCTTAACTCCGTAATTGGATTTTTAATATTAAGTTCGCGATGAAATTCCGCAGGTTTTAAATTTTTGTATTAAAGGCATAAAACCGTGGAGTTAAGAAAAAGCTACGCAAAGCCTTTTTCTTAATTGGAATTGGACGGATGAGAGAAGGCGCTTTGACAATATTTGACAAAGTTTTTTGTGGTGAATCAAGTGAGGGGAAAATAGTGATTGGGCTTAATAATGGGAGGGATTAGTAGTTCGATCTTACTAGTTATCGATCAGGGGTCCTAGAAAGGTGGTTACTATTCCATTATTCAGTGCCGATTCTTAAAATCGTTTAATAACGCTAATAGTTTGCTGTCTTCAAGATAAAACATATGCTCTGGTTTAGTTGGCGATATCGCGTTGATAATGAGCTGAGATAATCTCAGCTCGGGGTACTTTTCCCAGGTTTCTTTTAGTGCCGTTAGTACGTCTTGTTCCAGCCCGGGTTCTTTTTGTGACATCTTATTATCTCTTTCGTTTTAACATTTAAGTCCACTCGTGGGGATCAGTCGCTAGTGATAGTGAGACCGAACCGACGCTAGAGTAAACACCACCGGCAATACTTGCCACGGAAGGCACCAGAGTGATTTTTTTCTCGGCAGCTAAGTCGCTTAGTTCATCGTAACCCGGTAAGGCTTTCAGGTCGTCGAGAGAGCCGACATAGTTTAGCGTAATAATTGGGCTGTGTAGGCCTTCCAGTATTCTTGAGCAAGCGTGTTCAAATAATTCTTTTGCGGCGTTGTTAAAGCCGCGAATTTTTTTGGGTACGTAAGATGAATCATTGGAGTTGCAGACCACTGGGCATATGCCCAGAGTGCTGGCAACTTTAGCTTGCATCCAGCTGATATTGTTTTCGTTTCGAGAAGCGGCGCGTGCACGGGCGACAACAATATCTCTAGGAATAATGTAAGTGTGAATTTTTTCGGATAATGAATCCATTTTGCGACGAACTTCGTCGTGATTTTTATCTTTTAACAAACGCCGAATTGTTTCGATTGCCATTAAACCTTGGCCCGCGAATACAGTTCGGCTATCCATCACACGAACGGTAGTGCTTTTATCTGGAAGCGATTTGCTGATTTTAGAAACGGCTAAGTTGGCGTTGTTGTATGTGTCGCCTTGGGTGCGGTTAACAGTTTGAACAATAATTCGATTATAGCCTTCGCCAATTTTTTTATTAATGACGCTTTCAAAATCTTCTGGAGACGGAGGTGTCGTTATTACATCGTTTTTGCTGGTCAGTGTGTCGGACTGAAATAACTCAACATTCTTTTTAGGGCTACAAGGGTCGCGATGAGTTTCACCGTTGACGGTGTAAGTGAGTGGTACGAATGAAACGTTATACTTATTGCAAATCGAGGTTGGCAGACTGCAAGCCGAGTCGACGATGATAGTAGTTTTTGTTGTTGAGTCTGTCATAGGTCACCCAAAAATAGAGAGAGTTATTATGTGATGCTAGAAACTGATTTCGAATAGTCGCTTTGCCCTCAGCGTAACTATTAGCCTCTTAGCATTTCAGTAGTCAATATTATGAGTAATTCCTGAAGTCTTGCAGACGTCATGAGCTGGGCGGATGAATCACAATGCTAAATGGTCGTGGCGAGAAGGGTGCGGAATCCCTTTAAACTTGAAAAACGGTTTGAACACAACTCTGTGAATTAAGATCTATTTCATTACGTAGCTGATTTGGTAATTCGCAAAATGACCAATTCTAGTTATATTTTGGCTCAAATTATTGAGCACCAAGTACTTCTTCGACGAGCTCTGCACCGGAAATCATATATCGTCGTATATCAGAATCAGCTATTTGATTTAAGTCTTCTGATTCAATTAGGATGATGCCGGCGATCTCTCTTAACTCTGGGTCTAGGGTTTTCTTTTGAGCGCCGTGGGCTATGATGATCTCCGTGATCGACTCGGGTACGTAATCAGTCATATGAGCGGGTGGGCCATTGCTCAAATATTCCTGACAACGTTTTGCCAAGTGATTATTTTTTCCAAAAAAATTCTTAAACATGCATATCTCTCGCAGATGAAGTTATTTAATGCTGATTATTTGTGGGCCCAAAATATATTCCTGCAATACACCTAGTCTTGGTTAAAAGTAAAACGCCCAATATGAGTACTACCACCGATGCCGCCCACCCAGATGTCGCCATTCACTTTAATAGCAACGGTTCCCAGTTTTAATTTATCACCTACTGGTAATTCTTTACTCGCTACGACACTTAATGTTTGTTCGTCGATAAGGGCAACCCCCGTTGAAGCTTTATCGCAAAGGCCTTGTCGAAGGCATGCGCCGACGTTCTCTCGAACGCCTTTTTGTCCGGCAACCAATATTGTCTCGTTCATTCCCCAGCGCACGTTATCGATATGGAAGTCGACTTTCACCATTTGTTTTTCCGGCGGTTGTTTGCCTCGTGACAATCGTACTAGCGCTTCATCATTCCAAGCCCCGATGTAAAACCATTCTCCATCTTTTGAAGTGATTAAACCGTTGGGCCCTAACATGTCGCTACCTGGAACTTTGGCCCAGCCGGAAGTCGGCTGCCATTCCCAGACCTCTCCACCTGCCAAATTAAAATTTGTTGCGGCGAAGGCGCCGTTTGGCAATGGCGCGACCGAATTTAGGCTAACTTTCTCAGGAGCGATGACACAACCTTGCCAAGTTAATTTCGGCGCCGCATTTACATTGAGTTGAAAAACTTCAATCGCTTCGCGATCTCCATGACCCACCACATAAAGGGTATGAATCCCGTTCTCACCTTCGCGCAAAGCTAAACCATGAGGCCGGAAATTTGAAGTTAAAGGACCGGGGCAGCTGGGAAATTTTTCTTTGTCGTGAACTTGTTTGGCAGTGTCGCTGGGAAAAGAGAGCTGGCTGCTAAGGTCGTCAGTATTTGTTACATAGAGATGACCGGCGTTTTCCATGTTTGAAATCATTACATAAGATGACCCTGGAATTGAAAGCAAGTCTTCGGGGTTCGACATCGCGCAGATAAAATCATCGTTGCTTTGGCAATCTGTCAGCACCGCTTGTGCTGCACTCATCATTGAGAAAGGGATGGCGAATAAAGAGAGTATTACGCGTATTCGTTTCATTTTATTGTCTCGCGAATTGTCATGACTGTTTGTGAAGAGCGTGTCACCTAAGGTGCCGGCATCTGGTGAAGAACAATAATTGCATTGAATTCCTAGGTCAACTGCACTATCGTTGGTCGTTAACAAAGATCGGTGACCAATCCCGTCAAGAGGAATTTTCACTATGAAAACAATAACTAAGCGTTCTTTGTCATTTCAATTCCGATCGTTTAACTGAGCCTAAAGTGTTACCGGCGGGTTCTCGTGTTTTAATTAGCGGTGCTTTTGACAATTCCGAAAATCAGGTGGGAAATTTTGATCCCTCGGCAATCGCCTATGGTGGACAACAAACCTGGGAAGAAATGTTTATTGGCTATTTGACTTATCATGAGACGGGGCGTGAGGAAGGAGAGAAGTTGTCGGCTAAATAGTTAATAAAAGACACCCATTAAAAAATGTTGTTCTCATCTGTAATTTTAAATGAGAACAGCATTTTTTTTGATCTTTATATAACAGGGGTCAATAACGGTCTTTGCTTAAAATACGCATCCAAATTATCGATTACCAGTTTACCCATCGCCGCTCGAGTTTCTAGTGTCGCACTGCCTATGTGGGGTGTAAGGACAACATTAGGTAAAGCTATTAATTCCGCAGGTACTTTCGGTTCGTTTATATAGACATCTAATCCCGCCGCGGCGATTTCATTTGTTTGTAGGGCTTCAATCAAAGCATCTTGATCGACAGTGTCGCCGCGACCAATATTAATAAACGTTCCGTCGCTACCCAGCGCGCGCAAAATTTCTTGATCGATCAGTTTTTTCGTTTCGACAGTGCTCGGTAGAACGTTGAGTAATACATCACTGTACTTGGCAAGCTCAAGGAGGTTCTCGAAATATTGATAGGGGACGTCTTTTTGATGTCGATTGTGATACGCAATATTCATTTTGAAAGCAAGCGCTCGTTTAGCGACTTCTTCACCAATTCGGCCCATGCCGACAATGCCAAGTATCTTGCCTTTAAGGCTGCGACCGAAGGGCATGCGCTGTTTTAACCAAAGGCCATCACGAACAAATTTATCGGAAGTGACAAGTTGACGTTGCGCCGCAAGCATTAATGCAATACCTAGATCCGCCACTTCATCGTTCAATACGTCTGGTGTGTTGCTAACTTTTATATGTTTTTCTTTTGCAAGCGCTAAGTCAATACCATCGGTACCGACGCTGAAGTTGGCGATCATCTTTAAATTTGGCAAGCTGTTTATCAGTTTTGCGTTGGCGAAATTTCCACTTGCGAGAGCAGTGCAATGTGGGGCGATCGAGCTCAACAATTCTTCTCGTTCAGCTTTGTCACGCGTTACCCATAGTTTATGCGTGGTGTAAGCAGCGTCCAATATTTTGATAGTTGGCGGGTCGAAATTATTAACGATAAGCAGAGTTGGTTTGTTCATTATGTTTATAATCTTGAAAATAAAAATAGGGATAATAGTAACTAGCTTTGTTGACCTTGGCTACGGGCAAAACTGTGACAAGATTCCAGTCGGGGAAGCAATAAACGACAGGTAAAAAAAGAGGGAGCTTAATAGCTCCCTCTTTAGTTAAAAAGAAATACTTAATCCGTATTCACGTTTGTCTATTCTGTGTCTTGAAACTCCACATGAATCTCTAATTCGATGTCATCACCTACACCGAAAGAAACCATATTATCCAAACCGAAATCTGAACGCTTGAAATTAGCACTTCCAGAAAAACCGAGAGTGTATTTCCGTGTTAAGAAATTGCGGCCGCCACCATGGAAATTCACATTGAGCGTTACTGGAGCAGTTGTCTCTAACAGGGTTAAATCGCCTTGGAAAACGAACGAGCTTTCACTAGTAGTTTCTAGCAAAGATGTGGTTCGGAATACTATCTGTGGAAACTGTTCTACATTAAACCAATCTTTGCCGCGAAGGTCTTCGGCAAACTCTGGGTTATCAACGTCAATGGATGCCGCGTCGATAATAACTTCGAGACTGGAGTTCGCTACATTTTCGGGATCAAAATCCAGTGACGCTTCGAAATCGTTAAATCGACCAATGTAGGTCGAAAAGCCCAAATGATTTATTTTAAACAACAAAGTCGCATGATCTTTATCGAGTGCGAATTTGCCCCCACTAATTTCCTGCATTTCTGTTTCAAAACCCGGTGCTAAGATACGATCACATGATATTAACAACACGGAACAGATCAGGATCACTGATAACTGTTGGATTTTTTTTAATGATTTTGTAAACATTGAATTAACCTATTAATAATAAACTTGTAATCACTGTTGGCCAGCGTAGACATCGACTGAGACGACAACGTCGTTGGGTATCTCAGCGGTGTTGGCCCAATAACCCTGACCCACATCAAAAGCTAAACGTTGGATAGTCACTTCACTGGTTAAATGAAATCGCACCTGACCATCGACAACTTCGATGTCGAGATTAAAAGGAAAGCTGATGGGGTTGGTTTTATTGCGAATCGTTAACGAGCCATCAGCTACGAAAGCGCTGCCTGATTCTAAACGGCACTTGGTGGCTTTAAAGGTGGCCGTTGGAAATTGATCGACATCGAACAATTCGATATCAAGCAAGTAATCTTTCGCTTCATCAGAGTCAAGGCTGATATCGGCGATAGGAATGGTTACCGAAAAATCGCAAGCGCTTGGGCTCATCGGGTCAATCTTAAAAGTCGCCTCGACATTTTTGAATTCGCCTTGATAAGGCGTGCCCTTATAAGAATATTTGAAGAAGACTTGAGATTCGCCGGGGTCGAGTGCCCAAGTAGCCGCTTGTGCCTGCACGCCCACAAATAGCAAAAGTGTGGCCATAGCCGCAGAGATGTTTCGATAAAACGAGGTTCGCATGATGTTTGATACTCCTGATAAAAATTTAATCTTGTTGCTGGGCGCTTCTACTAAACAATACGTTTTGTCGAAGCGCCTGTTAGTAATTATTAAAGGGTTTAGGGGAGGGCGTAAGCCACTAACTCGGTAGGTTTGCCTCCGCCGCTGACAAACATTGCGATGTATTGCTTGCCATCATGTTCATAAGTCATTGGTACACCGGTTTGGGTCGCTGGTAATTCAATTCTTGCGACAATTTCACCGGTCTTCTTATCGTGTGCGTACAACTTAGTGCCGCCACCAGCCCCTTCGCCAACAAATAATAAGGTTTTAGTAAGGACGATACCGGAACGAGTAGGGACACCCGTACGAGGAATATCAACACCTTTAAGCGCTTTATGGTTGGTGATCCCTTCAGGGGTGTCAGCATTGGCGACTTGCCAAACGTGGTCACCACTATTCATATCAATTGCGGTAATACGTCCATAGGGCGGTTTGACGACTTCCAAACCCTGAACTCGCGGAACTCGTGCACCAAATGCGGCGCTGTAATCGATATCGGATTTCTCGTCTTTACCAACGGCTAGAACGGATAACGCTGTTCGCGAAGGAATATAGAGAATCCCGGTGTCGGGGTCGAGAGCCGAACCCTCCCAATTTGCTCCACCCGTTGCAGAAGGAAGGCTCAGAACACCAACCGTGCCGTCAGGTGATTCTTTCAACGATGGGGGTGTGAATAGATTAGGGCTTAAGCGGAATTTTTCGATGGCTTTTTCGGCTTCGGCATAGAGCTCTGGCGTGAAATCAATCAAGTCATCCTTAGTGAAGCCCTGACGATCAAATGGAGCGGGCTTCGACGGATATGGTTGTGTTGGTGAATACCATTCACCGGGTACATCACCGGCAGGAACGGGTTTTTCTTCAATTGGCCAAATGGGTTCGCCGGTTTCACGATCAAAGGTGTAAACCCAATTTTGCTTGGTGACCTGCATAACGATTTTACGGCCATTGGGTAAATCTGCGAGTACGGGGGCTGCAGGGTTATCCCAGTCCCAAATGTCGTGGTGTATTAATTGGTAATGCCATTTACGTTTGCCGGTCTTAATATCTACAGCAACAACCGCATTCGCAAACAGATTGCTTCCTGGTCGATCACCGCCATAACGGTCACCAGTCGCTGATTCGACGGGTAGATAAACCAAGCCAAGCTCAGGGTCACCAGACATTGGTGCCCAAACCCCGGCATTGCCTGTGAAATTCACACCATCATCTAGCCAAGTATCGAAACCAAACTCACCTTTTTTGGGAATAGTATGGAAAGTCCAAAGTAGCTTGCCGGTGCGGGCATCGTAGCCTCGTACATCACCGACAACATTAGTCTTTGAGCGAGGACGCATTCCCACTTTATGTGCGGGTCCAACAACCACGACGTCGTTCATCACGAAAGGAGGCATCGAGGAGCCGATATCGATGTCATCGTAGCCATCAGCATTGGCGTTGCGTAGACCTTTAAATAGATCGACTTTGCCATTGTCACCGAATTTAGGGTCGGGAAGGCCGGTTTCAGCATCGAGAGAGGCCAAGAAGAATCCGGGAGTGATGGTCATAACACGCTGTTGGTCGCCCTTTGCCCAGAAAGCGACGCCGCGACCAGCGCCTTTGCGTGGTGCGGTACTGAATCTTTCGCCGTCGCGTGGGCGCCACATCCACAATACTTGACCGTTAGTGGCGTCAAGAGCGACCACGTTGCGAGTTGAGCCCATAGTCGCATAGATCACACCATCGACTTCTAATGGTGTTGAGGTGTTGTTGTATTCTGGGGAGGGGCCAAATTTTGCTGTCGAGAAACGCCATGCGAGCTTTAAGGACTCGACATTATCAGCATTGATTTGGTCCAGAGGTGAATAGCTCTGAGCAGCCATGTTGCCGTTATAATCGGGCCAATCCCCTTTGCTGACATCGGTGCCGGATTGGCTCCAAACCGCTGGTGCAGTTAAAAGGACGCAGGCACTGGCGATAATTGAGGGTATCAATCGTTTTGTTGTTATCATTTTGAATTCTCCGAAGTCATGTCTTTTGGACCCTGTGCACCTATTTATGAGTTAACAGCTTGGTTAGCGAGCTGCCGCCTGTTAAATCGTAGCGTGGATTGTTATGTCGAATAGTTGACCACAATGCCTAAAGCCGAGTCGGCTGTGCCGTCCGGCTACCGAGGTAAAACCAAGCGGAAATAGTGAATATGATAGTAGCCAAGGATAGGGCGGACGAAGAATAAACAATCTGTTTTCCTCAAGCAAGTCTAATCACTTCGCTTTAAAGAATATGAAGATAATTGACAATTCTTTAAGGCTTGAACTCAAAATCATTTACCTCAGAAGTGATAATTTTTTGTAAAGACCCTTGTAGCTAAATATGTTTGCTCGACTAATCATTTAGTTGTTCAGGGATTGGAAAGATATTACGGCGAAAAGTTGTTTGTTTTACCTTTCCTTACAGTGCTCATCTACACAGCGGGTTTTCTGCCTATACGTCAATGATTAATTTAATTGACTAAACAACCGTCCGACGGCGGTTTTTAATCATTAATGCCGAGATGATTCAGAGAGGAATATTATTATTCAACCAAGCAATTTAGAAGAAAAAGTACTTTAGGAAAGAAGTCGTTTTTAATTTTTACACTTCGAGGTTTTCGTCCCGCTTACTTGTAGCGGTGGTCCAGCACTTATCAAACCCACTGAATTTATATCAACATGAATAAAATTTTCCGTATATTTTTCTTGACATATATCGTTTGTTAAGCGGGTGATTATGCTGTCGTAACTGCTTTTTATTTTAAAAGAAAAACGACCTGCGCATATTGTTTCGTTCGGCGTAGAGAGGTTCTCTTGTCGGCACTGTAAGGTGAGAATTTCACTCTTAAAATTTAAATCATTTTTCTCAATCTGCGGATTTTTTATAAGCGCGGCATCGAGTGCAGCTTTTTTAAGTGATGGCAAGTCTACGGAGATGAATTCGCTGTTAGCGTAAACCGAGAGTGGAAGTAAAATCAGAATTGTTGCAATGACAAAATTTTTCATCTTTTATTCTCTTTTTATGGCCATAATATTTTGGCATTGGTTTATTCTACTAATTTTTTAAGCTTGGTGTTTCACATTCGGTGTTGACGATTGAACAGTAAATGGGACGCCGTCCCTATGAGAAATTACCGTGTTGCCAAGAAGTTGTTTTCGATCGAGCTTATTGGATTGCTTGTTTGAAACAAACCGTCCAGACATCCGCACCCTTTCTTCGCGAATCGCGACCGACTGGTATCACCACGCTAGCTTAGGTAAGATCTGTTTTACCCGTTCCAAGTGCAGTGGGTGACTTGTGTAGTGATCACTCGAATTAAACCGCTGGACGTAGGCAAGTGAAACCCATCTGGATATATCGTAAAAACTATCCATTCAAACGTAGCTATAAAACAATAAAAGGCAGATTGATTATGTTTAATCCACGGCAATATTATCGAGCGATTTCTTTCGCTTTACTCGCCTGCTTGGCGAGTACCACGGTGTTTGCGGCAGATGATTGGCCCAAGACACCGCCAACTGAGCCACCGGCGGATTGGGGCCCGGTGTCTGCGAACTTTGAAGAGATCGAATACCCTTATCCTGTTAAGTTCTTGAAGTTAAACCGTTTTAAGCAAGATATGTTGTTGGCCTATATGGACGTCGCACCGGCTGGGAAAGCCAATGGTCAGACCGTGCTGATTCAACACGGGATGAACTTCTATTCAGAAGCCTATGAGGTGGTGATCAAGGCCTTGTCTGAAGAAGGGTTTCGAGTATTGGCGGTTGATCGGATTGGTTATGGTAAATCCTCAAAACCGATAATCCCTTATGACTTTAATTTTGTTGCCGCCAACATGAAAGATTTGTTGGACGAGTTAGAAATTAAAGAGGTTGCCATTGTCGGTCATTCAATGGGTGGCATGGTGGTAAGTCGTTTTGCAATGATGTACGCGGATATGACAACTCATGTGGTGATGGTCAATCAAATCGGTTTGACTGATCAGCGTCAGGGGCGCCCTTGGCGAGACCCTTATGTTGCAGAGTTATCGCCTTCTAGCTACCGAGGTATTTTGGCGGGACATCGCCGTTATTTTCCGGGGGATTGGCCGCCAGCACATTTGAAATACGTGAAGCGTCAGTATGGCCAAACAATGAGTGGCGAATGGCCGCGTTTAGTGATGGTGCGACGACTGCAAGGGCAAATGTTGTATGAGGATCCCGTCGTTTATGATTGGCAACACATTAAAACTAAAGCTTTAGTGATGGGGGGAGAAAAAGATGGTTTAGTGGCGGATTTCCCCACTTTAGCAAAAAACGTTGCCGATCAATTGCAGAACTCAGCTTTGCTTTTGTACCCAAATATTGGTCATGCGCCGCATGTTGAGATTCCTGACCAGTTTAATAAAGATTTAATTCGGTTTTTGAAATCAGACCCGAAAAAGCCAGCGAGTGACTGGAAATAAAGCAGTAGAAAGATATAACGAATTAAAAAGGTTAGCGATCGAAAGGTTGCTAACCTTTTTTATTTTTTTGCTATTCATAATTGGCGAAGGAATTTTCAACGAGTAGCTGGTCATTAAATATAAATGTTTCGGTGACCAAACGACCCGGACTACCTTCATACAATATCGTGATTGAGAGGGGGCCAGTAAAAACATTTTTAAGTGCAAAGTGTAAATCGGGATTTGCCTCTAGTGCACCTTTCCAGTATTCGCCGATTGCTGGTTTTCCGATAAGTTTACCGTTTGCAATTCCAAGACGACCGCGAATAACGGGTGAATTCATTTCGAAACCATCAGCGTAGTGCGAAAGGATTTTCTCTAGGTCATGCGCGTTCCACGATTCGATCCAATCGTTGGCAAACTCTAGTGCAAATTCTTTGTTAACTCCGCTATTGGATGTAGATGATTTTCCTGGGTCGTTAGCGTCAGCGGCGAAAAGTTGGATGCTTGCAAATGCTAAAAATAATGATAAATATTTCATCAGACATAATTTCCAAATCAAATTAAAAAGGTCAGTATAAATACTTCAGATTAAATTAGTTGAGAAGGTGGGTTAATTTTAGTTTTTTATCGTTCGGATAACTAACAATAAGCCCGAAGATTTATCTTGGAAAATCAATTTTCGATTGCGGATATTATACTAGCTTCGAATCTGGTGAAATTTAACTATGGTGGTCAGTATATCGATGAGAAATCTAAACTTGCAGCTAACTTTAAATTGATTCTAAAGAGCGATGCGATAAGTGCAGCACTGCAAACGGAGCAGGAGTCAGCAAAAACGATACCGGGCTTTGATTATAAGCCATTATTTTTAGATGCTATTAACTCGATTGAGAGTGGCGAGGGAAGAGGTGGCTAGAAATAAATAACGGTTTTTGTGACTGCCGATTACTGATTGCTTAGAGAGTAAAAGATTGGTTCGAGATGTCGAGAATGATGCGAGTGCTTTCATGCCCATGCCGTGTTTTATGTAGATTTGTATCGTTAGAAAGGGTAAATAAACAATATTCTCGATTTTAATCGTAGGTAAAGTTGTGCTAGAGTCCCATGCGTTCGCGCGTACGATTTCGTAGGTGTAGTTGCAATCTATCAACCAGAAACTTGGGGAATAATATGAAAATAAGTCTCAAAATCTTTGTCGTCTCAGCACTTGTCTTTTTGGCCGCCTGCGCATCAACGCCGCAAAACCCAGTTCTCGGTGCATGGGATGTTAAATTGGATTCACCCATCGGTGAGTTACCCGGCACACTTACCTTTGCTGAAGACGGTTCTGGCACCATGATGATCGAAGCCCCTGGTGCAGAAGGTCAGCCACCCGCAGCATTTCAGGGTGTGACATATACAGACAATAATATTGAATTTTCCGCGACACTTGATGCGGGTGGTCAGCAAATTAGCCTATCGTTTGTCGGCGCCGTTGACGGGGATAATCTCACCGGAAATTTCGACACCGATTTTGGCCAAATGGCTGTGAACGGTACTCGTAAGCAGTAAGTATCAATGTGCGAATTTTATAATGTCGTACTAAATAATTTAAAAAGGCCCAGGTGTTAAGAAGCGTGGGCCTTTTTTAATTGCCACAATCATCATACCGGTGAAACCTTGTTCGTGCGGGTCTTCCCTCTACTATTTTTTAAATTAAGACAACGTGCAGGCTATTAAGCTACCCAGATTTTAAGGATCACTGTGTCGCTGATTACTTTTTCAGTCGTCTTGTTCGCGGCATTGTTACATGCGACATGGAATGCGCTTATCAAAGTAAGTGGTGATCGGCTCGCCATCATGGCAGTGATTACTGCGAGTACTGCTCTTCTTGTAACACCTCTGTTGTTTATTCTTCCTATTCCTGAAAAAGCTAGCTGGCCATACTTGGCTGCATCTGCTTTGATCCACGCGGGTTATATGTTGGTGCTAGTAAAAGCCTATGGACACGGCGATTTTAGTCAGATCTATCCCATTGCTCGCGGTTCCGCGCCTTTGCTTACTGCGCTTTTAGGCTTTGTATTTATTGGTGAGGTGGTTAGCGGGCAAGAACTATTAGGCATGTTTTTAATCGTTGGTGGTATTGTAGCTTTCGCCTTGGAAAGTCCGCGTAAAAATGTACAACAGGGCAGAACAAAAATTTCCTCCATTGGGTTGGGCCTTTCATTATTAGTCGGTCTTTTTATCACTAGCTACAGTCTGGTTGATGGTCTCGGCGCGCGAGTATCGGGGAATGCATTTTCATTTACTGCATGGACGTTTTTTTTCGACGGTTTTATTGTAACCAGCATTGCATTCGTTCGACGCAGAGGTCAGTTGAGCACAACCTTGGTAAAGGTATGGAAGCCGGGAATTCTGGTTGCTTTTATTTCTGCTATTGCTTATAGCTTAGTGGTTTGGTCTTTTACTTTAAGCCCGATTGGTTTGGTATCGACACTGCGAGAAACCAGTGTTCTATTTGCATTGTTAATCTCTGCGTTTTTGATTCGAGAAAAATTTTCCAGATATCGGGTGATCATGAGCACGGTCATCTTATTGGGTATTGGAATGATTGGCTTGGCGTCTTTATAACTTTAAGAATTGGGACGGCCAAGCAACACACGTTTTACTCCAAGAAATTATTCACTTGAGCTATTCCTGTATTCGACCTAAGCCTCTTTCGAGCGTTGCAAATATAACTAAAGCGTCTAGCTATCGCTCCATATATTTTTTTCTTTTATATGCCTTTAGATACTTGGAGCGCCTAGTGTTCTTCAAGCTTATATACCGTGCTCGATCGAAACGGCTCAATATAACCTTAACTAGCGCGAAGTAATTTCTGCTTCTACACTCAAATAACGACTTAAAAATTGAAGGCTTAATTTCCATTAACAATTTAAAGGCTATCTGATGAAGACGGTGAAATTTTTTTTATGGTTTACCCTACTTACGAGTCCCGCCATTTGCTTTGCAGCTAGTGAAACGACCTTCCCAAAAGATTGGCGCACATGGACATCGATCTCAACGCCGCTCACGCAGATAGGTGGTCTTCCTGGTTGTGATGCCGATGTAAGTAGCCTTCCTCCTATCTATCAAGAAACGGTCGAGACGTATTGTAATGTCCGTCCCGAAGGGCCCGGAGAAGCTTTAGTTTTGGTAAAACCTGCAGAAGTTGAAAACTTTAAGAGTAAAAACGGCAAAATGAAAGATGGGCCAGCGATGGTGCTTCACTTTACAGAGCTGAAGATACTGTTTGTTACTGGTCATAAGAAAGGGGAACCAACTTACGGTGTCTTTACGGAAGACGGTTCGGATATCACCGCTAAGAATCCATCGGCAGCTTTGGGCACTGCGACCTGCAGAACATGCCATACCGGTTACAAAGCGTTTTGTGCTAGTGGACAGTGTGCAACAGCGACTAAATGAAGCTCAGACCTAAACTTAGTTATATTTTACTTTTATCCTTGATGGGAGTGGCATTTGTGACTGCTTTGCCCTTGGGGGTAATTTTATACAGCAGTTTAGAAGAGGCTGAGCAGGAAAAATTAATTCAGACATCTGAAGCTGCCTTAAACCCTATCATTAGTTTGGCGACCCGAAGTATAAACGGCGCTAACATCATGAAGCTGCGTAACAGTGACGCAGAAAATCTTTATTCTTCTGCTAAGCCACTTTACCTTCATGTCGAAGGAATGTCGAAATCATTTGAAGCGAATGCCTTTGCTGAGGCAAGACCGCCACAAAAAATCGTACACACTTACCAAGAGCAGGAAAACGATGGTCGTATCGAATCAATCTTAAAAAATAAGAATGAACTTTATATTGATAAAAAAGAATATCTTCTCGTCATAAATTCCAGTCTTCCTGGCGTAGAGAATGGCGGTCAGATAACAGCCGTTTTTTCTGCGGCTGAGCTAAAAGGTTTAAGGTTAAAAATACTGAGTAAAATATTTTTGCCTATGATTGCTGTTCTTACCGTTGCATTTTTTATTGCTGCTTTTGTTGGTCGTAGGATTTCTGGGCCGATTTCTGAAACTACGAATCAAATTCAAAATATTAGTCACTCGCTTAATCTCAGTATGAGAGTGAGTACCAAATCTGGTTTTGCGGGAATAGATAGCATGGGCAGAACCTTTAATGATTTTTTGGGAAGAGTAGAAGAAATTATCAACCATGCTTACCAGCTTGTTGAGAATCTTCAAGGGGCTACAGACACATTGTCCAATATTACCAGCAACAATCAAAAAAGAGCGCAGCAACAAGATTCTGAAACCGATCAGGTTGAGGCCGCGATGGCGCAAATGAACGCAACGATAAAAGAGGTAAATAATCACGCTGAAGCAGCCGAGCGAGCGACTCAGGAAACCGCCAAGGAAGCAAACCAAAGTGCAGTGAACGTTAACGAAACCATCAGTACTATTAACCAATTGGCAAAAAGTATTGAATTGGCTTCTGATACGATTGAACGCGCCGAGCAAGACAGTAGCAATATCAGTAAAATACTGGATGTGATTCACGGTATTGCAGAGCAAACTAGTTTACTCGCGCTAAACGCGGCTATCGAAGCGGCACGTGCCGGGGAAAGTGGTCGTGGATTTGCGGTTGTTGCAGGAGAAGTTCGATCTCTTGCAAGTCGTACACAAGCATCGACAACGGAAATTGAGCACCTGGTAGATCGACTACAATCTGGGACGACAAAAGCTTGGGATGCAATCAGCAGTGGTAAGGAAATCGCTGAGCAGGGTGTTGATAAAGTACAACGTACCGGGCAATCCATCGTGGCGATTAGTAAGAGTCTCAACGTTATTAGTGAGATGAATACTCAGATCGCAGTGGGTTCTAGAGAACAAACTACTGTCACAAAAGTGGTTAGTAATCATGTTGCAGACATATCTAAACTCTCACAACTAAACGCCGAGGACGCTGCGAGAAGTTCGGAAGCCAACCGGCAATTAACCACGCTTGCGGAAAACCTCAATAAACTCGTCGCGCAATTTACGTTGTAATTTGGTCGCCTAGCCTGTAGAAGAAATAGCAGTGTGTCTCTAAGCTCAAATGTTTATTTTGTCGTAGAAATATTCTTCAAAGAATAAATATCGAATTCCGATTATTCTCTATTTAAGTGTTCTTTTCTTGAGAACAGGTCACTACCAGGTAGAATTTTTAAGCAAGAACATATTCGCTGACGTGCTTGTTGAAGGAAATGAGATCGAAGGAACCTTTAACTTCAAATTTTACCTTGCCGAGTTCGCTAATATAAACTTCTATTTCGCAATCTAGATCGAAGGTCCCAGACGTTTCCACAGAGAAAGCCTGGATTTTACTATAAGGTAGGGATGTGTAATCAACCTTTGATCCGGTAATACCTTGTACATTTGCTGCAATAATTCTTTTATTGGTAAATACCAATTGATCTCGAACCGTTTTAAATGCAGCAATGATGACTTCACTCTCGATGAGAAATTTGTGGAACTCATCACGAACATCTTTTGCTTCAATGGGCTTTAATTTAAAAACCTCAGAATTTTCAAAATCAATCATTTGCTATCCGCTCTGCTGATGAATTTTCCTTCTTCAACGTTAATTTTAATTTTTTCACCTGTCGATATATATTCAGGTACGTTTACAGTTAAACCTGTTGAAAGTGTTGCGGGTTTAGTTCGTGAAGTCGCGGACGCGCCTTTGATTGATGGATCGGTTTCCACAATTTCCAGCTCAACGTGAGAAGGCATATCCAAAGCGACGGGTGCATTATTAACAAGAATCACCTGAACACCCGTCGTTTCTTCATTGATAAAAAGAATCTCGTCGCTAATCGAATCTTTCTTTAAGTGGTAGGGCGTGTAATCTTCTTGATCCATAAATATGTATTCATCTCCATCGACATAAGAAAACATTGCTGGCCTACGGACTAAGTCGGCCAGATTAAGCATTTCTGAATCTTTGAAAGTTTCGTCAACTTTGTTACCGGAAACGACATCATACATACGCATCCGGTAGAGGCTGCCTCCAGCTCTGCCTTGAGGAACAGAGCGTTCGATATCCCTCACCATATAGGTCTTACCATCGAATTCGATAGCGGTATTTTTTTTAATTTCACTGGCTTTTGGCATTGAATAATCCCGTATAAAGTTGATAAAAATCTTGTTCTTAGCGTAGATAGACTAATTAAATGATGGCTATATTATCTCAGTTTTCGAACAACAGCTATTTAATAACTGTCGGTTGTTTTAGGTAGTATCCTGTCAAGGAACCAATTTATTGTGGCATAACATGAAGGATAATCCCGAAACCAACGGATTCGGGCGTAACCGTTATAGCGGCAAAAAATACCCTATGAAAGGACATGTTTTTGGCTTCTAAGGCTTTTTCTTCTAGGTTTATACTTGTAAGAAATACTGTTCTTCAGCTATTTCTTTGAACATAAATATGCTTGTTGATTGGGTTCTTATTCGTGATCTTTTGATATTCGCTTCAGGTAGTCTCTATACAGCCGATAATACGTGTCGCTTTCATCGACTAGGTTTTTGGCGGTCTCAAGTTTTTCTTTGGCTAATTCTAATTCTCCGTTCATTAAATGGATGTAGCCAATCGTGAAGTGTGCTTGTGCTTCGTTTGGGTCTTGTTCCAGAATGAATTGTGCAACTTCCCTAACGTTATCATTTTCTCCTTTAGCGATTAAACCTTGGGCGAGGGTTAATGCAGCCCAGGTTGGAACTTCCATTTTGTAGCCGAATGCAGTAGATAAATCGCCGTAATATTCTTTCATTTTTTCGAATGACATCTTTTCAATTTTATCAGATGAAAGGTGCCAGTCAGAAAAAAGGTTTTCGATGTTATTGTAAAAAACGCGATGGACTATCGAGCCGTGATCTTCATTTTTCAGGTAACTGTAGTTCAGCTCTAGTCCCGTAGGGTCCTTTTCGTTGAGAAGCTCGACAAATGCAGCAACCGATGTTGTTATATCTTCATGGTCTCCGTCTGCTGCGCTAACATAAAGCTTTCTGTTGAAGCTTGGTCCTTCGATGGAGAAGGCTTCCATTTTTTTTAATAGTAGACGGCTATCCCAAGATAAGTCGGGGCTAATTGCGAAATAAGCATTAAAAAGATTTGGTTTTTCTATTAGGGTATTGATGCTGAATATTCCGGCACGTGAATGACCAAACAGCATTCGATATGCAGCAGTACGATAGTTTTTTTCTGTATAGGGAATCAGTTCTTCTTTTAAAAATGCCACAAATTTATCAGCTGCAGCAACAGGAGGTCTGCCGTCAACAGAACTTGGCGAAAGATCGCGGTCGCGGCGATCGTAGTCGATATAGGGAATTGCGATAACAATCATCTCGGGAATGCGATTTCGCTCCGCGAGCACATCAACTGCTCCGGTAATATGATGAAAATGAAAAGCACCATCCAGCATGTATAGAACAGGATATTTTTTGTTGGGGGAGGTTTTGTAATCCTTGGGTAGATAAACCCATATTGGACGCTCTTCGTTTAATATTTTTGACTGTATTGTTAGCGCATTGCCAATAACAAGTGCGTTGGTTCTTTCTTGCACTTCTATCGCAGATAGATAGCCAGGGAGAATTAAGAAGAGGACAACGGAAAGCATATATGCGCGACTAGAAATCATGATAGCAATCCTCGTTGGCAACAAATACTAATAGGTCCGAGTAAAAATAATAACTATAAAAATAAACATTAGAATCTTAAGGGTAATCTACATCCGAAGTTTACCAGTCGGTAAAATTCGGAAGTAAACCCGCCAGCTCATTTTCGGTAAGGTTCCGACTAGCGCCAATTTTTAATTTTCCTAGTTGGATGTTGATAATACGAATACGCCTTAGCTCCGTTACCCTGTATCCAAAAGTTTCGGTCATTAAGCGAATTTGGCGATTAAGGCCTTGAGTTAGCGTAATGCGAAATCCGTACTTGGCTAGGCGCCTTACCTTACACGGTTTGGTCATCTGCCCGTGTATGCGTACTCCGCGTGCCATTCCGCGTAAAAAATCTTCCGTTACGGCTTTATTTACCCCGACCAAATATTCTTTTTCGTGATTATTTTCTTGTCGCAAAATCTTATTCACGATATCGCCGTTACTGGTCAAAAGAATTAGTCCCTCTGATCCTCTATCGAGCCGGCCGATAGGAAAAATTCGATGTTGGTGGTCAACAAAATCTACGATGTTGTTATCAACGTTCTGATCGGTGGTGCAGATAATCCCCACCGGTTTATTGAGCGCGATATAGACATGTTTTCGCTTGCCCTGAATCGTGGCTTTTAGTTTTATCTCTTCGCCATCAATAAAAACTAACATTCCTTCTAGCCACTTTGCACCAGTTTGAGCGACCTCTCCGTTCAGGGTGACACGTCGTTCCGTGATGAGTATGTCGGCTTCACGCCGAGAGCAATACCCACTTTCGGCGATGAATTTATTTAGGCGCATGTTTAACACTCAGTTTCATGATTGTAAGGAGGGAGCAATTTTAGCAAGATGCGACACCATATTCGAATTTTAAAATTGCTCTTTTAGTTTATATGTAAAAAATTTAAGTTCTCGATTCGATGGGATTTGTTGAAGCGAAGGCGTTTGAATATTTTTTCTTCGTCTTTCGCTTCAAGGTAAAAAATCGGATTTTAGAATCAATATTATAATTATTTGAATGTTAACCTACTTCAGTTGTATAGGTTTATAAAAATCAAACCCTTAGCATGGTCTCAACATCAATCCTGCCTTCAAATTCTTTCTCGCTCATTAAACCCAAGTCCAACACCGCTTGCTTTAAAGTGATGTTATTTTCAAAAGCTAACTTTGCAACTTTTGCTGCATTGTCATAACCAATATGCGGAGTCAATGCAGTTACCAACATGAGCGAGCTCTCGACATAGTGTTGAAGTTTATCATCGTTGGCTCGAATTTCTTTTACGCAATTGTTGGTAAAACTATTTATCGCGTCACTGAGCAATTGGATAGATTCGATAACGTTGTGAATAATCAATGGCTTGTAGACGTTGAGTTCGAAATGACCTTGGGTGTTCGCCATTGTTACCGCACTATCATTGCCGATGACTTGTAGGCATACCATGGTGAGGGCTTCGATTTGGGTGGGGTTTACTTTGCCGGGCATGATGGAGCTTCCGGGTTCGTTAGCGGGGAGTTGGATTTCATTCAGTCCGCAACGTGGGCCACTGGCCATTAGGCGTAAGTCGTTGGCGATTTTAAATAATTCTGTGGCCAACAATTTTAATTGGCCATGTAATTCACTGAGTGGACCGTGGGACGCGAGGGCAGAAAATTTATTGTCGGCGCTAGTAAAAGGTAAGTTGCATTGCGCGGCAATTTTTTTACAAATTGTTGGTGACCATTCAGGGTGGGTATTTAAACCTGTACCCACTGCGCTGCCGCCAATAGCGAGTGGGTAGATTGTTTGCAAGCTACTGCTTATTTTACTGTGGCAAAAGGCCAATTGATTAACGTAGGCTGAAAATTCTTGCCCTAAAGTGACCGGTGTTGCATCCATCATGTGAGTGCGACCGGATTTTATTTTTTCATCGAACTCTTCTGCTTTTAGCCTTAGCTCAGTGAGGAGTTTGGTCAGGGCAGGTAGTAAGTTCTGTGTGACTAACATTGCGCTGCACATATGCATGACGCTGGGAAAAGTATCGTTGGACGATTGTGATAAGTTCACGTGGTCGTTTGGGTGGATCGGTTTGTTACCGCCGCGTTTTTTTCCAGCTATTTCATTGGCGCGATTGGCGATCACCTCGTTGAGGTTCATATTGGTTTGTGTACCGCTGCCGGTTTGCCAAACGGCCAGTGGGAATTGCTCATCATGTTGACCCGCAATAATTTCATCGCAGGCTTTAACGATCAGTTGGCTACGCTCTTTGTCGAGTTTTCCCAGTTCGTGGTTTGAAAGTGCGGCGGCTTTTTTTAATTGCGCATAGTTGTGAATAAACTGCTTGGGAAAAATCTGTGAACCAATTCGGAAGTTTTCTAAAGAGCGCTGCGTTTGTGCCCCCCACAAAGCTTCGTTATCAACCTCTATTTCACCTAGCGAATCTTTCTCTTTTCTTGTAGACACGATGTCTATTCCTTTTTTAAGCAACTCAAACGGTACCTAATAGATATATTTTTAGTCAATAGGCACAATTATGAAATCAATTAAGTCTGCTGCATGTTTCGTCCATTCCGAGAACAGCGATACGTCATTGGTTTCCATCAGTTGATAACAGATACTCTTTTCTTTATTTACCCATGAATTTAAATAATACAACCCTTCCGGTAACATGCGGCCCTTTTCATTGAAGCGTTTATAGACTTCATCAAAACAGCCGGGCTTGAAATGTTCCTCAACCATGTACTGCTTCATATTTTTCCCTATGAATTCAAAATTTAAGAATTCTCTGAATATGCTGTTAGCGTAAAAATATACCAGTATTCAGAATTTTTAAGCGAGTTGCGACAATACATACTGCAAAATCCCGCCGCTACGGAAGTAATGCATTTCGTCATCAGTATCGATACGGCTAATGGCTTTAACACTTAATTGCGAACCGTCAGTTTTATGCACGGTGATTTCTACATGGGCGCCGGGTGTTAAAGCACCAATGCCTGTTATGTCAATAGTTTCCGTGCCGTCTAGATCCAAGCTGAGACGATCCGCATGATCGGGGAATTGTAAAGGCAATACGCCCATGCCGATTAAATTTGAGCGGTGAATACGTTCAAAGCTTCCGGCGATGACGGCTTTAACGCCGAGCAAGCGAGTACCTTTTGCGGCCCAATCCCGACTGGAGCCGGTGCCATATTCTTTACCGGCAATAACCACCAAAGGCCGATTCGCTTTTTGGTAAGCCATGGCGGCGTCGTAAATTGACATTTGTTCGCCTGTCGGGGTGAACTTGGTATAACCACCTTCGACACCAGGGCACATTTCATTTTTGATGCGGATGTTGGCGAAGGTGCCGCGCATCATCACTTCGTGATTACCGCGACGTGAACCGTAGGAATTGAAATCTTTTTTATCTACGCCGTGTTCTTTTAAGTACAAACCGGCGGGGCTATCTTCCGCGATTGAACCAGCCGGGGAAATATGATCAGTTGTAATTGAATCACCGAGTAACGCAAGAATATTGGCCGCCGTTACATCAGCCAGTTGTGCAGAGGGATCATTATCAACGAAAAATGGCGGGTTGCGAATATAAGTAGATTCTTCCTGCCATTGATAAGTTTTGCCTTCGGCTACGGAGATGCTACGCCATTCATCATCACCTCGAAAAACGTCAGCATATTCTTTGTTAAACATTTCACTGCTAACCAATGCGACGGCATCGCCGACTTCTTTATTACTAGGCCAAATATCCTTCAAGTAAATCTTTTCGCCTTTGTTGTTTTTGCCGATAGGATCTTCGTTGATATTTATTTTTAAAGTGCCTGCTAAAGCATAAACAACGACTAAAGGAGGAGAGGCTAACCAGTTGGCGCGAACTTTTTGATGAATTCGACCTTCAAAATTTCTGTTGCCGGAGAGAACTGAACATACGGTTAAGTTACCGTCGTCAATGGCTTTATCAATTGCTTCTGGCAGTGGGCCGGAGTTGCCGATGCAGGTTGTGCAACCGTAACCGACTAAATTAAAACCGAGATCATTCAAGTGTTGTTGGTAACCGGCTTTGGCCAAATAATCGGTTACAACTTTTGAGCCGGGAGCGAGAGAGGTTTTCACCCAAGGCTTGCGAGTTAAACCGAGTTCAATCGCTTTTTTCGCGACTAAACCGGCGGCCATCATCACTGCGGGGTTGGAAGTATTAGTACAAGAAGTAATTGCGGCGATAACCACGTCACCATCCGATAAAGAATAGTCTTCACCAGAAACGGGAATATCCTTACCCGTCTTAGGATGGCCGCTTAGTTCAATTATCTCGGCAATTTTTTCGTGCAAAATATTTAAAGGCACGCGATCTTGTGGCCTTTTTGGCCCCGCCATGCTGGGTACAACGGACGATAAATTTAATTCTAATGTGCTTGCGTAAACTGTTTCTTCACTTTCGTCGCGCCACAATCCTTGGGCTTTAGAATAGGCCTCGACGAGATCAATGGATTGTTCATCGCGACCGGACAAACGTAAGTAGCTCAAAGTTTCCTGATCGACGGGAAAAAATCCGCAGGTTGCACCGTACTCTGGCGCCATGTTGGCGATTGTGGCCCGGTCAGCCAAGGGTAACTGATCTAAACCCTCGCCAAAAAATTCCACAAATTTTCCGACCACGCCATGAGCGCGTAACATTTCTACGACAGTCAAGACTAAATCGGTTGCGGTAATACCTTCCTTTAATTTGCCCGTAAATTTAAAACCAACAACGTCGGGAATTAACATAGAAACCGGTTGGCCAAGCATGGCGGCTTCGGCTTCGATTCCGCCCACACCCCAACCCAGAACACCGAGACCATTAATCATTGTGGTGTGACTATCGGTGCCGACTAAGGTGTCGGGATAAACAAAAGTCTCACCATTTACTGTGTTCGACCAAGCCACTTTGGCGAGGTATTCCAAATTCACTTGGTGACAAATACCGGTACCCGGCGGTACGACACGAAAATTATCAAAAGCAGATTGCCCCCAGCGTAAAAATTGATAGCGCTCAAGATTGCGCTGCATTTCTATGTCGACGTTTTCTTTGTAGGCGCTTTCGCTGGCAAACTTATCAACCATTACCGAGTGATCGATGACGAGATCAACCTGGCTTAAGGGGTTAATAACCGACGGATCTTTTCCTTCTTTATCTACGGCATCGCGCATTGCGGCGAGATCGACTACGGCAGGTACGCCGGTAAAATCTTGCATGAGAACCCGCGCGGGGCGGAAGGCAATTTCGTGATCAGTTTTTTTGTCGACACTGTTGATAATTGCTTTTATATCCGCAACGGTGACGGAACTGCCGTCTTCGAAACGCAATAAATTCTCTAGTAGGGTTTTGATGGAGTAGGGGAGTTTAGAAATGCCAGGATGTTTTTGGCGCAGTACATCGAGGCTGTAGTAGTGATAGTTGGTATCGTTGATGTTGAGTTGGCGTCGAGTCTTGAGCGAATCTGTACCGACTTTCATATTGTCTCCCGGTTTTAGTGGTTCAAATTGTCTTTTTTACCCTATTGGCGCACACAAGCCGCCAGAATACTAATTTCCTTGGTTTTACGAAGTTTAATCGATAGTTGAGTCTGATGGATTGCGATGTTTTCTTCTAGTCTTGAGTTTTAGCGACTATCGAATCTACTCGTGTGCAATGTTGGTGCATTTGATCACACTTGGTGCAATAACTTCAGCTTTTTTGCGAGATTCCTTTGCCGTTTTTTGCCTTAAGTACCATGAATCCTAGGCTTAGCTCGATTGGCATACCGATTGCCTTGTCATTAGGTAAGAGGATTCAATGGCAGCCACCTTGGTTCCTGAGGTGTTGTGAGGCAGGCTTTTTACGATAGGGCGGTCTCAGTATTTAATGCAAAATTTAATACCTTGCTTTGAACGCGCTCCACTACTTAGTTTTTTACATCTATATCAATAGATCGCTAGGGTTCCGATCTTTACTCCGTTTGTTTTTTTTGTGAGTTAAAGATGTCTGGTCCGAGAGCTATCGACCTTCTGCTCAATTCTAGATTTAGGTGAATTGGTTTCAACTAGATCTGCTATTGCAGTAGCCACCAGGATGTGGCGGGAAGGTTACACGGCGGGATAAAAGCCCGGGAGGTTAAAGGTATTTTCTTATTTGTTGAAAATAAGAATATTACCGCCATGGCGCTTGCCAATGGATCCTCTACAACAACAACGTGTAACCCCTTGGAGGTTAACTATGACCATTAGTAAGAGCACTCGTACATTTTTCCTCGGCAAATCTTTTGCCTTTTTTCTCACTTTACTAGTCAGTATTTTTGCGATTACACCAGCATACGCTGAAAAAGATAAATTCAGCGTATGCTGGTCTATTTATGTTGGCTGGATGCCATGGGATTACGGCGCTCAAAAAGGCATCGTAAAAAAATGGGCCGACAAATACGACATCGAAATTGATGTTGTGCAAATCAATGATTACGTTGAATCAATTAATCAATACACGGCAGGCCAATTTGATGGTTGCACCATGACTAACATGGATGCGCTAACTATTCCTGCTGCCGGTGGCGTTGACTCAACCGCACTAGTGGTTGGCGATTTTTCTAACGGCAATGACGGTATTGTACTTAAAGGTAAAAAATCCCTGAGCGAAATTAAAGGCCAAAACGTTAACTTAGTTGAATTGAGTGTGAGCCATTATTTATTAGCTCGTGGTTTAGATTCAGTTGGTCTTGCTGAAAAAGATCTCACTGTTGTCAATACCTCCGACGCCGACATGGTTGCAGCCTACTCGACAAATGATGTGACATCGGTTGTTACTTGGAATCCTTTGCTCAGCGAAATTACATCAATGCCGAACAGCACAAAAGTATATGACTCTTCAAAAATTCCTGGCGAGATCATCGACTTGATGGTGGTAAACACTGAAACCTTAAAAGAAAATCCAAATTTCGGTAAAGCACTAGTCGGCGCTTGGTATGAAATAATGGCGACGATGAGTGCGGATGACGCTGCGGGCAAAGCGGCACGTACTGAAATGGGTACGGCCTCTGGTACGGATTTGGCGGGATACGAAGCGCAACTTGCTTCGACAAAAATGTTTTATAAGCCCGCTGACGCGGTAACTTTCGTGAACAGTGAGCAACTGAAAACGACCATGCAATACGTTGCCGAATTTTCTTTTGATCACGGGATTCTCGGTGATGGTGCTGCCGACGCGAAGTTTATTGGTATTGAAACGCCTGCGGGTATTTATGGAAGCGCGGGTAACGTGAAGCTGCGCTTTGATCCAACCTATATGAAAATGGCAGCTGAAGGCGCGCTGTAGCAATAGGCGCATATTTTCACGCTAGCGGCGTCATCATCGTGCTCGAACCTTCATTTACTTCGTGTAAACTCAGGCTCTGTGCGCGATGTTTCCTTGCTAGCGTAAAAATCTCCCGCCTATTTGAGTGGATTTTGTGGTCGTTCGATATTTTAAAGCTATCAAGTTGTCTTTATGAAAAAAATAATAAATCAACTGCCTAGCCGATCGGCGCGCTGGTTTTTGGGTCTCATTCCTTTCGTGATTCTATTTCTGATTTATTTATCGGCATCGAACGCGCGCTTGGCAGAAAACCCAGACGATAAACTTTTACCATCGTTTTCTTCCTTTGGGACTGCGATTAATCGTATGGCCTTTGAGCCGGATAAGCGTACCGGTGATTATTTATTGTGGAAGGATACCAAAAGCAGTTTGCGTCGCTTAGCCATCGGTGTCGGAGTGAGTTCGTGCATCGCTTTATTTTTTGGCGTTCTAAATGGTGCTATTCCTTATGCGCGGGCTAAGTTGTCTCCCGTGGTCACTGCGATTTCTCTGATTCCTCCCATGGCTATTCTCCCCGTGTTATTTATTGTCTTTGGTTTAGGAGAATTATCGAAGGTCGTGTTGATTGCGGTGGGGATTACGCCCTTTTTAATTCGTGATCTGCAACAACGTACCTTAGAAATTCCTAGGGAGCAAATTATAAAAGCGCAGACCCTAGGAGCCAATTCTTGGCAAACCATTGTGCGTGTGATTTTGCCACAGGTGATGCCACGTTTACTGGCCAGTGTTCGCCTGTCTTTGGGTTCTGCATGGTTGTTTTTAATCGCCGCTGAAGCAATTGTTGCCACCGATGGATTGGGTTACCGAATATTTTTAGTAAGGCGCTATCTTTCAATGGATGTGATTCTGCCTTATGTGTTGTGGATAACAATTTTAGCCTTCCTCATTGATTTTCTATTGCGAGTGCTTTCTCGTCGTTTGTATCCCTGGTTTCATGCGCAGGAAGCGGGGGGGTAAGTCATGGCTTTTATTGAAATAAAAAATCTGTGGAAAGATTACGGTGACCAAGTTGTGCTGGAACAAATCAGTAATACGGTTGAAGAGGGCGAGTTTGTTACCATCGTCGGCGCTTCCGGCTGTGGTAAAACAACTTTTTTAAAAATGCTATTGGGTACCGAAAGCGTTAGTAAAGGCGCGATCTTGCTGGATGATAAGCCCATTGCTGATGAGCCAACGGAAGAGCGAGGCATCGTTTTTCAACGCTATTCTGTTTTTCCTCATTTAACGATTCTGCAAAATGTCATGTTGGGCAAAGAGTTTGAACAAAGTTTTATCATGTCGCGTTTATTTGGCGGAAAAAAAGCCAAAGCAAAACAAGAAGCTATGGAGATGATTGAGGCGGTGGGTTTAGGTCACGCTGTTAATAAGTATCCTCATGAGTTGTCCGGGGGAATGCAACAGCGTTTAGCCTTGGCGCAAGCCTTGATTAAGAAGCCGAGAATTCTGTTACTCGATGAGCCTTTCGGCGCGCTTGATCCAGGGATTCGTAAAGACATGCATCAATTAGTATTGAAATTGTGGCGAAAATACAAGCTCACTATTTTTATGATTACCCATGATATTAAAGAAGGGTTTTATCTCGGTACCCGATTATGGGTCTTTGATAAAGATCGCTACGATCCCCATGCCCCAAACGCCTACGGCGCACAAATTACTTATGATTTTCCAGTGGGTAAAGTCGATGACGAAGCCTTCGAGGAAATTGATGAAACAATAGAAAAGGCGTCCAAAATTGCCGAACATCAAAAAGAATTTTCTGAATGATCTATGTATTAAAATCGCAAAACAGAGCTTAGAGAGCTTTTGTTAAAAATTATATAGAGAAAAAATGAAAAGAGAAAACGGATAAATCATGTCAAATATCTTATACGAATATGAAGTTCCGGCTGCTAGCCATTGGTCGTTGCGGATTCCTCGAGGCCGCAGTTTAACCATTACCGATGAGCAAGGTGGTGCAAATGTTGGGATGTTGTTTTACAACCCTAATGATTTGCTAGAGAAATACAATGCACCGGATACGCTTAAGTGCCAACATACCTTCAAATTAAGTCGTGGCAACTGTTTATATTCCGATATGGGTAGAATCTTTTGCTCAATTGTTGACGATTCATTTGGTTGGCACGATACCGTATCTGGAAATTCAAATAAACAAAGCATCGCTAAACGCTGGGGTGAGAAGGATTATCAGAACGATCGTAATGATTGGAAGCAAAATGGCTATGATAGTTTTTTAGTTGAATTAGCGAAATACGGTTTAGGTGCACAGGATATGGCAGCCAATGTTAATTGGTTTAGCAAGGTTGAAGTCGATGCTGAAGGGAACCTTTCTCTAGATGCTCAGAATAAAAAGCCTGGTGCAGCTGTCACCTTGCGTTTTGAAATGGACACCTTAGTAATCCTTCATACTTGCCCGCATCCTTTGAACCAAGCAGAACAGTATCCTCGCATTCCCGTGAACATTAAGATTTTTAAATCTGATTCTGTCCAAGATGATGATTATTGCATGAACTTTAGGCCGGAGAATAAGCGTGGCTTTGAGAATAACCGCCTTTATTATTTGGATTGAAGTCTGGCAATGGTCAAAAAACTATCTCCAAACTAAATGCCTGATGAAAATAGTTGAATGGTCGGAATAAAAGAAATGATTAAAGTAAGTAAACTAAAAGAGTCCGATGCCTATAAACGTGAAACCGTTCGTGCCGGTGATTATTATATTTGTGAAATAAAAGCTGGCGAGACGTTTCGAATTTTAGATTTGGAAGGTAATCAAGCTGCCGATACCTTGTTTTACAATGCCCGCGATGTCAGTGAACGTTATAGTGCGATGGATACCATTCGCGAGCAAGGTAACGTGTATCTAACAGCGGGCACGACGCTACTTTCTAATCTTGCCAAACCGATGCTAACGATTGTTGCGGATACTTGTGGACGTCATGACACACTAGGTGGCGCTTGCGCGACAGAAAGTAACACTGTGCGTTATGCTTTAGAAAAACGTTGTATGCATGCTTGCCGAGATTCTTGGATGTTGGCAATTGCAGAAAACGAAGATTATGGTTTAAGCAAAAAAGATATCACCCATAACATTAATTTCTTTATGAATGTCCCGGTTACCGCCGAGGGGGGCTTAACATTTGAAGACGGTATCTCAGCACCGGGAAAATATGTCGAATTGAAAGCAGAAATGGATGTGATTGTTTTGATTTCCAATTGTCCGCAGCTGAATAACCCTTGTAACGGCTACAATCCCACGCCGATAGAACTACTTATTTGGCACTAAAATTTAGCCATACTGAATAAATATTTTGTGAGACGACTTACAAGATAATTAATAACGCGGGACGACCCGCCCTCGTATAACCCTTCGAATATGTTTAAAAAAGTTCTTATTGCCAACCGCGGTGCTATTGCGGTTCGTATCATTCGCACTCTAAAAAAAATGAACATTACGTCGGTAGCGATTTATGCGGAAGCGGATATCGATTCTCTTCACGTTAGTGCTGCCGACGAGGCATATAGCCTGGGTGAAGGCAATGCCGCACAAACCTATTTAGATCAAGATAAGGTATTAGCCATTGCAAAGCTATCCGGCGCGGAGGCAGTGCACCCGGGTTACGGCTTTCTCAGCGAAAATGCAAAATTTGTTGAGCGTTGTGAAGCGCAGAAAATTACTTTTGTTGGACCCACTGTCGAACAAATGGAGGCCTTCGGTTTAAAGCATACCGCGCGTAGCCTCGCTGAAGCTAACGGCGTTCCTTTATTGCCCGGTACTGAATTACTGCTTGATGTTGAAGAGGCGATAAATTCCGCGTCAGATATTGGCTATCCGATTATTTTGAAAAGTACCGCTGGAGGCGGTGGTATTGGCATGCAAGTGTGTCGCAGTGATGATGAGTTGCGGCAAGCATTCGACAGTGTTAAACGCTTAAGCGCTAATAATTTTTCTAACGACGGTGTGTTTGTTGAGAAATATATTGAATTCGCGAGACATATTGAAGTTCAAATATTCGGTGATGGTAAGGGTAAGGCGGTTTCTTTCGGTGAGCGAGATTGTTCCGTACAACGTCGGAATCAGAAAGTTATCGAAGAAACCCCAGCTCCCAATTTGAAAGATTCGCTTAGAGAGGAACTTTATCGGGTTGCTGAGACTTTAGTCGCAGCGGTGAATTACCGTAACGCCGGTACGGTTGAGTTTATTTTTGACCAAAGCGACAACACTTTTTACTTTTTGGAAGTGAATACTCGTTTACAAGTTGAACATGGCGTTAGTGAATTGGTTTACGGTGTCGATCTCGTTAAATGGATGTTCTTGCTCGCGGCTGGGGAATTGGGTGACCTGAGTGCAGCAAGAGCAGGTATCCAAGCGAAGGGACATGCAATTCAAGCGCGTATCTATGCAGAAAATCCGACTAAGAATTTTTTACCCTCCGCGGGATTGTTATGTGCCGTTGAATTTCCCGACGCAAATAAAACCTCGACTGAGCAAGTGAGAGTGGATAGTTGGGTAGAGGCAGGTTTGGAAGTGTCGCCTTTCTACGATCCAATGCTCGCAAAATTAATTTGCTGGTCTGAAGATCGAGACAAGGCGATTACCTTATTAGAAAAAAACTTACTTGAAACCACGATTCAAGGTATCGAAACCAACATCGCTTATTGCCATGCCATCCTGCAAAGTTCTACTTTTGTCAAAGGCGAGATTCATACTCGTTTTCTAAACGATTTTAATTTCATAGCAAACACCATCGATGTTATTAATGCTGGCACCATGACAACGATTCAGGATTATCCTGCTCGCGTTGGCTATTGGGATGTGGGTGTCCCCCCTTCAGGACCTTTTGATTACTATTCATTTCAAATTGGTAATCGCTTGTTAGGAAACGACGAGAAAGCAGCCGGTTTAGAATTGACTTTGAATGGCCCGACTTTGCAATTTAATTGCGCTACAAGAATTGCGTTAGTGGGCGCGAAGATGGACGCAAGTATCAATGGTAAGCCCGCTGATTTTTGGCGAGTGTTACAAATTAAAGCTGGGGATGTATTAAAAATTGGGAAGGTTGGGCAGGCTGGAACACGAGCGTATCTATTAGTTGAAGGTGGTTTTGAAGGTCACGATTATTTGGGGTCAAAGTCGACTTTTACTTTAGGTCAGTTTGGTGGCTTTAGCGGTCGGGCTTTGCGGATCGGCGATACGCTTCATTTGAGCAAGCGTTTAAGCAAGCAGAATACAGATATTACCTTTGATAAAAACGTTTCAGATATAAACGTCGCTCTTGATGGGGAAATGATTCCAGAATTTTCCAACCAATGGCAATTGCGCGTTATTTATGGCCCTCACGGTGCGCCTGATTTTTTTACTGACGATGATATCAAAACGTTTTTCTCGGCTAATTGGGAGGTGCATTACAACTCCAGTCGTACCGGTGTTCGCCTAATTGGCCCCAAACCAAATTGGGCGCGAGCAACCGGTGGAGAAGCGGGAATGCATCCCTCGAATATTCATGACAATGCCTACGCAATTGGTAGTGTTGATTTCACCGGCGACATGCCCGTTATTCTCGGCCCCGATGGGCCTTCGCTAGGTGGTTTCGTTTGTCCTGCTACCGTCATTAGTGCGGATCTTTGGAAGCTAGGACAATTAAAAGCGGGAGATAAAATAGTTTTTATTCCCGTAAACCACGACGATGCGAAATTAATTGAAAGCAAACAGAAACAAAGTTTGCTTGAACTAAAAGTGCCGGACGATTTACCAAAGCCAATTGATCGACCCTTAGGTTCTTTGAGCACGGTGCTAGATGAGTTGAGTGAAGAGCAGAATGGCGTTGCTGTTAAGTATCGTGCAGCGGGTGATAAATATTTGTTGATAGAGTATGGCCCGCTGGAACTTGATATTCGATTACGATTCCGTGCCCATGCATTGATGTTGCATTTGCAAGAAAAAAGCTTGGCCGGAGTATTGGAATTGACCCCGGGCATACGATCCCTACAAGTTCATTATGATAATTTTATTCTGCCTATTGAAGAACTGTTAGGTGTACTAAAAGATTCAGAGCATCAATTGCAAGCCATCGAAGAGATCAACGTGACTTCAAGAATCGTTCATATCCCTCTGAGTTGGGATGATGAGGCTTGTCGTTTGGCTATCGAAAAATATACACAGTCTGTTCGTAAAGATGCACCTTGGTGCCCGAGTAATATTGAGTTTATTCGACGCATTAATGGTTTGGATTCCATCGAAGAGGTCAAGAAAATTGTTTTCGATGCAAGTTATGTGGTGATGGGTTTAGGTGATGTTTACCTGGGCGCCCCCGTTGCGACGCCTTTAGATCCAAGGCACCGTTTGGTAACGACAAAGTATAATCCCGCCCGAACCTGGACAGCGGAGAATTCTGTGGGTATTGGCGGATCTTATTTGTGTGTCTATGGAATGGAGGGGCCGGGCGGCTACCAGTTCATTGGTCGCACTTTGCAAATGTGGAATCGCTTTCCTAAAAATAGAGAGTCTAGAAAAGAAGGGCGGTGCACTAAGGAATTTGAAAAACCTTGGCTACTACGATTTTTTGATCAAATTCGTTTTTACGAAGTGAGTGCAGAGGAGTTGAAAAAAATCCGACAAGATTTTCCCCGCGGCCACTTCCCCTTAAAAATAGAAGAATCGTCTTTTAACTTAAAGGATTATCAAGAATTCTTGGATGCTCATAAAGATTCTATAGATGAATTTACCGAAAATCGGAACGCCGCTTTTGATGAAGAGTTGGAGCGTTGGGTTGCCAGTGGGCAAATTGATTTTCAGAGTCAATCTGAACCGGGTGGCGACGAAGATACTAGCGCTATACCGGAAGGGTGTAGCGCAATCGAAAGCCATGTCGCGGGAAATATTTGGCAATGGCAGGTAGGTGAAGGCGATACGGTTAAGGAGGGTATGGTGGTTTGCATTGTCGAATCAATGAAAATGGAAATTGAAGTGATCGCAAACTGTGACGGCACCATAGAAAGTATTAGCAAGAAGCAAGGCCAGCAAATTAACGCTGGGCAGGTATTGGCGATAATAAAAGAGAGTAATCATCAAGGGGATACAAAGTGATTAGCCGAAAAACGCTAAACATGACCATTACTGGTTTGCGGCAACATTATTTGCATAAGGATTTTACACCGGCTCAACTCATCGAGTTTTTATTAGAAGAAAGTGCAAATGAACAATCTAATCCTGTTTGGATTCATTTATTGGATGCAGAAGAAATCAAGCCTTTTCTCGAGGCCTTACGTGGTAAATCGCCCAACGATCTACCTTTGTACGGTATACCTTTTGCGATAAAAGATAATATTGATCTTGCGGGAATTCCTACAACCGCGGCATGCCCCGATTTTTCTTACACGCCAGATGATTCTGCTTTCGTTGTTCAACAACTTATTAACGCTGGTGCGATTCCTTTGGGTAAAACCAATATGGACCAATTCGCAACGGGCTTAGTCGGAACGCGGTCACCAGAACCCTGGGGACCGTGTAAAAACGCTTTAAATGAAACCATTATTTCTGGTGGTTCCAGTGCGGGTTCTGCGGTGGCCGTAGCAAAAACCTGGGTGAGTTTTTCTTTGGGAACAGATACGGCAGGGTCGGGGCGTGTACCCGCTTCACTCAACAATATTGTCGGACTAAAACCCAGTCGCGGCTTGCTTAGTAATCGTGGCGTGGTTCCCGCTTGTAAAAGTTTGGATTGTGTGAGTGTTTTTGCTTTGAACACTCACGATGCGAATGCAGTATTTGATGTTGCTGCGAAATTTGATAGTGAAGATCCCTATAGTCGCAGAAATAGCTACGCCAATGGTTCTCGATATTTCACAGAATATGTTCCCAGCTTTAGCGTAGGTGTTCCTGCTGCTAGAGATCTAGCATTTTTTGATAATGAAGAAGCGCAAGGTTTATTTGCAGATGCCAAGCGTGCTATTGAAAATGCGGGTGGAAAATTTATCGAGATAGATTTCTCGCCTTTTAAAGAAGCCGCTCGCCTTTTATATGAAGGCCCGTGGGTGAGTGAACGTTTTCTGGCAATTAAAGCGCTTTTGCAAAAAAGCCCAGATAGCATACTGCCGGTGATTAAAACCATTGTCGGTAAAGGCGAAGCGATTACTGCGCCGGATACTTATTCTGCTTTTTATCAGTTACAAGCCTATTATCAAAAAGCCTTGGCGGAGTTTAAAAAAGTTGACTGCATAGTGACGCCCACCAATGGGACGTATTATTCCATTGCCGAGGTTTTAGATGACCCTATTCAGTTAAATTCAAACATGGGTTATTACACCAATTTTATGAATTTATTGGATTGTGCGGGTATTGCTGTACCCACTGGTTTTTATAAAAACAAAGTAGGTTTCGGCGTGACGCTATTTCACCGTGCCATGACAGATAAGCGTTTACTGTCCATTGCCGCGAATATTGAAAATCAACTTCAATTAAATTCCGGGTCGCTAGATCGTCGATTGAGTTCAGATCAATCAACGACGCCTTTCGTGAAGGCACCTTATGCTTCAATCCCCGTTGTGGTTTGCGGTGCGCACTTAGAAGGCCTGCCATTAAGCTGGCAGTTAAAAGAACGCGGTGCGACCTTCATAGAATCAACGACGACTTATCCCGCCTATCGTTTTTATGCGCTTGCGGGCGGGCCTCCGTTTCGACCAGGATTAATTCGTGATGAGCAATCTGGCGCTGCGATTGATGTAGAAGTGTGGTCGGTGCCTCGTGAAGAGTTTGGATCTTTCGTAGCGGAGATTCCGCAACCGTTAGGCATAGGTAAAGTTCAGTTGGCGGATGGCCGTTGGGAAAGTGGTTTTATTTGTGAACCCTGTGGATTAGAGGGTGCAAAAGAGATTACTGAATTGAAGTCTTGGAAGCATTATATTGCGCAAGGGAGTTAATCTTTTAATACCTGCTTTTTTTGTTTAGACTTCTCGGCTTGGGTGTTGGAAAACCCTGAGAAAAATTATTTCTAAGACAAAGAGGCGCTAATGGAAGTATTGAGTGACGATCCCGATGAAAATTTTGAGCGCTTTATTACCGAAGCGATTCAGCAGGGTTGTGTGTGGGGGCTAGAAGGCCCAGAGGGTTGGGCGCTTTGTCCCTCTGAAAAATATGAAGAAGCGGAAGTTATGCCGTTTTGGTCGCAACCCGAATTTGCTGAAGCGCACTGCAAAGAAGAGTGGGCAGCATACAAAGTGGTAGCCGTTTCATTGGAAGAGTTTTTTGATGATTGGTTACCAGGAATGCACTCTGATGTCATTCTTTCTGGTGTTAACTGGACAGAAGAACTCGAAGGTATAGAAATAGAACCCTTGGATTTGTTAAAAGAGTTTGAAGAAGAGTTAGGTGACTAATTTTATTTGCTTTCAAGTAATTGTTTTATTTCAAGATAAGTTTGTTCAACGCTGGTATTTTTTTCTCGCACGTATTGGATCGTTCTATCTTCTCCCACGACATAAACACCCGGTGTAGATTGAACGTTATAGCGCTTGGCTACCATGTCCGCTTTTAATAAAAACGTAAAACTTTGCGTGCGTTCACGGATCGCCGCGAGTGCATCGCCGTCTTCCCAAATATTTAGCGCATAGAATTGCACTGATGAATCATTTAATTCTTCTTGCAAGGCTTCTAGTTTAGGCATTATTTCTGCGCAATAGGGGCACCAGGTCGCCCAAAATAAAATCACAGATTTTTTACCGACGCTGTTTTGATAAAAAGAAATAGTCTCGCCATTGCTTGTTGCTAATATCCAATTCGGCGCTTTATCACCTACCTGCAGAGATTTGCCCGCATTGGCGGCACCACTGAGGCAGTAAACTAAACTCATTAAGGTTACCAATAAGAGTGTATTGGAACGGAATGGGTTAATGCGGCATCTCGCGAAGGACATGTGAAGGGAACGACGTTGGATCATCTACTATAGGCCTACTAGCGTGGTGTTTTTTCGTTAAAGGGTCACAAGTATTGGTCTTGGTAAGCCTTCAATCTGACTGAATTTATGGATATGTCAAAGTACCAAAATTCGGCTGAAACTTATGATCAGCCACGTAAAACTTTGTTCCCGAAGGATGTGTAAATAGGCGCAATTCTAACGTAAACCCACCAAGAATGGGTGGGTTTAAATATAGTCTTGTAAAAACTGAGGTTCAAGCCAATGGAAGAGGTTTTTCCAGCCATCGCTTTTGTATAGCTTCGTGTGGGGATGGGAGACTTAGCGGGCTAATCTTCAAGAGAGTCGACGACTAGTTTGTTTAAAATATCGACAATGTTCTCATTGGCATATTGCTCAAGTTCGGGGAGGGATGGAAACACTGGGGTAATAGTGGGCACATCTTGTTGTCGATAGGTGTTGAAGGTAATCAGGTACTGACCCTTTGGAGTGGGGCTTTCAGAGGAATTATTTGCTGCGTTTGCGGAGACGTTCATTGCGGTAAGACTTAGCACTCGAAAATCGAAATCTAATTGAAGCCTCATAAGCTGAGGGTATTCAACTTCATCGCGGTTTAAAAAACTCACTTCCTTACCGCAAACGATATTGCCATCTTGCAAGATGATCGACATTGGCTGCCCCTTATGGGTGATTTTTACGAATACTTGTCTTTCTTATATGCGTTTCTTGTAATTCGAATTAGGGACTATCGATTACAACATAGGGGCTCTCGGGCTGTTGTGAATAGCATCACAATTCAATTCGTATTTGCCACTAATCTGAAAAAATAATTAAGTAATTTCAATGGCTTAGAAAGCCTAGATGCGCTTTTTTCGAAACTGTCAATAAAGCTTATATTGTGATTTTGTAAATTTTTATTTATAAGAACCTTGATCGCCATCACAATGCATTTCCTGAGTGGTTTGCTTATTGGCGTAATTGACCGTTGGTAGTTTTGGGGCTCCCGTTTATACACTTTTTGTAGGTTGAACTACGTCACACTTTTATAATTCTGTGCATATTTTGACTAAGAGTAATAACTCCTTATAACTTTTTCTCAAAAAGTGCGCATTCTAAAGATCGCAGATATATCTCAACCTATGTCGAAAAAATGACGCAAGTCATTCGAATGCTTGTCACGGAGAAACCAAGAATTAAGGCGCGAGAGCTCAGGCCGTTTTGTTAAGTGCCTAGCCTATTTCTGTAAATGGATTATTTTTTGAGGTATTCGATATGCTGTTATCGGCGCTTGTATTGAGTTTGCAGCCTCTTTTGGGGCATGGATCAGGACAGTTAGATTGGAATATTGGTAGCGATATGAGTACCAATGCAACGCCTAATGTTCTGTCCGAGTTAAATTTCGATAATATCCGTACCTATCAAGCTGGCTTAAACGTCGGCATTTCTTTTGCCGCTCCAGTAGACGGTTTTCGTGTTTTGCTCGAAGGCGGTTTTAGTCGTGGCGAAATCGAAAATGGACAAGCTATCGATTCTGATTTTGCTGAAGACAATCGCAATGGCTTGTATTCAAAATCGACATCTTACATACGGGGTGATGGTACGCGCGAATACAATATAGGTGTTGGGCTGCAATACACACTTCATCCGAATCGCCTGGTACCTTTCACTCAATCGTTGGCGATGGTGTACGGCGGTCAACAACAAGAGCAAATGATCAACTTGCAGAAAGGGCAACAATTAGTTGCGGAGCCGCAATTCTTTGGTTCGAGTGCGAGTATCGATTCTTTAAACCAACGTCTTGCCAGTTTGGATTCAGACTATGACAGTTCCTGGTCGAGCCATTGGTTAGCAGCGGATTATCAGATTTCGATATCGAGTTGGACTTTGTCAGCGCGCTATCAATACTTTAAAGGCTTTTATTCGGGTGAGGGGCGTTGGAATTTACGTGAAAACTTTCAGCAGCCAAAAAGTTTTACTCATGAAGCAGAAAGTAGCGGGCAACAAATTCAATTGGGAGTGGCTTACGCAATCACTCGCCAGATTCGAGCACAGCTAAATTGGATGAGTGGGGCGTGGCAAACGGAAGACGGTACAAGCAAAACATATTTCATTGATAACACTGTGCAATACACGCGCTTCAATGAAGCGAATTGGCGCTCATCGGCGTTGCAGTTTGGCGTTAGCTACCAGTTCTAGATTATGGTTATTATGTAATTTCAAGAACACAAATGTAGATAAAAGAATAAAAGAGAAAGGCTAGGATTTGATGGATAAACACTAGCCGATAAAAAATTCACACATCGTAACTTGTTTATTCTTCCTGAGTATTCACAGACAGCAGGCGCAATTGAATAGCATCTACGCCAGTTCCGCTAATAACATCCGAAACCACAACGACCTTATCGTCTTCCTTATAACCTTCACGCTTGCGTAATATCGCAAAAGCAATGTTTAACGTTTTTTCGGGTACGCTCGAAAAATGAATGCGATAACAAGATACATTGCGATTCAATGCAAGCAAGCGACGTGTGCGACTATCGTTGGTGAAGGCAAGAATAGGCGCGTTAGGGTGGCAGTTAGTCAAATAGTTTGCCATCAAGCCTCGTCGAGTTATCACCACAATACCGACAGCGCCTAGTGAGTCTGCAAGTTCTGCCGCTGCTGCTGCAATGTGTTGTTTGTCAGTATCGCGAATAAGATTATCTGTAAAAGATAAGCCAGGATTTTTTTCAGAAGTACGACTAATTTTGTCGAGGTACTCAACACATTTGATTGGATATTTGCCGACAGACGATTCGCCACTTAACATTATTGCATCGGCGCCTTCGTAAACCGCATTTGCCACATCGGTAACTTCTGCTCGCGTTGGAATTGGGTTGGTAATCATCGATTCCAATAAGTGTGTCGCAACGATTACCCGCTTACCCAGTTCCGCACAACGACGAACGATGTGACGTTGAATATTGGGTAAATCTTGAATCTCAACTTCAACACCTAAATCACCTCTTGCAACCATGACTCCGTCGGCTTCGCGAATAATATCTTCAATATTGCGCACGCCTTCTTGGTCTTCAATTTTTGCTATCACTTTAATTTTGGTGGCTTTGTTACCGAGTAATTCCCGTAACTGTTTTATGTCCTTAGCTTCCCTCACAAAAGAGAGAGCGATGTAATCAATTTCTTGCTCGATAGCGAATTCGATATCGAGTCTGTCTTTATCGGTAATGGCGGGAAGGTTGACGCGGACGCCGGGAAGGTTGACGTGACGTTTGCTTTTAAGCACACCTCCATCAATTACCTGGCAGCGCATAACTCTTTCTTCTTTACTTAATACTTGTAGGTTTATTAAGCCGTTGTCGACGGTAATACGATCGCCGATGCCGACGTCGTTAATAAGGTCATCGTAATTAATCGGTATCGAGGTTTCTTCTACGTCGACAAGGCCTCGGGCGACGATGGAGATTTCGTCACCAGCGTGTAGGTTTAAATCGTTATTGAGCGTTCCGGTACGAATCTCTGGGCCTTGGGTGTCCATCAATATGGGAATAGGGTGGGCAATTTTCTTGTTGAGTGTGCGAATAGATTTTATAACTTTTAGTGCCGATTCATGGTCGCCATGGGACATGTTAAGACGTACGACATTCATACCCGCGTGATAAAGCGCTTCGAGCATGTCTAGGCTGTCGGTTGCAGGGCCAATAGTGCAGATGATTTTGGTTTTACGCATAAGGTTTTCGTGACTCTTGTAACGACTGTGAGGGATGGCAGAAAGGTTATGAAGTGTAAGCTTTTTGTTCTTGGATCGCTACGAGAATTAAATGATGACGCGAATTTTTTAGTTCTTTTTTCTAAAAAAACTATTTAGTCGCTAATGTATTACAAGCATAACCGTAAAATCCTTGAAAAAATTAAATCCCTATGAATTCGGAAATAGCACTCTTGTTGTAAAGAGCGTTCAGCTTGCGTCTGATTTTCGTCGTGCTATCAAGGCGTTTCCTACTTTGCTCGCGTAGGGACGCTGTAAATAATCAGATATGTCTTGTCCCGTTGTGACTAAACGTTCTAAATCGATACCATGTTGAATATTTAATCCGTCTAAGAGGTAAACTAAATCCTCTGTCGCGACGTTCCCAGTAGCGCCCTTGGCAAAGGGACAACCACCAAGACCAGCAACTGCGCTGTCAAAAGTACTCACCCCCATCTGTAAAGCCGCATAAGTGTTTGCGAGGGCTTGACCGTAGGTGTCGTGAAGATGCATGGCCAATAAATTAGTGGGTATAGACTTGTTCAACTCGTGGAGCAGGCTAGTGATTTGCTTTGCGGTGCCAACGCCGATCGTGTCGCCGAGAGAAATTTCATAACAACCTTCATCCAAAAGTTGTTGGCTTATCTTAACGACGGCTTGTGCATCAACATTACCTTCATAGGGGCAGCCAACAACACAGGATATATATCCTCGCACTGGGATGCCATTGGCGATGGATTTTTTAATCAGTGGTGCAAAACGAGAAAAGCTTTCCGCGATGGAGCAATTGATGTTTCGTTGAGAAAACGATTCTGTTGCCGCAGCAAACACTGCAACTTCCTTGACGCCGCATTCTAATGCGCGATCAAAGCCAATTAAGTTGGGCGTTAAGGCAGTGTAAACAACCGATGTGTGTTGCGGGAGCGCTAAAAATAGCTTATCGCTGTCCGCCATTTGCGGTACGGCCTTAGGGTTTACGAAGCTACCAGCTTCAATTTTTTTTAGACCTGCACCAACAAGGCCTGCGATTAAGTTCAGTTTGGCGTCGAGACTAATTTTTAGTGCTTCGTTCTGCAAGCCATCACGAGGTCCAACTTCAACAATGTTGACGGACTGCGGAATGCTGCTGGAAAGTGACTTGGGGTTTGGGGAGTCCACAATATTACTCAAGGGTATTGGCTAATAAATTCTTTTAGCTTTGTGGGTAAATTAATTGTTGGCTTGTAATTGGGCTAGCTGTTTTGATAGTAAAGTCTTATACGGATCTTTAAAATCACTAACTTCCAACACTTCTTCGAAGTTCTCAACGTCAAGCGTTTCAATACGATCATTTAGTTCTTCATCCCGCATCAATTCTGTTTCCGCAAACAGTTGACCATTGGCAGCGGATTTTAATAATTCGTTTAAATCCTCGATTTCAACAAGTTGATATTGCAGATTCTTCAAAACACTGGTTTCAGATTTTCGCTCGACTATAACCGCCGCAAGTTCGAGTTGAATACCTGCTGCATCACGATTGAGCATTAACATCAAGCGAGCGGAGCAAAGCGCGTTAAAGGTAGCGTCTGCGGTGGATTCTCTCGGGTAGAAGGCAATTTTTGCCTGCTCGGAATCCATTTGCATGAGTTGGCCAGAATAAAGTGCGAGTACACCTTTTAATTGGAGTTCGATGCGATGCGCTATGGAGCGAAACGATTTGCTATTTAATTGCCCGGATAACGCTTTTAAATTATTAAATTGTAAAATTAATTCAATTCGAGGAAACGCTGGAGGGGGCAATAGTTGTTCGTTATGGTCTTCTTCATCAAATATATCTTCATCAGTTTTTTTCGTTGGTGTATTAATGATTGGAATCACTGCTCTTGATATCGTGATCGGGTCTCCCCAAGATCGTCCGAAATAGAGGGCGCTAAATAATAACGCGATGAGCAAAACCGCCATAAAACCAAACAGCCAATAGACTTCAAGTTGCACTTGGTTGATGGAGGTGAAATCCATAGTAACGGTTACATAGCCCGCGATGCTGTTATGCAAGGTGATTGCGGCGGTAAAGTTTCGCTGATTTTTACCGAGGCGCCGATTGTTATTTGAGCGGCTGCCAGCTTGAACCAATAAGTTATTTTCGACATCGTGAATTGTCGCGTTTGCGATGTCTGGATTCTCAGCGACATCACTAAGAATGACTTGCAAGCTAACCAGATCGTGATTGAGAGTTGCATCGATGGCCTGTCGCGCCGCTAAATTGGCGAGCGCTTGCCCATATTGGGCGCTTCTATTATTCAGGCTGTTCACAATAATACGCTGACAAAGCAGTGCACTAATGATCGTCGCAATGATGATCCCGCTGCAAAGCAATAACAAGGGACGAGAAAAGGTCAGTGAGGCGTTGTCGGAAGTCATTGTTAAGTCTGCTGTTATTGCTTTGGTAATGACGGGATAGCGAAGTCTGTCGTAAAGGCAGGCCGAATTTGCGGGGTATTATAATGTTAAATTTATCGCTAAGTAACATTGATCTGCTTGCGATATCGCAGAAAAGACAATTCAATTGCTTTTTTCCTATAAAACTTGCTTCAGTCAAATGGAATTTTGAATTGCGAGCTATCTTACAAGCCCGATTAAATATGATAATCTTCCCGCCTCAGATTTGGACGCAGCGTTCGAAATCAAGACAAGTATTAGCGTTAATTGCCAACACGAACACTGACTAAGGCAACAAGGTTTTTCATGGCGAAAGAATTATTATTGATTACCTTATCGGGTAATGACAAGCCGGGCGTGACTTCTGCGGTGACGACAATTTTGGCGAATTACGAGGCGAGTATTCTCGATATTGGTCAAGCGGTGATTCACGATACCCTAACCTTGGGAATTCTTGTCGAGATTCCAACCAGTAGTGAGTCGTCGCCTATCCTTAAGGATTTGCTGTTTCGTGCACACGAACTCGAACTGCAAGTTAAATTCCAACCCATTTCCGAGCAGAGCTATATTGAATGGGTTGGTCATCAGGGTAAGCCAAGGCAAATCGTAACGCTGTTGGTGAGAAAATTAAGCGCAAAACATATTTCAGAAGTGACAGCCGTTGTCGTCAAGCATGGTTTAAATATTGATAATATTAGTCGTTTGTCGGGGCGTGTGGAGTTGGATACTTGCAGCGATAAATCTAAAGCCTGTGTTGAATTTTCTGTGCGCGGCGAGGCTCAAGATTTGTCAGCATTGCGATCGGATTTTATGGAGTTATCGAGTCGCATGGATATCGATATCGCTTGCCAAGAAGATAATATTTATCGGCGAAACCGCCGCTTAGTTTGTTTCGATATGGATTCAACTTTAGTGGAAGCAGAAGTTATCGATGAGTTAGCCAAGGCCGCTGGCGTTGGCGATCAAGTTGCTAAAATTACCGAGCAAGCGATGGCGGGCGAATTGGATTTCACTCAAAGTTTTTCGAAGCGCCTCGCTTTGTTGAAGGGCATGGATGCATCAGTATTGAAAAGTATTGCTGAAAACCTCCCTGTAACTGAAGGCGCAGAGCAATTAATTAATACTCTTAACAAGCTCGGTTACAAGACAGCAATTTTGTCAGGCGGCTTTACTTATTTCGCTAATTATTTAAAGGAAAAGTTGGCAATCGACTACGTTTTTGCCAACGAGCTAGAAATTGTTGATGACAAAGTTACCGGTCGTGTGGTTGGTGACGTCGTTGACGGCAACAAAAAAGCTGCATTGCTTAAAGAGTTGGCAGCGAAAGAAAATATTTCATTAGAACAAGTCATTGCAGTGGGTGATGGTGCGAATGACTTGCCGATGTTAAGTATTGCCGGTTTAGGTATTGCGTTTAGAGCGAAGCCGCTTGTCAAAGCCTCCGCTGACCACTCAATCTCAAATCTCGGATTAGACGCAATTTTATATCTATTAGGCTTTCGTGACAGAGAAGGCGTAAATTAAGCTCCTACTGTAAATCCTAGAATTTAAAATCTATGGACGATTTGAATAACCAATAGCTTTTTCGCTAGCAATTCAGCACCCCGCAGAAAATCTGAGTTTACACGAAGGAAATAAAAAATTGAGTGTGGAGCAACACCGCGCGGAATAATATGCCCCTATTCACTAGGATTCGGTGCTGAAGTCGTAATTCATGTCGGTGGAGGGCGCTTGTAAATAATGGCCTTGAATATAATGCACGCCTGCTTGCCAAAGCGTTGAAAGAACGCTCGCATTTTCGACAAAAGGAACGATGGTGATTTTGTTATGTTCGTGAATTTCTTTTAGAATATTGGTCAGCGCTTCAGGGCTTTCGTTATTATTTTGAATGTCTAAGGTAAACGAGCCGTCCACTTTGATGTAAGTTGTTGATACGTGTTTCAAGGCATTAAATGGATTCAATGAGCAACCGAAATTTGTTATTGAGCTGCCAGCTCCCATTTCCGTTAAGCCATCAACAAACGCTTTTGCTGCATTCAAATGATTGGTGACATCGGCTTCGCTAAGTTGGAAGGTGATTGAGTCAGCGGATAGACCTGCTGCTTTAAAAGCCACCGCGAGCCAGGGAACGATTGATTCATCGCACATGGTGTGGCGAGTTAAGTTCAGAATCAATTTTGTATTGTTGCCTTTTTTTCGATGATTCGATAAAACTTTAATAGATTCAAGTATCACCCAGCGATCAATTTTAATGTTCGCACCGATTTCTTCGGCGGCGTCTAAAAATTTATAGGGTGAAACTTCCTCTCCTTCATCGGTTACCATGCGCAACAGTACTTCGTAATATTCTTCTTCCGATCCGCGCAAACTAATAATAGGTTGGAATAGTAATCGAAACTGATCTTTATCGAGAGCAGCTTGAACATTGGTTGCCATGCCTTTGTTTGCGTCGGCGGAAACTTCGGGTTCGAAAAGTGATGCGCCGTCTCCCACGCCTTCCCCTTCGTTTTTCGATCGCACTGAATTCAGTGCTTTTATGCTTTGTTCAATGACAGTTTCAGTGTTGCTTGTAGTTTCGTTAATGAGCGTCACACCGATGCTCAGGGTTGTTTGTAAGGTTCGACCATCAACTTCGATAATGCGATCAGCAACTTTTTTGCAAAGTGAGTTGGCGAGTTCTAAGGCTTTATCTGCGTTGGTTTCGTTAAGGAGTATTGAGTACGCGTTGTCACTGAATCGAGAAATTGTATCGGCATTTGGACAATGCTCTTTGATGGCGACGGCAATATCGCTTAATACTAAATCTGAGCCACTGACGCCCATTGAAGACTGAATAGATTCAAATTTGTCGATCTCAATTGTTAATAAAGCGCTGGTGGTATTAGATTCAGCGACAGTATTTATACAGTGCTGGAGGCGATTAACCATGTACTGCCGATTGTGTAAGCCGGTAGTCACATCTTGATGTTTGATCTGGTTGATTTGCGCTTCAAGCTCTTCGTTATTTTCGTGCTTGGCGCTGACTAAAAATTGAATGCACGGCTCTTCATCAAAGGTAGCGTTGGCCACTTCCATCGATACACTAGTAACAGATTCGTCTTGTTTGGTGCCGCGAAATTGTAAATTGACACTTTCACCGTCATCGCCGCGTAGGCTAAATTCTTTCATGAAAGATTTAACGTTATCGCGATCCGCTTTGTCGATCATATCGATCACCGGCATGCATTCGATATCGTCGCGATCTTCATAACCAAATAATTCCGCAAAAGATTCGTTAGCGTACAAGTACATGCCGTCTTGCACGTAGGCGATTGCGTCTCGCGAGCTGTCGAGCAGTTGCTGGCTTCGTCGCTCAGCTTCTTTATAACGTCGATCAGATCGGCGGCGTAACTGACGTTGTTCGTGGTTTTCCATTTCTCGTTGAATGACGAGGAGTAGATGTTGGTCCTCATCGAGTCGAACCACGTCGACAACACCCATTTTCAAACCTTCGACAACAGGTTGTGAACCTTCTTCGTCACACAACAAGATCACCGGAACATCTTTGCTTAAGCGTTTAATTTGTTTGATGGCATTTTGCGGAGGGACGTTCTGGGTTTTGTCGTGAGCGATCAATAGATCCCAGGCTTGTTCTTGTAATAATTTGGTCAGTATTTCTTCGCTTTCGATATGTTGGGCACGCGTAGGGCGACCGGCATTACGCAACATGCTGATCAAGCGTTCTGCTTCTTTTCGAGAATCGTTGAGTATGAGTAAGCGAATCGTATCGTTGGGGTTCATGCTGTGTCTTTATAAATCAATTTGCGGTGTTTTGGCGTTCTTAGACTGACCGAAAAAACCCGTTAAGTCTACTCTAGTCGCTTGCTTCTAGCCAATGGCACTTTCGCGAAACGCCAAGACATTAGCAAAAAAAGCCTTAAATATCAGTGTAGTTTAGTTAATCGTCCCACACCGAGCTAAAATCATTTTGTTCGGTTTCCGTATCGTCCGTTACCTGCTCTTCGGTTTGGGCTGGCTGGGGCGCAGCCTCATCTAAGAATCTAAAACTAAATTGGCTGATCGAGCCGGTTGAAAACAATCGTCGACTTAGCTGGGCCTGTCGAACTTCCCCTTGGTTGTTGAGCAGAATCCTACCGTATTCTTGGAAAGGCGCATTGGCGGTTAATAATGTCGCCGGTTGATTTGCGGCTTTTAATTCGGGGAGCATTAAGACACGCATATAGTCACCATAGTCGCCACCGGGTAATTCTCTAGCCGCGGCGTAAGGTGTGGTTTTGGGGGCGAGCAATTGAATACCCATTTTGGTGACTTCTCGGTGCTGCTGAATCCAGCGTATAACGCCTAGCCCCCAGCGGTGTCTGCCTTGTTCTTTGAGCCCTATTGCGTCTCCCGCCCTTACTTGCCCAGGCACAATGTCACGCCATTCTATGCAATATCCTCCTGGGCTCGAATCAATCGCTTGCACTGAATGGCTAGGGTAGCCATCGGCATTATCGTCATCATCCGACGAGGCACTTACGCCCCAGGGATCATTGGAGAATGCGTCAAGATCAATTTCTTCATCATCGCCTTCGCCGATAAATTCATCAAAGCTCATGCCATTTGCGATGTGGAAGTGTAGATTAGTGAGCCCGATGGTGACGTCGACTTTGTCACTACGGGTTTGGCGATCAAAGCTCCGTTGCTGTGTGATGCTCCAACTTCGCAACAAATGATCCACCAGGCCCGCGCTTATATGCTTTGGAATGACCAGAATATCGGATTCGCTGCTTTCACCTTTTCGGTATTGCTTATCCAGCGCGATGACCAGCTGCTTCATATCGACTTCACGAATGTCATCTTGAGAAGAGCCCATAAAACGTGACTTGTACATGGGCCCACTATCGGCGCTCAGATTCGTCAAAAAGAGATTGTCAGGATTCTGCTCACCGTTTGGAAGCAGCTTGCCAAATTGCACCCAGTTTTCGAGCGCATCATAAACAAGAGATACTTCGCTAGGTTGTAGTTGATTGGGCCGAGCGCAACACAGCAATAAAACCCGTAGATATACTTGGCTGATCGTGCTTGCTTTGCTGTCCTTCAGTAAAGGGTCTTCGATTGGGCGATCCGTTATTTTTAGCAGCTCTGCAATTTTGAATAGGTTATGAAAATCTCTCCATAATCCATGAGGGATTTGCGTATACAGTTGGTGACTGCGAAATAAGAGCAAGCCAAAACCGGTAATCGCGCGATGACAGGCAAACTCTAATTTTAAATCCGGGCTTTTCCCGTCTTTGAACTTCGTACTTAACTCGCGTAGCGCAACACAATAACCGTTGTTCATGTGCTTTTGTAACGCTTGCGCAACAACGGCTGCTTTCAAAGGGCCTTCTGGAAGGATTAATGGTTTGTTTAAAAAATCTTTTGCCAAGCCTTGAATGCATTGATGGATATACGGTCGCAAGGCGTCGAGCATATCTAAGCGTGATTCAGGGTTTGTTTTTAAACGGCTGATTTCAGGGAGTGCCTTATAGAGCAAAACACTGGTGTGGTTAATTCTCGTCGCAGGCAAGGATTCCACCCAGCCTTTTACCGTCGATGCTTTATTGTTTAGACAGAACGATAGGTTTTCCAGAACTTGTTGAGGTAGCTGGAAGCGGAGGAGTTGTTGTGTCAGTTGTTCTTCTAATGTCATCTTATTAACTTAAATTCTTCCTTGGTTATCAGTATAGTCTTCCCAATACCCTTTCCTTGTTGATCACTACGGGTAGGTAGAGCGCGCGAAAGACGCTGGGATATTCCTTTAGCGCCTAATTAATTCAAAATCTGTTTTGCAGAACGCCCTGGAATTTCCTGGGCCAGCCTCGGAACTAAATACCCCGGTAAGCTATTGCGAAGATCTTGATGAAGCGATAATGCCTGCTCCATCGGAACTTCGAAATGATTCGTGCCTGCAACTCTGTCCAAAAGGTGGAGATAGTAAGGCAAAACGCCGATTTTAAACAGTTTTTTGCTTAAAGTGTGCAATGCATCTAGGGAATCGTTCACTCCTTTTAGCAGCACGGATTGATTTAGAACGGTAATCCCAAGTTGGCGAACTTTGGCGATGGCGTCGCCGACGGACTCATCAATTTCGTTAGCGTGATTACAATGGACAACCATGATGACCTGCAGTCGATCTTGATTAAGCCATTTTAGGCAATGTTCATCGATTCTCTCAGGAATCACGATAGGCAGGCGGGTGTGGATTCTTAGGGTGTCGACGTGATCAATCGCGGCAATTTTATCTGTGAGCCAGCTAAGGTGTTGATCATTCGCCGCAAGTGGGTCACCGCCGCTGAAAATAACTTCCTTGATGCTTTCGTCTTCTCGTATGGTTGCGAGACTTTCCTCCCAAGCGGCTTTACTAGGACGATGTTCCTCATAGGGAAAATGACGTCGAAAGCAATAGCGACAATGTATTGCACAGGCGCTAGCGGCTAACAGCAATACACGTCCAGGGTATTTTTGGATTATCCCCTGAGCTTTGTAAGCCTTGGATTCTTCGAGAGGGTCTTGGCTATAGGCATGGTGTTCTACTATTTCTTGAGCTTGCGGCAGCACCTGGAGAAGTAAGGGGTCGTGCAAATTGCCGATTTCCATGCGCCGAACAAAATGCGTGGGCACGCGCAAGATGAATTGCTGATTTGCTTTGTTAAGGCCTTGTCCATGTGTTGTGATCAGCTGATCGCAATCCAGATTCAATAGAGCACAAAGCTCTTGCGGATCTTTGATTACGTTCTTTAGTTGTTCTTGCCAAGTCTGGATCTGCCATAGTGGGACAGTTCGGGGTATCATATGCGCCTTTTGAAAATCTGAATAAATAGAAAGTCGAGGAAATAATGGCGAGTTATTCTACCAATGAATTCCGTAGTGGTCTGAAAGTCATGCTTGATGGCGACCCCTGTAATATTTTGGAAAACGAATTTGTTAAGCCGGGCAAGGGCCAAGCTTTCAACCGTGTTCGTTTGCGGAATTTAAAATCTGGCCGAGTTTGGGACAGAACGTTTAAATCCGGCGAATCACTCGAAGGAGCGGATGTCACCGATCGCGATATGGAGTATCTCTATAACGACGGCGAATTCTATCATTTTATGGAGCCTGAATCCTTTGAACAGTATCAAGCCGATGTTGCTTCGGTGGGTGATGCTGCGCTGTGGTTAAAAGAGCAGGATGTATGCATTGTTACTTTGTATAACGGCGCGCCTTTAGCGGTGACACCGCCTAATCACGTCGAATTAGAAATTGTTGAAACCGACCCGGGCATTCGTGGCGATACCGCGCAAGGTGGAACCAAACCCGCCAAGCTGGCCACGGGAGCAGTGGTTAAAGTACCGTTATTTGTGAACCAAGGTGAAGTGGTAAAAGTTGATACTCGAACGGGCGAATATTTAAATCGCGCCAAAGAGTAGAGTTTGAATATAGAGATTGTTTTTTAACGGGTTTATCTCTGATTAAACAGCAATTTTTAAATTGTTAGATTTTAAAGAAAGCGTGCTCATGGTCGATTGGACTCCTACTGCAACCTTATCGGCCTTGTTCGCTAGAGATCAGCTTTATAAAGATATTCGTCGCTTCTTTGCGCGACGAAACTATCTAGAAGTTGAAACGCCGATACTGGGTATCGGTGGCACCACAGACCCCCACATTCAGTCTTTCCGTACTGAATTTCAAGATACGCAATATTACCTACAAACCTCGCCAGAATTTTTTATGAAACGCTTATTGGCAGCGGGGAGCGGGCCAATTTTTGCGCTGACAAAAGCGTTTCGCCAAGAAGAAGTTGGTCGTTTTCACAACCCTGAATTCACTCTACTTGAGTGGTATATGCCAGGCTTTGATGATCATCGTTTGATGGAGGAGGTTGGGGAGTTCCTGGTCAGTATGCTCGGCTTGTCTTGCTCATTTATTTCTTATCGCGAGATCTTTCAAAAAGTCCTTGGAGTCGACCCTCATCTTGCCGGTCTGGTAGATTTAAAATCTCTTGCTAAGAAACATCTTGATTGCGACTGGCAGGATGAAGATCGGAATACTTGGCTGGACGCGCTGTTTAGTCATGTGATTCAGCCAGGTCTAACTGACGGAATTATTTTCGTCTTCGATTATCCAGCGAGCCAGGCGGCACTCGCTAAAATTACGACTGCTGAGAATGGCATTAAGGTAGCGCGTCGATTCGAAGTTTTTGTAAATGGGGTGGAGCTTGCCAATGGCTATTGGGAGCTGACTGATGCGAAAGAGCAAGAACAGCGATTCCATAATGACCAGCAGAAACGCAAGGAACTCGGTCTCGCGGAGATTAATAGCGACGACCAATTGATCCAAGCGCTTGCCTCCGGGCTGCCTGATTGTGCGGGTGTTGCACTGGGGGTGGATCGTTTATTGATGCTAAAAACGAATTCACCTCATATTAAAGATGTTCTCTCTTTTCCTGTAACACGCCTTTAAGTACCCTATCTAGCCAAGATTAGGGTAAGTCTTTGTACGGGCGATCCCTATTGTCCTTTCTAAAAAGTCGTCAAGATTAATCTTTACAGCGTTAATTTAACGCCGTAAACTTTACGCCGTTAATTTTCATTTTGGGGTAATGTTTTTATTGTCGATAGATAAAGCTTCAGAAGTTGATTTCAGTCTGGGGCTTTATATATTTCAAAAGCTGCGGCTTTGCTAATAAGAGAGGGTTTGAGGGAATGAATGGACTAACTAGGTTGTGGGCTGATTTTGTTATAGGGAATCGATTACTTGTTATTTTTATTTCGTTGGCTTTGTTGGTGGTGGCTTTGTTTGTTGGGAGAGGTATTCCTTTCGACAATACAACCGAGCGATATTTTGTCGAGGGTGACCCCAACTTATTAGCGTTTGAAGAGCTACTGGAATTGTTTGGCGACAATGAATATCTGGTCGTAGGCGTGACCGCGCGCGAACAAGATCAAGACGTTTTCGAGCCAGAGACCTTAGCATTGGTTGCAAAGCTGACAGAGTTTCTTGAAAACCATGAGTACGTTACCCAGGTCCGATCCATTACCCGCTATCAATACACCCATGCCGATGACAACAGTTTAAGTACTGATGATCTCGTCGGTGATCTCGATGACTTAGCGGAACAGCCCGAACGCTTCAATGAAATTCGCGAAATCATGGCTGGCGAGCAACTCGCTTTAGGTACCTTGATCACTGAGGATTTTCAAGATACGAGAATTGCCGCTCGAGTCGAATACAAACGTGATACGGCAGAACATAAAACCGAATTGGTGCGAGAACTGTACGCATTTGTAGAAGAGCAGGGTTTAAACGATCTGGGTTATCGCATTCGCTACTCTGGCCAGCCTTTAATTAATGCGAGTTTCGAAATTTATACCCGTGCGGACAGCCAACTCCTTAACCCTTTAATGGCGTTATTCATGCTAATTACCTTGTTCGTTAGCTTTCGATCCTTTAGCGGAACGGTTTTTCCCTGGCTCGTCATCGGCGGTGGTGTTGTTTATGTTATCGGAATTCAAAGCGTACTCGGTTTTCCTCATTCACCCGTTGATTCCGCTTTAGTACCCACCATGATAATTGTCGGTATTGGTGTTTCGGTTCATGTATTGGTCGAGTTTTATCATCGGCGAAACGATGGTGTTGAGCCCCAGCAAGCGGCGAAAGAATCGATTCGTCGATTGTGGAAGCCGGCATTTTTTACTGCGGTCACAACGTCGGCAGGTTTTTCTGCTCTGGCAATTACAAAAATTGTTCCTGTCCGCGAATTTGCGGTGCTTGGTGCGATCGGCCCTTTGCTTTTGTTTGTTCTCGCGATGACAGTGTTACCGGCTTTGTTAAGTTTTAGTAAAGGGTTTTCAGCGAAAACGGCCGCAGCAGTTGAAGGTGGACTGGTGTCTCGCTTCACGGCGGCGATTCCTAAATTTACCTACCGTTACAAAAACCCCTTGTTGTGGATTGGTGCCTTACTGTTGTTGTTCGCGTTATTCACCGTACCGAAGATAAAAGTCGACAGTAATTTCTTGTACTACTTTAAAGAACAAAATCCCGCTCGCGTGGATATGGTTTATTTCGATGAAACTTATCAAGGTGTTGTTAATTTTGAAGCGATCATCGATTCTGGTAGCGAGGACGGCGTTAAAGACCCTGATTTTTTACGCCGTGTAGATGACTTTGAGCGCTTTTTGGAATCCCGCGATGCCTTGGGAACAATTAATTCTTTAGGTGATTATTTAAAGAAGATTAACCAATCACTTAATGGCGATGACCCGGACTTTTATCAATTACCAAACAGCAAAGAGATGACGGCGCAGATGCTTTTTTTGTACGAGAATTCTGGGCCGGAAGAAGATTTGACAGATATTAAAGATTTCGACAATCGATATGTTCGTCTTACCGTTCCCGTAGTGAATATGCGGGCATCTGACATGTCCATCGAATTAGAGACTATTTATTCCGCATTGGATACGGAATTTAGTGATCTCTCAACGGTGTTAACCGGCGGCATGGTTTTGTTTAATGCTCAAGATCGCTATACCAGTGAAGGCATGTTTAAGTCGTTTGGCATTGCCTTGTTAGTAATCGGCGGTTGTTTCATCGTTTTGTTTCGCTCATTTAAATACGGAATTCTGGTGATTATTCCCAGTATTGTGCCAATTCTTTTAACCGGCGGTATTGTTGGCCTGCTCGGTATTTATCTCGATATGGGTACGATGATTGTAGGTGCGATGACGATGGGTATTGCGGTTGATGATGCGATTCATGTGATGAGTCGTTATTTGAACGCGAAGAAAGCCGGTGCCACTACTTACGATGCTGTTCATCGTGCAATGACAGAGTCCGGTCGTGCGGTCGTGTTTACATCTCTGGTGCTGGTGTTGGGCTTTAGTGTGTTAGGTTTTGGGAATTTCGTTCCCATTATATTTGTTGGAATTTTTGGTGCCTGCATTATGTTGCTAGCATTGATTGGCGATCTTATTTTTCTCCCTGCCATTTTGTTTTGGATTGATGGCGAAGCTGATGAAAAGCCGTCGCCCAAAAATACCAAGTTAGACACCGCTGCAAAGCAGCAAGACTTGTCGTCGATTTCGGCACAAGAAAATATTTAAACATAATTTCGATTGGAGAATTCCCCGAAGGGTAAAAAGGTGTAGTTATGACAGTTCAAAAATGTTTTATCACCATCATCGCTTTGTTGATATCAATTTGTTCAAATGCAGAGGCACTAGATACTCTGTCAGCCGCAGAGGTGATGAAGTTAGTTGACGATAGAGAAGATGGTGACACATCCATCACTAACAGCACGATGATTCTAATTGATAAAAAAAATCGTCAGCGGGTACGAAATTTGATTGGCTATCGAAAAGATTTTGAAGATAACACTAAAAGCATATCGTTCTTCCAGTCACCCGCTGATATCAAAGGCACGGCGTATTTAAATTACGACTGGGACGAAGAGGCAAGGGAAGATGATTCTTGGTTATATCTTCCTGCCTTGCAGCAAGTGAAACGAATTGCGGCGGGTGATAAATCGGATGCATTTTTGGGTAGCGATTTCACTTACTCCGATATTAATGGCCTAGAATTGAGTTGGTACGACTATTCTTTTATTAACCAAAGCGAGATGGTCGATGGGCATGATTGCTGGGTGATTGCGATAAGCCCCAAACCAGAATTGTATGACATGGTTGTTGAAAGCACTGGCTATTTAAATAGTGAAACCTGGGTGAGAAAAGACAACTTTGTACGAGTGAAGGGGAAAATTTGGGTAAAACGAGGCAAGAAAATAAAATATTTTAGCGCTACTGAGATCGAAAAAATCGATGGCATTTGGACACCGAAAAAATTACAGATGATCACTACGAAGAACGATAAACGTGAACATGCAAGCGTTCTGCAAATTAATGAAATTGTATATAACCAAGACGTTAGTGATGACTTGTTTAAAAGCGAAACGATGCAGCGGGGAACTAACTAGTGTTGGCACGCCCACTGCTGATTTTTTTTCTTGCTTTCGCTTTCACCCCATCGCTGAGTTTGGCACAGGATGATTTTTTCAGTGATATAGAGGTCGATGTCGATTCAGCGAATGCAAGCATCTCAGATAAGCCTTGGTCAATTACTGGTTGGCTAAAGGAAAAAGTTGCTTATGGTTTGAAAGACCCGGGTCAAGCTTTTAGCCGAGAACATGCTGATTTTAACAAGGTAGAAACCAGCGTTTTTTCTCGCCTTGACTGGCAATTGGGTGATGCTTTGGCGATGCGCGTGAGCGCAAAAATTTCCGCGGACGCTATTTACCAATTAAAAGATGAAGACAGCTTTCATCAAGACGAAGTTGATGAGTTTGAAACTCGCTTCGAATTAAAAGATTTTTATCTGGAGTCTCAGTTTACGGATTCTCTTTACTTGAAAGGCGGGCAGCAAGTATTGGCGTGGGGACAAGCAGAAAACGTACGAGTTGTGGATTTAATTAACACTCAAGACCGTTTTACTTTCGGCCAACAAGATTTAGAAGACTTACGTTTGCCAGTACCTGCTTTGCTGACTAGTTTATCGCAATCTTCTTGGGTGTTTGATGGCGTTGTCACATTTAAAGCCGGTAGCGATGACATCGCTCCGGCTTTAGACGAGTTCGATCCATATGTGAATTTTAGAAACAACGGAATTTATCTAAGTAGTCAAGATCCGGATAATGAATTGGAGTTTTTGATAAGAGCATCTACGCATTATCAAAGCGGTGACTTTAGTATCGTGATAGCTGATGTCAATGAAAATAGTCTTTCAGTAGATTCAATTGATTTTATAGGTATGCAAACTCTGGTCGAATTTAATCAGGACAGATTTAAAGCCTTGGGCATGTCGGTAAACTGGACTGGCGGTTCATGGTTGGTGTTTTCAGATATGGGAGTGCATTTTGATAAGGCGTTACAGCCTAATGGAAATTCGATTTTTCAATTTACTAATGGCTGGCTCGAAAAGGATCAGTTTTTATTCGCCGCGGGAATTGAGTATTCGGGTTGGAACCAGTGGGTTCTAACATTTGAAGCGGACTACATTAATACCATGGACCACGATTCACGTTTGCAAGTTGATCGTAATCAATTGGGTTTTAGCGGACGTTTTCGGTGGGATGGAATGAATGATAGAATTCAAATCCTTGGCGTCTGGAGCCAATTGCCCGATGATAACGGCAGAATCGCAAGGCTATCGGTGGATTATGAATGGTCCGATGCTCTCGAATTTGGATTGCTCTGGGTCGACTATCGCGCCGACGCCAGTTCATTGTTGGGAAATTTTAGAAATAATGATGTTTTGCAATTACAGTTAGCGTATAGTTTTCAGCACTAAGATAATACGGTTCAGAATAACAAGAAGGTTTCGCGTAGCCCCTAGCATATAAATAAAAGTGTTTTATAACATACTTGTTTATACAGCGAATATGCCGAACCCAGTAGCGAAGGTAAGTGATGTATTGTTTTATCAAGTTCTTACCCATGCAGCGAAGAAGGTAACTATGATCCCTCAACCTAAAAACCCCCAAGGAAAAAAGCCTAACCAGCCTTATCATCACGGCAATGTTAAGGGCGCCTTGATTGCTGCGGCGAAAGAGCTTCTTAAAACTGAAAAAGTTGATAGTTTGAGTTTGCGGAGACTCGCGAAGGAAATCGGAATCACGCCCACAGCAGTTTACAATCACTTCAGCGACAAAGACGCACTCATTGCAGCAATAAAAATGGAGAGCTTCGAGCAATTCAATAATTATCTAGAAGAAAAATGTACGGACGAAAGTGACCCAGAGCAAGGCTTGGCAGAATTGGGCTACGCCTATTATATGTTTTCTAAAGAATTCCCTTCTCAGTTTGAAGTGTTGTTCAGTTATGCATTGCCGGCAGAAGCCATGACAGACGAGTTAGTTCAAACTGCTTGCCGTAGCGAAGAGCAGCTTAAAAGTCAGTTACAAGGAATTTTCAAAAAGTATGAAGTGGAATTTGATGAAGACTCTGTCGCGAAAGCGTGCATTATGGCATGGTCAAATATTCACGGCTTGGTGTTACTGCTATCTGGTGGTTCGATAGAAGGGACTGCTCGTTGCCAGAATTGGCCGGAGAAATATTTAGAATTAGATAATGAAAGAGTGCGGCAGATTATTTCAGATCAAATCGATGTATTGGTAAAAGGAATGTGTTCTTGCAATTGTTTTAAATTAGTGGCTTCTGATTAAATCGTTTTTTACTATCCGTTTTTTATTTTTTTCGACTCAAATGCGCCAACAATTCCACGTGGGGCGTATGGGGGGATATGTCAATCGCTTGGATCTCGCGCGCCTTAAATCCCTGCTCATGAAAATATTTTAAATCGCGAGCGAACGTTGCCAGATCGCAAGAAATATAAAATATATTTTCAATTCTATGTTTTTTTCTAAACAAGCCCTCCGTATTTTTTAGGCCCTCCCTGGGGGGGTCAAGAATCAAGGTTGTAATGTCGTTACGACTTGTCTTATCTGCGCTATAAATTTTTGGGAATGCTCCCTCAATATACAAATTGGCATTCACCACTTTCACATTCGCTAAATGTTTATCTGTGAGTTCTTGAGTCGCTTCGCCTACAGCATCCACAGCGATCACTTGATCAAAATTTTCCGCCGCAATGACGTCGGTAAAATTCCCGGAGCCACAAAATAATTCCAAGGCGGTGCCAGAGCTTGGCCACTGCTTTAACTTGTTCTTCAGCCATTCACGCATTTTCTCGTTCTGTTTGTCATTACTTTGTCGAAAAGGTAGTCGCGAATTAACGGCGACGCCGTCTTGGTCGACGCTTTCATCGATATCGATTGTTGTCCACTTCTGATTTTTCCCTGGGTTCCATCTTCGATTCGGCAGCGTCGATCGTAAATCTCGAAGCGTTTTGCGATTTTTTTCGCTGAGAATAATACAGTCGTTAATTGGAGCCAGCGCGTGGCTTTGGGCACTTAGAAAACCAATCTCTTCGCCATTAGTTTTAAATTGCGCGCGATTGCGATATTGGAGTTGGTCCGGTGCGGGAATAATTTCTTGAATCGTTTCTTTCGGTACAAACGATAAAACTTTTTCAATTCGTCGCTGTTTAGCTGCGAGTTGTTGCTTGTAGTCGATAAATTGCCAGGGACAGCCACCGCAGTCCCCTTCAAAATTGCCGTGATGGGGGCAAGGGGCTGATGTTCGAAAGGGAGAAGCGTCGCTGAGCTGTACTAGTTCAGCGCTACCAATTTTCTTTCGTAGGCCGGTAAAGCGAAAATTGCCGGTTTCACCCGGCCAGACACCGGCAGCAAAAATTGTTAAACCCGAGGGGTGAGAAAGGATACCGCGACCGTCGCTTGCTAGATCGCGAACCGTCGCGGTAAAAATCTCTCCTTTTTTAGCAGGAGCACCTGACATGAAATATCCATTGCTGAAGCTCCACTAAAAAGCGATCGACTTCGTTTCAGAATTTTTTGCCTTCTAGAATTTATTCGTCGCAATCCATATCGCAATTAAGTTGGTGATTCATATCCAGCGCGGGTTGTGATGAACTAGGTTTGCCCACTACTTCCGCGGGAACGCCAGCCACAGTGGTATGAGCAGCAACAGATTTTAGCACTACGCTGCCCGCACCGATTTTCGCGCCTTCGCCAATCTCGATATTGCCGAGAACTTTTGCGCCCGCACTGATGAGCACCCCTTGTCTCACTTTAGGGTGACGGTCACCACATTCCTTGCCGGTGCCACCGAGGGTGACTGATTGCATTAGCGATACGTTGTTATCAACTACTGCGGTTTCACCAATAACAATACCAGTGGCATGGTCAAGCATAATACCTTCGCCAATTTTAGCCGCAGGATGAATATCGACATCGAAAACCACAGAAATTTGATTTTGAATAAAGTGGGCAAGTGATTCGCGTTTCTTAGTCCAAAGCCAATGAGCGATACGGTAAGCCTGCAAAGCGTGGAAACCTTTATAAAACAGAAACGGTACGCTCAAGGAATTACACGCGGAGTCACGAGTCTTAATCGCAATTAAATCAGCTCGTACTGCAGATCCGATTGTTGAATCGGAGTCGAGCGCTTCTTGAATGACTTCGCGTATCAACATCGCCGACAAGGTTGGGCTATCTAACTTGTTTGCGAGATGAAAACTAAGCGCCGTTTCCAAGCTGCTGTGATTTAAAATTGTCGCGTGCAAAAAACTAGCGAGTACCGGTTCACCAGCAGCTTGAATTGCAGTTTCTTTACGGACAGTTTCCCATACGGTATCTGCGGTATTAGCTTGGTTAAGTGCTTTCATAATTTGGGCAGCTATTATATTGCTAGTTGTATATTGCTTGTTGGCCGCTACTCATTGACTGCTAGTAGACGAATAGACCGATTAATAATGACCGCAATATACGCGAGGAAGGGCCGAATGGTAACAGGAAATGAACTTGAAATTGATAGTAAAACGTCACTTAATGTCCAAATTATTGTTAATGCATTAAAAAATAATTTGTAAGGGCGGTTCATCAATTGCGGCGAGTTGTTCGCGTAATTCCAGAATATGATCTGACCAATAACGCTGGGTATTAAACCAAGGGAAATTCATTGGAAATGCTGGGTCATCCCAGCGTCTCGCTAACCAGGCGGCATAATGCATGATCCGCAAGGTCCGCAAACTTTCAATTAAGCTAAGTTCGGCCAAATCGAAATCGTAAAACTGGCGATAGCCTTCTAAAATTGTGCTCATTTGTAAACTTTGCTGGTCTCTGTCGCCGGAAATTAGCATCCATAAATCTTGAATCGCAGGGCCGTTGCGAGCGTCATCAAAATCGACGAAGTGAGCGTGTTCGTCACGCCACAAAATATTGCTAGGATGACAATCGCCATGTAATTTTATTTCGCGATAGGGCGTGGCGGTAAAGCGAGTTCGAATACGCTCCAACAAGTCGCGAGACAGGCTATTGTAGGCATCGAGCAATTCAGCGGGGATAAAAGGCTCGCCCGTCGATTCGCCATTTAAAAACCTTACGCTATCAATGCCGTAACTTTGAATATCGATGCTGGGGCGATGCTGAAACACGTCTTGCTTGCCACCGGCATGAATACGACCAAGAAAGCGACCAAGAATAACGAGATTATCGAGTTGATCTAGCTCGGGGCTATGTCCACCTTGTCGCGGGTAAAGTGCAAATTTGAAACCGGCAAAATTAAACAGGGTAGTAATACTGGTCTCGTCGTTGGGGTTTGAAGCAATTTGTAGCGGGGCAACAACGGGTATATCAAGTGCAGCTAGTTCGAGAGTAAAATTGTGCTCCTCAAGGATTTGCTCATCACTCCAGCGCTCAGGACGATAAAATTTCGCGATCAAAGGAGAACCATCTTCGACCCCCACCTGGTACACGCGATTTTCATAGCTGTTTAAGGCCAGTATTCGTGCATCGCTGGTAAATCCTTGAGCTTCCACTGCATCGATGATGCGATCGGGAATCAAGCCCTCATAAGGGTGTAATTTGGACTCATTACTCATGTCAATCAACTGTGTAGAATTTATAAAGACGACATTATCCGCTTCTAAAAACAGCTTAGCTACTAGCAGGCTGTCGAAAATCTCATTGCCTGGTAATGACGATGCTATAAGCCCCTTTAAGTCCGCGATTTATCACTCATAAAATCTCATTCCACGTTAATGTTGCCCTGCACTTGCTAGCTCAGCGACACATTTCAACAAGCCATTAATAATTGCTGGACACTGTGACGGTTATTCCTCGTCTAAAGGGATGTTCACTAAAGGACGCTATTCGAAGAAAGGCTACTTGGCGCTTAGCGATATTCCATTTAGTGTGATTGTCCTGTAATCATTGGTATTTCCTATATAAGATCTTTTTGTTTTGACATGCAAAACAACCGCCTATCCATCGGCACTGACGTTCATACCCTTTCCATAGACATCGACTTCACTAAACCACTAGTTTGGACTATTGAAGAGGCAAGAAGTTATTGAGTTGCGAATGACTTAAAGCTGATACGGAGTCAGCATCATTTTTTGAGTGGTCGTAATCTAGTGATGCGCCGTCGCTCGTCCAAATTCGGTGATCTCCAAAAGTATTTATAAAAAAAGACATTCATACCAAAAAACGTTTACATAAAAAACGTTCACAAAAAAAGTTACGAGGGAATTATCATGATGAGATTGATGTTTTGTTTTGTGCGGCGCGCGGAAATTTCGTCCAGCGATTTTAGAAACTATTGGCGCAGCCAAGAACATAAAGAAAAAATTGATTCGCTTGTCGATCTTTTTCAGCCAACTCGTTATGCGGACACGCTGTCAATTCATTTGCCTGACTTAGAAGAGCGTTTTCGCCAAAATATGGGGCGAGGCACGCAGTATGATGCGGTCATCGAGTTTTATTGGGATGATGAAGAAATTGTTCGAGAAAGAATTGCAGATAATGCGATCGCGCGAATTATGAAAGTATTAAAGGATCAAAGCACCAAACGTGTTGACCCAGATAAAACAACAATATATTTAACTGAAATTCCCGATGTGATTGATAACGAAAACGCAAAAACCATTACACCAATGGATTTTTCGACTGATAAAATTCGATCGCACAGCCATTAATTAGTGGTTGTTAAATAGTTATTTAATAAACTTCTATCGCTCCAAGGACCTTTGTCTCATACCAAAGGTTCTTGAAGCCTTATCTCTTAAGCTCTATTTTGAAAGTTTTGTAAGATGCGTTGCAGGTGTCCGTGCAATCGTCCATGCCAACACTCTTGTCGCGCCAGCCTTTTTTAAGCAGGCGCTCATTGCCTCGATCGTCGCTCCAGTCGTAACAACGTCATCAACTAAGGCGACAGTTTTCCCTCTCACTAATTTCTCATCACAGTGAAATACTTTTCGATAACTTTTAATTCGTTCACGACGACTTAAATGCTGTTGCTTCGGCGTATTTTGAATTCGTGTAATCGCGTGAGCTAGAGGCAGTTGGAGTGCTAAAGAAATTCGTTCGGCAAGAAAAGCCGCCTGATTTAAGCCGCGGAATAACTGACGTCGCCAGTGTAAAGGCGTGGGCACAATGAGTTCAGGTAATTCGAAATATGGTTGGTGAGTAAGTGATTCAATGAGCAAATCGCCGAGGATTTTCCCGCGAGTTAAATCTTGATAGTTCTTAAACTGCAGAATCATTTTACTGACGGGGGCGTGGTACAGGAAAGGCGCAAAACACCGATCGAAACTGGGCTCCCGCCTTAAACATTCGCCACAGATCGCCTGCTCATCATCGTGCGGATTTTCTGGGAAAGATTCATCCCTTTGCAAAGGCAAAGCGCATTGCTGACAAGCGTTCACAAGCCAAGGCAAATCCATTCTACAGGGGGTGCAAATACTCTGATTTCCCGGTGATCCAGCAGCCTCGCCGCAAAGGAAACAAGTTCTGGGGATGATGATGTCGGTAAATGTTGAGAAAAGGCTAGTCTTCATCGTTAACCATTTCATCCTTGATTGGTTGACAGAAAGATTCTTATCGGTACCATTGTGCCCTGATACAAATCAACTAACCACAGCCAAATTCTGCTTAGCTTCCAGGAATCGTATGTCAGAGTCATTTGATAGCCTCTCAGTGTCGCCAGTTGTTCAATCCTCAGATGAGCCGAACGTCGAAACTCGTCAACCTTTACGTTTTGATTGGCGACGGAACGAAATCACTGCCTTATTGGCTATGCCCTTTAACGATTTGCTGTTTAAAGCTCAGCAGATTCATCGCGAAGTGTTCGATCCCAACAAGGTTCAAATTAGCACTTTGTGTTCGATCAAAACCGGAGCTTGCCCTGAAGACTGTAAATATTGCGCACAAAGCGGCCATTACAATACGGGTTTAGAAAAAGAAAAATTAATAGAGGTTGAAAAGGTTATAGCGCAAGCCGAGGCTGCCAAAGCGAAAGGGGCGACACGTTTTTGTATGGGTGCAGCGTGGCGATCGCCACCGGAAAAAGAATTGCCGTATCTGGTAAAGATGATTGAAGGTGTGAAAAGTCTCGGCTTAGAAAGTTGTGTGACCTTGGGTATGTTAGATGCACAACAGGCGGACACTTTGGCCGCCGCCGGTTTAGATTACTACAATCACAATCTTGATACTTCGCCGGAATACTATGGGGAAATAATTACTACACGAACCTATCAAGATCGACTCGATACTTTGGACAATGTTCGATCCTCCGGGATGAAAGTCTGCTGTGGCGGCATCTTGGGAATGGGAGAAACAGTTCAAGATCGCGCGGGATTGTTACAGCAGTTAGCGAACTTACGCCCCCATCCGGAATCTGTGCCGATAAATTTATTGATGCGAGTGAAAGGTTCCCCATTAGAAAATGCGGCGGATGTGGATCCTCTAGAATTTGTACGAACGATTGCGGTAGCGAGAATCTTGATGCCGATGTCCTATGTAAGAATTGCCGCTGGCCGGGAGCACATGGACGATTCGACGCAAGCTTTGGCTTACATGGCGGGGGCGAATTCAATTTTTTATGGTGAAAAATTATTAACAACTAAAAATCCTGACGCGGATAAAGATCAGCGTTTGTTTAAACGTTTGGGCTTAGAAGCAGAAACATTGAAGCGGAAATCGAATGAACCGATGGAACAGGTTTTCGGCGCTAGAATATCTGCTGCCGAGTTTTATGATGCTTCAACACCTTAGTTTCATGTGTCAGATAGTCGATACCTTTTTCTTTAAGGGTTCTGCCTCATGTCGCTGAACAGCGAAACGGTTTTTCCTATAGATTTTTCAAAAAAGCTTCAGCAAAGAAAAACAGATAAAAGTTTTAGGGTGCGTAAGCAGCTGCAAACGGCTCAGGGTTCCGTTGTTGTTGTCGATGGCGCTCGGAAAGTTTCATTTTGTAGCAACGATTATTTGTCTTTGGCCAATCATCCCAAACTGATTCAGGCGTTCACTCAGGCCGCACAAAAATATGGCGTTGGTAGTGGAGCATCACATCTTGTCTGCGGGCATCATCGCGAGCATCAGTTGTTAGAAGAGGCTTTGGCGCGCTTCGTTAATCGTGATCGAGCCTTGCTTTTCTCGAATGGTTATATGGCCAACATGGGGACCATCAACGCGCTCACTCATTCCGGAACGGAAATTTTTTGCGATCAGTTAAATCACGCATCATTGATGGATGGGGCTTTTATCAGTCGCGGATCACATCGTCGATTCCCTCACAACGATATGGGTAAGCTTGATAAATTGTTATCGGCATCATCGGCAGTAAAAAAAATGATCGTTGTCGATGGCGTGTTTAGTATGGATGGTGACATTGCACCACTAGACGAATTAGTTGCGTTAGCAAAATGCCATCAAGCAATGTTGATGGTGGACGATGCTCATGGTTTTGGTTTTTTAGGTGCGAACGGGGGAGGCATTGCTGAACACTTTAATTGTGATCAACATGCATTGCCTATTTTAATGGCGACCTTAGGCAAAGCGTGTGGCAGTGCGGGAGCTTTTGTTGCGGGCGAGAATGATCTTATCGAGTCATTGCTACAGTTTTCGCGAACGTATATTTATACTACTGCGCTACCGCCAGCGACGGCCGCTGCGAGCCGTATGGCTCTGGAGATTATTAAAACAGAACCTTGGCGCCGAAAAAATTTAGAAAACAATATTCGACATTTCACTTTGGTGGCGAAAACGTTACGGCTGCCAATCATGCCTTCGATAACACCCATTCAACCCATTTTATTAGGACGCAACGAGCAGGTTATTAAAATCGCTGAACGGCTTTATCAGAAAGGTTTTTGGTTGGGTGCTATACGACCACCTACTGTCCCTGAAGGCATGGGTCGTTTGCGAATTTCTCTTAACGCTGATCATAGCTTGGAGCAGGTGGACGACTTGTTAATGGAGTTGCATGCTTGTCTGCGGGCGGAAGTCTCAGCTGAAAGTTTTCTGCTATAAGAGCAGTATGAGTGAGGTATTGTGAAGTCAAATTACTTTATTGCTGGTACCGATACAGATGTTGGTAAAACTTTTGTCAGCAGAGCGTTATTGCTCGCTGCAAAAAATAAAGGTTTAAAAACAGTTGCCTTGAAACCAATTGCGGCGGGATGTGAACAGACGGAAAAAGGTTTGCGAAATTCCGATGCTTTATTACTACAAGAGGCGATGACCGTTGAGCTGCCTTATCAGCAAGTAAACCCGGTGGCGTTGTTGCCTGCTATTGCGCCACACATCGCAGCACAATTAACCGGAAAAAAAATAAATGTTCGGCAGTTGGCGGGTTACTGCCGCGGCGCATTATTAGAGCCTCATGACTTCGCGCTTGTTGAGGGCGCTGGTGGATGGCGAGTGCCATTAAACTCGCGAGAAAGTTTGGCCGATCTTGCGAAAGAACTAAACTTTCCCGTTATCTTAGTGGTGAGAATGGGCCTGGGTTGTTTAAATCACACACTGTTAACGGTTGAGGCAATTCAGCGAGATGGGCTCAAACTGGCCGGTTGGATAGCAAATTCTCCGCAAAACAAAATGGACTTTTATGATGACAATATTTTGTCACTTCAGTCACGAATACCCGCTCCTCTAATCGCAAAGATTCCTTTCTTGACGCGCCTTTCGGCAAATTCATCGCTTCCTGCAATAGATATAGACATACTGTTGGAAGATCAAGGTTCTTAATCGTAATTTGTCTTATAAAATAGCGACTTGCAGCCAAATCAGAGTGTTTTTTGAGCATCATCTAGTTACACTTATGCAGTGAAGATGTGGGAGTTTAAAAAGACTAATGAGGTAGATATGGAGCTTGGTTCAGTATTACAAACCGGCCTGAATGGTATGCGCCACAGTCAAAATGAAATTGCCAAATCGGCAAATGACATTGTTCGCGCTGGAACGGTTGATCGTGATGAAAGTACTATTATTGATATCGCAGAACCGATTATTAATATGCAATTCGAACAACATGTGTTTGATGCCTCTGCGAAGTTAGTAAAATCTGCCGATCAGATGCTCGGTACAATTTTGAACATCAAAACGTAAAGCGAGTTTTTGCTGTGAATATTACGAGTGTGCCATCAAATTTTGCCAACGCTGTTAGCCCCTTTAGTCCGGTGGCAAAACAAGCTGTAGGCGAAGAAAACACCGACAGTAAAAATAGTTCTCTGAAGGCAATTGTTGAGTCTGCGGATAGTGCAAAAACTGAAAATCGAGATACTAAAAAACCAGTAATCCCAGATACTGGAAAACCAATCGAAGATAAGCCTGAATCCGAACAACAAAATTCCTCTCAATCTCAAAGCCAAGATGCTTCTGCCGAACAAAGGCAAGAGCGACAACAGCTTTTAGTTGAGCAAGAACAAATTCGCGAGTTAGCATCTCGAGATCGTGAAGTGCGAAATCATGAGCGTGCCCACGCTGCAGTAGGCGGTCAATATGCCGGTGCACCGGTTTATCAATATGAGCGAGGACCAGATGGAGTCAGTTACGCGGTATCTGGCGAAGTATCCATTAGCACTGGCGCAGTTTCCGGTGATCCACAGGCAACGATCAGCAAGGCCCAACAAATAAAACGCGCCGCGCTCGCTCCAGCAGATCCTTCACCACAAGATCGACGGGTCGCCGCCAATGCGACCCAAATGGAGTTCGAGGCTCGACAAGAGTTGGCAGAAATTCAAATTGAAAAGCTCAACGAGGAAAAAGAGAGCGGAGTGGAAGAACGAACAACCGCCGAAGTAAAAACTGATAGTTCATTTCTTGGCTCTAAATCCCATCTAGAAGAAAAAAACGCAGAAAAAGTCGACCAGAATGAAGCGGTAAACGCCGACGCTAATCGACAGATAAATGCCTTAAATCAACGCTTGCTCGATATCGGCCTGGAGAAAAATACCCTACCCAGCGGTAGCATTATTAAAGCCAGCGCTTAAACATATGTCCGCCTCAATGAAGTAAGCTCGTTTTTCCTACTTCCTTTCAAACCCTAAAGCCAGCAGTACCATTTCTCTCGTAAATCTATTCAGTGCGCATTCTTGTGGAGTGAATATTGCTATCCTAATTTTCAGTAAGCGTAGATAGCCTCTTGTCTGGGGTGTCCGCTTTACCTGTCTAAGCGATGTAAAATCTTGTAATTTGACCAAAAATAGGTATTTCGTCACTTTTTTTAATCGTTTAGACTGTGACTCTTTGTTCTGCATCGTTTCTCTTCTATAGTTAAACGAATCGTAACTGGTCAGTTGATTTAGGAAGCCACATCCAAGCCTAGATATTCTCAACTTACTTTCATAGCAACGCGTTGACGATGTGTTATTTAAGCCGTCAAATTATTTAGAAGTCTCGAGGTAAATTGGTATGTCAGATTTTAAATCTCCCCTGCGCGATATCCGTTTCGTGCGTAATGAAGTTTTGGATTTCCCAGCACTTTGGTCTCGCTTACCTGGTTGCGAAGACGCAACGCCTGACATGATTGATGCCATCTTAGAAGAGCTCGGAAAATTTTGTGAAAACGAGATACAACCCATTAATCAAATTGGTGATGAGCAAGGATGTACGCTCAACGGTGACGAGGTTAAGACTCCAGACGGCTTTAAAGAAGCCTATGAGTTGTTCGTAGAAAGTGGGTGGCCTGGTTTGTCATCGTCGGTGGAGTATGGAGGCCAGGGTTTACCCGTTTCTCTCGGTATTATGATGAATGAAATGCTGGGTACAGCGAATTGGTCGTGGTCTATGTATACCCTGCTGAGCCATGGTGCAAAAGTGAGTTTAGAAACCCACGGCGACAAGGATTTGAAAGATTTATATTTGCCTAAGCTGTCGACCGGCGCATGGACCGGAACGATGTGTTTAACTGAGCCACATTGTGGCACCGATTTGGGTCTGTTACGAACTAAGGCGGAACCGCAAGCCGATGGCAGTTATCACGTCAGCGGAACAAAAATATTTATTTCGTCCGGCGAGCATGACATGGCGGAAAATATCGTTCATTTGGTCATTGCGCGAACTCCTGATGCACCAGAAGGTACAAAAGGTATTTCCTTATTCGTCGTGCCGAAATTTTTACCAAAGCAAGATGGTTCATTAGGTGAAAGAAATAAGCTCGCATGCGGCTCTTTGGAGCACAAAATGGGAATTCACGGCAATGCAACCTGCGTTATGAATTTCGATGAAGCAAAAGGGTTTTTGGTCGGTGAGCTCAACAAGGGTTTGAGCTACATGTTTACCATGATGAATTCGGCTCGAGTAGGCGTTGCGTTTCAAGGCTTGGCTCACATGGAAGCAGGCTTACAAAGCGCCACTAAATACGCACGAGAGCGCTTACAGTCGCGCTCTTTATCGGGGGTAAAAAACCCCAGCGGTACTGCTGACCCGATCATCGTTCATCCTGACGTTCGTCGCATGTTGCTTACTACCAAGGCGCTCGCAGAAGGAAGCCGAATGCTGGGTCATTACTGCGCGCAGATGTTAGATGTACTGGAATATTCGGAAGACGAAGAAGAGCGCAAAGAAGCTGATGAACTGTTGGCATTGATGACGCCTATCGCAAAAGGTTTTATGACCGAAGTGGGTTTTGAAGGCGCCAACTTGGCAATGCAAGTATTTGGCGGTCACGGTTATATAGCTGAGTGGGGCGTTGAGCAAAATGTGAGAGACGCCCGTATTGCAATGATTTATGAAGGCACCAATGGTATTCAAGCGTTGGATTTATTAGGGCGGAAAATTCTTAGTAACCAAGGCCAGACTTTGAGAAAATTCACCAAAGTAATTCATAAGTTTTGTGAAGCCAATGCTGATGATGAAGCGATGAAAGAATTCATCGAGCCCTTGACTAAGCTTAATAAAGAGTGGGCTGATCTCACGATGAATGTCGGCATGCGAGCGAGCCAAAACCTTGATGAGCTCGGCGGTGCTGCAATGGATTATATGATGTACTCTGGCTACATCACCCTAGCGTTTTTCTGGGCGCAAGCCGCGCGGGTCTCTCAGCAAGCTCTAGCCAATAGTTCCGATGAGGCCGAGTTCTACCAAGCCAAATTGCAAACGGCACAATTTTATTTCCGTCGTGTATTGCCGAGAACTTTGTCTTTGGCTGCAACCATTCAAGATGGCGTTGATTCGCTAATGTCTATCGATGAAGGCAGAATCGCGGGAAATTAATCGATTTTAAAAGTTCTCTTCTCAAGCCCTAGTTTCTAGGGCTTTTTCGTTCATGGATGTGCCGAAATCGGTGGCCGTTTGGTCTCTGAATCTTTATAGTGTGCGACACCTATCTCGGTTGTTTAGAATCAATTCAAATATAAAGGCTTGGTGAATTATGTTAGACCAGCAAATGATTAATAAGCTATCTGACAAAAATCCAGCACCACAAGAAACCAAAAAGAAGTTGTCTGATGAAGATCAAGCTCGTGTCGATGCGTTCACGTCGACTGGTTACAACGATATTGAGCGTAGACCTTTTAGGCCTTTGTTGTTGTTGGTTGGGCTGGTAATTGTTCTGTCAGTTTTAAGCGGCGTTAGTTTGTTGATAGCAAGACTGTCTGGCGTGATTTGATTTTTTCGCTATCTTCTCAGGCCGCTGCATTATTATTTAAGTACCACGTCCTAAGCGTGATAATAAAAATAACAAATTAAAATAAAGCGCTAATAAATGTAACGTGAATCAAGAGGACCATCTTAATGGACGCTCAAGTTATCCAACATATGGCATTATTGATGTCAGTTAATTGTGTTCGCAAAACAGTGTTGGATGATTATGTCTCCGACGGTCGGCTTACCGAAGAGGAGCTGCAATCATTGATTACGGAAGTTACGGATAAACTTTATACTTTTCTCACCTATTTGTTAGATAAATCCGAAAGTGAAAAACAAGTCTTCCTTGAAGTAATGAATAGCTCCTATCCCCACGAATGGGCACAACCAATTATTTCGGAAGTGTTTGAAGAGGCGGTAAGTATCGCTAAATTGCAGCGCGAGTCGAATTGAGTTGTTGGTGTCTTAACTGATCTAAGTTTTAATCTTGGATTTACGAATCGGTCCAGCTCCATCGTAATGGTTCGCCGAAATCATCGGTGATGAGCACTTTTCGTGGACGCTTGGGTTTTTGCGCAGATGCTGGGATGCGCTTTTGAGATTTCCTTGCTTCAATGGCTTTTACTTCATCAGTTAGGGGGGTTCTAGATTCTTTTGGTTCACTAAATGCTACGGGTGCTAACTTGTAGCTACCAATTTCTCGACCACTCACGCCAGACTCAATGGATTTCACATTGCCGCCATTCTTCAGAAATCGATTGATTTGAGATTCGATTTCATTCCGTTCTTGTGCTTTCGATTTTGCAATCTTCAAAACTAGGTACCAAATTTCCTTAATTTTTTAAATAACGAAGTATCAGTCAGTATAGACCCTGGCTCGTTTAATGTTAAGGAATGACCGGTTCGCTTAGTGTGTTCCCACTTTCTTAATACTCTGAGTCGCGTTATTTGAGTCTATTTTTGGAATACGAGACCTGGAAGTAAGATTTGTTTAAGTTGTGAGGCTTTAAAGTTTTTGAAATTTCGAGCGTGAATGATGAAAAAATGTTGGTTCTATTCGGTTTTAACCTTGTTATTTACCTCTGCGCCATTAGCGTCGGTTCAGGCTGATGAGCATTTCTCAGTAAAGGTTGAAAATAATACTGAGTGCGTTGTTTTGTTGCACGGAATGGGTCGCACTAAACGCTCGTTCCAAAAGATGGAATCTTCGCTGTTGGTGCAAGGTTATCAAGTCTGGAACAGCCCTTATCGCTCATCTTCCGGCAACATATCAGGATTGGCAGAATCAGCGATAGACCCCGCTTTGGATTATTGTCGAGCTGCGGACGTCACCGCAATTCATTTTGTCACCCACTCTTTGGGAGGCATCATGGTTCGTCAATACTTGCAAGATCATGAAATCCTCGAATTGGATAAGGTGGTAATGATTGCGCCTCCGAATCATGGCAGTGAGGTCGCGGATGTGTTGTCAGGTACGATTGTGTATAAATGGATTCTGGGGGCTGCCGCACTCGAATTAGGCACCCAAGAAGAAGGTTTAATCGCTCAATTAAACGAAGTGCCCGGGACCATTGGCATTATTGCGGGCAATGAGTCCTGGAATTTCATTTTTTCGTGGATAATCCCTGGGCCTGATGATGGTAAGGTGTCGGTAAAGAGTACAGAGCTTAAGGAAATGGCAGACAAGATCGAATTGCCAGAAAGTCACACGTTTATATTGCGCTCAGAATCAGTTATTCAGCAGACAATTTATTTTCTAAAAAACGGATTTTTTGAAAAAAGTAGGAGGTTGGCGCAACCTCCTAATTAGCTAAATCGAGATTGTCGATACCGACGTTTTGGGAGCGATTTTATGGGAGTGTTTGCTCTGGATTGTATCCAATTTCGATGACCGAGTAGACGCCGCTGTATTTATTTTTCGATAGTACGATATGCCCAGTTTTTTCGTAAAACCAAGACTCTCTCCGTGCATCATTCAGGAATCTGCCGGCAAAAGGTATATGTCGTTTGCCCGTTTGGTATTTCGTTTTTAAATCTGGCGGCGCTAAAATTTCGATAACTTCGGCACTGTTCATGCCTACTTTGACCTTGGAGAGCACGTTGTCCGCAGGTATATTCTGGCTCACCTCAGCGCGGGTATCTTGGTTTTCCTTATCATTGGCATGTGCTACTCCTGAAGCCAAAAACATGCCCATTAGACAAAAGAGAATTATCTTGAATGTATGTTTCATTTTCCTTTCCTTTAGAGTCGTTAGATTTAAGTCTGAATTTGAATTGGCCCGAGTAAGGCCAGCTTTCCAAAGTCAGAACCTCGGAAAACTCTAGCATAGTGAGTTTAGAATTGAATACGGCGATCAACCTAGTTCCTGAGCAGGGTGGATGATGATAATTTTGCGTCATTAGTCATGGGTGAATGCCTGGTTTGGGTGAAGCGAATTACTAGCGCTGCCTAAGTGCCCAGAGGTAGAGAGAAGCAACTGATTTTTATTATATTTTTAGAGGACTATTGCTCCTTGACCCCATTAAACTGCCTCCCTATAATGCTCCGCCTTAGTTGAGGTATGTCCTCACTGGGAGATGGGGTAGTCTGTTAATGTTAAAGACTCCTTACCTTGTAAAGAGTCGAAGGTTACGACCTTCGGTTCAAAGTGAAAGTTTTGATGATTTGATGCGGGGTGGAGCAGCCTGGTAGCTCGTTGGGCTCCTTACCTTGTAGAGAGTCGAAGGTTACGACCTTCGGTTCAAAGTGAAAGTTTTGATGATTTGATGCGGGGTGGAGCAGCCTGGTAGCTCGTCGGGCTCATAACCCGAAGGTCGTTGGTTCAAATCCAGCCCCCGCTACCAATTTAGAATACAAGCCTTGTAGAGAGAAGACCCTAGAAATCGGATTTAACTCTTTATTAGGCCCAGCGGAGCTGCTGGGCGAAAGGCGAATAGCTTTTTAATACCAGTTGAATAGCTAAATAGCCGAGGGATTTGGTGCAGTGTGAGAATCGGGTTTGTTCCGCTTCTTAAGCTGGCCGGCTAAGCCGGGGCATAGATCGTTTTATGGCGATCGACATTTATTCCTAGCGTTACTGCTACTACTGATTACTTAGGTAACAGTGAGTTAAAGTAGAAACGCTAACTTTGAAGCCCCTATATTAGGGGCTTTTTCGTTTGCAGGATCTACAAATTAAATATCCTGCTGCCAAGATTTTAAGTACTTTGCGATCAATCGAGTGTGGAGCACTTGAATGCTTAGATCGAGGTACTGTGTGAAATGGGCTACGTGCCCATTTTTTGTTTTATAAATAGATTGGTCGAAATCTCCTAGTTCGGGTGATTTTGTCATTGAATACTTGAGTTAGAAATATAGGCGTAGCAGTAATGGGTGGAGGAAATTCGAAGCACTTAGTAGAGTTGCTGGAGCCCGTCGTGAAATCTCTGGATTGTGAGTTGTGGGGTTTAGAGTACCACTCTAGCGGTCGCGGTCATGGCACTCTGCGAATCTATATAGACCGAGAGGATGGCGTTGGCTTATCTGATTGCGAAAAAGTCAGTCGCCAGGTTAGCAGCGTGTTAGATGTAGAAGACCCTATACAGTCGGAATATACCTTAGAGGTATCAACTCCAGGAATGGATCGGCCGTTGTATACCATTGAGCAATATGCGGCATTTGCCGGTGAGCGAGTAAAAGTTAAGTTAAGGGTACCGTTTGAAGATCGTCGACATTTCACGGGGTTGTTAGTCGGCGTTGAAAATGATGAAGTAAAAGTTTTGGTAGATGATCATGAGTATCTATTGCCAATTGAGTCCATAGACAAGGCTAATGTCGTTCCTAATTTTGCAAAGTCTTCAAAGGCTAAAACGGATGCAAACACAAAGAGCGATTAACGAGGTTAAGGCATGAACAAAGAAATTTTGCTGGTTGTCGATGCAGTATCACACGAGAAAGGTGTTGATCGTGAAGTAATATTTGAAGCGATTGAGCTTGCACTTGCGACAGCAACTAAAAAACGTTACGACGAAGACTCAGAAATTAGAGTCGTGATTGATCGTGAATCTGGTGATTATGAAACTTACCGTAGTTGGTTGGTGAGAGATGATGACACTATGGCGGCGCTCGGTACAGAATTCACTTTGGAAGAGGCGCACGAAAAAGATCCATCATTAAAAGCAGATGATACTTACGAAGAGCAAGTTGAGAATGTTGGCTTTGGTAGAATAGCTGCACAAACTGCGAAGCAAGTGATTGTGCAGAAAGTTCGAGAAGCCGAGCGCGCGCAAATTGTTGAAGAATATGAAGATCGCGTTGGTGAACTAATCAGTGGTTCGGTTAAAAAAGTTACACGTGACAATATTATTGTTGACTTAGGAAATAACGCAGAAGGCTTGTTGGCTCGCGATCAGTTAGTAGGTCGAGAAATTTTTCGTGTCGGCGATCGCATGCGGGCGCTACTGCTAGAAGTTAAATCTGATGTGCGAGGCCCTCAACTTATTTTGAGTCGCTCAGCTCCGGGCATGTTGATTGAGTTATTTAAAATTGAAGTACCGGAAATCTCCGAAGAAGTTATTGCATTAAAAGCCGCTGCTCGTGATCCTGGACTGCGCGCAAAAATTGCCGTATCGACAAACGATGGCCGAATTGACCCGGTTGGCGCTTGTGTTGGTATGCGAGGCTCTCGTGTTCAAGCAGTATCTAACGAGTTGGCAAACGAAAGAATCGATATTGTTTTGTGGGATGATAACCCCGCACAATTTGTTATTAATGCGATGGCTCCCGCTGAAATTGAATCGATCGTTGTCGATGAAGACAGTAACTCAATGGACGTTGCTGTGGCCGAAGACAATTTAGCGATGGCGATAGGTCGGGGTGGACAAAACGTTCGCCTGGCTTCTGAGTTGACGGGTTGGGACATTAATGTCATGAGCGTTGATGACTGGCAATCTAAGCAGCAAGAAGAATCTGGTAGTACTTTACAAGTGTTTATGGAAAAACTCGACATCGACGAAGATGTTGCCACTGTACTTGTAGAAGAAGGTTTTACTTCTTTGGAAGAGGTTGCATATGTGCCTCTCGAAGAGATGTTATCGATCGAAGGTTTTGATGAAGAAATTTCTGAAGAATTACGCGCACGAGCAAAAGACGCATTGCTAACGCAAGCGTTAGCAAGCGAAGAGAAACTCGAAGAACCAGCAGAAGATTTGTTGGGAATGGAAGGAATGGATAAACAAACTGCTTTCAAATTAGCGAGTCGTGGCATTACTACGATGGAAGATCTTGCCGAGCAGTCTGTTGATGAAATACTTGACGTAGACGGCATGGATGAAGAGCGTGCTAGCGCATTAATTATGAAAGCAAGAGAGCCTTGGTTTGCAGAAGCGCAAGCTAATGAAGGCAATCAGTAGTAGCAAGTTAACGAGACTGAGGAAAAAGAATGGCTGAAGTAATAGTAAGCGAGCTCGCCAAATCGGTAGGTGCCTCCGTCGAGAGGCTGCTAAGCCAAATGAAAGAAGCTGGCTTAAAGCACGACTCCGCTGAACAAGTCGTTTCCGATAAAGAGAAGCAAATACTGCTCGCCTTTTTAAAGGGTAGTCATGGCGACGATGACGCTGCGCCAAAGAAAATCACTTTGCGGCGAAAAACCACTACGACCTTAAAAACGGGAAGTGGTAGCGCTCGCAAAACAGTGAACGTAGAAGTTAGAAAAAAGCGCACCTATGTGAAACGCGATGCTTCCGAAATAGAAGAAGCCGCTAAAGAAGCGGAGTCGGTGGCAGAAGCTCCTGTTGCTACTAAAGTGGAGACTCCCTCGGCGGATACGCCTGTTGTTGAAGATTTTGAGGTGAAGCGCCAAGCCGCAGCGAAAGCCCGTCGCGAAGAAGAGGAAGCAGCGAAGCAATTAGCTGAAGAAAAAGCGCGTCAATCGCTCGCCGAAAAAGAATTAGCGTCAAAAGCTAAGCCTTCAAGCGATAAAGACAGTAAGCCGCGTACCGAAGCGCAAAAAGCGCAAGATGATGACGAACGCAAGCATGGCAAGCGCAAAGATAAACATTCTGCACCTGATGATGAAGGTGAATTGCGCCACAAAAAAACCAAGCGTGCAGGGGTGGCAGGTCCTAAAAAAGCTAAACGCATAGATTTGTTGGTTGAAGAAGTTCTTAACGATACGGATGAGCTTGAAGGTGTTAGCGCAGCCGATTTAATTCCTGCAACACCGAAAAAGCCCAAGCCAGCAATTAAGTTGGTCAATAAACATAAGTTTAAAATGCCAACTGAAAAAATTATTCATGAAGTAGAGCTGCCTCCCACTATTGTTGTTGCGGAACTCGCACAGCGTATGAAAGTAAAAGTGGGTGAGGTTATGAAACGCCTCATTAAATTAGGCGTAATGACCACCATCAATGAAGCGATTGACCAAGAAACCGCGCAGTTGTTAGTAGAAGAGATGGGTCATACGGCTAAATTACTCACTGGTAATGAAGTTGAAGAGAAACTTGAAGAAACCATTTCTAATGATGCTGAAAAAGTATCGCGTGCACCTGTTGTTACCGTAATGGGTCATGTTGATCACGGAAAAACTTCTTTGTTAGATTACATCCGTAAAGCAAAAGTGGCTTCTGGTGAAGCGGGTGGGATCACTCAGCATATTGGTGCCTACAGAGTGTCAACAGGTCATGGTGAAATCACGTTTCTAGATACACCCGGACATGCTGCCTTTACTTCAATGCGAGCTCGTGGTGCGCAGTGTACGGACGTGGTAATACTTGTTGTTGCCGCTGATGATGGTGTGATGCCGCAAACAGAAGAAGCTGTTCGTCACGCGAAAGCAGCCGGCGTGCCCATCGTTGTCGCGATTAATAAATGCGATAAAGAAGCGGCCGATCCGGATCGGGTAAAAAATGAATTAGCGGCGAAAGATGTAATCCCTGAAGATTGGGGTGGTGATACACAGTTTATCCAAGTATCTGCTCATACTGGTGATGGCATTGATGCCTTACTGGACGCGGTGTTGTTGCAATCCGAAATGCAAGAACTAACTGCCGTAATTGATGCGCCTGCACGCGGTGTTGTCGTTGAGTCCCGTGTTGATGTTGGCCGTGGTGTTGTTGCAACAATTTTGGTTCAACAGGGTACCTTGAATATCGGCGATATTCTTTTGGCTGGTCAATCATTTGGTCGTGTTAAAGCCTTGAATAATGAACGCGGTGAACAAGTGAAAAGTGCTGGTCCTTCAACACCGGTAGAAATTTTAGGTTTAGATGCGGCACCAGCAGCAGGTGATACTTTTGTCGTTGTTCCTGATGAGCGAAAAGCGCGAGAGGTTGCACTTCATCGTTCGGAAAAAGAAAAACAAGAAAGATTGCAGCGGTTGCAAGCAAGTAAATTAGAAAATATGTTTTCGTCTTTAGATGAGGGCGAGAAGAAAATTTTAACCATTGTCCTAAAAGCCGATGTTCGAGGGTCTCTCGAAGCAATTCAATCTGCGCTCTTAGATATTGGTAATGACGAAGTGAACGTTAATATTGTCACTGCAGGTGTGGGTGGCATTACTGAAAACGATATGAACCTAGCCTTAACTACCGGTTCAATTGTTATTGGTTTCAACGTAAGAGCTGAGTCTTCTGCACGAAAAATGGCAGAACAAGAATCCATTGAAGTGCGTTACTACAGTATTATTTATCAGTTACTGGATGACGTGAAAAGCGCTTTGTCAGGAATGCTTTCTCCCGAACGCGTTGAAGAAATTGTTGGTATTGCAGATGTTCGTGAAGTGTTTAGATCACCAAAGTTTGGCCAGGTGGCTGGTTGTATGGTTGTTGAAGGCACGGTTCATCGCAGTAAGCCGATTCGTGTACTGCGTGACAATGTTGTTATCCATGAAGGCGAGCTAGATTCCTTGCGTCGCTTTAAAGATGATGTCAATGAAGTTCGCAACGGTATTGAGTGTGGTATTGGCGTTAAAGATTACGATGTTAAAGTGGGTGATCAAATCGAAGTGTTTGATGTTAAAGAAGTTGCACGAGAGCTTTAAACCACTTTTCTCGAATTAGTAAAATCAAAGTAATTTGTGTCGTTAGATTTAAATTACTATATTTATGCGGTTAAAAGGCGCTCCGCTTAGTAGAGCGCCTATTTTTTCTTAAGCCTTACCAGTAACGCTTCTCTATATTTATTTTTCTCCATCACCGAAAAAACGATTTCATGCCAAAAGAATTTAGCCGAAACGTGCGTATTGCTGATCAAATTCAGCGAAGTCTTGCGCAAATTATTCAAGCGAATATCTCTGATCCGAGACTTGGCCTTGTGAATATAAACCAAGTTGATGTTAGTCGTGATTATGCGAACTCTCGTGTATACGTTACGTTTATCGGGCGAGATTCTGAACAAGAAGTAAAAGAGTCAATCTCGATTTTAAATAATGCTTCAGGTTATCTGCGCTCAGCACTTGCGAAAACCTTAAACAGTCGGACGACGCCGCGGCTCTCTTTTGTGTACGATAAGATTTCTGTTGAAGGCCAAAAGTTAAGTCAATTGATCGATCGTGCTGTCTCAAAAGATCAAGAAAATCACAGTGATAATTCTGAGTCGAGCAGTGACTAAAATTGCTGTTATTCGAGTTAACGCAATGCCGATAGTTTGTTTGTGTCAATCCAAACAAGTGAGGTAAGTTGTGCCGCCAAAAAAACCCAAAGGGCGAGCAATTAATGGCGTGCTGTTGCTGAATAAAAGCGGCGGGATGAGTTCAAACAACGCGTTGCAACGCGCCAGACGATTATTTAATGCGGCGAAGGCGGGGCATACCGGTAGTTTGGATCCTCTGGCAACGGGGGTATTACCGCTGTGTTTTGGTGAAGCCACCAAGTTTTCACAATTTTTGTTGGATGCGGATAAAGGTTATCAAACGACAATTGTATTAGGCAGCTCCACGACGACCGGAGATGCAGATGGGGAAATTCTAGCGCTGAGCGACTGCTCGGCGATTACCCAAGAAGCGGTGGCGAATGCGTTGCTTGAGTTCCACGGTAATATTGAGCAAGTGCCGCCAATGTATTCGGCGCTAAAACACCAAGGGCAGCCACTGTATAAATTGGCACGCCAAGGCAAGGAAATAGCACGTAAACCGCGACCCGTAAGAATCGATAAGATTGAACTACTGGGCTTTCGGCAGCTAGAAAATAGTGCCATTGAGATAGACGTGGAAATATTGTGCAGCAAAGGCACTTATATTCGTTCTATCGCGGAAGATTTAGGTAAGGCATTGTTTTGCGGCGCTCATGTAAAAAAACTGCATCGGATACAATCCGGTGAGTTTAAAGTCGAAGACGCGCTGACTCTTGATGAGTTAGTCGCTGAATTGGCTGACCAAGAGGTGAATGTTCTCGATCATCATTTGCTACCAACTGATACACCCGTCCGCTCTTTACCGTCAGTGGAATTGCCTGAGCAGAATGCCTTCTACTTCATGCAAGGGCAGGCGGTGATGGTCTCAGAGGTCTACCGAATTGCCGAAGAAGGTGGTATGGTGCGTGTTTTTTCTTCAGCCTCGATTTTCTTGGGGCTTGGGCAGATTAGTGATGATGGACGAGTAGCTCCTAAGCGCTTGGTAGTTCTGAATTAAAATCGCCTTTTTGTTGAAGAAGAGCCAGAAAGTAGAATTTAGAGACATGTGTTTCGGCTAAATATCTTGGATATAGATTTTTTTGTTGCTTAGTCAACCTGTTGCATTTAGGTTGTTTTAGCTTCGAGAAAGCCAGCTAAACGCGGTCGATAAATAGATTAGTTTGCGTAAGCAAATTAATTGTCAGTTAGCCCTCCTGTAAATATGCACGGGTAAGGCTGAATTAGGGGGATGAGTTAACAGAGTCTGTTGACCATCCATTTTGCATGTTGCGAGTATTATTTGGCCTGGCTAAAAAAGAAGTAACTTTTAAGCTTAGCCGAGAGATACTCGATTAATAAAGGTAGTAAAAATGTCATTAAGTCCAGAAGAAAAAGCTAATATTGTTAAAGACAATGCACAAGGGGAAGGCGACACTGGTTCACCAGAAGTACAAGTTGCGTTACTCACAGCAAACATTAACAAGTTACAAGAACATTTTGGTGCTCATAAGCACGATCACCACTCTCGTCGTGGATTGATTCGAATGGTTAACCAGCGTCGTAAGCTTTTAGACTATCTAAAAGGCAAAGATGCATCGCGTTACACCGCTTTGATTCAAAAACTTGGTCTACGCCGTTAATAAAAAAGGGATTCGCATTGCGAATCCCTTTTGTTTTTCTGTTCTAGTATTCATATTCTTATCTAGTTGACATTAAACTATTTTTTTTGGTGGTTCGATAACGATTAGGTAAGGTGTTAATAATAAAAAGCAGAACATTTGTAGAATTTTTTCTTCACCATTGCTGCTTTCGCGAACACATCGTTCGTAAGTTAATGGTTAAGTTTGAAAGAAGATCCCGCTTAATTTGTCATTTTGAATATACAGCTTTGGCAAAATTAATCTTGGGTATCTACTAAGTAAGCCATTGAGCACGTAACTGTTCAAAACGTAAGTGAACTAAAATTATTTTTTTAGATATATTTGAAATCGAAACTGAAAATTAAATTAGACAAACATTAAAATTATCAAGAAAAGGATACTATTGTGAATCCCGTAATTAAATCATTTCAATACGGTAATCAGACCGTAACAATCGAAACGGGCCGAATCGCACGGCAAGCAACAGGCGCAGCACTCGTTACCATTGGACAAACAGCCGTATTGTGTACGGTGGTGGGAGCAAAAGACACCAGACCAGGGCAAGATTTTTTCCCGTTGTCTGTTCACTATCAAGAAAAAGCATACGCGGCCGGCAAAATCCCCGGTGGATTCTTTAAACGCGAAGGTAGACCCACTGAAAAAGAAACCTTAACGTCACGCTTAATTGATCGGCCCATTCGCCCATTGTTTCCAAAAGGATTCATGAATGAAGTGCAGGTTGTTTGTGCCGTCATTTCTACTGATAAAGCCAACGACCCAGATGTTGCCGCAATGATTGGCACTTCAGCGGCTTTGTCAGTTTCAGGTATTCCATTTAACGGTCCTATTGGTTGTGCGCGAGTAGGCTTTACTTCTGAGAAGGGTTATTTGCTTAACCCGAGTTATGAAGAGTTGGTTTCAAGCGAGCTAGACATGGTTGTCGCTGGAACTAGTGACGCCGTATTGATGGTTGAATCTGAGGCGAACGAATTACCCGAAGATATCATGTTGGGTGCGGTTCTATACGCCCACCAAGAAATGCAAGTAGTAGTGCAAGCTTGTCAAGAATTAGCGCGCGATGCGGGTAAGCCACGTTGGGAATGGCAAGCTGCAGAAAGTAATGAAGAATTAAGAGGCAAAGTCGCGCAATATTTCGAAGACTCCATCGGCGTGGCTTACAGAATTACTGATAAGCAAAAACGTTACGATCGTTTAGGTGAACTACGTACGCAAGCGGTCGAAGAAATTGCGACAGAGGCGAGTGGTTATTCTGCTGACGACGTGAAAAGCATATTTGCTTCTATCGAAAAAAATATCGTTCGTACGCGCGTTGTTGCCGGCGAAGCACGTATCGATGGTCGTGATCTCAAAACGGTTCGTCCAATTACTACCGAAGTGGGCGTACTACCAAAAACACATGGTTCCGCATTGTTTACACGCGGCGAAACCCAGGCTTTAGTGGTGGCGACTTTAGGGTCCGCCCGTGATGCGCAAATAATTGATGCATTAGAAGGCGAGCGTCGCGATAACTTTATGTTGCATTACAACTTTCCTCCTTATTCAGTAGGTGAAGCTGGGCGCATGGGTGGCACAGGTCGTCGTGAAATTGGCCACGGTCGTTTAGCGCGTCGCGGTGTTGCTGCGGTTATGCCAACTGAAGAAGATTTTCCCTACACAATTCGCGTAGTGAGTGAGATTACCGAATCAAACGGCTCAAGCTCTATGGCGTCGGTTTGTGGTTCTAGTATGGCGATGATGGATGCGGGTGTTCCTTTAAAAGCGCCTGTTGCCGGTATCGCAATGGGTCTAGTGAAAGAAGAAAACGGTTATGCTGTTTTAACCGATATTCTTGGTGATGAAGATCATCTAGGCGATATGGATTTTAAAGTCGCGGGTACCGCTCAAGGTATTACTGCTTTGCAGATGGATATTAAAATCGAAGGTATTACCGAAGAGATTATGGAAACTGCTTTAGAGCAAGCGTTGCATGCTCGTTTACATATTCTTAGCGAAATGAATAAAGTTCTCGCGACAGCTCGAACGGAAGTGTCCGACAATGCACCGCGTTTTGAAAACATCAAAATTGATCCTGATAAAATCCGTGATGTCATCGGTAAAGGTGGAGCAACTATCCGCGCTTTAACTGAAGAAACCGGTGCTTCGATCGATATTAGTGATGACGGTCTGATTAAAGTGTATAGCGACAACGCGGAATCTTTAAAAGCTGCTATGGATAAAATTGGTGAAATTACTGCTGAAGCAGAAATTGGCCGCATCTATGAAGGTACTGTTGCACGGGTTGTTGATTTCGGTGCATTTGTTACATTCCTGCCCGGTAAAGATGGTTTGGTTCATATTTCACAAATTGCTGAGGAGCGTGTCAACAGCGTGGCCGATTATCTTAAAGAAGGTCAAGTTGTCAGAGTGAAATGCTTAGACGTAGACAATCGAGGCCGCATCAAGCTTTCGATTAAAGAAGCTACCAAAGAAGAGAATCCCGCACCAGAAACGCCAGCGGAAGAAACACCTGCTAGCGAATAAGCTGACTATTTCTCTACAAAAAAATCCCGCTAATAAGCGGGATTTTTTATATCTGATCTAAACTGTTTTTTCGAACGTATAGAGTAGTAATGTTGATTATTCTACAAATTACGGGAAAAACACATGAGTAAGCCCAGTCTTTTCACGCAAACCAGCCGATCTTCTTTTTTGCTAATTTCCTTAACAAGTTTATTGGCTGCATGCAGTGGCGTCAGTGTAGATGACTATTCTGCAGCAAACCTAAAACTAATACCGCAAGAATTTTTTGAGGGAAAGCTAAGTGCTCACGGTGTTGTTAAAAATCGATCGGGCAAGGTGATACGCTATTTTAATGCATCCATCGACGCAAATTGGGAAAGTGGTGTCGGAACCCTGGATGAACATTTTTTATTTGATGATGGAGAAATGCAACAACGTATTTGGACACTAGTACCATCGGGTGAGTCGACATTTGTAGCGACTGCGGGTGATGTTATTGGCAAAGGTTCCGCTAAATACGCAGGCAATAGCTTATTTTTAGACTACGTTTTACGAGTTCCTTATAACGACGGCAGTATTGATCTCAAGATCGACGATCGAATGTATCTGGTTAATAGCGACACATTAATTAATGAGTCAGGCATGTATAAATTTGGTGTTAAGGTTGGCTCGATCTTGATCGTAATAAACAAAAAAAAGGAAGAAAGTAGTTAGTCTTATCAAAGGTTTGAAAATTTCATAAAGACCAAGCGAGTAGTTGAATACCTGCTCTTCTGACACCCTTCCACAACGGCATTAGACTAGCGATTGCTGTGAGTTATTCAGGCAAATTTGTTGAGTGAATCTTGAGCTTATGGCTTAATAGGCTCCATAAATTCCAATAATAAGTAAAAAATCCATCTATAAGGTCGATAAATCAAGCCGAAAGCATCCAATTGATTTCGGCTATATGTTGATTGGGGCGCCACACTATGATGACTGATCTTCACAACATGCTTGAGAGCATGGCCGTACTAAAGGCCTCTGATCTCTATATCAATGTTGGTGCAGCACCAACGTTCAAAGTGAATGGAGAGCTTCGAACAGTCACACCTACACCTCTTGATGGAGGCCAAATTAAACGGCTCATCCTGGAAGTGCTAGATGATGAACAACGACAACGTTTTGAAGAAAATTTGGAGCTTGATGTCAGCTTACAAATAACCAATGGCGGACGATTTCGTCTGAATATTTATCGTCAGAAGGGCGCCTTGGCTTTGGTGGCCCGACACATTAAAAATATTATCCCGTCGATTGATGAATTATTTTTGCCGGATGTTTTAAAAGACTTAGTGATGGCAGAAAAAGGTTTGTTCTTGGTCGTTGGTGCTACTGGTACGGGAAAATCTTCAACGATGGCTTCGATGATTGATTATCGGAATGAAAATCGTCAAGGGCACATTTTAACGGTTGAAGATCCAATCGAATTCGTTCACTACCATAAACAGTCATTGGTTAGTCAGCGTGAAATCGGCGTTGATACGCAAAGTTATACGGATGCATTAAAGTTTGCTTTAAGAGAAGCACCTGATGTCATCGTTATTGGCGAAATTCGCGATCAAGAAACAGCAACTCAAGCTTTACGCTTTGCTGAAACCGGCCACCTTTGCTTGGCCACATTACATGCGTCCTCAGCAAATTTAGCAATCGACAGATTAGTAAACTTTTTTCCCGCCGATGCCCACCAACGAATTTATCAAGATGTCGCGGCGCATCTGATTGCCGTGGTTGCGCAACGCTTGGCGAAAGGGCTCAACGTGCCGCGTATACCAGCTGTAGAGTTGCTAATTAATAATATGCATATCGCTTCTCTAATTGAGAAAGGTGAAACACATTTATTAAAAGAAACTATGAGTAAGGAGCATGGTAAAACTTGTCAAACTTTTGATGATGCGCTTTTTAAATTAGTTCAGCAAAAACAAATTACCAAGGAAGAGGCAAATCGTTTAGCGGATTCCCAAGTAGATCTTAAATTACGTTATCGAATGGTTGATAGTATTTATCAAGAACAAATATTTTCTAACGTGAGTGATTGGTGTGATCACACGATCGATTTTAATCGTTACCGGACAATATCGATAGAAGCAAAAAAAATTAGCGTCGAGCATAGGCCAGATATGAAAGAGCGATTAAATGAAGCGATCGTGGCGGAAGTAAAAAACCGAGGTTACAAAATCGTTGAAAACGATCCAGATCTTGCGTTGAAATTTTCTTTTGGTTTGCGTTCAACCTCCAAAAATAATCTTAGTGATACCGATCAATACAGTACAGATTTTGCTGAATCACCGAGTGTTGAAGCGGGTATCGCGATGAAGATTGATGACACTAAAACAGGAAATACAGTCTGGAAAATGCAAGCTACACAAGCGTTAACCAGCCGTTTGTCGGAACAACACGAGTTTCAAGAGGAAATATTTAGCTTAATGACTACCTTGCCCGATACTTCCGAAGTGGGGGAGGTCGAGCATGCTGAAGCTTTTATCATTAAGTGAGTTTGTGATAATCGAGTAGCATTATTTAGTGGCTCCCAGTAAATACATATTCGATAAATGGAATTGCTATGAATAAATATAAATCAATAAGCTCTTTTGTGGCCCTAATTGTTACGTCTTTACTTTTTTTGGTCGCTTGTGCAACCCCTTCGGTCAAGCAGCGTGTCGTTATGCCTGCAAAAGTACCACAAATTGCGTCGGCAAAAAAACTAGCGTTAATGCAGTTCGGTGGTGATCGTGACAGGCAGTTCACTGCCAAATTAGAGTCGTATTTAGCGGGCATTCATGTCGAAGGAAAACCGTATTTCACCCTGGTTGACAGAGAGCTATTTGATACGATTTTACGTGAGCGCAATTTACAAGCTGAGTCAGGCGTTATTAATCCAGAAGATTCCATGACCTTAGGAAGGCTTTCGGGCGTCGACACGGTTTTATCTGGGCAGGTTTCTCGCCCCTCCTTTAATTCTTCGATATACAAAGAGGATCGTAAGTCTTGCATTGTTGAAAACGATGACGGCGATTGTACGAAGTATCGAAATTATCAAGCCTCCTGTCGTAACGACGAATCGAAATTTGAATATTCAATTAGAGCTATAAATGTCGAAACTGGCGATATCGTGTTTATTAAGTCCTACGATGGTCGAGTTGAAAACTCTTATTGTGCCGATAAGGGTGAGAGCGGTATTGCTTATAACGACATGATGGCTATGGCAATGGATAAAGCGATTAATAAAATGCGAAATGATGTCGCACCATATGAAGTGTGGGTGACAATAGATTTAATGAAAGAAGATGAAAGTGGCCTTAAAGGTAATCCTGCTGCATACCAGTATTTTGAAAATGGTCTTAAATTAGCGGGTGACAATTTGATTGATGCAGCCTGTGAGCAGTTCCAATTTGCAGAATCGGCTTATAAGGAATCCCCTGCGGTTTATTATAATCTTGGTGTTTGTCGTGAGTTGGAGCAAGACTTTGAAAAAGCACTGTCATTATATTCGCAAGCTAAAGTATTTTTATTTAAGCCTGATAATCAGATTGAAACGGCGATAGCGAGAACTAAGAAAATGCAAATTGACTCGGATACATTGTCGAAACAATTGCGCTAGAATAAGATTTCATTTTTTTAATTGTTCTAAAATCGAATGCTAGAGTTTGAGTATATCTGCCAAAACCCTTTTCTAAACGTGAACTTGGTGATGTATGCAACTCAATTCGTTACGTTTCGTTTGGTGTTTTGGAATTAACGAATCATAGTACTGTTGAAACGAATCGTAATTTATTGAATATCGATATCAGTCGATTCTAGGAAGCTTTGCAAGTTGGTTCGCAATATCTAAAATCAACTCAACAATCAATTATTTCAAGTGTCGTTATGCTCGGCTTTCCCGATTAAGAATTATCAGAACCACTCATCTTTCATGTCAAAGGGTACAGGGTCAAAGCTTTTTAATAATTCAGCTTGTTGCTGGGTCTGCGGTAATTCCCATTGCATAAAGAATTTGGCCGCTTGTATTTTCCCTAAATAAAATTGTGAATCATTATTCCCTTCTCTTAAACTGGCCAAGGCCTTCGCTGCACAGATCGCTTGCTGTAGCCAAATCCAGGCGGCGACCACACGACCGAAAAAATCTAGATAAACGGTTGCGTTGGCTAGCGTTAGATCGGGATGTTCTTTAATTTTCGTTAGTAAAATCGTAGTAGTTTCTCGCAAAAGTTCTAATGCTTTTTGCAAGGGTTCCACTAGGCTCTTAGTTGTCGAAATCGCTTTAGCATCGCCAAGCGTTTTTTCTACTGAGCTGACGAATAATTTTAATACCGCACCATTATTCATTCCTACCTTGCGTCCCAATATATCGATACCGTGAATAGCTTCGGCACCTTCATGAATAGGGTTTAAACGATTGTCGCGATAATATTGCTCTACGGGATATTCTCGAACATATCCAGAGCCGCCAAGAATTTGGATGGCCAGTTCGTTGGCTTTAAGACCATAGGCTGAGGGCCACGACTTCACGACAGGCGTAATTAAATCTAATAGTAACAGGGCTTGTTCTTTTTCTTCTTTGCTTGCGGCAGTATGTGAGTCTTCAAAAAGCGCGCTGGCATACAAGCACATTGCTAGCGAGCCTTCAGCGTAAACTTTTTGTGCAAGTAAAAGCCTGCGAACATCCGCATGTTCGATCAAGGCACATTGTTTAGATAAAGGATCTTTGTTCGAAGGCTGTCGTCCTTGCAATCGCGTGCGGGCATATTCCAACGAGTAGTTATAGCCTTGATAGCCCAATACAGCGGCACCGAGACCGACACCTATGCGTGCTTCATTCATCATTTGAAACATATATTGCAAACCTTTGTGCGGCTCGCCAACTAAATACGCAATAGCGCCACCGGTTTCACCGAAGCTTAAAACCGTTGACGTGGTGTTGCGATATCCCATTTTGTGTAACAGGCCCGCTAAAGCGACATCATTACGGTCACCTAAACTGCCGTCGTCATTGACCAAAAATTTAGGACAAATAAATAAAGAAATCCCTTTGGCACCTGCTGGAGCACCTTCGACTTTTGCGAGTACCATGTGCACAATGTTTTCGGTAAGCGGGTGATCGCCACCGGAGATAAACATTTTCTGCCCAAAAATTCGGTAGTTGCCATCATCATTCAATTTCGCGGTGGTACTAATATCAGCGAGGGCAGAGCCTTGATTGGGTTCGGTTAGGGCCATCGTTCCCGCAAAACGTCCATCTTGCATAGGCGGGAGAAATTTTGCTTTCTGTTCTTCACTGCCGAACGAGTTAATGAGGTTAGCCGCACCGATACATAAAAATGGATAGGCTGTTGTCGCAACATTGGCGGCATTAAAATAAGCCATGGCGGCCCGTAATATAATCTCGGGCATTTGCATACCACCGGCTTCGAAATCATAGTGAGCAGCGAGGAAGCCAGCTTCAGCGAAGGCGTCCCACGCTTTTTTTGTTTCCGGGATAAGTGAAACATTTTTGCCGTCAAAGGTGGGTTCGTTGGCATCACCTTTAGCGTTATGATTGGCAAAGTATTTTTCTGATATGGTTCTTGCGGTGTCGAGCGTCGCGTTAAATACTTCGCGTGAATGTTCTTGGTAACGCGGTCTACTGAGCAGGGCTTCAGTGTTTAAAAACTCATATAAAAGAAAATCAATGTCGCGAGGATTTAACAGTTTGCTCATTATTATTCCTAATTATGTATCGATGATAATTACGTTGATATATTATTGTGCTCGCTTAATTTATCTTCGCAAAATTGAAAAAATTATAACATGCTTCAAATGGCAATTTAAAAACAAATGGTATTCATGGTGTAGTATCCTCTGCATGAAAAACGACACAAAATTAATAAGTTGAATTCAGATATGCCCAAAAAGAAACTCCTTAATATTGTTTACTTGATATTTGTATTGGCGCTAGTCGTTCTGGTTGACCGGTATTCCGAAGAACTATTCTTTGAAGGGCAAAAAGGTCTTGAGAGCCAGAATGAGCTCATTAAAAACGCCTTTGATAATAAGGATAGCGATGTCCAAGTGCGAGGCAAAGGGACTGTGATTCGGATTTTGCCAGATGACAATGAAGGTAGTCGGCATCAAAGGATTCTGCTTCGACTGTCTCCCGAGCAGACTCTACTCATTGCTCACAATATCGATTTAGCTCCACGAATTAATTCCTTAAAGGAGGGGGACATACTTGAGTTTTATGGCGAGTATGAATGGAACTCGCAAGGTGGGGTGGTGCATTGGACTCATCGGGACCCGCGAGGTCGTCATGCTGACGGGTGGTTGAGATATCAAGGAAAAATGTATCAATAGGCTCAAATTAATTTAGAAGCAAAAAAAACCGAGCGGTTTTTAGGCGCTCGGTAAACTCCTTATGAAAATCTAAAATTAATTCTTTTTCAAGCGTTGCACTAGCGACTCTAATTCCTTTCCAGCAACTTCTTTTCCACCTAAGCCTATCGCGAGCGCGACACCGAGGCCAATAGCGCCGAGCATTATGCCAAATGCTAGATTGATGATGTCGTTCGCAACGCCAAGCTGGCGGAGTGCCATTGCTGAAGCAAGGACAATAATAGCGGCGCGAGCGATGGATGCGGTGAGGGCAGAGATATTTGTTCCGGCAACGATATCGGCGACTTTGTTAGCAATTAAAATTCCCAATAGCAAAATTACTGCCGCTAAAACTGCTTGGAAAGCGAACTCAATGAGTGAGCTGATGATTACACTCAATGGCTCGAAGCCAACTAGCTCAGTTGCTCCGAGAATAGCAAACAGCAATACACCAATTAGAACCAATTGACCAACATACTGGCTCGGGAGGCGCGCTTCTGATACCGGAACGCCGACTTGTTTAATTAGCTGGTTGAAACCAGCGGAAGCGAGAAGGTCCGAAACCAATCCAGCAAGTAGTCGACCAACAAAAAATGAAATCCCAATAACGAGAGCCGCAGATAAAATACCCGGAACCGCAGCGAAAATAATTTCCACCATATTTTTTGCGGGTGCAGATATGGCCTCAATCTTTAACGCATCAAGCGATTGCACGATCACTAATAATAAAATAAATGTAAACGCGAGGGTTCCGACTAGCGTCGAGATCGATTGTTTCAATCCGATCTTCTCACTTAAATTGTCTGCGCCTGCTGCAGCCAATAGACTAGTTAATACTTTTCTAACAATTTTCGCTACAAAACCACCAATCACGAAAATAAGCGCGGCGGAGAAAATATTGGGAAGGTAGGTGAAAAGTTTGCTGAACATATCCTGCAAGGGTTTCACTAAGCTTTCCATCTGAAGCGCGCCAAGAATCAACGGCAGAAATAAAAGGAAAATGAACCAATATGCGGCGGTAGCAATCGAATGAGCGACGCTGACATTTTCCTCGGATTCCGAATCCAAGTTATTTAATCGTTCATCAACTTTTCCGAATTCTGCAGCTTTTGTGATTCCTACCTTGACTAGACTGGCGATAATCCATGCTGCGATACACAGACCAATGGCGGCGCCAATTTTTGGTAGAAATTCTAAAACTTCGCTAAGAAGAGTGTTAATGGGTTGCGCAACGATATCTAAATCCATGCGATCAAAGAAACTGAGTAAACCAAAGGCTAGAATAATCCAGAACACAACACCCGCAGCGATATTTTCTATCGGAAAATCTTTTCCAGCACCTATCGTTTCAAGCAATTTATTGTCTAAGTTGGACTTGAGCATTAATTTTCGTATTACCGCACGGGCTATTCGGGCGACAATATAAAAAACAATGAGAAAGGTAAGTGCTAGAAAAAAATTTAGAATGGCGGGGTTGTATGTGGTCCACCAGTTTTGCAGTGTTTCTAAGATCTCCATAATTGCCCCCTACTTATAAGAAGAGTTATTCGTAAAGCTACGCCTTCCTTGGGTAGCAAATTGGGTGGTTAAGAATTACAAGATTCAAAAAAACTTTTTTGCCATTCCGAGAAGGTCGCCTGCGTTATCCATCAGCTTTCCACCGCTACTAGATTTATCTATAAGGGATGGCAGGATGGAAGAAAGGCTCGATGTGGCGGTCGCTTTATCAACTCCCAGCTTGTTGGCGAACTCGCTTATTTTATCGGCTCCTAAAACAGACTCTACCGCGTCGTCAGAAATTGGAGCATTGTCGCCATCACCCAGCCATGAGCCAAGTGCAGATGATAGGTCGCCTTTCGTAGCAAATTTCGACACCAGTTGACCAACGTCTAGGTTGTTTCCGGAGCCTCCCAATAAGCCACTGAGCGCGCCACTGAGCGCATTAGAATCAGTGTTGGCTGAACTGCCACCTAGCTTGCTTGCGAGAAGCTGGGTTCCTAATTTCATAATATCCATAATATTTTTCCTAAATAAATTTTTAAAAGAAACGGCGCCAAAAGCGCCGTAATAAAATTTGCTATCTAAATAATTTTAGTAATTGACAGCCCTTGGTAGATCTTTTGCTTGGTTTACCCATTTCTCGACGTCGCTAAGACTAGGCACCTTGCGAACCAAGTTTTTGGCATCGTTAACTTCTTTCATTTTTTCAGTCAAATTTGCAGCATTGCGTTGAGCGAGCTCTGGTACTGTATCGACGCCAGCTTCTTCTAGTAAGTCTGCATACTGAGTGCTAACGCCATTGATTCGGCATAGATCAGCTTTGTTAACCCAGTTCAGAATGAGCGTGTCAGATATCCCTGATTTCTCAGCGATCGATTTACGTCCTGATTTTTCTGCTCCTTCCTTCAATAGGCCTTCGATAGTCTTAATACCAGCGTTGCCCAGTTTTTCTGCGTAAGCTGGTCCAATGCCTTCGATATCTTCAATCTTGCTCATATTATTCTCCCAAAAGTAAAAGTTAGTGTTAAAGGTATATTCAGGTGCGTTATAAACTTGTTATTCAGAATTTCTTCGTAGTCAAATTTAGCCAGTGAATATATGGCTATTATTAATCAGCTTGGCTACGCACGAAATAGTATAACCGCTTTGTTTGGAAATCATGATCTCAAAAATACCATTGATCTGCGATAGCGATTTGTAAAAGATCGTCAAATATGAGGAGTTTAACGACTGCCGAGTGGCTTGAATTCTCGAAAAAGAACTGATAATCGCCTAATGAATTAATCATGATGAATACACCGTCTAAACACGTGATATGGGTAGTCTGCTAATTTTCCACTATTTGATATTCACATTATTTTAATGGTGTTAGTATTCTCGAACTGGGTCAGTGAGATGTCGGTCAGTGAGAATGTTCGGTTATTGATATCAGTTCAGAGCATATCAATAACTAACGAATTGGCGGATATATATCATGCAAATTAAAGTTAGTTATGAGGAAAACGGAGAGGGTATCGTTTATACCCACAGTGGTACGATAGAAGGTGCCCAGCTGGTCGAGCGAACAAGGTCCCATTACCAGTCTTTTGACTACGAGAACGTACGTTACCAGATTATCGATTTTTCCGCTGTTGAGCGGGTTGAATTCACTCCGGAACAACTCCAAGAGATTGCATTACTTGATCGGCAAGCGAATCACAAAAAGCGAGCGGATTTTTGTTTTGCAATCGTGCTACCCCGACATGGTTTTTACGGAATGATGGATATGTGGGAGCTGTATAAAAATGAAAAAGTCGTCAGTCTAAAATATTTTTACACGGTCGAAGCGGCACGATATTGGATTCATCAATCGATGGAGAAGAAAAGTTACGGTTAATATATTAAATAAGCATTCACTTCGCTAACAAATACAAACACTATTAAAAATAGATAACAATAAAAGGCATATAAATGTTTAGCACTAAATCTTTTCGGTACTCAACCACAAAATATTTTCTCGCGTTATTTTTTTTCTTACTTTGTACGCCTACTCAATTGCTGGCGCAAATTTCAGACACTCATTGGGTGACAACTTGGTCTGCTTCGCCGAGTTCTTTGCCGACGCAAGGCCCAAGTAGTGACGCGGCTAGCCAAGCAACAGAAGAATTTAATCAACAAACTTTAAGGCAGATAATCCATAGCAGCGCGGGTGGAAATCACCTTCGTATTCGTTTATCCAATGTTCACGGAAATAAACCGTTGGAGATTGGCGCTGCGAATATTGCATTACAAATAAATAATGATGAGATCGATGATAAGTCTTTGCGAGATTTAACATTTGGCCAGCAAAAATCTGTAATTATTCCTAGAGGCGCCGTCGCTTTCAGCGATCCAGTGGAAATGGCAGTTCCACAATTGAGTAATTTAAGTGTGAGTTTGTATCTTCCGAAAGCTACGGGGCCAAGTACTCACCATAGAAATGCAAATCAGCAGAGTTGGCTCGCCAATGGAAATCAGGCGCAGTCAAAAAAAATGATTGATGCCAAGGCGATAGCCAGTTGGTATTACTTAGTTGCCGTCGATGTATTGAGCTCAGATAAGATTAGTACGATCGTAACCGTCGGCGACTCAATTACTGATGGTTATGGATCAACAATAGATAGTAACAACCGCTGGCCAAATCATTTTGCAAAACGTCTCATCGATAGCCACGGAAATTTAAGATTTGCGGTGAGTAATGCTGGTATCAGCGGCAATCGAGTGTTGTCGGAACAGCTGCCATTTTTTGGTGAGAATCTGCAAGCAAGGTTTGAACGTGACGTACTCGCTCTTAGCGGTGTGAGCCATATTGTTGTATTAGAGGGCATCAACGATATTGGAATGGCTTCGCGACTCGATAAAAAAATAGCACCAGAGGAGTTGATCGCCGGTTACCGACAAATAATCGCGAGAGCCCATGCCCGAAATATCAAAGTCATCGGCGCTACCTTGTTACCTTATCAAGGGGCGGCTTATTATTCGGAACAAGGAGAAGAAACCCGTCTGGCCGTTAATGAGTGGATACGAAACAGCGGTGAGTATGATGGTGTGATAGATTTCGAAAAAGCAACACGCGACCCGCAAAACCCACAAAGTATGCGCGAAGCGATTACCAGCGATAACTTACACCCGAATGATATGGGTTATAAAGATATGGCAGAAATTATCGAATTAAGTTTATTTGAATAATTAGCTAGCGATAAATTTTCTAAGTTTTTCGCTCGAGTGCGATTTTTAGTAAACCGGTAACTGACAGGACATCAGTAATCTTGCCGTTTAATACCCATTGTATTGCTTCGTCAATGGGGATTTTTTTTAGTTCGATGTCTTCAGTTTCTTCCAAAGCCTGCTGTCCTTGGCTTAACTTAGTAGCGACATAAACTGTGCCCATTTCATCGGTCACAGAGTTCGAAAGGTGTACGCTGATTAATTCTCGCCAGTGTTTTGCAACTAATCCGGTTTCTTCTTCAAGTTCTCGCTTTGCTGCTGTTAAAGGATCCTCTGCCAGTGGCGCGCCGCCTTCGGGAATTTCCCATGTGCTCTCGTTTAAAACGTAGCGAGACTGTTTGACGAGCCAAGTATTATCCTCCCCATCGATCGGAATGATTCCCACAGCATGATTTTTAAAATGCACGACACCGTAAATACCTTCGCTGTCGTTGGGGCGTTTCACTTCATCGTGGTTCACTCGAATCCAAGGGTTGTCGTAAATTAATTTTGAACTGAGCTGTTGCCATGCGCTTTCTTTTATCTTTTTCATTTTGATACCGAAATAAAATAGGGCTAGGTCGAGTGATTGTATAGGAGATAACACAACAAATATCGCCGTAGATCCATCTTCCTAATTTCAAAAAATTTAGTATTTGATAAGGGTACAAGTGGGTGCTTGAATCATTTGTGCTCCCAGAACGGTGCGTGGAAGCCACTATTGGGGCCACTTTATAGGGAATCTCGCACCGAAATAACTCAACACCATGAATATTGTGATATCCAAAGTCATGCGCTGTTTTGGGTGCCGCACTATTTTCAGTCACTCAATTTCAAAATCATGGCGAATTGTGAATTCATTTCGGTGCAAATGAAATAACCGTTGCACCATCATTTCCCAAAATCGACTGAATTAGCGAATTTTCGCAAATTCCATCTCGTTGGCATACCCGTTGCAATACCCCTGCTGTGACATTACAGACGATGTCGGACGCATTCAGCGTATAACCATTACTCGTATCCAATAGGGGGAGGCGATGAATTTATCGAAAACCAGGTCTCAAACAAGCAAGTTAATTGCGGGCCTAACTGCACTTTTTACAACAAGTATTTTATTCGCCGGGAATGTAATTTCTGAAGAAATTGGTTACCCAGAAAAAGAAGAACTTACTTTTGGTTTTATCAAACTAACGGATATGGCTCCCATTGCCATTGCTTACGAGAATGGTTACTTCGAAGAAGAAGGTCTATACGTTACGATCGAAGCACAAGCAAACTGGAAAGTTTTATTAGACGGTGTCATTGATGGACGACTTGATGGCGCTCACATGTTAGCGGGGCAGCCAATCGCAGCGACCATGGGGTATGGTACTAAGGCCCATATCATTACGCCTTTTTCGATGGATCTAAATGGCAATGGTATTACGGTTTCGAATGATATTTGGGAGCAGATGAAACCCAATATCCCGAAAATGGCAGACGGCCGCCCAGTTCACCCGATAAAAGCGGATGCGCTAAAACCGGTTGTTGAAAAATATAAAACTGAAGGCAAAGCTTTTAACATGGGCATGGTATTTCCAGTGTCTACGCACAATTATGAATTGCGTTATTGGCTCGCGGCCGGCGGAATTCATCCCGGTTACTACGCACCTCACAAGGGCGATGTATCAGGTCAACTAAACGCCGATGCGTTCTTATCGGTTACTCCACCACCTCAGATGCCAGCGACTTTAGAAGCGGGGACGATCTACGGTTACTGCGTTGGTGAACCTTGGAATCAACAAGCCGTGTTTAAAGGCATAGGTGTTCCGGTGGTCACCGATTATGAAATTTGGAAAGATAACCCTGAAAAAGTTTTTGGAATCAGTTCTGAATTTGCAGAAAAATATCCGAACACAACTATTCGACTAACACGAGCCTTAATTCGTGCGGCGATTTGGTTAGATGAAAATGACAACGCGAATCGCCCTGCAGCAGTAAAAATATTATCGCAATCTAATTATGTCGGAGCCGATTACGATGTGATTGCAAATAGCATGACTGGTACTTTCGAATACGAGAAAGGCGATAAACGTGAGGTGCCAGATTTCAATGTGTTTTTCCGCTACAACGCGACTTATCCATATTACTCAGATGCAATATGGTATCTAACGCAAATGCGTCGCTGGGGGCAGATTTCAGATGATATGCCTGACGAGTGGTACAAAGATTTGGCGAAGAAAGTCTATCGCCCAGATATCTATGCGCTTGCTGCAAAATCTCTGATTGCAGAGAAAAAGGCCAGTGCCGACCAGTTCCCTGATTTCGCCAGCGAGGATGGATATCGTGATCCGCAAACCCATTTTATTGACGGTATTGTTTACGATGGCACTAAACCGAATGAATACATCAACAAATTTCCAATTGGTTTGAAACAAGGCGATAAGTTATAGCTTTAGACGTGATGAATAAGGAAGCCTTCAGAGCCGAAGGTTTCCTTGTTTCTTATCAGTAATTTAAAAATTGAGTAGCGGGCAGAAAAATGTTGGAAAAAGTGGAGAAAGCAACGAGGTGGAGATTAGCATGATTACCCAATCAGCAACGGCGGCTAAAACTGACTTTATTAGAAGCTCGATTGCGAGTATAAAATTTAATATGCCTGCGACGGCCAAGGCAGTATTGCTTCCGATGGTCGGGATATTATTTTTCCTTTTTCTTTGGTCTATTGCCGCAAGTAATATCGATACCTCGCTCGGGAAGTTTCCTGGGCCGCTGGCAGTCGCCGAACAGTTTAAAACCCTGTACCAAGAACACAATGCGGAGCGGGAAAAAGCAGGCGCTTTTTATGATCGGCAAGAAAAAAGGAACGCTGAACGTGTTGCCAAAGACCCTAGCTATGAGCCAAAAATTAGAGCCTATACCGGTAAGGAAACATTTTTAGATCAGATTTTTACGAGCTTAGTGACAGTAATGAGCGGGTTTTTATTGGCTGTCATTATTGCCGTTCCACTTGGAATCGTAACGGGACTGAGCAAAACATTAAATAGCGCAGTGAATCCCATCATTCAAATATTTAAACCGGTATCACCTTTGGCTTGGTTGCCATTGGTTACTATGGTTGTCAGTGCCCTATACATAACACCCGACCCAGTCGTGCCGAAAGCATTTATCAATTCGATGATTACTGTAACCCTATGTTGTTTATGGCCGATGGTTATCAATACTTCGGTTGGTGTTGCGTCTATCGACGACGACTTAGTTAATGTGAGCAAAGTGCTACGCCTGCCGGCGCTTAAGCATGTTCAAAAGATTGTTCTGCCTGCTTCGGTGCCAATGATTTTTACTGGCATGCGATTAGCTTTAGGTGTCGCGTGGATGGTATTGATCGCAGCGGAAATGCTCGCGCAAAACCCAGGCTTGGGTAAGTTTGTTTGGGATGAATTTCAAAACGGTAGTTCTGAATCTCTCGCAAGAATAATGGCCGCGGTCGTTGTTATCGGTTTTATCGGATTTTTACTGGATAGAGGCATGCTTCTTTTACAAAGATCTCTGTCTTGGGACAAGTCGACTGCCAACTAATTTTTATACCGATATTAAATTAATTTCAAAAGAATTTAGATTCTAAGAACGTCAACTTGACGACGGGAGAAAAAAATGAGCATGCCAATACTCGACATTAGCCACGTAGATATGGAATTTCCGACGCCGAAAGGACCTTTCACCGCTCTAAAAGGTGTCAATTTAAAATTAGAGAAAGGTGAGTTTATTAGTTTAATCGGCCATTCAGGTTGTGGTAAATCAACAGTGCTAAATATCGTCGCCGGTTTATACAAAGCCAGCGTCGGTGGTGTTATTGTCAACGGTAAAGAGGTGAGCGAACCGGGCCCGGAACGCGCCGTAGTTTTTCAGAATCATTCTTTGTTGCCTTGGCTAACTGCTTATCAAAATGTTGAGCTGGCAGTTAAACAAGTGTTTGGAAAAACTAAAACCAAAGCAGAAATTAAGGAATGGGTTGAGCATAATTTACATCTTGTGCATATGGATCACGCGATGCATAAACGACCCGGTGAAATTTCCGGTGGCATGAAACAGCGCGTAGGCATTGCCCGAGCAATTTCAATGCAACCAGATATTTTGTTAATGGATGAACCCTTTGGCGCACTCGATGCATTGACTCGTGCACATATGCAAGATTCTTTAATGGAGATTCAAGCCGAGTTAAATAACTCGGTGATGATGATTACTCATGATGTTGACGAAGCTGTTTTATTGTCGGACCGGATTGTAATGATGACCAATGGACCTGCCGCGACTATCGGAGAAATTTTGGATGTTAAATTAGAAAGGCCTCGGGATCGATTAGCATTGGCACAAGACCCGGAATACACACGCTTACGAAGTTCTGTATTGAGATTCCTTTATGAGAAACAGCGTAAAGTGGAAACCATAGGTGCGCCACCAAAGAAAACCAATTTGTCTGAGTCAGCGAGTGAATCTAATACCAACGCTGCCTAGAAAATTACAGCGAGTTAAGTGTGATTTTAAATACGCTTAACTCGCTGTGGTAGATTCTAGTGATCGAGGTATTATTCAAGAGATACTTCTTGTACCCGATATTCACAATAATCTGACTCGGTATCGCATATATCCAAAATCAAATACATATCCTGTGGCACGGTGGAAATCATATCGTCGAAACGGACAACAGTTTGATTCGGATTGCTAGTGCCCGGCGGATCGCAAGACATGCTGAAGTCGGCGTAGTATTCACAAAATTGAATCCCGCTAAGATCACAATCTAAGCCTATACCGCAATAATCACTGCTGACAAAGCGACTGCCTTCAATAAAAGGAACATCATTGATTCTTAGCTCGACGCTATAGTCGTACTCGTTCAGAACATCCCAATAGATCTCAAATTGCCCACCATCGATGTAAGGATTGAGGACAAGGAAGGGATCGATAAAATCCTCGGAACTCACACCTAAACTATCGACAACATGAAAGGCTTCCAGAGAAGGTGGGTTATATGGCACAACGAAAACTTCATCGCTGCTGCCACCACCACCGCCACATCCTGTTATTACGCTGACTAAGAGTAACCCCAATACCGCGCTTGCTGTTTTCATGACCAACTCCAATCTAAGTAGTTAGCAAGGATTATGGAGGGGGCAGCCTGAATCAAAGCTGAACGAAACTAAGGAATTTTCACGGTAGTTGGGGTTTGGCGCGTAGCGCCGAAGTATCGGGTCGCAGGTCGTATTGAAGAGGCGCTGAGCTGGTGATCAACGCCTTGGAATGGTTGGTTTATTTCACTGTAATAGTGATTTTTTCCGAGAGCACGGGAGGCTGGTGAGGAATGTGAAACTTGTCGCCAAGAATTAGCTGCAAAGTGTGTGTGCCGGGCTCTAGATTCAATGTTGTTTGCGTTTGGCCGCCACCAAAATGTAAGGGTGGGTTTCCCAGCGGTTGATCTAAATTTGGAAGTTCAGCTTGATCCACCAAAAGATGGTGGTGACCGGTGTTTTCTTTATCGATGCCAGCGGGTGCGACTCCCATACCTTCAAGCCCAAAAATCACAACAACTTCTCGACCGACCGTAGCGCCATCTTGAGGGGAAATAAAATAAACCCGAGCACCTTCTGGAGCGGGCGTCCGAGCAATTTCCTGGGCAAAAATACTACAGCTAAAAATTAAGGTGATGATAGAGAATAGTTTGACATGGTTATTTCGGTGATAACCGCGACTTCGCGTGAACAAACCCATAAGTCCTTTCCTTACATTGATATTAGTGAATGAATTTCGTAGCCGATTTAGAGAGGCTATTGCACTAGTGCATGAGTATTCTAAATCGACATTTTGTAACGCACCCCAGGCCAATGTTTATAAGCAGCTGTCAAATCTTGAGGGGTGGCTAATCTTAGCAGTATCTAATATTTGAGTCATTTATAGTTAAAACGTCCATACTTATTATAATGTTATTTCTTCGCGGTAATTACTTAAGCGTACGGAGCAGATTGCTTTATTTAATTTAAGCTTCTTCGTCGGGCGCCTGAAGAACGCACTAACTTTAAAATATAAATAATCGGTAAAAAACTAATCCCTTGTTCTGAAAAAACTATGTTTTAAAATATAAAAATAAATGTCTATAAACCTATAGATAGAAAGCCGCTAACAATTCTTGCGCCAAATTTAAAATTTTTATATAACCCCTCTGAAGTCGACTAGGCTTTGACAGTTGTAATAGTCACAAATATACATTTCTATACAATTCAGCTGGCGACCTGGAAATTAAATTTGCATATGCTAGCGGCTATACTTAAATCGTCGATAAGTTTAAATTTAACGCTGTACAGTTTTACTTGTGTTGGCGTTAGTTTTCCTAAATTACAGAAGCGAATGTTTAATGTCTCAATCACTTCCTCCATTAAATGCCTTGCGCGTTTTTGAAGCGTGCGCGCGTTTGCATAGTTTTAAGAAAGCCAGTGAAGAACTATTTGTAACGCCTAGTGCGGTAAGCCAACAGATTAAGACTCTTGAAGATCATTTAGGCGTTATATTATTCAACCGTACCGCAAGCGGAATTACGGTTACTTTTGAAGGTAAAAAATTACTGCCAACTTTAGAAAAAGCATTTTCTGATGTTGGAAAAATTATTGCGGAATTAAAACAAGATGATAGGAAACCCCTGCGGATCAGTGCGCCACCAGCGATTGCGTCAGGTTGGCTGGCATCTAGATTAACGAAATTTGAAGTTGATAATCCTGACATCGTTACCAATCTACATTCATCACTTGAGTCGATCGATTTCTCTACCGATTCAATTGATTGTGTGATACGAGTGTTTTTTGAAGAGCAAATGGAAGAAGCCTTTAAACTTCTAGATAAAAATAAGCTGAGAAAACAATTTTTAATGGATTCCGAGCTGTATTGTGTTTGTAATCCAAACCTTCTTAAAGACAAAAATGGCGTAATTCGAGTACCCGAGACGCTAAATGATCTTGGAGGTTTTAATCTTTTGCATTTTAGGGATTATACAACTTGGACGATAAAGGCCTTAAGTTACGGCGTCGAAGAATTAAACACGACGCGTGGGATCGTCTGTAACAGTGTCGAAAGTCTTTGTGGTTCGGTGAGAGAAGGTCAGGGTATCGCTTTAGTTGACCCGATGATATTTAATAGCCCGAAACATCAGACTTATATGGTAAAACTCTTTGAAGATCGCCCCAAAAAGCATATGTCTGATAAGACCTATTATTACTTTATTGCACCTGAATCTAGCTGGGATGATGATCCAATAAAAAAAATGAGAGAGTATATACAAAAAGAAACAGGCAGCATTCTCGGCCACTATGCTTTTGAACACCCATCTAGTTAGTAGTTGGATATCCTTCTTGGAAAGTCCTAGTGATAATTAACAATGAGAATTAAAGTTAACAATAAAAAATATTATATAAATTATAGTATCTAAAAAAAGAGAGACACGAAATGGGGGAAGTAAAAAGTGCGTGCCCCTCTGTAATTTTTAATACCTTTAGCTGTTGTCTTCAAGCAGTGTATTGGTTTCGCTTATTAAGCGATCGTTACGCCACGTACCTTCACCAATGGCGATATTTTTAATTTTCCCGCCTCTCATCTTTCCTTCACAATAAGCCTTTAATTTTTGGTTGTTTGAACCATTAATATCGATCCAGAATTTGTATTTACCCCCGCTTACTTGAGTTTTTTTGACAAGAGCCATTTCTGAGGCTGGATGCTTACCGAGAATCGCATTGGTGCAGTTGTCAAGTAGCTCGCCATAGACTGTGCGTTTTGCGGCCATGGCGTTCGGTGGGACTGACAAATAAAAAAGTATAATTGCAATCAATGAAAAATTAAGTCGTGTATTCATGGGCTTCACCATATGGGTAGTTTAATGTGAGAGAAATCGATAAAACGTTTATCGTGCGTTAGGTAAATAGTAGAGATTGGTCTTGGTTGTATCAAACGACATGTTCTAAACAGCAGATTAGATTTTTTTATCGTGTAAAGAAGATGCATTGCTAATCAATTTGATTTTAAAAATGGAACACACAACTGCGACAAAAAAAGGCGAGATATATTAGCAAGGTACTTGGCACACTACTTTTCTCAGGTTTCTTTTCTGAAATAAATATGTAGCCTAATCGTGAGTCTTGTATCCGATACAGAAACCTAGCGGGTTGTGATACTTGGCGGGATATTTATCGGGAGATATAAAGAACTTTGATTGCTTGATTCACAGGGTTCGCCGGAACAAACCTGTTTCAACTTAGAAGGGTAAATTATTGTCTGGATGTGGTGATTTTTATCTTTGAGACGATGTATGATGTCGCGACAGAAATTTTCCCACTTCGATAAAAATAACTAAAATATACATTACAAAAATAGGAGCTTAACTCGTGAAATCAGCACCATTTATCGCCATACTCGCTTTACTTACCTTAGTATCCATATCTCCCGCCTACGCTGCAGGACTTACCGCAGAAGACTATATGGAGATTGAACAGTTGTACGCACAATACAATATTGCCATCGATTCTGGTGACGCCGAAGGCTATGCCGCCACCTTCACGCCAGATGGTGTGTTCAATAATTTTACCGGTCACGACGCCTTGGTAGGTTTTATCGAGCGCTGGGTAGGCAGTATGAATGGCCTAACTCGTAAGCACTGGAATTCAAATCTAAGAATAACTGGCGATGGTAAGACAGCAAGCGGTTCGGTCTATCTTATGTTGTTGGATATCAGTACTAAGCCTACTAGCATAATGACGACGGCAACTTATGCGGATTCGTTGGTGAAAACCGCAGACGGTTGGCGCTTCAGCAAAAGAACGACCAAGGCTGATGCAGTTCCAGCTGCAGCGACAAAATAAGTAAATTCAGTACTCAAATTAGAGAGGCTCGACATTCGAACCAAAAGAGCCTCTCGATTCCATCGATAAGCAGGGTGAATGCTGTCATATTGAAAATCCCTGATTTGGTATTCCAAAACAAAAAGAATAATAAATACTAGTTTCAATCTAAAATCCATCGGGCATCAAAATACAATGTAGATCGTAGCGTTTAGTGTGAGTTGCGCATTGAAGCGAGATGACATCGATATGAATTTTCTAAGTTTACTATCAAATCTCGAAGCGAGTGGCATCAGCGTCTGGGCACGGGAATCAGAGTGGGCGTTTTTTTTATTTCTGATTATCCACTCACTCGCCTTGGCGGTAGTGGTGGGCACTCATATAGCGTTTAACCTAAGAGTTCTTGGTGTTGCGAAACTGATACCGCTGTCCTTGATGAAACAGTTTATGGCAGTAATGTGGCCAGGAGTGGTTGCCGCCATTCTGTCCGGATCAGTATTACTGCTTGCTTACCCCGCTAAAGCGTTAACCAATCCCGTGTTTTATGTAAAACTTTTTTGCATTGTTTTTGCTTTAACAATTTATCAAAAGGTTTTCCTGGCGTATTTAACCGCGAGTGAGAATACAGATCGAGAGAGTTCTTCGGCAGATGTAAACGGTTTGGCTCAAACGGGTTCAGTCGATCAGGTAGCTCTTCAAGAATCTAGATTAAAGCTCTACGCGATTGCGAGTCTACTACTATGGCTTAGCAGCATTTTTGCGGGACGTTTTTTGGCGTATACCCATTCAGTATTGCTAGCGTCTGACTATTTTTAGCTGAGCTGAAGATTAGAGGATATATATGGATGCGATTGTAAGTTTTGCCAGTGCGAGTGGTATTTATGATCTTATGCATACGAAGTGGGGATGGCCTATCGTAGAATCACTCCACTTCATAGGTCTTTGTTTTTTGATTGGCGCTGTTGGTGTATTTGATTTGCGAATGCTAGGTCTAGGTAAGGGCATTCCTTATAAAGTTTTGCACCAACTTATTCCTTTCGGCGTGGCTGGTTTTATTCTTAATCTTGTTACCGGTCTTATGTTTTTTTTGAGTGCACCTGATCAATACGCTTATAACCCAGCTTTTCAAACTAAGATGATGTGTATTGCGCTCGCTGGGATTAATATGCTGTGTTTTAACACTTCTACTTTGCAATTCCTTTATAAAACGGATTCACTTGCTAAAGTACCCAATCGAGCCGTTTTTTTTGCGATGATTTCTTTGTTGTGTTGGACAGGAGTAATCGTGGGTGGACGTTTAATTACTTATTTTCGTCCGCCTTATCATTGGTGTTTTTGGTGTTAATAACTTTACCGTTAACTGTCTGCATTAATGACAACAATTTTTTGCCACACTTTTCTGCTCAAGCTAGTACATAGATCTTCGATATCATTGGCAGCGCTAACAATCTCGGAATCGGGAAAGCCGGTTGAATAAAGCGCAGCGACTTTGCCTACTAAGCTAAGCATTTCTGAACAATAATCCAAATAACGCTTGAGCTGAAAGGCAGTCATTTCTCGTTTCGGCGAGGAGGGTGTTTGTAACGACGGGTCCGCAGAGGTAACTATTGATGGATCTTTGGTGAGCTGGTGCATGTCTATCACGTGGGCAATACTTCTTAGTTCATGCAATGCTTCTAAAGATCGCGCGCGTTTAATGCGGACCTCGATGGAAAATAGAAAAAATAAAGCCGCGCCAATTAAAATAATGTCGTTTAAGAGCGCTTCCAGCAAAGGAATTATCTCCGCACCATTATCAACATCCAAATTCCAATCTACCAAGGTAATGCTATAAATAAACGAAATTACTGCGGCGGCAACGAAAGTGGCTATGCCTACTCGCAACGGTATATTGGGTTTTTCTATCCAAGCTATGCGCGACTTAGTTTTCTTCGATATGCCAAGGAAGTTGTTACAAACTCGACTAAGGCCGGAACCTGGGAAGCGTTCGCCAATTCGTCTCTTTAAGCGCTCAATTGTATTGACGATATGTAATGAGTCGAGTTGATCGACACTGGGTTTAAATATCCTTGTTTTTTTCATGAATTCCCACGTTTGAAATAAATGGCTAGCGTCGTTTTTTCTTATCAGCCAGGGTCTTTTTTATCAGTTTTCCAAAATTCTTATCTTTATTCTTTTTTTCCGCATAGGACATTTGGTTGAACGCGGATTCCTTTTTCATTTTTAAATAGTTATTGTATCTGTTGATATCGAGCTGGCCAATATTAATTGCTTTTGATATGGCACAGCCTTTTTCATTGTTATGCTGGCAATCGCCAAATTTACACTGTTCAGCGAGTGCTACGATGTCAGAGAAGGTTTCTTCTATCCCCGTTTCATTCGATAAGTTACCTAGTTCGCGCATTCCTGGTGTATCAATTAAATTGGCCCCAAGCGCTAGCTTTATAAGCTGTCGATTAGTGGTGGTATGCCGGCCTTTACTTTCTTTTTCGCTTACAGATTGCGTCGCTAACTCTACTTCACCACTAAGACTATTGACTAAGGTCGTTTTTCCGACACCGGATGATCCCAAGAGACAATACGTTTTACCAGCAATAAACAAATTTTTAATCGTATCGATGTTTTCACCGTTCTCGTTGCTAAAGGCGATAACTGGGACTTCGGGCATAATTTCGCGAATGCTTGCTATTTTTTGTTTCGTATCTTCGGCTGGGTTAAGATCCGATTTGCTGAGCAGAACTACGGGCGAAATTTCACTTTCGTTTACCATCACTAAGTATCGTTCCAATCGCCGCAAGTTAAAATTTTCGTTGAGTGATTGAAGAATGAAAGCGACATCGATATTCGCTGCGATTAGTTGAAAATCAACATTCTTTCCCGCTGTCTTCCTTCTTAGAAGCGTTTTTCTTGGCAGTAAACCGTGAATGATGCCGTGGCTGTCATCATCATAGCAGTCTACATAAACCCAATCGCCAGTCGTTGGAAGATCTAAAGATGAATCCGCCGTATAAAGTAGTCTGCCGGCAAGCTCGGCGTAAATTTCAGTATCACCTTTTGAAATAACGTAGCTTTCTTTATGAGCTGAGACGACTCTTGCAATGTCATGCAGCGCAAGTTCTTTGGTGTCCGTACGATCTTGAAACCATTCGTCGAATCCCAGCTGCTTGATAGTGTTGCTTATTTCATTCATATCATTCGAAAATGGTTTGGTTTTTACAGATCTTGTCGAAATAAAAAATTAGGGCGATGCTTAACTCGGATTCTCGATAGTTAGGTGATAAACATGTTGATCAAAAATTCCTGCCTTTACTTCCGCTGCATTTTTATTGACGCGACTAAGGCTAAAACCGGCTTTCTCTAAAACCTTCATCGAAGCAATATTTGGAGCGGCGACATGAGCAACGATGGTATTAAAGTCAGTGTTTTCAGTTAGGTAGGTAATTAATTCGGAAATCGCCAATGCTGTGTATCCTTTCCGCCAATATTGTTCGCCGATCCAAAAGCCAATTTCAGCTTGGCCGCAGTTCGAGTCACCTGAAAAAGTAATACCAATGCTGCCGATACAAATACCGTCTAGATCGACAGCGAAATTAAGATTTCCTTCCGCACAATGACCTTCTTCTATCCACCAGCGTGCGTCCAAAAGGGTGAAGGGGGATGGAAATCTATCTCTCAGGTAGCGTCCTACATTCGGGTTGTCGGCATGATGTGCAAGTGAAATTTCATCCTTGCGTGTAAAATGGCGCAATTTTATGCTCATCGTTTGAGTCGAGTTTTTATTATATAGCTACCACGTAAGATCATCTGGAATCTTATAATCTGCATAGGGATCGTCGTCATCTTCATGCTGATCAGATGTGTTTTGAACAATGACAACTGAACTGTCACGTTGAGAAATTTTCTCAGCAATGACTTTGGGTACCATCGCATACGTGTTTCCATTTTTTGCAATTGCGATAATGCCTTTCGTTAGCTGTGTTTGAAGCGACTCATTGACCAAAATCTTCTTAATGTTTTTATCGTCAACAAATTGGTAGGCTAACTCGCCGTCATGACAGTTAATTTTATTGAGCTCAATAAGTTGCTTAATCTGTGCCTGCAAAGCCTTCTTTTCAGCAGCTGCGTTTTTTTGTTGATTAAGTAATTTTGCTTTTTCAGCCTTTTCTAATAATGCTTGCTGAGCGCTAAGCTTTAGCTCATCAACTTCTTTCTGGCCCTTTGCTTGTTTCTTCTTTTTTCGCTGCTGTTTTTGTGTTTCTTTAACTTGCTTTTCGCTCACCAGTTTAGCTTTTAGGAGTTGTTCTTGAAGGGAGAGAGACATGCTGTAACCTAGCGTTTGTTTTGAGTGTCGAGTAGACGTTTATATAAACCAATTTAGCTGACAATTCAACCAAGGCTCATCTATTCCCAGTTGACAATGAGTGTTATCGAAATAATTCTATTTTTCGCCGGTCAGTAAGAACACGGTGTAATCACCTTGTTCTTTGTGTACCGTACTCGCCGTGCTAGTTACCAAATTTTTAAAGCCTGCTTTTGCGGCAGATTCGATGAAAGCTTGACGATCAAAACCCGAGTGAAACACGCCGGTATCTTCCGTGTGAAAACTACCGTCTTCTAGATCCAAGTCGGCAATTGCTATGATGCCGTCACTACGTAGTAGGGAGTATAGCCGAACGAACATTGCATCAATGTTCTGCACATGATGCATGGTCATCGAAGATATAATACCGTCGAACTGCTGATCCAGTGTCGATTTTGTTAAATCGAGTTCCAATATCTCCAGCTCGCATTCAATTAATTCTCGTTTTTCGGCTAGTTGCCGATTCATCGACGCGGAAATATCGACGGCGGTAATCTTTTTCACTGTAGGCGCGATTTTTTCTAGTAGGAGTCCCGTTCCTGATCCGAAATCCATCAGTACCATAGCTTTATTCAGTTTGACCTTGTCGAGTATTGCATTAGCAATGTTTTCAACATTAGCGACTCGGCTACGATTTTTTTCGTAGCTATCCGCCTTATGTGCAAAAAAATCTTTGTTCATTTGTTAATTCCTGGAATAACTATTTGGATTTGTTATTGATAGCTTTAGGTGTTTTCTTTTTCCAGAAAAATCTGACTGCTAGGAATAATAGTATGAAGACTGCTATCCATGGCAAGGTAAACGCAGTCACAGTCAAAGCGGTTGAAATCCCTTCTGATAAGTTCTCACCAAAGCTGTCTAGCGACTCATTAATGGGTCGCCAAAAAGAATCGTAGTGTTTCGCATGCAGCGAAATATTGACGATATCCATTTGTACCCGTTGTAATAGACTGGCGTTTTGGCCTACAGCATATTCAATATTCGATTGTACGGTGGATAATTCTGATGCGACCCGAATCAGCGCATCGACATCATTCTCAATAGTCGTTTCTAGTTTTTCTAACTTATCACGGTAGTCATAAAGCATCTTTAGACGCTTTTCGCTATCAACAATAGCGTGTTCAAGATCATCAACGCCAACGGACTGATTCGAAATTTCGCCACCCTCGGAAACGATGGAAAGATATTGCGGTACGCCTGCAGGCGCGACACGCAAGCGTAAATACCCAGATCCGTAGTCGCCACTGCTGAGGTTGGAGTTCATCAGGGTGCAGATGTGTTCCTCATCGTTCATGCAGGTTTCGATGAGTTTGTTGTAGACAACACTTAATTGTGCTCGTTCGATCGTTGCTGAGATGCTGTGTTCATACGCGAGAAAGGGGTTTTTTTCTTTTTGCAGTCTCAGCGCGTCCATCTCTCTCATCATCGGAGCGTTGGGTTTTTCAGCGCTAAAGTTGGCCAACTCAGAATTGTCTGAACTACAGCCAAAAAGAACCAAACAGATTACGATGCTGCAAAGTATTCTAATCTTCATAACTAATAGACCTTTTAATCTGGGCTTCGAAGGAGGTCAGACTGTAACATTCTGATCGTTAAGTTTTATGCGACCGTCGTTTTTTTACAAAAAATTTACCAAGATTCAGCAATAAACATCCGCCTGTTGTTTTTGGTTTCTAGTTTTGTTTAGCAAGTCGACTTAGGTTTTTGACTGCCGGAAAAGCAAATTCCGATAAGCGTCCAAGAATTGCTAGCTTGTCGTGATCATCTTCTTTGACTTGTGCAATAGTTGAAGCGAAGCCATTCAATCTACACTGTCGTAACCACCGTTTAGTCGCATCATGATTATTCCAATTGTTTTGGTTGATCATCGATACGGCTTCCGCCTCTATCCAATCTTCGACGGTATCACTCATTGCTGTGACTGAGGATAACGCTTGTTTTTCTTCTTCGCTGTTTAAGGTCGCTTCTAGGTGACCAATCATGGCTGCACTAAAACACGGTTGAAAGTTTCTCACCATTTGCAGAGAAATTATTTTATCGCCGAACACGGGTAGATTTTTATCGACAGGTTTAGGTAATGCTCTGGCGGTACAGTCGATGTAAAGTCTGTCAGAGCCACTCGCCGCTTCGCCCTTATCGAGAATTATTTTGTCGAGTTCGATATTTTTTACTCGGCCGAGGCGAATAATATTTTTAATTCGTCGCAGTTGTTCTAAATCTTTTTCGGTGATGGTCGCGCCATGATACATGCTGGGCCAGACGTTTGGGTCGAGCCGTAACCAAGTACCGTTTGCTTCCATTCCTTCGCACAAGGCGCGTACTGATTCAGCTTTGGCGATTACTTCATATTGCTTGGCGATTCCACCTAAAGCGTCGTTAAAAAAATCTAAGCCGGGCTGAGTGATACGGCGATTCCACAGCCAAGGGTCACGTGGCATAACCCAAGTAATTGTTTCAGGCGGAACGCCGTTTTCGAGCAACCATGTCAGGCTATCAATTCCTGTTTTTCCGGAGCCGAGAATGGTGAATTGCTGGTGATTGCTGGCGAGTCGAGGGAGATGATTTGGGGGAATACAAACCACACCGTCGGCGACGCTGAATTGCGGCGTGTGAGTAAGGGGGATGTTGGTGTGTAACAATGTCGCATCGACGAGTTTTTTGTTAATCGTGCGTCGATGACGCTCACCAGAAAGCAGCGAAACGAACTCACCATCGCCTCGGTAATCGCACAACGGGAAGTATTCGACGCGCCCTGAGGGAAGAAAGTCTTCTTGCATCAAGCTATGGAAATAGTGAGTCACTTCAATGCCACTCGCCAACTCATGGAAGCCCGCATTGAATCCGGTTTTGTCGATTCGCCCGCGGCCAAGATTTCGTGACGCGACACCATAATAAGCGGAGGGTTGATGTAAGCGAACGAAGGGGTAGGCGTCGTTCCAGTGTCCGCCAGGCATATGACGACGGTCGATTACGGTAAATGTCGCATCGGATTCATTTAACATGGTGTCGATAAATGCCATTGCCGAAGCGCCGCAACCAACAACTAAATAATCCGTCGCTTTCATATTTTTACCCAGATAAATTGCTTAAATGATCAGTAGATTTTGAACTACTGCATGCGTTTTGTTGTGAAACGGAATGAAGGAGTGTAACCGAAGGGAAGGGAGTTCAGAAGGGCAAATCGAGATTGTAGCGTTTTTATTGGAAGGGATTAACTGAGTTAATGAAACTCGGGTATCGGCGCTGGCTAAACCGTCGATACCCTGTCTCTATTGTGATTAATTTGCAGTGAGATTTTCGGCGATAAGATCACCTATACCTTGCAACAATTCCACCGGGCTGAGCACGTTAATGTCGACATCGTAAGCCTCGTCACCCAGCAAAACTTGTGCAGAATAACTGCCATTACTTACCGTGAACGCGGCACCTTTAAACACTGGGATTTGCGCGAGGCCATCTTGCACGTCTTGTTTCGCTTGCGAAATTATTGCATCACTCGGTATTGCGTCGAAGATTTGTTGTGCGCTAATTTTCAAGTCGCTGGTCTCTTGAATTTTATGCGCATTGTCGTGGGCAGCTTTTACGCGGTTTGCGGTTTGAGTGTCGAGCACTGCAAAATTTACGCGCTTACTGAAGTTTCTGGTAAGACCTAAAGGTAACGAGACGCTGACCGTAATGGTCTGATCAAAATTACGATTGTTATAAATCTTGAGTAAAGCCGCTTTTATACCTGCTTTGTATTGCTCATCGTCAGCACTAAGTGATAAGGCTTTAATTTCTTCGAGCGCATCGACGTAAGGTTTTATTTTCGTTCTTGCGGTATTACGTGCAGTATTTCCCGCCGTTGTTCCGACCGAGGCTTGATTCACTAAAGGATCTAAAGGATTACTACACACGGTCCCCAATCCCAAATTGACGCAGGTTTCATAGTTGTCAACGTAATCAATAACACCTTGGCGAACGCTGGTATAAACCGTATCGGGAACGCCATTGAGTGTAGAAACGACGGCATCAACAATAGTGGGTAACGCTGATCGTAAACCATTTAGACTTAATTCCAGTTCATAATCAGCTGTTGCTTGTTCAAGATCAGCTAGTGCATCGGTTAATTTTTCTAACTCACGATCGAGTGCTTGGTTCACTGCACCTGTGACATCATTACCGACGTCAACCGTCGTTGTAATTTTGTAAGTCGCTGTGTCGTTTAGAAAATTAGCGCTAACTGTTAGTGGTAAAGCGCCATCTGGAATTTGCCCCGCTAAAGTAACGCCGTTTGCATCAATAGACATGGCACCAGAAATGTTTGCGGCGGGTATGGTTGATTGGTAAGAGCCGGATAGCAGCGCAGAGTAATCGCCGTTGCCGTCGATTAACCAACTACCAATGATTTCCGTTGTCGGCAAAATCGGAAACCAAGAGGGTTGCCAACTTACATCAGGGGCGATTGTAGTTTGCATTGCAACATGCTGACGATCAAAACCTGCATCAAAACTAGCACTGGTTGTCGCTAAGGAAAAATCGAATAAACCCACGCCGAGAACCGCAAATGCGAATGAGGCATCGCCATTAAATCCGGCTTTATATTCGATGGGTGAATTCAGCGGATCGTCCCAATCGATCTCACCGAATTCTGGTTGATGAATAATTCGAGTACCTGAAATATTAAAGAAATCAAATACTTTAAAACCAATACCGAAACCCGCGCGATCGATAATATGTCCGTCAAATTCATCCAAACCAACAAAGTTTTCTTTTGGAATAAAAGGAATAAAACCGTTGTCAGATTCACCGTGTCCAATTTCACCAGCGGGGGTGTTTGCATAGTAATAAGTAAAAACATCTAAGGGATCGACGATCATTAAAATTTCGCCACCCAGAGGCAGATCCAAAGTAATCGATTTTCCAAAATTAGGATCATCGCGATCACCGACCACAATTTCTGTGCTTACACCAATAAAATAAACGAAGTAGTAAAAATCATCTTTTACATCGATATCTAAGTCAGGATCGGCATTTATTTCTGAGCCTTTGTACAAACCCACTTTGGCTTTTACATTGCCGGTTATAGCGAGATTGTCTGAAACTTTTTGCGGAATAAGCGTATCGCCGAATAGATCGATTAAGTTACCTTCTTCATCAAACTCTAATTGCAAGTTCGATTCTTCTAGACGAATGCTTTCACCGGGAAAATCGATCACCATGGTTCCTTCAGCAACATAACCCGTCGTCATCGGATTTCCGGTATCTACTGGTGTTTTAATGCCTTCGCTAACGAACTTGTTTTCGCCAAGCACTGGCGGCGCAACGTCAACACTAAATCCTGAAAGTGCTGCTGAGACAGATCCGTCTGACACAGAAATGACAATATCGCTAAAAGACCCCAGGTCTTTTACCGAGGGAACACCGCTAAGTTCACCACTTTGTGGGTCGATAGTAAGCCAAGAGGGCTCGTTAGCGACGGAAAACGTTAATGTATCGTTATCTTGATCAGCGGCCGTTGGCGTGAAGGAGTAAGTCTCGCCTATCTCAATGGCGCTAATTGGTGAGCCAGAAATCGTTGGTGGGGTGTTAGCTGCAGGTGCTGGGGGAGGCGGAGGGGTCGCGCTACCACCACCACTGCTACCGCCGCCCCCGCCACCACAGGCAGTGACTAAAATAGTAGTCATCAGTCCAATTGATAAGGTTGAGTTATTTAAACGCATCTCGAATCTCCTTTCGATAAGTAAATTTATTAACGAAATATTTCCGTTCTATTTACCTAAGCGTGATTTACCGCGCGATCCCCTCATCTCAAATAAGTGAACCTAACGATGACAGTCGTGTACATGCGGGGCAGGGGGACATGGCACTGTTGAGAAGGTAGTGACACGAAACAGGCATAAAAAAAGCAATCCGCTCAATGCAAGATTGCTTTTTTATTTATTTGGGGTGGTTGTTAGTAATAGTTATCAGGCTTGTGGTAATTGATTTTTAAAAAACACACCTACCGCCAATAATTCCTATCAACTCAACATTGAGTGACTAATTGTTTTGCGCGGCTTCTCTTTCTTTAAGTCTCGCTCCAGCCAGGATACCTTCCATAGAATAGTTGCCCTCATGACAGGCATATTCAAATACCGGGCCTTCAGTCGCGTAAAAGCTCAACTCCGCCGTCCAAGGTTGGCTATAAATATTGGGATCATCAATAGTAAATTGATAAAAAATTTCTGAATCAGAATAACGACTAAAACGCTCGGTGAGTTTTCCCCCTTCAGAAATTGGCGTTGAATTTTGTTCCATATACAAAGGCTTGTAGTTAATGGTTTCCACGACTAAAGCACCATCTTCATACCAACCAACGGAATCGCCAAGCCAAGGCTTAATAACATTTGGCCGATGATTTGCTCTTGCCTCTTCTGCAGAAGCAAAAGTTGGAATAATGCGCGCGTCGTGAACCATCTCAACCATGATCATGACGTGATCGTCAGTCTGGACAAATTGGTAGGTACTGTTGTAAAGCGTGCCACGCATACCCGGACCGCCAGTATTGCCAAAGCCTATCAAGCAGCGCTCACCTAAGGGCAGGGCTTCAGGGTCGGAGTTTCCACCGACGCCGGTCAAGTATCTCACTCCGTAACCACGGTCTTCATATTTAACTTTAGGGTTGGCTAAGCGAGGTATCTGACCATTTTCAGGATCAACAATATAAGAAGATCGGTATTGTCCTTTAACCAAGGCCAAAGACGAGCCGGGATCGGTCCAGAAAGAATTGTAGCCACGCAGTCCAAAATCACGCCCCCCTTTTTCTGGCGCGCCTTGATCGGGGTCGACAACAGAATCGTCCGCCGCTTCTTCAGGTGCAATACCGGCCACTGCGGTTCCTGCAGCTTGCTGCTCAGCTTCTTCTTGGCTGAGAATTAATTTAGTGACGCCGCGAGGACGAGTTAGATTGGTTAGAGACGCGTTTGTCCAAATACCAGTGAGTTCAGGTCGTTTGGCATCTTTTGCGGATGTTGCGGCTGTAAAAGCCGTTAATAGTGCAAATATAAAAACGAGTTTCTTGCAATTTTTGCGAGCCATTGTTTTCTCCTGATTTATTCTAGATCCGAATAGTAATCGTAATCAGTCATTGAATCCAGGCGATCATCTACATTACGAAAGGTAATTCTAGGTGTAATAACTTCGCCCAATATTTGGATAGAAGTAACGCTTATAGTGCGGTCGAGAAAGAAGAACAGGTAGTTTGCTTTAGGCACCAAATAGGTAAGTGATTGTTTTGCTCAAGATTTGCAAGATGACCATTTCTACAAGGTGGTTTTAAAAAGACGATCCCACAAAGAAGCAACAAATCCAAAATTAACCTTACCCGATAAATGGTGTGCGGAGTGATAGTTTGGATAGAAAGAAAGCTGTTTGCCTAGAAAGTTTTTTGGTCGCAAAGTGAAATTAGAGTGTAAGAATATCGTACTCGTTACACGTAACCCCATTTTTGATTTTTCTATTTAAGCATTTCAATATGGCGAACCATTTTGTAATTGGTAAGCGTCTGTCCTCGAAGATGGACAGTGTTTTCTCCCAAATGTTTGAAACCAAAAGATTCAAAAAGAGGTTTGGCAAGTATGCTGGCTTCAACGTTTAATTGTCGGATGCCTTTTCGCTTTGCGACTTCACAAAGGTGAGTCAGTAATTTTTTTGCGATCCCTTGCCGTTGGTAATCTTTGTGGACGTATAAGCAATCGATGTGACCATCTTCTTCGAGCTCGATAAAACCAACGACAAGCTTATCTATTACCGCGATAAAGGGTTTTTTAATGTCGAGTCTCAATCGCCAATGTTCGTAGTCGATAGGAGAGGGTGCCCAGGCATCGAGTTGTTGTTTGGAATAGATTCTCGTGTCTATGCTATGGATCGCGTCATGAAAGAGTGTCGCTATATCACGGTAGTCAGAACTTTGATTGTCAGAACTGTGATTCTCAGAACTGTGATTCTCAGAACTGTGATAGTCACGAATATCCATAACACTCGTTAGCTTATCTATTTTGGCATGCGCTAGTTTAAGGTCGTAGGAGATAGTCATCCAGGTTTATCTGCTGCGTGATTTTAGCGTAATCACGTGTATTAGATGACCAGTTTTGTGTGTTGTGACCTTGATCGTTCTTATACCAAGAGTTGCAGTGCGGATCGGCCCAGGTTGTTTTCGCGAGATCATCTTGCAGTTCTCGGTTGTATTGCTCTTGCGTATTCTGTTTTACTTCTATCGCCGCTATATTTTTTTCTCTCATTTCTTCAAGCGCAAGTAAAGCGTATTCAACTTGTCTTTCGAGCATAAAAGTTATCGAATTGTGGCCTAAGTTAGTGTTAGGGCCATAGAGAATAAACATGTTAGGAAAGTTTGCGACGTTAATTCCAAGATAGGCTTGCGGTGTTTCTTGCCACTCTTCACTCAATATCTTTCCGTCTTTACCTTGAACTTTCATCGACCAATGCCATTCGGTTGTTTCAAAACCGGTGGCATAAACGATGACATCAGCGTCATGATGTTCGCCGTCCTTTGTTTCGATTCCCTTCTCTGTGAGCTTGGCAATTTTATCGGTAACGAGTTCTACATTCGATCTTGTTAAGGCTGGATAATAATCATCGGCGATTAACACACGCCGACAACCGATAGGGTAATCGGGGATAAGTTTACTTTTGAGTTCTGCGTCTGATACCTGTTGTGTCAAATGATCCATTGCAGTGCGAGTGAATGCGGCGCGGCCTTCTTGGGTCCAGCTAAATACTTGCCAAAATAAATGGTCGGCGTTCTCATAAATTAACTCACGATTCAACATTGCCACGTGTGGCGCCGTCAGAATCAAAGCTTTTTCTTCATCAGTAATAGCTTTGTCGAGGCGGGGGATTACCCAGTTCGGTGTCCGTTGAAATACCGTCAATTTTTTTGCGACTTTTGCTAGTTCTGGAATGATTTGTACCGCACTTGCAGCGGAGCCAATGACCGCAATGTTTTTATTCTTCAGGTCTATAGAGTGATCCCAACGCGCAGAATGAAAAGCCGTACCGTGAAAACTTTCTCTACCTTCAAAATTCGGAATTTGCGGGCGATTTAGTTGACCCAAGGCAGGAATAAGAACGTTGGCTTCATAAGTTTGGTCTTTACTGGTCGTAATGACCCAAAGCGATCGAGCTTCGTCCCACACCGCTGATTGTGTTTCTTCGTTGAGATGTAGGTGGGGTCGCAGGCCAAAGTCATCCGCGAGTTTTTCGGTATACGCTTGAATTTCATTCGCGCGGGGGTAAATGTAATTCCAGTCCAAACTGGGAGCAAAAGAAAATTGATACAAAGCGACGGGCACATCACAGCAGCAACCTGGGTAAGTGTTATCTCGCCAGGTGCCACCAACTTTTTCGCCTTTTTCCAAAATGATTATGTCGTTGTAGCCAGCTTGCTTAAGTTTGATGCCGGCACAAAGGCCGCCTAGTCCTGCACCAATTACTGCAACGCTAAATTTTTTACTCATTAAAAACTCCGAAAACGTTTAACTATAAATTTTTACCTAGGTGTGTTCGCGAATAAAATGCCCGGCGCTTGCCAGTGCCTTTCTTGCATCCTCTAGCATCGGGTAGAAGTGATGCCATACGTGAATCATATTTGGCCAGGTTTCGAGCTGAACCGGAACGTTTTCAGTTTTTGCATGTGCAGCTAAACGAATCGCATCGTCGAGTAACACTTCATCACTACCTACTTGAATTAAGAGCGGTGCCAATTCGCTTAAGTCTGCATAGAGTGGCGATGCTAAGGGAGTTCTCGCTGCACGGTCTCCCAAATAAGCGTGCGCCCATTGCGATAACAGCTCGCCCTGTAACAAAGGGTCTACATCTTTTTTAGTTGTAATCGATGCACCGGCGTTTTCGAGATCAACCCAAGGCGAAATGCAAAGCGCACAAGCTGGCTGAGGGAATCCTTTTTCTTTCGCTGCAAGCATGGTCGCGATAGCAAGTCCTCCACCAGCGCTATCACCGGCGATAGCAATAGAAGAGGCATCAATGCCTTGGTCTAATAAAAACGTGTAACCAGCGATCGCATCATCAACAGCTGAAGGAAAGGGATGCTCAGGTGCAAGCCGGTAGTCCAGTGCCAATGTTCGCCCTCTCGCTGCGCGGCCTAACTCTGCAACCAGTGGCCGATGGCTGGTAAGCGAGCCGATGACGTAACCGCCGCCGTGCAAATAGTAAATCACACGGTTTTGATTGGTTTCAGGTGTTGTGCTCCACTCGGCAGGTAAGCCGGAAATATTTTCAGTTTGGAATTCGACATCACTAGGTATTGGAAAAAGCGTCCCAAAGCCGTCGTAGGATTTTCGAAACTCCGCTAAAGACTCTGGCTTCGGAGAATGGCTTAGCAACGTGCGTATCGCATCAATTTCTTGGGTCGCCATCGTCATGTCCTTTTATTTTTGTGGGACTGTAGTGAAAACTATAAAGCCGGCTCGCCAACTATATCTTTTGTTAAATTATATTTTATTGGCCAAGTAAGTGACGGCAGTATAAATCTACAAAAAATATTTTACGACAGAAAAGTTGCTCTTAGTCTCATCGAACCACACGATCTTCTGTTTTTATTGTCAGCTTCATCTAAAGACACATCGATTTATATCCAAGCATAAATAATCGATATAACACCGAGATGTTTTTCTGGCTAAGGAATGTTTTATAGGCTTGGTAGTTGGTATCGGAAGAGGCTTTAGCCGTGAAAAATAGTTTGTGAATAAAAAAATTTAACGCTTAGTACTGCCCAAAAAATTCTCGATATCGCGCGCGAAGGTCAAAGTTTGTTTTTCGATCTGCTTGCTAAGTTTGGCTAAGTTGCTGAAGTCTGGGTTAGGGATCGGCTTAGATTCTATGATAGATTCCGCGCCTTCTAGCGTTTCTGGGATACTGTACTTGTTCCATTTTCTGCTTCTAAACAGTTTCCAATATTCGGCTTGGACTTTTTTGTTGATTCCACCCAGCCAGATCTTGAATTCACAAGTACTGTGAACAAAAACAATCGCAATTCTAAGCTTCCTCTTTCTGAATGAGTTTGGTGTAAATGAAAAGTAGGTCATATCCATGTAACCTTGATAGAAATTTCCCGACACATAAAAATCGGGATGACTATTTTTCAGTTGAGTTCGTAAACCCATCAAATATTCCATTAGGCCCTTGTAGGCTATCGGTAGCTTGCCTTTTGCCATTTGTTTTTTGTATGCCGTCATGGCTTCTGAAAATTCAGTCATTTTATGTTCTCTAATCTCGTCGGCAATTATCGTTTACGGTTTGCATAGGCTTTAATTTCTGCGTCGCTTAGCGCTCTCGAAAAAACTTGGAGCTCGTCTACAATGCCCTTGAACTCTAATTCTTGGTGAGCTTGCGATAGCGATGATGAAGCGCCGATAAGGCAGCCATTTTCTGGCTTTAAGCTGGCGGGGGACCAGGGCGTCGAATATTTACCTTCGATTTCTTGGCCATTAATGTAGATCTTGATGTTGTTCCCATTTAACGCCTCACCTCGAGTTGCATGAAGCACAGCAGTAACGCTATGCCACTGTCCCGTGTTCGTGGTGTTGGGGTTAGTGACAAATCCGTGCCCCTGCGTATCGGCAAGTCGATATTGATCTTGCTCCGTCGTCCACAATACGTAGATGTCATCGCAGGACAAAATATGCTGATGCATATTAGACTTGCTGAGTTGTAGCCAAGCAGTAATGGTTAGCGGGCCATCTAAATCAAGACTGGCGCTTTCGGGTAAATCAATCACATCTTCTAAGGTCTCGAATATGCGGGCTTTGCCAAACAATCCGGTTGTTTCATTTTTCTGTTTAATTTTTCCGTGGTTAGCGAAAGCGCTGAAGTCTTTTAACTCGCCGTCATCGGTGTAGGTTTCGAAATTATAAGAAGCGACTAAACCTTCGCCTGAAATGGCGGCGGAACCTGTCGGATTTTTTTCAGAAGAGCCGAGAAAAAATATCGATTCGTTTGTGTGGCCAGAAATAGAAAAAGATACCATTGAAAAGAAAAATAAAACCTTGAGTTTCATAACCTTATTCCCTTTAGTTAATTTTTTCGCGTCATCTCCCACACTTCTCTGCGGCCGGATAATCTTATTGTATTTTCATCAACCATTACCGCCGTAACATCAATCCAGCTGCCATCATAAAAAAGATGTGACGCAGTGAACCCGGTTTCTGAATAGCTTACATTTTTTAGAACAACATCGCCTCGGCCATTTTTATCTTGAGGGTTGTAAGTATTGTTCCACTCGGTGATCGTCGCTGTGTAATCCGAAATAGCAAATCCATATTCCCATTCGGGGCTATACCAGGAACCGCGCATGTACTCTCTAGTCTTTACGGTTTCCTGTGGCTCGGGGGCTTGCTCTTTACTTTGGCTATAAGCTTCGGTGGGAAGAATTAGGAACACAAAACATAAAATTAGGATACGGGCGAAATTTTGAGGTATGTACATCGCTAATTTTTCCTTGTGATGATATCCGGGATGTAAAATTGTATTTGGAGCTTATGATCGATGTCTTGAGAGTTTTCGATTCCTGAACACCTAAGTTAGTTTCTCTCTGGTATTGGTGTGATACTTGCGAGCGTTGTTCGCAATTCTTTAACCATTTTCGCCTTAATTCGGGAAGAGCCCAATACGAAAACAGAGTAAGACAACATTTCATCCGGCTTCTGAATAAACATGCCTCTCGCGTAAATAGGCTGGCCAGCTTGGCTCGCGTCGAGTTCAAAACCGCGTCGATGACTTTCATCAGGGTCGGCATCTAACAGTTTACTGTCTGCAACGGTAATTCCAGATTGTTCCATGCGCGCAATCATTTGCTGTAATGATTGCGCGGGCTGAAAGGCACGTTTCTCAGCGTCAGCTTCGCCGGTGATAAATACACACATCACCGCGGTAACAAGCCTACCCTCCGCAAGTTCTTGCACGCTAGTTCGATTGCTTATGTGTGCTGTGTTTTCAGGGTTCAAGGGGACGGTTTGTTCTTGAATAGTAGATTGGCCCAATAAATCTATTTGAATCCCACATTTTTCAAATTCAAAAGTATCTGCAAAGGTGTTAAAAGTGAAAATAGTAATAACAAAAAATAGTAATAATCGCATAGACATAATGTGCCTTTTAGAGTTCTTTAGGGTTTTAACGTAGCCAGTTTTGCGCCGAAGCCAATAAATACACAACCGGTAATAGTTTTTATCGCGCGCTGAAATATTACACTAGAGCCAACGATTTTCAGTTTTGCGAGTAATACAATCATTCCCGAGAACCAAAGAATATTTATCAGTGCGTGGATGAATACTAAAAGAAATGCTGAAGATGTGGGAGCACTAGCTGAAATAAACTGTGGAAATGCAGCGAGATAAAACATCGAGACTTTCGGGTTAAGAGCATTGGTCAAAAACCCCTCGATGAAGGCGTTACCTAGCTTGGGTTTCGTATAGGCCTGGCTCTGAATGTCGATGGTGGCATCATATCTCCAAGCGCTAATTAAAGACTTGATACCAATCCAACATAGATAAATTGCACCTAATAATTTGACCACGAGAAATAGTTGTGCAGATTGAACCAGTAATATTGATATTCCTAGAACTGAAAGACTGCCGTGCAGACAAAAAGCCGCGACAAAGCCAGATATGTTTACAAAGCCAGCATTTCTACCTGCAATAGGGACTGTTCTGGCAATAAGAACCCCGTTGGGGCCAGGTGATATCACCAGTAAGGTTGCCACCACGATGAAGCTAAATATCTGAAGTATGTCCATCATTCAGTTTCCTTGTTGGTGAGGCGTGGGTCGTGCCTGTTTAAGGATGGGAAGCTTATAGGTTACGCTACAAATACTTAATTCAGGCAAGCGGGAAATTGAGTAGTATTGTCCTCGGAAAAAAGCTGCTGTCAAATAGTGAAAACAGCGATACTACTGACAGAAGCTGACAGTAATGTCAGGTAGCCTAGCTATTCTTTCAACTTACAAATGGAATTATCAGATGATTAAGCTTTACGGTTTTGGTCCAGCATTTGGGCTTGTCGATCCCAGTCCTTTCGTCGCGAAAGTCGATGCATTTTTACGATTGTCGGGGCTTCCTTATGAGCTGGTAAACGATTTTAGTGCTTTTCGGCGCGCACCCAAGGGTAAGCTGCCAATGATCGAGGACGATGGTCAAATAATTCCGGATTCCTATTTTATCTGCGAATATTTGCAAGATAAGTATCAACTTACAATTGATCAGGATCTTACTGAAGAGCAGCGTGGGGTGGCCCACCTGCTAACTAAATCGTTAGATGAAAACTTTTACTGGTTTGTTGTTTATTCACGCTGGATAAGAGAGGACACCTGGCCGATCATCAGTAAGGCATTTTTTAGCAAGATGCCGATTCCAATGAAATATATCGTTCCGATAATTGCTCGCTCAGGTGTCAAGTCGGCGCTTAAAAAACAGGGTGTCGGTCGTCATACCGAAGACGAGATGTTGCAGATTTTTGAGCATTCGTTAAAAAGTTTAGCAAGCATGCTGGGGAATAAAAAATATTTTTTCGGCGATAAGGTATCGTCTTTTGATGCTACGGCCTTTGCTTTTTTGTCTTCGTTCATCTTAGCCGATTTTGATAACCCATTTTATAAACGGGCGAGATCCTATCCCTCCCTAGTTGATTTTTGTGATCGCTTTCAGAAAGAATATTATTGAAAAGTATTTAACTGACAAAAAACGGGGTAGGGGCAATACTACCCCGTTGATCGTTTACGTGAGTACTTAGCTCTAGGTCTTATTCTTCAACTCGATCAAAAATCTGGGTTCCCTGTTCAGCGGACGTCAAAGTAAACTGGTTTTCATCAATGATGGCGATATCCGCCGTCATGTTTCCCATCTGGCCGGACAAGGCAAGTTTATTATCTTCCGCCCACTTGTAGTCAAAGGTCATGCCCATACCCATTATTTCCATTTGTGTTTCGTTGATGTCTATTACCACACTCATACCTTGAGCATCTACATTCCATTTTCCTATGATGACTTCTTTTGGGCTTTGTACTTTAGTTGAAGCGCAAGCGGTAAAAAGAACTATCGACGCTAAAATAATGAGCGATTTGAATTGTATTTTCATTGGTTAACTCTCCGAATGTAGATACGTATTTTGTTGTGTGATTTGACGCATGCCGTAAAACTTAAGCTATAAAATCCTAGTGTGGCGCGATATCTGAGTCACGTAAGGAATAGTAAATATTAAATATATAGTCGACTACAAAAGGTAGGGCCAACCAATCCAATATCAAATTTACAACGTATTTCAGGTGTAGAGAAAAAGTTAGTCCGTCTATTGAAAATAAGAGATGGAAACCGAGTGTAAATGTGGTAGAACAGCACATCTTATTTGACATAGACGAGGTTAATCATGGCGCTAGTACTTTATCAGTTTCCTATTTCTCACTTTTGCGAAAAAGTACGCTGGGCTCTCGATTACAAAGGATTAGAGTATAAAAAGGTGAATCTTTTGCCAGGGCTTCACGTAAAGACTACAACAAAAGTTGCCAACAATTCTTCAGTCCCAGTGCTTGAGCATGATGGAAAATTTATACAGGGTTCTGGGAAAATTATTAGCTATTTGGACGATAAGTTTCCACAAAAGAAGCTATCACCGCCGTCATCCCTTGATGTACAGGCAGCGCTGGAATGGGAGCGTTACCTAGATAATGAATTTGGTCTCCATGTACGTCGTTACGTTTATCACACTTTATTAAAAAAACCAGATCCGGTGATTGGTTTTTTCGCAAGCGGAGGGCCTTTTTGGGCAAAACCCATGTTGCGTTTTATGTTCTCAAAACTGTCGAAAAAAATGCGAAGTTATATGGAAGTAAACGAAGAGAGCGCGGCGAAATCAAAACAACATATTGAAAAAGCACTTAAAAGATTGAATGAAGCGCTAGTAGGTAAAGAATTTTTAGTGGGTACACAATTTACACGAGCAGATCTAAGTGCCGCGGCACTCTTGGCGCCACTGTTTATGCCTGCTAAATATGGTTTGGATTGGCCAGAAGCACTGCCAGAGCCATTGCAATCCGAAGTGACCGCGATGGGACCGCAATTGCAATGGGCAAAAGATATTTATCAGGCTTATCGCTGATTGCAATTAATATTTTTATTGTTGGGAGTCAAGTATCCTACCTAAACCGGGAGCGTTGCCTTCCAGTTTCGTGCGTCTTATCTCCTCGGGATAAGTGTTAGGGAGTGAGTTCAGAAAATCATCGTCGTAATTCCCATTAATTTTTTCTCTAATGGTTATAAGTCGCATCATTTCCAATGAATTCCGTTTTAAGTAGTGAATTATTTGATCCTTTGCTGTATCCCGCCGCCTTTCTTTTTTAGATCCGACCAACATCGCAACGATACCGATCACATAGGCCAATAGTACAACCCCAAGCGAAACTGTCTTCACATTCTGGCTAAATTCCAATTCCTCTAATATCCTTAGCCAGGCATCAAAAACAAAGGGCAAAGCGATAAAAGAAATTAGAAACAAATCAAATGGTGAAGCCTCTTTGAGTGTTTTTAATAATGTTTTTGCTTCCATTATATAGCCTCTATATTTGATAAATTCTTAATATTGCCTTCTCCAATTATTTGAATATTGGTTTTGTAAACGATCGTTCGAAACTTAAAAAGCATTTTGTTTCCGCGTAGTACTTCATAGCTGCTTGGCATTCCGGGTCGCTGCTGGCTTTATTTCTATAGTCTTCATAATCCGCAAGGCTTGGGAATGAGAACAAAGCATGTGCGATATCACTTGGCCCTTCATGGGGTAGGAAATACCCGTGATGCTGGCCGCCAAATTTCTCAACCAATGGAATCCATAACTTCGAATAATGCGCGAATTCTTTCAGCTTGAATGGGTCAACTTTATACTTCAGATAGCATGTGATCATTGTGTCTCTCTAAAAAAGTAAGGGTTTATGTATCGAGGGTAGAATTCAGCAGTTTAAAAACGACCTTGTCTGAAGTTTAAGGATTGTTATCGCTTAACAACTTCTCACGCTCTGCCTCATATTCGGCATAAGACATTTCATATTGTTGAATACACTCTTCATATTCGGAGATTGGTGCTTTCAGGCAATTGAACTTACGGTTATTTTGAACGGAATCGTAAACTTGTTGATTCGAGCAGCCGCAACAAAGTGAAATGAATATTATGCTGGCACTAAGGCTTCTTAATTTCATGACTGCTTCCTGGTGTTTACAAACATTGAAAAATAAAATTTCGTTGACAATAAACGGGTGTTTTTTAGTTTTGTTGTTTAGTTCTTATCTGATCGTAACGCCGCAAACACGGGCGAGCGGAACGTGTCAAGCGAGTCCTGGCTGGCGGCTTTTTACCGGGGAATAGTGATTTGCTTTGTTAGGCAGTTTGCTTTGAGGCCCCCATAAAACCAACCTTGTACCCCGCTTCTCTGAGGCTTTTAGTTGCCCGACTGTTTATACTAAGAAGAACCAAAATGTTTATTAGCGGAACAAAAAGTAGTGCAAATAAAATTATTTTAACAGCAATATGATTTTGACGTGCAGACAAAACTTTATACAGGCCAATAAGAGATATTATTAAAGATATAAACAATAAAATAAATGCAAACGGCCCAATCACTAAACGTAAACTAGCGGCGATAAAATATAAAAGTACAGCATAAATTACGAGTTTTTGCCCTCCAGCCATTTTTTCCATGCGCTCGCTAAACTCAAAATTGTCATTGTTTTGGATATCTGCAGTAGGTGTGGTGTATGGGTTTTGTGTTGACATTCTAAATGATTCCTCGCTTCTTATTGTTTTATCCGCTTAATGCCGTAAAAAGAGGTCGATGTGAATTATGGCCCGCCTTTCAAGGCCATGATTTACGTAGGCCCTTCTTGCTTACTTGTTAAGCTATTATTCTTCACTGCTTTCACTGCTTTCACTGTCTCTTAGTGCTTGAATTGGGTGGGTAATCATTACTAAAAGTGCCATAGCATAGGCTGATGTTGGCATTACCAAAAAATAGTATTGATACCATTTTGCTTCAGCAATCTCTCTTCCGTGAAACCAAAAGAACATAATTAGGCCGAGGGCAAAAGAAAGGCCAGCCATCACATGAATCAATGCCATACGTCCTGACATATATTCGAATCTCATTCGTAATTTTTCGACGAGCCCCGAAACTAAAAGAAAAAATCCGAATACGACCAAAGCAAGAGAAAGAATAATCAAGCTGAACTCAAATAAGCCACCATTCTTATTCAGTGGCAAAAAAGAAAATATGAAAATTAAGAGTATACCCATACATGTATACGCGAGACTTTTCCACAGCTTATTTGACATTTGTTCGATGCTCATATTGGCTTAACGCCTAAAGCACGGGAAAATTTGGAGCGTAGCGAAAAAAATTACCCGGTGCCTGCGATTGCGAAAAATTTTTATATATTTAACTCAGAAGTTCTCGGTTTAAACCCATGTTTATACAAATAAAAAATCAATCCGATACCTCCGGTAAATGAAAAAACTAAAATCCAATTTAGTTTGGAGTTTGGATTTTCAAAATCTCTTTTATACATATCCCGTATAGTTATGAAAACTGTTGCTAAACTTAATGCTCCTATAACGGGTAAAGCCACATTAAAAACCGAATTAGCTGGAGAGTCCGGCCTTCCAGCTCCCATAATAGCCATAAAGATAAATATTGGTTGCCCAAATAACATAGCGAGGGCTATTAGCTTTTCAAGGTTATTCACTTCTCACCCTATGCATAACACCCAAAGCAGGGGCGCGCGAAACGTAGTGAGTCGAGGCAACACGTTTTTTGCGCTGCCGGTGTTGCTAACTTTGTTATGCGCGCCATTTTAAGCTACCTTTTTTGCCGCTGACACGGACTTTTTTACTATTTTCCTAAGTATCTTTTCATTGATGTCAGCTAATTTATTTATATATAGGCAACATTTTGTTCGTTTGTGTTTTCCCAATACATCGAGGTCTTTTTTAACTGTTGAGGGGTCGCCAACAAGGTAAATAGAAATATCTTGAGTTCTCGGTAAAAACCCAATTAAGAATGTATCTCCAAATGCTACGATTCTACCCTGCATTCTAGCCTTAAAACCTGATTCATCTTCAATTAATTTAGTTAGAGCAAGGCAGTCCTCACGCTTCGTGTCCTTTTTTATATTTTTCAGGTAGTCTTTAACTTTCTTTTCCATATAACTCGTCCTAGAGAGTTTTACGCTAAATGGAGCGGTTTGTTATCGGTATTTAGTGATAGGTAATATGCACGCTGGGCGCCACTTTCTTCTGGAGGATCACTCACACGATACCAGCCGAACTTGACGTAAAGGCGAACTGCAGCCTCCATCTTGTCCCAGGTTTCCAAATAGATGCCACTCAGTGGAATCTTCTGCGCATGTCTTATAGTGCTCACCAAAAGCTTCTCACCGATACCTTTACCTCGATGGCTAGGATCGACGTAGAAACCCGAAATCTTTGCTGTTTTCGAATCTTTTTGACTAAGACTGATGCAACCCAATATTTCATCGCCACAACATGCAACGAGTTGTAGAAGCGCTCCTTCAAAACTTTCTCCGAAACGTCCAACTTCGATATCGATTCCTTCTGGATCAGGTACAAGACCAAAAGTGTGCATTGCAGAGTACGCTATTTTTCTTACTTGCTCTGCATCTGATTTTGTAGCTAATCTAATTTCCACTTGCCACTCTGCTAGATTCGCGGTTCGGATAACGCTCCAAACACGGGTGAGCGAAACAACGTGTAGCGAGTCCACGCCGTGCTTTTTGCAGCTAATAGTGCTTTGGCTTGTTATGCAATGCTGGCCACCATTATATGATCTAGGTGGGTTTCGCTGCCCATTTTAAACTGCGTTTCGCCCGCGACAGAAAACCCATATTTTGAATAGAACCTTTTTGCTCTGAGATTGTTGCTATACACACCAAGCCAGACATTGGCTATGCCCATATTTTTTAAATGGTTTAATGCCGCGCCCATTAGCTTTTGAGCCACACAGGCACCATGAAATTTGGGAAGTACATAAAGCTTTTGAATTTCAGATGTAGCCACGATACGAGAGTTTAGAGAGCAATCACTAGATAGCAAGACCGTTGCAAAACCTGCCATTTCACCATTTGCAAAAGCAGAAATTAAATATATTGAACTGGAATTTAATGCCTTTTGAAAAATTGTGGGTGAAAGATTGCTAGATATGTATTTTTCTAATTCATCTTTCCCAGAGCTAGATGGGCACGCGAGCACAAAAGTAGCTGCTGAAATTTTTGAAACAGCTTCAATTTCGTCTGGATTAGGAACTCTTATTTCAATGTCCATGACTTCCCTAAAGTTGCATAACGCCGCTAGCAACCACGAACGGAGCATCGCGAAGTGAGTCGAGGCAGCGCGCTTTTTGCACTGCCGGTGTTGGCTAGCTTTGTTATGTGCTTACTCACTCTCTTCGACAGCTTTTCTGATCGCTTGCACTTCGCCCAATTCATTTATATCCTTGTAGTATTCGTCGCTTGTCAGTGCCCGGTTCGACCACCATTCGAATTTTTCAGAGGCTAAATCTCTAAGTTTACCAAACGCTATTTTTCGCTTCAAAACAGCTTCTCTTTCTTTTTCTTCTTCAGGTGCCTTCCCCAATGAGTCCGTTATTATCGCAAAGCTAAAAGAATACTGGTATGCATTTTTATTTGTATAGCTTTCAAGTCGACGACCAAGTAATAAGCAGTTTTGCTTCCAGCTTTCATTCACTACGCTCTTTTCTTTACATACAGAATGCACTTTCAAATAAAAACCATAAAGTGAAAGAACGCCAGTAAGGTTTTCTGCTGCATAATTTATACGGTCTTTTGGATAACCAATAGATGCAAGTTTTTCACGAGCAAAATTAATTTTGTCGAACAAGTAATCATTGGTAGAAGTTGTATTATTTGCGCGGCGTAGAGAAGCAAGTGCGTCATCATCTTTTCTTTGTTTTACCATCGAATACAAGTAAGGTTGTATATTGTCTGCGTCAATAGTTTGGAGCTGCCTATCAAAATCATTGTCCTCACAAATCTCCAGTACACTTTCCTGGACTAGACAATAAACAGCGAGAAAACTAAGTCTAATTTTCTTATTTTGAATCGATTTCATAGGCACTGAGAGGTAGTCTAAAGCTTCCCTTCTATCATCACGCAAGGAAAGCATAGCGGCTAATAAAACGTCTTCTTCTGGGCTTCCTTCGGAAATACTTTTTGTCCATACCTCAGAGAACTCCAATTCTTCGCTTGTTGGCTCAAACTGCGAGTACACAACGCTCGCTAAAAGAAACTGAAGGAATATAACTACGTAGACAGAAAATTTACGCATTATTAAATTACCCCGTTGGCTTGAACACATAACGCCGCAACCAGCGGCGAGCGAAAGGTAGTGTAGCGAGTCCGCCGCAAACCGCGCTTTTTGCGGTTTGGGGGCGCTGGGTTGCTTTGTTAGGAATTACCATTTTATTTGCATGCCATGAAACTTTGGAGCGCAATACTCAAAACCAAACTTTTCGTAAAGCCAAGGGGTATTTGCGATGAGCGAAACATAAGATTGTTCTGGCACATGCTCTTTTAAATATTCCATTATTTCTTCCATGATTTTTCGCCCTAACCCTTGGCCTTGAAAGTTAGGATCAACAGCAATATCAACTACTTCAAAGTTACAACCACCGTCGCCAACTACACGACCCATACCAATAACTTCACCTTTTTCGTCAAGTAAGGTTACTGCAAATAAACTATTTTTTAAGCCGATTTCCGCGGCCGCTCGCGTTCTTTCTCTAAGGCCAGATATCTTTCTCAAACGCAAGTAGCTTTCTATGTCGGGCGGAGAATGTTTTACTTCCATGCGCAGATACCTAGTATTCC